>JALOON010000160.1 GCA_025454405.1 Oscillatoriaceae cyanobacterium Prado104 | reverse complement strand
ACATAATTTTAACCCCGGTTTGAATAGTAGACATAAAACCCGATCGCCCTTAAACTTCAAAAGAACAACTTCAAAAAAACAATAGTTGTGCGGGACGATCGCCCCGCATTGTCAGCGCGATCGCCCCCTCAATCCTTATTACGAATCGACCCCAAACTTTTTACGCAAATCTCAAAACTTTTTTCAGCGCTGCTCGCTGCTTTGTCACGTCATACCACATTTTGGTACGATCCGCCCCTCAATCCTGAAACCCGCGAAGGCGGGTTTTGTATGTATAGAAGCGGTTTCAACCGCCGAGTCTTATCGGGGGTAACAACCCTCCGCTTCGCTCCGCCCGGATTCGGTATCACAGGTTTCAACCGCCCATTCATAAAGGAGATAAGCAACCCGGATTTGGTATCAGGTATCGGATAGCGCTACAGATCTGTAGCCCTATTTTATGCAATTGGTATTGCTTGCCGCTGTTTTGTCAGTATTGAATTCACGAATTTCTGTAGTTGTTTCGCTTCCTGTGCCAGTAGGAAACCACAGCACCAAAGGCTAAACTACCTAAAATAGTAGTTGGTTCGGGAACGGGTTCCGCAATCCGATAAGCATGATTATCAGTCTCAAATGCAGGAACACTCGAAGCTAGAACTACTTTGTTAAATGACTCGTTTTTTTCTGCAAAGAAATTCACATAGATATTAACGGAATCATTAAGGCCATTCAACAATTTTAGAAGAACATTGTCTTGGTAAAAAGCAATGCTATTATAACTATCAAAGGAACCTAAGTACATACCAAAGTAATCAATTTTTTCAGCAAAGCTAATGCTGAGATTATTATTTCCTCGTTCGTCACCAAATGGCGCAACTGTAAGGTATTTCGTGTAGTCATCTTTGGGTGTCCAAAAAAGATAATTGATGGTGCCTGAAACAACAGTAGGGCCGATACCAGGAGCCGAGTAAATAACAGGGCCAGATGTTGGCGCACCTGACTCGAAATCAATTGTTTTTGCCCCAGGTACGCTAGAGAATTGCCCTTGTCCGGGAACTGATGTACCTCCCAAAGACACCATAATCGCACTCACTGGATTGGTAATTCCAGCCCAAATTGTTGCTCCGATCGCAACCATCGATAATTTATTCACAGCATTCATAGAAATGATTTCCCCGAAAAAATAAAAGTCGATAATCTATTCCTGGACATACACAACCTCAGAAACCGGGTTTCTATGAGTTGCAACGAGTCACAAGAAATATACGAAGAAACCCGGTTTCTCGCCCCCCATGCGTGACTCCTGTAATGGCCAAATCTGAAGTGCGATCGCCCCCTCAACCCTAATTACGGAACCACCCCAGACTTTTTACGCAAACCTCAAAACTTTTTTTCCAAACCACCTCAAACGTAAAGGTTTGTAACAATCTCCGCACAAATGCGTAAAAAATTGGGACTCTACCGAAAAACAATATATAGATTCCCCAACACTGCACAAAAATCCCCAGAGGAGTGAGGAGATTGAGATGGAGGACGAAATTGATTTGCAACTCAGACAACTAGCTCTCGAAGCTCAACAGCATTCAGCCCAGAGCCGTCAGCGAAACAGAGCGCTAACCAAACTAATCGAAGTAGTTAGGCGTTGTCATAGACTTGTTCGTCCTTACAGAGCCGACTTGCAAGGTCTCATTTACCAGGATCTTTATAACGAAGCACTTGTAAAAACAATTGAGTATATTTGTCAAAACATTGACAACTACTATCCAGAAAAACCAGTGATGGCTTGGGTCAATCAGATATTGAAGTGGAGATTCAGCGAGGTTGTTAAACGATATATGAATGAAACAAAGAGAACACCTCAAATACGCAATTTAAACGACCTAGATAATTACCCATCACCAGAATCAGAATTGTCCGAAGAGGCGATAATGCTACGTGAACTTATCGAAGAAGATCCAGACAATCTTTTTAGAAGTGTGTCACTTAGAGATAGCCCGGATATTACTTGGCAAGATATAGCTTTAGCTAAATTGGATGATGAAACATCGAAGAGTATCTCTAAAAGGTTGGGAGTTCCCCCTACAACTATTGACAGTTTATTTAACCGAAATTTGCGGAATTTTTCTGATTACATCCGTAATAAATTGCAGTAATAATCAAGCAAGAGAGCAGAGAAACTAATGATGAGTAAAACGATCGAACCAATAACTTTCACAGTACCGCTATCCTTTGAAGCCCACGACATCGCTCAACAGTGTGCTAAAAAATCCATACCGACAAGATTCAAACAAGTTTATCTCAATACCCTAGCAGTCTATGCAGTAGATTCTTACCTGCGCTGCATGGGATTGGAAACCAACTTGGAAAAGAGCGAAAGTCGCGATTCACTCATGCTGAAATTTGTAGATGTTGCCGATTTAGATGTCGCCGGCATTGGCAAAATTGAATGCCGTCCCGTCTTGCCAGATTCTCAAATTTGTCGCGTTCCCTCCGATGCTTGGGAAGATAGAATTGCTTGGGTTGCCGTACAGTTAAACCAATCTTTAACCGAAGCAACGCTATTAGGATTTGCTCGATCGACCGCCGCAGAAATTCCCGTTGCCGAACTCGAA
>JALOON010000132.1 GCA_025454405.1 Oscillatoriaceae cyanobacterium Prado104 | reverse complement strand
GGGATTGTCGATTTCTTTGTGCGAGTTGATTTCGTAATAAGCTCGATCGTGAAAATACTTATCGAGGAACTTATTAGTCATCCATTCCCGCCAGTACAGCCCCAATTTATCTTGAATGTAGCGGTAAATTACTACAATGGGAGTACCGACAACAAAGACGCCCGCATAGACAAAAAGATATTTCCAGTAATTTAGCTGGTCTTTCTTTGCCAGTGCCGTGTCAAAAAAGTTGCTGACGTAACTGATGATGACATTCAAACCGCTGACTGACAGGGACAAGAATAGCAATAAAGCTAATAATGCCCAAGCCTGCCAGCGCGGTAGAACTCTGTTTTTGAACAAGAAAAAAGCGCTGCAAGGAATAATTAGCATCAGTGCAACAATGACAATTGCAGGGGAATTAATCATTCCTTGCAACATGCTAACTAATCCAGCAGCAATACTATTGAAAAACTCGGGAAACAAAGCTTGACCCAGCAGACACACCACGCTGACGGCTACAAACATTGCAGCAAATAAAAACACCAACAGCAGCGCCACTAATCCCAAAAATACTTTGCCGCCCCCCGATTCCAAAGGATAAAAATAAGGCTGCGCGATCGCCAGAAACCGCTCCCATAACTGACGGTTAAATCGATTCATGTTTGCTGTTTTCAAAACTACTTCGGATGTTATAACATATCCAACGTTCCAAACAGCGATCGCAGCAATCTATTTAGGAGTTTATCTGAGAGATTGACAGCAACAGGAATTACGCATTCATCAAAAAGAAACTAGGTTTTCGATCTGAAGTAAAAGCTGGAACGCAGTATTTTGGTAAACAAACCAAGTTGCTGCATCCCTAAAATCTCAAATCGCATATCGAATTTCAAATCCCCAATCTAAAAATCGCTCAATCCTCAATCCCCAAATCGAAAATCCCAAATCTAAAATCTAAAATCGATCGACCCAGAAGTAGCGGTATTGTTATCGATCGACTCCGACTCCGATGTGCTGTAAAACCGCCGATTGAGTGCCAAAATAATTAGTTTCATTACCCAATACAAACTGGTAATTACCGCAAATGTTACAACCATTACTAAAACCGGACGCTTGCCCACCAAATCGTTCATTACGGTGGTAACCAAGGCATCGGGGTTGGTAATGATATCCCAACTATTGAAGCGGATGAATCGCCCTAAATAAATTCCGATCGCCGAAAGTCCGTGAATAATTATCTCTGTTACCAGGATAAATTTACCCCAACCCTGTTGTTTTAAATAGTACCCCAAATTCATCACCGAGAGTACGTAAGCTCCAAATCCGGCCAGCATAAATGCCAAATATTGCGGGATTAAAGCCAGAGTCACAGTCCACACCGAGAGTCCGTACTGAATTTGACGGATCAGGTGAATGATATCAGTTAAAACATAAGGCGCGTTCGGCAAAAAGGCGATACATACCAAAAAACCGCCCCACCACCGGAGGGAACGCACTCCGCGCTGCCGCAACACCCAGATATCCACAGCCATCAGCGCCAGCGTAATCGCGATCGCCCCCAAAACGTAAGTTTTGCCCAAATCCTGTACGATGTGCTTCAGAAAGAAGAAAAATACGCGCATGCTGGGTAACAGAGTAGCGCCGAGGAGCAAACCCGTACCCCACAACAGCCAGCGCGATCGGGGCTTGCGGAACAGCACAAAACTTAAAGCTAGCGGTATCAAGCCCAAGAACAAATTCCAAGACATCCAGCGGACGTTGTGTCCCATTGCCCTCAGAGCTTCCATTATCAAAGCCATCAGTTCCTGTTGCATAATTATTAATGTTGTGAGGCTTGGCTAGTAGTTTTGATATGTTTTACTGGTTATAACATAAGAATTGGCGATCGCGTGCGGTTAGCTAGCTTGCCCGTTGGTTTTGGCGATCGGAATTTGAATTTTAAAACAGGTTCCCTTGCCGATTTCGGAAGTACAATCGAGTTTGCCCTTGTGTTTTTCCACGACGATCGAGTGCGAAATCGACATTCCCAAACCCGTACCTTTCCCCACAACTTTTGTGGTAAAAAATGGATTGAAAATTCGAGCGATTACTCCTTCAGGAATACCCATTCCGTTGTCGGAAATTTCAATCGCGATCGTCCGATTTTCTGCTAGTTTCGTACAAATAACTATTCGACCCGAATTTGCCTCTAATTCCTTACCGGACAACTTTTGATAGCGCTCTTCAATGGCGTCGATCGCGTTAGCAATCACGTTCATAAACACCTGATTCATTTGGCTTGCATAGCATTCCACCAGTGGCAGTTGCCCGAATTCCTTAATTACTTCAATTTCCGGACGGCTGTCCCGACTCTTCAAGCGGTGCTGCAAAATTAATAAAGTGCTCTCAATTCCTGCATGAATGTTCACAGGTTTCATTTCCGCTTCGTCCAGGCGCGAAAAATTCCGCAGCGACAAAACAATTTGCTTGATTCTGTCTGTTCCTACCTGCATCGAGCCGACGATTTTGACTAAATCCTCAGTGAGAAAATCCAAGTCTATTTCTTCAATTAAATCGACAATTTTTGCAGTAGGTTCTGGGTATTCCTGTTCGTAAAGCAATACCAATTCCAGCAACTGTTGGCTGTATTGTTTCAGATAAGCAATGTTGGCGTGAATGAAGTTGACAGGATTGTTAATTTCGTGAGCGATGCCTGCTACCAATTGTCCCAAAGAAGACATTTTTTCAGTTTGGACTAGCTGGGCTTGAGCTGAATGCAATTCTACCAGAGTTTTTTCCAGTTGTTCGGCTCTTTCTCTTTCTCGCATTTCGCTGTCCCGCAGTGCTGCTTCTGCTTGTTTGCGATTGGTGATATCTTGAGCAAATCCAACTATTAATTTGGGTGTACCGTCGGGATTTCTGCTGAAAATACTGTTGCGGCTTTGCAGCCAAAACCACTGTTGGTTCGCAGCCCGCATCCGATATTCAATTTCGCTAATTTCCCCATCTTGCATTGTCGCAAAATCAGCCATTTGTTGGCTCGCTATTTCCAAATCGTTAGGGTGAATTAGCTGGGGTAAAAATGACGCGCCCATTGCTTGAACTTCTCCAGTAGAATAGCCTAAAATCTCGCCCAGCGATGAATTAGCGTAGACATTTTGCTGTTCTTCCAAGTCGTAGAGATACAAAATTCCGGGAGTAGCATCAGCGATTCTTTGAACGAACCGCTGGCTTTCCTGCAAAGCTGCTTCAGCTTGCTTGCGATCGGTAATGTCAATAATTAAACCGTCCCACAAAATATCGCCGCTATCTTTAGCTTCCGGGCGGGAATTTGCCTGAAACCACCTGACATCGCTGGAGCGGAGCACCATTCTGCCTTCCCAGCGCCAAGGCTGCAAATTTCTGGCTGAAACAGCCAGAGATTCGTAATAAATTTGTCTGTCAGCAACATGAATTAAATCTGTTACTAAAGCAGCATTTTGCTGAATTTCTTCGGGATTTAAACCCAAAATTTCGCGACAAGAAGGACTAATATAAGGGAAACTGACAGAACCATCCGCATGCAATAATAGTTGATAAATCATTCCCGGCAAATTAGCAGCTAGCTTTTGGAACCGCGCCTCGCTTTGCCGCAGTGCTTCCTCTGCTTGTTTGGGTTCCGTGATGTCAGTAATTGAACCCACCATCCGCACGGGTTTTCCTTCTTCATCCCACAAAGCTTGTCCCCGACTCAGTATCCATTTGTAGCCGCTTTTGTTGCACCACAGGCGGTATTCATGAATGTAATGGGGTGTGTTTCTCTCTAAGTGTTCCTGCAATCTTTGCCCTGCAATAGTTAAATCCTCTGGATGCAAGTTTTTTTGCCAGGTAGTAATGTAATTGATAATATCTTTGTCTTCGTAGCCGGTAATTTCTTTGAATCGATCGGACACAAACAGTTGCTTGGTTTGCAAGTTCCAGTCCCAAATACCGTCATTGTTACCTTTGAGGGCTAACTGCCAGCGTTCTTCAGTTTCTCTCAATAAAGCTGTTCTTTGTTCGACTCTAATTTCTAATTCTTGATTGAGTTGTTTGAGGCTTTCTTCTCTTTGTTTGTTCTCGATCGCAATTCCTGCTAAATTTCTCGCCACTTCAATCAATTGTCGCTCAAAATTGTGGGGACTTTTGGGTTCAGAATAATACATTGCGAAAGTTCCCAAAACTTGACCGTCAGATGATAAAATCGGATGGGACCAGCAAGCTTTCAGTCCAAAACTCAACGCTAAATCTCGAAAGTCTTGCCACAAAGGATCGGTAGCAATATCTGTCACGATTACCGATTCGCGGCGGTAGACAGCAGTGCCGCAAGAACCAACATTCGGGCCGATCTCTATGCCATTAATAGCAGCATTGTAGCTTGCAGGCAAGCTTGGTGCAGCTCCGTGCAGCAGGTGTTTGCCATCTTTATCTAACAGCAAAATCGAACCTTTGACATCTTTTGATTGCTGTTCGATAATTTCAAGTAAAGCAGTTAAAGTTTCTTCTAGAGGAGCGCTCTTCGCGATCGTTTCTAAAACTTGTTTTTGACCGTTCAGCCAAGTTTCTGTATGCTTTCTCTTGCTAATGTCGCGGGCAACCCAAATTACTGTACCCTCCTGCATTGGTGAAATTGTAGCAGTAAACCACAATTCTTGTTCGCCAATTTGCAGGCTGTATTCTATTTGCAAAGTTTGCTTTTTCTTGTTGGCTTGTCGAATTTGACTGAGGAAAAAATCGGCTCTTTCTAAGGGCAATATTTCGTGAAGAGTTTTGTTAATAAGCTCTGCCGGTGGTTTGTACAAAAGTTCGGGATTTGTCGGGGCAATTTTCAGGTAGCGTCCCTCCGTATCAATGACAAAAATTACGTCATTCATGGCAGCGAACAAAGCCCGCAGTTCGGCTTCTGAGGTTTGCAGGGCAATTTCAGCAAGTTTTCGATCGCTAATATCGCGCCCTACTGCCTGACATTCGATCGTCGTACCTTCAGCATCAAAAATACCCCGATTTGTCCACTGCTGCCAGCGAATTTCTCCTGTGTCGAGAATGACGCGGTGTTCGCAAGTAACGACGGGGTGTTCTAGGCTGATATCGCTAAAATCGCACTTCATAATTTCTCGATCTTCTGCCGGGATTAAGGGCATAAAAGTATGACCTTCCAAATCCGATCGAGATTTATTAAAATAGCGGCAGTAAGCATCGTTAACAAAAGTCAAAGTGCCGTCCGGCAAAAAGCGACAAATTAATTCGGTTTGGTCTTCAATAATTGCCCGATAGCGGAATTCGCTGGCTTGCACGGCTGCTTCTGCTAATTTGCGATCGCTAATATCCGTCCCGACGCACAGCAATCCTTGTAAGTTTCCCCTGTCATCAACTAAAGCTTTGTTCCGCCACGAAACCCACACTTTTTTTCCGGTGCGATCGATACTTTCATTTTCAATGAGCAGGTATTTTTCCGGCTGTTCCAAACATTCTCGAATAATTCCCGCTAGTTTTTTCCCCGAGAGATATGCCTCAGTTACCACAATTCCGATCGCGCTTTTGCCGATGATTTGAGCTTGCGAATACCCGAAAAAAGTTTCAGCAAACTCATTAAAAAAAGTAATGTTACCTTGGCTATCTAACTGCACGATAATGCTGTTAGCATTCTCAACTAATTGCCTGTATTTAGTTTCACTTTCGCGCAGCTTCGCCGGGCCGTACACCCAATTAAAAGCTAAAGCTGCGCTCAAAAGTGCCAGCAAGCCGCCCCCTCCCAACAGCCATCCCCGAGAAGGCGAATTCTCAGCCCACCCTCCGGCTGGAATTGCTGCCAACTGCCAATAACCGTTGGGCAAAGTCACTTCCAACAGCACGGGGTTTTGCTGAAAAATCGATCCATCTCCGAAAAATACCTCGCCAGATGCTCCCTTGCCATCTTTTCCCCGCAAAGCATATTGCAGTTGAGATGAAGAGTCTCTCAATCCTGCTTCTTCTAAGAGAGAATCTTTATCCATGACAACTCCTGTCAAGCCCCAGTAAACTCCTGTTTCGGGAGTTTCTCCTGCAGGTGTCAGGAAAATTGGGCTGCGGCTGACGAATGCGATGCCACCCTGCAATAATTTTACAGGTCCAGCAAGTACGGTTTGCCTGGTTTCGATCGCCTCTTCAACGATTCCTCGCTGTTCCGGTATGGCCGTCAAGTCAGCACCAATTGCTGCTTCGTTGCCTTGGCGGGGGTAGATGTAAGCAATAGTAGTACCTTTAACTAAAGTTATATTGCGAATGCCGTTTTGCTTTGCCAGCATAATTTTGGCTGTGGCTGCAAATTCACCTTCACTGATATTTGGGTTGTTGGAAATATAAGCCACCAAACCCCGCATCAGAAACAACCTGGAATTTAAAGAGCCTTCGAGTCTAGAGCGGACTGTGCTGAGTTGGTTGAGGGTGTTAGCCCGGTTGTATTCCCAGAAACGCTGCTGTTCCGATCGATCTAAAATCCAGACTCCTGTCAAAATTGCGGCTGCTGCGGAGATGGCGGCTAGATACGGTGAAATTTGGAATTTTTTAATCTGAAAGTATCCCATTTTCCAGCAGTTATAAGTATATTTTTAACTCTTCAGTTGACATCTCCCCCGGTTGAAACACGGGGGATTCTAAAAGGATGTTACGCCTGGCGTCTGAAGACACGAGGCTTCACTTCTTTTACGATATGCTTTACTCAAGCGACTGAACAAATCAATTCGTTGTGGCACTGTCAAAAAAGCCCTACCCACCTCGGCTAAATTAAGCTTTAGCTGTGTGGCTACTTTTCTCATGATGTTGGCGCTTCCGTTGCAATCGGCATTAATTAGCCATCCATCACGACTCTTATACAAACCGCGCTGCACTCTCTCACCTGATGCCTTCCAACCTTCGGGTTTTTCACCGTATTTCGGTAATGAGTCACCATCAAGAAATGACGCTTTTGAAGTGTATGCTTCCTCAGTAATTGTAAGTACAATCCCGGACTCTAAACAAAGTTGTTTTAGTCGGTCAATCAATCGCTTTGTGGGGATAATAACAAAGTTTTGATTGCTGCGCTTGCCCAGATTAGAACCATTTTTTTGACCCTCATTCCAACCAATTACCAGATTACCAACACGGTCATTAAGACATTGGTTAATGATGAATCTTGCTGCTTTGTTAACAGCGTCACGCATTTGGTTGTTGCGTTTAAGTTGTACTAGATCGAGGTTCGCGTCCCAATAAAAATTTGATTTTCCTTGCTTGTATTTGGCAACCAAGCGGCAGTAACCTTGATTCATTGATTTGAGTTTTCTACCATCAATAATTAGGCTTTTCCCACGAGTTGAAACACCTGTTAGCCAGTTAGTTCCACCATGGTCAAAACTCCAAGCTTGCGTGTAATCGAGCTTGGGATTGTTGCCAATTGGTTCTTTGCCATCATCAATTACCCAATCAATCCACAACTCACCAAAACAAGGACGTACTGTTACCTCCTTCACCCAATCTGAATCAATGAATTCAGGTAACTGTAAGGTAATTTCAGTTAGCAAATGCGGCTTAGTATTACGACTAATTGACGGATAAAAACAACCATATTTGTAGTTGAGTGCTTGACGTGGAAACGTCACAGCAGCTAAACCGCCACGTTTTCTGTACTTCGGCAATGATGGTCTGTCAACTTCACCTTTGTAATAAGCGTTAACCAGTCCGTTATAGCTGGTGATTGATTCCCCTACCGTCTTAAGAGTTTGCTGTGCTGACTGTGCAGCCATTGCTTTGTAGTGAGGATTGTCTTTGAGAACTTTATCCAATTCAGGGTAAGTAGTGCGGCACTTATATGTCTTCCAACTGTAGCGTAATTCATCACCACGCCAGTAAGTTGTCAACGCATCATCCGTTTGTT
Source organism: Oscillatoriaceae cyanobacterium Prado104 (assembly GCA_025454405.1). Lineage (GTDB taxonomy): Bacteria > Cyanobacteriota > Cyanobacteriia > Cyanobacteriales > Microcoleaceae > Microcoleus. The sequence continues at coordinate 10,917 of JALOON010000132.1, read as the reverse complement.
CAAGTCTGCTGTAATGAGTTTGTTTGGCGTGATAAATCGCTGAATTGATAAGACTATTAGCCTGCGAACACTGGTCAACCCAAAATATTTTTTCTTCCTCAGTGAACTTGGCTTTAATTGGTACTGTTCTGTACAACTTGCCATCACCTCCTGTTGTTGATTATAATTGCTACTACAGGTAATGTCAATAACATAAAGAGTTTCCACAATTGAAAAAATCAACTGCTTTGCGGACACCAACCTATTTTGTAACATCAATAGGTCAAATTAGCACGCTCGGTAGTTAAAAAGTATATTGAAAATCAACATGGGAAGTAAAAGAAACGCTCTCGTTAAAACCCGTAAGATCGCGTTTCATCCCTCAAAAAGTTGTGTCCAAGGAAAAAGGAAAAATTCTCTCCATCCCCCCATCCCCCCATCTCCCCATCTCCGGCTCTCCCTCTCCCCCTCCCCTCTCCCCCTCTCCCCCGTCTTTTCGTTAAACTGAAGTTAAGGATGATTTTATTCAGCGCTAGCACCAATCACAGTAGGGGCAATTTAATGCAAGAACAGTTGGTAGATGCGATCGCACCTTACCGCGATCGGGTGGATTATTTGGAAGTTCGCCTCGAACAGAGCGAGTCAACTGGGATTAGCTTTCGCGGTCCTGGGTTAGATGCTGTCAACCGCAGCTTCAGTCTGGCGGGTGGCATCCGGGCTTGTCACAAAGGCGGTTGGAGTTTTGTAACTTTTAACGGATTGGCCGAACTCAAAGACCGCATAGAAGAAGCTGTGATTCAGTCTCGCTTGGTGGGGAGCGAAAAGACTCAACTGGCAGATGTCACCCCGGTGCAAGATTATGTAGCGGTGGAATTGGGCCGCGACCCTCGTTCTGTCAGTTTAGCAGAAAAACGCAAATTGCTCGAATCTTACAACCAATTGCTGTTAGATTATGACCCGCGAATTCAGACGACGGTAGCGGGGTACAGCGAGCGTTTTGGGATTACTTATTTTGTCAATTCTCAAGGCAGTTGTATCGCTCAAGAACGTTTGGACGTGACTGGGCGTTTCGGGGCGATCGCGCGCGGTGAAGGCGGTATTGTCCGTCAAGGTTTTGAGTCAATTCATTCGCGATCGGACTACAATGTGTTGGCAAATATTGAAGAAAAAGTTAAAAGTGCGGCCGTTCGAGCTGTCGGTCAACTTGAGGCAAAATCGGTAAAGGGCGGTCAGTATCCCGTAATTTTAGACCCTTATTTGTCGGGGGTTTTTATTCACGAAGCTTTCGGTCATTTGTCGGAAGCTGACGGCATTTACGAAAACCCCAAAATGCAGGAGTTGCTGACTTTGGGCAAACCTGTGGCGATCGAACAGTTGAATGTCATTGATGATGCAACTTTGCCGGGATTGCCGGGAACTATGACCTACGACGACGAGGGCGTGCCGGCGCAGCGCAAGTATTTGATTAAAGATGGCGTGTTGACCGAGAGGATGCACAACCGCGAAACTGCCGGGAAAATGGGCGAAACTCCGACTGGTAACGCGCGGGCTTTGGGGGCTACTTTTATGCCGATCGTCCGCATGACCAATACCGCGATCGAATCTGGCGATCGTTCTTTTGATGAAATGCTTGCCGGCATTGAGGAAGGCGTGTATGCGGTGCGGATGTTGGGCGGGCAAACAAACGGCGAAATGTTTACCTTTGCGGCGGCTGGCGGCTACATGATTCGCGACGGAAAGCTGGCTGAACCGGTCAGCGATGTCACCCTGAGTGGGAACGTGTTTCAGACGCTCAAGGATATCGAGGCGATCGGGAATGACTCGGTTTATGCCTACGGCGGCTGCGGCAAAGCAGGCCAAGGCGGTTTGCCTGTCAGTGTCGGCGGCCCGCACTTGCGGATTAAAAATGTCGTTGTCGGCGGAAGATAAGAACGCACTCAAATTCATAAAGTCATGCTGCAGATAAATTGGGCAACTACCTATTACTCAAGGGGTTGGGCAGTAGATATGTAGCGCTACTTTATGAAAATGGTATAACTGGGTAAAACCCCGCAAACTAGGACGAGTTTTCGAGTCCAGCGGCGGGTTTATTCTTCCCAATTCAGATCTGACAGCACCTGATGTTTCTTTTGTGCTGGCAGCACGACTCAAAAAAAGTAAAAGATATTTTGCCGAAATGGTTCCAGATTTAGTTGTAGAAATCAAATCCCAATCCGATCGCCTCAAACCATTGCGAGAAAAAATTCGATCGTTCCTCGAACTCGGAGCCCAAATAGGAATCTTAATCGACCCCGACAAACGCACAGTTACAATTTACACCCCCACAGCCGAACCAGTTGTATTGAGAGACGGAGATATTCTTTCAATTCCCCAACTTTTACCCGGCTGGGAAGTTCCCGTTGCAGAATTGTGGCCGATCGAATTTGAATAAAACTAGAAAAAAGCAGACAAACCCAAAATAAATTTATCTGCTTACTCTATGTTTCACCCAACCCCTTCGGGAAGAAGCAAGAGGGAAGATCGAAGAGGTGGAGAGGGGGAGATTTTAGATTTGAGATTTTAGATTTTAAATTGTGCGATCGAGAAATTGATATAATTCCCAATTCCCAACTGTCAACTGTCAACTCAAAACTCAAAACTCTTCCCAATTCCCAACTGTCAACTCAAAACTCTTCCCAATTCCCAACTGTCAACTCAAAACTCAAAACTCCCTTAAAACTGCCAAATAATCAACACCAACAACACAGCAACTCCAGCCGCAATAGTCAACACATAAAACTGTGACTGACCCGTACCGCTGTACTTCAAACCCTCACCGCCAAACAGAGTTGCCAAACCGAATAAATTCACCACCCCATCCACTACGTACTTATCAGTCCAAGCACTGATTTTAGAAATAGAATCAACAGCCCAAACCACAGTCAAACGGTAAATGCGATCGATATAAAAATCGTAAGCCAACAAATCCTGCAACACAGGCACCGGCAGCCGCACCGGCCGAGGCAAAACCCCGAACCAATAAATAGCAACCCCGACAGCACAACCGATAAATCCCGATAGCGCCAACAGCGGTATATCAAACGTCTTCAACAGCAAATTTAACGCATCCAAATTCGCATCGTCAGCCCACACACCGTTCCAACTAATTAACAATTGCCATTGCTGCAACATCCAAGGCACCAACAGCCCGAACACCGTCAAAGTTACCATCGGCAAAGCCATCGCCCAACCCACTTCCGGAGTTCTGCGAGTTTTCGGCTGCGGTTTTCCCGCAAACACCAAACCGAACACGCGAGTTAAATTTAGCGCCGTTAAACCGTTAACTAACAGCAGCACGATTACCAACCACAAAGGCACTGTCCAAAAACCGTTCAGCCAGCGCCGCATCGCCCAAAAATTGCCCAGTGGCAGCAGCGCTACCATCCCCGCACTTCCTACTACAAAAGCTGCCGTCGTAGCGGGCATTCTCGACCACAAGCCACCCATTTCAGTTAAGTCTTGGGTGTTAGTTGTCGAAATAATTGAACCGGCACTCATAAATAACATTCCTTTGAATATTGAGTGCGCTAATAGCAACAGCAAAGCAACGTCAACTTGATTTAGTCCGACTGCAATAAACACCAAACCTAAAGAAGCGCTGGTAGAATGAGATAGGGTTCTTTTAAGGTCAATTTGGGCGATCGCGACCAAAGAAGCCCCAACAGCCGTCACCACACCCAAAACCACCAGCACCGCATCAGTTACGGGCGACAGTGCCAACACTGGCTGAAGTTTAATCAAAGTATAGGCACCAGCACCCACCACCACTGTATTCCGCATAATTGACGCCGGATTCGGCCCTTCCATCGCTTCATCCAACCACAAATGGAAGGGAAATTGAGCGCATTTGGCTGTAGGTGCGGCAATTAAAGCTAAGCCTAAAAAAGTCGCAACTTGAGGAGACAAAGTTGCGGTTTCCGCCCATTCTTCTAAATCGGAAAAGTTCAAACTTCCCGCTAAAGTTGACAGCGTGATGACTCCCATCAGCAGCAACACATCTCCCACGCGCTTTGTTAAAAACGCATCTCTCGCGGCAGTTACTACTAGCGGTTGAGCGTACCAAAAGCCTACCAGCAAGTATGTTGAAAGCGTCAGAAGTTCCAACAAACCATAAGTTAAAAGCAGCGAGTCGCTAATCGCTATACCGCTAAGTGCCCCTTCAAAAAAACCCAACAGCCCAAAAAATCGAGCCATTGCCCAGTCTTTTTCCATGTAGCCGAGGGCGTAAATTTGCGCTAGCAAACTCAGCAGCGTCACTAACTCCATTGCCCCCACGCTGACGGTGGAAATTTCTATGGCAAAGGACAGGTCTAAATCTGCTGCTTGCACCCAGTGTACGAGCAACTGTTGGGGCGGGATGTCCCAACTCGCTGCAAAAATTACTGACCCGTGCAGGAATGCCACGACTGTCATCAGCAAGTTGAAGTAAGCAGGGTCTGGGTCCGGTTCTGCGAATCGTTCCTGCAGACCACGGCAAAGTTAAAATTGCGCCTATTAAGCCATATAAAGGTATCCACCAACAGGCTTGGAGGAGAAATTGAGACATTGAATTTATCCGTTAAATTTCAAAAAAATTCAAATTAGCGGCTGCTTCTTATCCAAAAGCAGTCGCGATCGATCGCACCACATAATAGAACTTCGACTAGACCCGATCGTATAGTTCTGGCAAATAACTTTGCATCTAATCTTGAATATACATTCAAAGCGCCCGCTCTGATAATCTTACAAGCGCAAAATTAACGGTCGATCGGACGGGGTACTCTGAAAAAAAAATCTGCTTGAAGCTCTACATCCTAGCATTTTGTCCTATTTTTTTGCGATCCCCCTGCGGGCGATCGCGGAAAACGCCGCCATCCCCACTTGCCCCCTTGCCAGAGCAAGCTCTACTTTGCTAGTATTTTTTACTTACCGCGATCTCTGCTGTCTGACCCTTTCACTCCGTTCCATGTTAAGTTTATTAAAAAAATATTAAAATTTTTAAAGTTGCATAAATATTCCTAATTTTTGTTATTAAACTTTATGATGTTCGTTTATATTGTCAAGGTGGACAGCTTAGCCTATTCTTAAAACAATAGGAAGCTAAAAACCGTTTTCCTAAATAAATTAATGTGGCTACCCCCGTCCAAATTTTGAGATTTGTCAAAGATTTGCACCGGAAATTCCGCACGCTCTCAAAGGAGATTCAAACAAAATGTCAATTGCTGTGGGAATGATTGAGACAAAAGGCTTTCCCGCTGTTGTCGAAGCTGCCGACGCGATGGTCAAAGCAGCCCGCGTAACTCTTGTAGGCTATGAAAAAATCGGCAGCGCCCGCGTCACGGTCATCGTGCGGGGCAACGTATCGGAAGTCCAAGCCTCAGTAGCAGCGGGAATCGAATCAGCCAAACGGGTGAACGGCGGAGAAGTCGTCTCTACCCACATTATCGCCCGCCCCCACGAAAACCTAGAATACGTTCTGCCCATTCGCTATACCGAAGCAGTAGAGCAATTCCGGGGCTACTAAGTTGTTCGCAGTGTTAAATTAGCGCATTCGCTAGCGCCAAATTCGCAAAACTCAAAAAAGGCAAAACTAAAGGACGCAAAACTGAGAAAATTAGTTGAGCGAAAATTCAGTCGCGCCAAATTTAGTAGCGCCAAAATATGGTGCAGCGAAAATTAACGCCACCTGCGAAAGACACAGCCAAAAAAAGCTCGTCAAAAAAATTCTCGTCCAAAACGATCGCAGCAACGATCGCAGTACTGTTCAGCAAATCTTTATTCAGGAGTATAACCAATGGCAATTGCAGTTGGCATGATTGAAACCCTAGGCTTTCCGGCTGTTGTCGAAGCTGCCGACGCGATGGTCAAAGCCGCTCGCGTCACTTTGGTAGGGTACGAAAAAATCGGTAGCGCCCGCGTTACAGTCATTGTAAGAGGAGATGTTTCGGAAGTGCAAGCTTCCGTAGCTGCTGGAGTGGAATCGGTGAAGCGCGTTAACGGCGGACAAGTCATGTCTACCCACATTATCGCCCGCCCCCACGAAAACCTAGAATACGTTCTGCCCATCCGCTATACCGAAGCTGTCGAACAGTTCCGGGAAGGCGTCAGCGGCATTCGCCCCCTCAACCGGTCATAATGCTCAGAGCCGCCAACTGATAGTGGGGCAGGAAGCGTTTCGCAATTAAAAATTAAAAATTAAAAATTAAAAATTGCGACTTAAAAATTGCGACAGTTTTTGATTTAATGTTTTTAATTTTTAATTTAGAACATGGGAGATTGGTGGTGAGTCATTAAGTTTGAAATCACGAGTCATTAGCTTTCAGTCATCAGCTTTCAGTCATCAGCCACCAGGTAAATATTCCAGAAAGGCAGGTAAATGACTGAGTAAAACAGACTGAGTAAAATAGATTGAAAAAGACAAGTGGTGCTCAAAAAAATGACAGTTACAAATTACCAATTACCTGTTAACTAAAATGCAAATGGCCAAAGTTCGCGGCACAGTTGTCAGTACCCAAAAAGAGCCGACACTGAGAGGATCGAAACTGCTACTGCTGCAATTCATTGACGAAGAGGGTTCCCCAGTACCCGGATATGAGATAGCCGCTGACTGCGTAGGCGCGGGTATAGATGAATGGGTTTTAGTAACTCGGGGAAGCGGCGCCAGAATTGCGCCTGGAAGCGAAAACCGTCCGATCGATGCTTTGGTAGTAGGTATTATAGATACTGTCAGCGTAGATAACCGCCTCATTTACAGTAAAAAAGACGACCCGTACCGTTAGTTGCTGCAGTTAGTTAGCAGTTGGCAGTTAGTGGGAAAATACCTAACGGCTGACGGCTAACAGCTAACAACAAGATTTTTCAATTTAGGAGAATTTAAATTATGGCAGCCCGCAGCGTTGCGGCTCCCCCAACGCCTTGGTCGAAAAACTTGGCAGAGCCCAAAATTCACGATACCGCCTACGTACATTCCTTTTCTAACATTATTGGGGATGTTCGGCTCGGCCCTAACGTGCTCGTTGCCCCCGGAACATCGATCCGCGCCGATGAAGGCACTCCTTTTCATATTGGAGAAGGAACCAACATTCAAGACGGAGTAGTAATTCACGGTTTAGAACAAGGCCGAGTCGAAGGGGACGATGGCGATTCCTATTCAGTTTGGGTAGGCAAAAATTCCTCCCTCACCCACATGGCTTTAATTCACGGGCCGGCCTACGTGGGCGACCAGTGTTTTATCGGCTTTCGGTCTACGGTGTTCAATGCCAGGGTGGGAAACGGCTGCATCGTGATGATGCACGTATTGATACAAGATGTGGAAATTCCCCCAGGCAAATACGTACCTTCGGGAGCCGTCATCACCAACCAGCAACAAGCAGACCGCTTGCCAGACGTTCAAGATTCTGATGTTAAATTTGCTACCCACGTCATCGGCATTAACGACGCTCTGAGAAAAGGCTATCGCTGTGCTGACGACATCGCCTGTGTGACACCCCTTCGTGACGAGCTAACTAAATACTCAGATATGACTCCAAGCAATTATTCTACCCATTCCAGCGGTCAATTGAACTCCCAGTTAGTCGATAGCATCCGCAATTTGCTAGCTCAAGGATACAGCGTTGGTGCGGAATACGCCGACGCCCGCCGCTTCCGCACCGGTTCTTGGCGCACTTGCGGCCCGATATCCTCTACCCGCGAAGCAGACGTAATTGCTGCTTTGTCTGCTTGCATGGCAGACCATCAAGGAGAATACGTCCGCTTGATCGGCATCGATACCAAAGCCAAGCGTCGCGTACTCGAAGAAATCGTGCAGCGTCCAGGCGACACTAACGGCGTGTCATCTTACCAATCAAACGGCAAAACTGCGCCAGCCTCATACCACAGCAGCGGTTCTGTGTCAAGTGGAAAATTGAGCGCGGAGACTGTAGCTCAGGTGCGCAGCTTGCTGGCTCAAGGTTATAAAGTCGGTACAGAATACGCCGATGCCCGCCGTTTCCGCACGAGCTCTTGGCAAAGCGGACCGGCCTTGCAAGTACGGAGCGAGTCCGAGGCTGTAGCAGGTCTGGAAGCTGTGATGAACGAGCATCAAGGCGAGTACGTGCGCTTGATCGGCATTGACCCGAAAGCGAAGCGTCGCGTGGTTGAAGAAATTATTCAGCGGCCGGACGGTCCAGTAGCGAGTTCTGCCGCGGCGACTGCTGGAACTACTGCTGCTTCCTATCAGACAGCTCCAACCGCAACGAGCAACGGACGGCTGAGCCAAAAGACAGTCGATAGCATCCGCAATTTGCTATCGCAAGGCTACAAAATCGGTACGGAACACGCCGACGCGCGCCGCTTCCGCACGGGTTCTTGGCACAGTTGCGCGCCTATTGCCTCGACTCGCGAATCTGAGGTGTTTTCGGCTCTGGAAAGCTGCATGACCGAACACAGCGGCGAGTACGTTCGCTTGATCGGTATCGATTCCAAGGCAAAACGCCGGGTACTGGAAGAAATTATCCAACGCCCTTAATTGACGGGGAATTAGCTGGCAGTTCCCGCTCAGTTCCCAGGAAACTGGCGGGAAACCTGCAAAGCTAAAAGACAAAAGGTAACAGGCAGAATTTGCATATTTGAAAAATTGAAAATTCAGAGATCGAAGAGTTGTTATCGACTTTTGTCTTGTGACTTGATGCTGTCAGAAAATCCTGTCGCGAACGATGCGATAGATCGAGATCGAGACAGTTCGTAGTGAGGACTGAAGTCCTCTCCACCAGAGGACTTCAGTCCCCCCTACAAAAAGTTTGTAGTAAGGACTTTAGTCCTTTGAACCGGCGGACTTAAGCCCGCCCTACTAACTAAAAATTGCCAACTAAAAATTGCCTGTGGTCAGGCAAATATTAGCGAATAATTGACGGATTAAATATAACAAAATGTATGTATCGCCACTGCAATTAAGTAGCAACTCTCAAATTTTCGTGAGTGGCGATGTGGTTGTTGATGAGGGTGCTGCGATCGCCCCAGGAGTTATCCTTCAAGCAGATCCCGACAGTAAAATCTCGATCGCCCCAGGCGTATGTATCGGTATGGGAGCTATCCTGCACGCCCGTGAAGGTACTTTGACAGTAGAAGCCGGCGCGATTCTGGGTGCGGGGGTGCTCGTAGTCGGTAAGGGGACGATCGGGCAAAATGCTTGTATCGGCGCGGGGACTACTCTGATTGACCCTCAGGTCGATCGACTGCTAATTTTGCCAGCAGGTTCGCTGATCGGAGATAACAGCCGTCAAGTACCTGCTGCTGCAACAACAGAACCGGCAACTCCCGCTACAAGTCCGCTACCAGTCGAGCCACCAGCAGAGCCACCAGTCGAGCCACCAGTCGAGCCACCAGCAGAGCCACCAGTCGAGCCGCCTCAAACAGAAGCCCAGACAGCCTCAGAAGCGCCCGCAGCAGCCGATGAACAACCAGCACCCTCTGGGGATGTACCAACCATTTTGTACGGACAAGCTCACATTAACAGGCTGTTGGGGACGCTATTTCCCCACCGACAAGCTTTTAACTCACCGCCGGAAAACGGTCAAATTCCCCCTGAGGATTCTGAATAGCAAACAGTTGAAAATACGTATAAAATTAGAGATAGTTGACAGTTGACAGTTGACAGTTGACAGTTGACAGCGAGGTTTTTAAGGCAAGGGCTTGAGACCCTTAGTATTTGGTAATTTAATACGATCGACTATTGGCTGTTAATAAATATGTAATGCCTTTGAGGAGAAATCTGTATCTTGCAGCTCGTGCCGCCTGCCTTCACCTCTGGCAAACTAAAAGCACAGATAAATTTTGATATTGAGAAGTTTCTAACGGTGATTCTACATGGATGCACAGACAGAGAATAACGGTTCGCATCGCCCGGAATACTTCAAAGACACTGCTTTGGGTTTGGTATCGACCACAAGTTTTCCAGCAATTGTCGGGACTGCTGACATGATGCTGAAGTCGGCAGGGGTGATTTTAGTAGGATACGAAAAAATTGGTTCCGGTCACTGCACCGCGATCGTCCGGGGCAGAATTTCTGATGTTCGCCTGGCCGTAGAAGCAGGTGCTCAGACAGCCGAACAGTTCGGGCAGTTTGTTTCTAAATTGGTGATTCCCAGGCCTTTACCGAATTTAGAAGTAGTTTTGCCGATTGGTTTGCGGCTTTCTCAACTGTCGCAAAACGGCAGTTATTCTCGCTTGAGTTCTCAAGCAGTCGGTTTGCTGGAAACGCGGGGATTTCCAGCAATGGTGGGGGCCTGCGATGCGATGCTGAAATCTGCAGACGTACACCTGGCAGCTTACGAGAAAATTGGCGGGGGTTTGTGTACGGCAATTATTCGCGGTGCGGTAGCAGATGTGGCTGTAGCAGTAGAAGCGGGGATGTACGAAGCCGAACGCATTGGCGAGTTGAACGCGGTGATGGTGATTCCCAGGCCGCTGGAAGATTTGGAACAAACTTTGCCGCTGGCAAGTTGCTGGATAGAACAGCGCCAACCCGTGATGATGCCGGTGTCGGTGAAGGAAACAGAAAAAGAATTGGTCGAGCTGCCAAATTTGGGAGAATTGAAGGTTTATCAAACAGAGGAAATAGAGCGATAATTGGGAATCGGTAATTGGGAATCGGTAATTGGTAATTGTCAATTTCAAGCTATTTCGCGATCGGGACGCTAGCGCTGAAGGAAGGTTTCGCGAACGATGACGCTCGCACTGCTGACCAATAACCTTTCTTCGTTATATGAAATAGAAAAAAGAATGCTATCGATCGTGTTTTATGCTGCCTGCATTCGGGCTCGATCGTTTGTAGCAAACATTTAGACTGAAGTTCCCCCCGTAGAAATACTGACACGTGGGTTAAAACCCTTGTGCTGCTTGGTGTTTCAGCTTGCGAACCAGAAAACACGTACCCATGTAAGA
>JALOON010000131.1 GCA_025454405.1 Oscillatoriaceae cyanobacterium Prado104 | reverse complement strand
TTGAGTTTTGAGTTTTGAGTTTTGAGTTGAAAGAGAGTTGAGAGGGAGTGCGTGAGTTTTGAGTTTTGAGTTTTGAGTTTTGAGTTGAAAGAGAGTTGACAGTTGACAGTTGACAGTTGACAGTGCGAGCGTCCCCGCTCGCGATGGTTTTTGATAGTGCGAGCGTCAGAGTTCGCGATCGTCAATCTTTGACAGTTGACCGTTGACTGTTGACTGTTATACCGTTAAAGAGTTTTGAGTTTTGAGTTTTGAGTTGAAAGAAAGTTGACCGTTGACCGTTGACTGTTATACCGTTAAAGAGTTTTGAGTTTTGAGTTGAAAGAAAGTTGACCGTTGACCGTTGACTTGTTATACCGTTTGTGCTAGAGCAGTTGCTCTATTTGAAACTCAGCGGTGTGAGTGACTGGTATCTTCTAACTTTCTTTCTAGCGCTATTGAATTCTGATAGTTCAATTCATTTTTTACGCCTCTGTTTTCTGCTTCCGCAATCCACTGCGATAGAGAAATTGGCGTGTTTCTCGACGCTATCCCTTTCGATTTGGGCAGATTTTTTGCGATCGGCTGAGAATTTTTAGCAACAGCGGGCAGTAACTTGGGAGCAAGAATTACCAGCCCTAAACTCAGCCAGGTCAAGGGGTGGTTGCCATGACCGTCTTCGATGATTTCCTTCAAGTGGAATGTCAGAACTGATTTTTCAAGATGAATCAGAGACATAGACATTAATGGGGGTAAGGATTGTCTGCTTTTTAGAGTAGCACTATCGCAGTCTTAATCAGAAGTATTCGCAACAAGCTAAGAAATAATTTTTTCGATTGAGACTGCGATTGTTGGCTGTTGGTGCTGTCTGTTGAATCTGTTAGCCAATTGTTCGCAAACTTGACGATCGCGCGGACTAAAGTCCTCACTACGAACTTTTAAGATTGCCGGTCGTGCGGACTAAAGTCCTCACTACGAACTTTTAAGACTGCCGGTCGTGCGGACTAAAGTCCTCACTACGAACTTTTAAGACTGTCGATCGCGCGGACTAAAGTCCTCACTACGAACTTTTAATTGCGATTTGCGATTGCTGCATCTGGTGTTGGAGGAGGGGGCGCAAACTGTTGAACCCGGCAGCGATCGCCGATCCGTTATGAATGGCTGTTGCTACCAGAGGGTTGAGTCCTACAGTCGTTGCCAATCCCAGGGCCATCAAGTTGGGAGCAACAACCAGAGTTGTATTCTGGTCGATTAGGGAGCGAGTTTGACGGGCAATTTCGATCGCCTCTAGCAAGTCCAGCAGGTTATTGTTCATCAGCACCACATCAGCCGTTTCTCGCGCAATTTCCGAACCTTGCTCGAAGGAAACCGAAACATCGGCATAGGCTAATGCCACCGAATCGTTTAACCCATCTCCCACAAAGGCAACCGTTCGCCCGGAACGATGCAAATCGCGTACTGTGCGGGCTTTCTGTTCCGGAAAAGCTTCCGCATAAACCCGTTTTGTCGGAATTCCTAACTCCTGCCCGACTTCCATTGCTCGTTGAGCGTTGTCCCCTGTCAACAGATGCACCTCTATGTCATACACCTGCTGCAGCCTTTGAATCAAAGTATAGCTTTCGGGGCGCAGGGGGTCAGTATAAGAGATAACACCCTGAAAGCGATGTCCGGCCGGGCCGTCTCCCGAAGCAGCGCAGGCCACATAAATTAGAGACCGATCGCGATCTTCCTCCCTCGCCTGCCAACTGCCCCAATCTACACCGACTTGTTGGAGAAATCGTTCGCTGCCAACGAGCACTTCCCCTTCTTCCACCTGCGCCCGAACTCCCAAACCCACCTCATAGGACCATTCCCCGCGCGCGGGAACTGTCAAATTTTGCTGCTGGGCGTAGCGGACGATCGCTTCTGCAACCGGATGGTTGAGGCGTTGTTCCGCAGCCGCCGCCAGTTGCAATACTTTTTCAGCAGGCAAACTCCCCTCTACCGTCCTCACTTCAGTAATCGCGATCGAACCGCGAGTCAGAGTTCCCGTCTTGTCAAACACGATCGTATCTACAGATGCCAGTTGTTCCAGGGTGCGGCCGCTGCGTACCAGAACTCCGTGCCTGGTAGTATGGTTGAGCGCGCCTAGCAGGGCGGTAGGAATCGAGACGCGAATGCCCGTTACAAAGTCCAGGGTGAGGATCGCGGCGGCTCGGGCGGGGTCGCGGGTAGCAATTAATACAATACCTGCCAGCAATAGTGACGGTAAAATAAGGCGATCGGCAATTTTTTCTGCGTAATTTGCCATGCGCGTATCGTATACGGGTGCTTTTTGCAACAACTCAATACTGGCTGCGGCGCGGGTTTGTTTGCCCACTCGATCGGCCCGCAAATAAAGTTGCCCGGACTGCACTAAGGTAGAAGCAAACACCTGTTGTCCGACTTGTCGCACCACTGGCATGGATTCTCCTGTCAAGCTTTGTTGGTTGATAATCGCTTCTCCTTGGATCGCCGTGCCATCCACCGGAATTTGTTCTCCTGGATAAACAACTACGATATCGCCTACTTGCACGCGATCGCTCTCAATTTGCCGTGGCGGTGCGTCGCCGTATTTTACCCAGGCAAAATGTCCGATCGCATCTAAAAGATTTGCTGTTCGGACTTCGGTCGATCGAGCAGTTTGTTCTCGAATGGTATCGCCTAACTCGTGGAGTGCAATCACCATTGCCGGAGTGAATAATTTGCCTTGCCAGCCGCTCAAACTCAGTGCCAGCAAATCCAAACAATCAATATTCAACCGCCGCTGCCCCAGCAAGCTGTGAAATGCTCGTTTTGCCACCGGGAAGGCAGCAGTTAGAAGGGCAATTGTCGCCAAAGGACGCAGCAATTTCAAGCTGGGAAAACCGCAGAGAAATGACAGAAATGCTGCCGTTGCTGGAAGGCGCAAACTTGACCACTGCCCTTCATCTTTTGACTGTTGAGAGTTGTTAGGGAGTTTTGAGTTTTGAGTTTTGAGTTTTGAGTTGTTAGGGAGTTTTGAGTTTTGCAGGAGTTTTGAGTTGTTAGGGGCGATGCCCCCGCGATCGCCCCGAGAGTTTTGAGTTGGCGATTGACAGTTGACCTGGGAAAATTGAGCGGGGGCGGTTGAATTGGTGTTCGACTGTGGCTGTTGAGAGCAATCCAGCAAGGTTTGGATAACAAGTTGTTCGATCGAACTTTCAATTTCAATTTGATACTGAATTACGAGCGATCGGGCGGTTCGGTTAACGCGAACGCTGATAATTCCTGAAATACTTATCAGAACCGATTGCAGTTGTTCTGCTATCTCGGGCGATCGTCCTAACAATGGCACCCGAAACCGGACTCGCCCTGGGATGCAGTGAACGAGTTGACAGAACGACAATGTGTTTATTTCTTGCAACAAAGTTGCCATAATTAAGATTCTGAACTGGGGTAGCCTGGATGGGGCGAGGCGACATTTTCTGCCTGTTCTAAAATTTGCAGCAAGCGCATTCCCAATTCGAGTTCTGAGACGCCATTGCCGTCATAATTAATAACTAAAGAAGCGGCCGATCGATTCAACCGAACTCCCGTTACTCGTTTGTCCTCCGATAACAGTTTTTCTAACCGTTGGGCGTAGGGTGTATCGCTGACAATTCGAGGAATTCGCAGCCGAATCCGTCCGTGAGTGGAGTGGACGATCGTGTAGTCTTCTGCTGTTTGGGCGGGCGCGGGTGCGTGTTGCCCGTTTGAGGGAACAACGATTTCTGGAGCGTGATGGGCTTGCTTTTTCAGTTGCACTACTACCTGACGGGTAATGGCTGCGAGCGCCAAATTTACCAGCAATGCCTGCGCTCCTCTAATTTGCAAGCGGCTGGTAACTAATAACCCTGCCAGTACGGGTAAAATCGTGGCAATTTCGTTATATTCTTCCAAAAAACTCCCCAGGCGGGGAACCATATTTAAGGTTCCGGAGTTTTGAACCTCTGGGGTTGATGCAGCGTTAGTCATGGCACTTACAGCTCAGACACGAGCGTTGTTAACTAATGGATAGCTTGATTATTATCAATAACGATCGATAGCGATCGCGTTTGTATTGAGAAATTAACAATCTTCAGCAATTCTTAATCAGCTCGTCGATTTCTCAACTCATCAAGTTCCACAAAGAGATTTAGTAGCCGATATGAAAGCTTACTCCCTTCGGTGCTATTTGACTGTGTACTTCTTTCTTCTTCTTTTTCTTCTTCTTCTTCTCTTCGCGTTCTTCGCGTCTTCGCGGTTCGTTCAATACAAATTCTTCAGATGGCAAGGGAGTAACTGCAAGTTTTTGGTGAAAACATCGGTTTTTGCGCGGGTATCTAGTAGATATCTAGCAGAACTCGATACAATTAATTGCTAATTATTTTCAATAGTTTGTTTAATATCTAAGGAGAATTTTCCCATTCAGGGCTTAGCTTGCGGAAATTATATTGAGATGCGCCCGGATGGCAAGTAACGCAACTGCCCGTAGTTGCTGGTTGTGGTAGTTTCACCCTGGGATGAAGGGCTTTAAAAAAGCTAGAATTGGCAACTCGGTAGGGAATCTCTGCCTCTTTTGCTTGAGGGCGGGAAAAAGTTTGCAGGTAATTCCACACGAGCAAGCGCGGCGGGTCTACCAGGAGTTTGATGGTTTGCCCGTAGTGTTCGGAGTCTTGCAGCAGCCTGCGCCAAGTTTCCATGGGCAAAACTTGGGGTGGCAAAGCTATGTGACAGGTAGCGCAGTTTTCCAAGTAAAGCTGCTGTCCGAGTTGGTAGCGTTCGGGAACGCGATCGACCGTACCGATATCTTCTGTGGGAGACACCTGAGCGAGTATGCTGGGGGCGATCGCACTTGCGGCTGTCGCAGCCAGCCCAACACCGCACGCACAGCAAGCACATAGCAACAGCACCAACACAATTGAGTGAAGCCGCTGCCTGCCGTACCTGCGTTTTCGGAGTTGTTTGCGCTGCATCGATCTTGTTTCCCCTAAATCACCGGAATGCTCATGCCTTCGCGGGCCAAGCAACCGTTCGCGAAGACTGACTGCACATCTTCTTCGACGCGATCGAGAAAATTGTCGTCGTGGCCCGGATCGTGGTGGAACATCACGATTCTTTTAACTCCAGCAGCTTTAGCAACTTCAACTCCAGCCTGCCAGGTAGAATGTCCCCAGCCGACCTTCGGGGCTTTGAGGTTGTAATACTCTTCGTTGGTGTAATTAGCGTCGTAGATGAACACATCAGCGTCTCGGGCCAGGTGGACGACGTTTTCGTCCAAACGATCGGCAAAGTGTTCTGTATCGCTGCAATAGACGGCTGTATGTCCCTGCCAAGTTACTCGATACCCGATGGCAGTATTGGGATGATTCAGCAGGGCAGTTTCGACTTTCACGCCGTCGAGTTCGACAAGATCTCCCGGCGTCAAATCGTAGAATTTGAGGTCAGACTGCATTACCTGAATCGGCACCGGAAAATTGGGATGCAGCATTTGGTCGGAGAGGCGCTGTTTGATTGTAGTACCGTTAGGGGCGATCGCTCCGTAAATGTGAAAGCAGTTTCCCGGAATAAAAGCCGGAGTAAAAAAAGGGAACCCTTGAATGTGATCCCAGTGGGTGTGACTGAAAAACATATGCGCTTCGACTGGCATTTGGCGCAGCAAATTTAAACCTAGAACTCGCAAGCCTGTACCGCCGTCAAAGATCAGGCGTTTGCCGCCCAATCGCATTTCTACACAGGAGGTATTGCCTCCATAACGAATTGTTTTGGTGCCGGGGGTGGCAATGCTGCCCCGCACGCCCCAAAACTGAACTACAAACTCGGTCAAAGGGCTATTTTCCATAGTGGGTTTTCGATCGGCAGGCTGTGGACTTGGGGAGCGTTCGGCTTCGGGCATCTTCTTTAACTTTACTTTGAGGAACTTTGAAGTTGAGATTTTAGTTTTTAGTTTTTAGTTTTTAGTTTTTAGACTTGAGAGAGCATTTTTCCGACCTGTTTTTGGTTGAGTTTTGTTTGGGAGCCGAGCAATCTGTTTAGATTAAGATAGCGCTGATTTGAGGCGATCGCAGGGGTAAGGCGAGAATATTTTTCCCGGCTGCTGGAGTTGAAGGCATTTGGTGCGGGTTGTTCCTCCTGCTGGAAAATTTTTGTGTTTCCGAGGGAATGTTTTTTACTTTACTACTTGCGACTGGCTCAGCATTCAGGATCGATCGGGATTTATGGGATACCGCTAGCGACCGGCGATAGGCTGCAGTCCCTGACGCGCGCGGTCGCTTGAGGTAATGGTTTGTGAATTTTAGTTAAGTCACAGTTGCGGAATGCTGGGAAATTTATTTACCAGCGGCTGCGACGCACTTTTCCACTAACGGCATGACTTGCTCGACATCTTGCCAGCCGAGGATTTCTGTCACCTTTTTCTCCAAATTTTTGTAGGTTCTAAAAAATTCGGCTATTTCGTCCAAGCGGTGGGGGGCTACATCTTTGAGGGACTTATAGTGAGCGTAGCGGGGGTCTTTGTCGGGAACGCACAGCAGTTTTTCGTCGCGATCGCCCCCATCGATCATTTCTAGCATTCCGATCGGGCGAGCCGCAATGATGCAGCCGGGAAAGGTGGGCTCGTCCACGAGTACCATACCGTCGAGGGGATCGCCGTCGTCTGCTAGGGTATTCGGTACAAATCCGTAGTCGCAGGGGTATTGGACTGAGGAATAGAGTACCCGATCGAGGGTAAAGGCTTGCAAGTCTTTATCAAACTCGTATTTGTTTTTGCTACCGCCGGTAATTTCAATGAGGATGTTCAGCAGTCCTGGTTTCGGCTGTGCCGGAATTAGCGATAAGTCCACAAAAGTATCTCCAAGTTAATAGGCGAGCGGGGTGAGTGCGATTTGTCAAACCCCATTCATAGCATTTTAGGGGCGATCGGGTCCTGCGACTGCATCAAGCTCTCCCTCAAGTCCGCGAAGTACCCCAGAAACCCGAGGGCCGACACGGGGGCACCTTTCGACCTCTTACTCGAATAAATTAGGATAGGATTGAGGTGCCCGATCGATCCGCGAATATTTCTCCTGACAAATCGCTAGTGTTTTGTCCGCTCACGTTTGCCTGCTCCAAAAGCAACTAAACTAAGTTTCGTTCAATGTCACTGAAAAATTTGGGTTCTGCAGGCTAAAAGCAATGAGTATACAAGGGTTTGAACCTGGGTGATTTAAGAAATTTCAGTGCCATTGCAGTTTAGTTGACAAAAATCCAATTGTCTGTATTTGTTTGGGAAGATCGCTGGCTTTCCTCAGCTACTAAAATTTTTGTCTGAAATATTCTGCCTGCGGAAAAAAAATTCTGTCAAAGACACACAAATTTATATGCCAGCGATCGCGCCCCATAAAAAACTCCTCGATCGAAGCTGGAATTTAACGCTGGATTTGCCTGTAAACTGACTGCACCATATCGAGCAGGGTGAATATTTGCTGCCATTCGTTAGCATCAGGATTGTAGCTTGTAGCGCGTTGCGTTTTTAAACTCTGCTGCAACAGGTCCAGCAGCGAGTCTGGAGACTGCAAGGAATGCTCGTTTTCCCCAGCTAGCGCTCGATCGTCGGGAGGTGGCGCGGGGTGCGGTGCCTGTGGGGGCACTCGATCTGAATAGGCTTCGATGCTTTCTTTAATTTTTTTTGCTTTATCGGCAAGGTTTAAAGCTCTGCTTGCCAGGTTGTCCGGCAGTCTCGGTCGTTCTGATAAAGCCGCGCCGGTCATTTCTACCAGCAGTTGGCGGACTTGTTCGAGCCATTCGCGATCGTTGATGGTAGGCGAACTGGACTGAAACACTTGCGGGCCGGGTCTTTGCTGAAGGCTTTGTATTTTTTGGATCGAGGGGAGAGCCTTTTGGGAGAGATTGTCTGGCATTTTGGGCTTCTCCGACAAGGAACAGCGAATAATCTCCCGCAATAGTTCGTAAACCCGCTCCACCCATTCAATATCACCAGACTGCGAATTCCAATTATCCATAACTAACGTTAGTAGTTTCCTATATTAAGACTAGAACATTGACTGTCTGCCCAGAAACCTCATTTTGAGAATCTGCTGCTTTGTTAAGATTTACAACAACTGACTCATCAATCCGGGTTCTTGTATTTTTAAGCCATTCAAACGCGGGGAATACCATATTTTCCGAGGTTCTAGAGGTTTGAGACTTGCGTTCTGCTTGCTTTTTTGTTGTTCCGTCTGCCCTCACTGTTGCTGTGAGTGCAGGGCAAATCGCTGAGCAAGAGTCCCCGCCGCGAGGCGGCGGTGAGAGATCCTGTTGCCATTCATTTTTATTTTTCGGTGAGTTTGAACACCCCATCCCAGTTGAGAACATCTGGAAATTGGTGGATCTCAAAGGCCAAGCAGCGATCGACGTGCAAATTTGCTGCCTTGTTTTTGGGGTCAATTTCCACAACTTTTTGGAACTCCTCTTGAGCCTTGGCAAAAGATTTCCTGGCTTTGGGTTCGAGAGCTTTTTTAAATTCGCTCAGCAGCTTTTTAACTCCATTAAGCCCGAGATTGGGGAATTCTTCTTCTAACAGTTCTGACATTGACTCTGGGGCTCTACTTTTAATTTTTGCCTCCAATAGCTGCTTGATTTGTCCTGTTTTCAGGCGTTGAATTTGGGAATTTGATGGTTCGTTGATGCCGGATTCTAAGATTTTTTTGAATTCTCCTTCTGGCACATCCTTAATGTCTGCTGCTGATAGCTGTCTGACTTTTGCTTGCTGCAGTAATTTGGCTTCGTCTTCGGAAAGGTTTTTAATGCCTTCGAGCTTCAGGAGTTTAATTTCTGGTTCCAGCAGCGCTAAAAGTTTGTCTGCTTCGCAGAGATTTTTGCGATCGTACTCTGAGAGCTTTTTCACTTTATGTAAAAGCTGTTTTAGTTCGGATTCCAACTGTTCTTCTACGTTGTAGGACAGTTCTTCATCCGCTGCATTCGGCATTGCCTCAACTTTCTTTAAGAGTGCTTTCACCTCCTCTTCTTCGAGTTTTTGGGTAACGGGCTGTTTGTAATATTCGCGAGCCTTGTTGTAATATTCGACAATCTTTTGCTGTTTTTCATTCAGCACCTTGCCGATGGGGGAACATCCCTCGCGGATGCCAACCAGTTCGTAAATTTTTACGGGTTCGCTTTTGCCTTTGACTGTGATGAAATCGAGCTCGCGGGCGTAGAGTCGATCGGCATATTCTTTGTATGTATTTTCGCTAATAATTAAGTCCGTGCCGAACTGCTTGCTGGCACCTTCCAAGCGAGAGGCGAGGTTAACACCGTCGCCGATGCTAGTCAGTTCCATCCGCTTGCTAGAGCCGATGTTGCCGCTGACAACTTCATCGGAATGGATGCCCATACCGATGCTGATTTCCATCAGCCCGTGTTGTGCCCGATCGGCATTAAACTCTGCCAGTTTTTCCCGCATTTCGACTGCGGTTTGCATCGCGCACCAAGCGTGGTCTTCTAACGGCGCTGGAGAGCCGAAAACCGCCATCAAAGCATCGCCGATGTATTTGTCGAGGGTGCCTCCGTACTTGAATACCACATCTACCATCACTTCAAAATAGCCGTTGAGCATGGCTACGACTTCTTCTGCTTGCAATTTTTCGGTAAGTGTGGTATAGCTGCGAATGTCTGAGAACAGCACGGAAACATGTTTGCGTTTGCCGCCCAAACCGGTATCTCCCGAAGCCAGCAGCGCTTCGGCAACTTCGGGGGTCATGTAGCGGTACATCAAGTTTTTGACTTGTTTTTCGCCGCTGATGTCTTCCATGACGACTAAAGCGCCGTTGACCTTGTTAGGGTCGATCGCATCGGTCATTGAATTGATGCTGAGGTTGATGCTCTGGGGTTCGCCTTGGAGTGACAGCACCAACTGGTCGGGGTAATACTGTTGGCGGTCTTTATCTTCTTGGGGGGACAAAGCGGCGTCAAACCACTGAGCGAAGTTACCTTTTTCGAGCTTAATCAATTCGCGCAGGGATTTACCTTCTGCCAAATCGTTGTCGCTGGCACCTAACAAGTGCTTGGCGCTGGGATTTGTGGCGACGATATTGCCGTTTTTCTTTGCTCTTGCTGCTTGACTTCGGCAAACAGTTTGGCGTTTTGCAGGGCGACTCCTGCTTGAATGTTAAACGCCTTCATAAATTCCATGTCGTTGCGGTTGAAACTCGCCCGCCACTGTTCCGGGGCGTGCGGCCAATCTTCGGGGTTGTAGGGTGGGAAGTCTCCCTGTTTCTTTTTGTTGACTAACTGCGTAACTCCAATCAATTTGCGATCGGCATTAAATACTGGCATGCAGAGCATACTGCAGGTGCGGTAGCCGGTTTTTTGGTCGGTTTCTCGGGCGACGGCGGCGCGCGGATCGTCGTAAACGTCAAAGGGAATCAGCAGGGGGTCGCCGGATTGGGCGACGATGCCTGCGAAACCTGCTGTTCGGGGAATGCGGATTTCTTTGAGGTTGCCGGCGATCGGGATTTTCGTCCACAGTTCGTTTCGGTCTTCGTCGATCAGCCACAGGGTACTCCGATCGGCCTGCATCAGTTCTTTGGCTTGATCCATTACCCGTTTTAGGGTATCTTCTAAGTCTAAACTGCTTTGAGACAGGGCGTTAACGGCGTTCATCAGTGCTGTAGCTGCCCGCTGTCTTTGAGTTGCTGCGTAAAAAGATTTTGATGATTCTAGGATCAGGCGAATTGACGGAGCAAATTCTCGAAAAACTTGTTCGTCTTGGGAAGTAAATCCTTCAAGGTCGATTTTTTCGCTTAAGGTAGCATGAGGTTCGTGGTCTAGTTTCAGCTTGTTAATAAGTTGAACGACTGCTACCAATTCGTCTGTTTCTTCGTTGAGCAGGGGCATCGCCAGCATAGTATAGCTGCGGTATCCGGTTTTTTCATCCGTTTTTTTGGCGTTTGCCGATCGCGGGTCTTCGTAAAAATCGTAGGGAATGTTCACTACTTTTTTCAAGGTGGCTACTTCGCCGGCAATGCCAATGTGGGCGGGAAATCTGAGTTCTAAGTTGTTGCCATTTTCGTCTTTAGCAACGATCGCCCAGAGTTCGGGTGTGTCTTTTTCGTCATCTAGTAAAAATATCGTGCTGCGATCGGCATTGAGCAATTCCCCTGTTTTCAGGGTAATCGACTGCAGCATTTCGTTGAGGATGGCGTCAAATCCTTGACTGTCAAGGAGGTTGTCGAGCATCCCCAGAGTCTGGTTGACAACTTTTAGTTTGTTTTCTACGTCCTTAGTGAGTTGTTTAAAATTATCTTTGTTTAGGTCTTTGAGGATGAGACCAAAATTGCCTTGACCGGTTGTGGTAATCGCACTGCTGTTAGAGGGGGGAGGTGAATAATGTTGTTCCTGAGGCTTTTCACCGACAACATGGACATCTATCACGTTGTCCATCGCAGACAGATTGGGAGATGCAGATTTCATAGACCTTTACAAAATTTTAAGCGTAATGGTTGGTCTTTAAAGTTGATGTGCCCGCAAGTCTTTCGGGAGGCGGTCGTACTAGAGTCGTACTAGAGTCGAATATTTAAACTATTTCACAGAACTGCGCGCTGCGAGCAATGCCTCAATGGGTCGAGTTCGGGCTGCTGTTCCGCAAGCCGGAACTATAGGGGATTCCCCGCATTTTTTCAGGTTGAGAGTCTTTTTTAAATGGTTTAGTATCTGGTTTTGGCATTAGGTTTTGGCATTATATTTACTCAGTGTAACTGGGTTAGGCTATTTGAGTATCGGATGGTCGGCGGGCAGGTTTTGGAGCGCCCGCGGGTAGGGACCGATCGCTCCGGGGTTTTTTGTGCCAGCACGATTGTTGCACTATAGCGTCCTCTTGATGTGTACTGGTTTCTACAATTTTGACAGTCTGGGAGGGACGATCGAGAGATTTGCTGGCTGTTGAGTGTTTGATAGAGCGATCGAACTCGCTCCTGGCGACTCAACCTGGAGACCATTATTACAGTTTAATCTCCGCTTCTTTAAACCCCCTTTAAATATAGGGGTTTAACCCTAGAGAACCTATTGGAGATCTGCTGTCTTGACCGAAAGCAACCCGGTACCCTGCTGAAATAGAGGACTTTCAAGAAAGCCTAAGTATTACACAAAAAAATAGTAAATGGGTTCTGTGCGCCTTTGTGGAAAAGCTCCTAGAATTTGAGGTCGATCGTCAGTCTTGAGGTGGGTAACTCGGATTTAGGACGCTCGCTCGCTCGTCATGGTTTGCCGCAGGGAGGCTGCTTGAACTAGGAGAGATTCGGCAAAGGCGATCGCTTCTGCGGCCGATCGACCGCTAGCAAGTTGTGCCAATTCTTCGCGCCGAGATAACTGGCTGTTGAGGGCGGCAACTCGCACGACAGTGCGTTCGATCGCTTCAGAATTCCCCGCGCTTTCATTTATACCCGATTCTGCTGAGATCGTTTGTTTGCTGACGCGAAAGTGGGAGTCTGCCATTGCTGCAATTAAGGGTTGGTGGGTGACGCAGAGAACTTGGTGTTTTTCCGAAAGTTGGTAGAGTTTTTTGGCAATCGCCCCGGCTACTTTCCCAGAAACTCCAGCGTCGATTTCGTCGAATACCAGGGTGCCGGCGTTTTCGACTTGGGAAAAACAGGCTTCGATCGCCAGCAAAAAGCGGCTCATTTCTCCCCCAGAGGCGATCGCCCCTAGAGGTTGCAGCGGTTCCCCCGGATTCGGGCTCAAACAAAAGGTGATGCGATCGGCACCGGTGGCTGCGGGAGTACAAGGCAAAATTTCTACCTGAAATTGCACCTTTTCCATAGCTAAAGGTTTGAGCTCTGCAACTAAGTGGGCTTCAAGTTTGAGGGCCGCTGCGCGCCGCAGGGTTGTGAGATGGCTGCAGGCGTCTTTTAATTGCGCCATAGCAGCTCGATCTGCGAGTTCTAGGGCTTCCATTGACTCGCCGCCTTCTAAAAGTTCGTTGAGCTCGTTTTGGATGCTGTGATAGTAGGCGATCGCTTCCGAGAGCGGGCCGTATTTGCGGCAAATTTGTTTGAGTTGGCGGATTCTATCTTCTACTTCTTCGAGTTTTTCCGGATCGGCTTCCAATCCTTCGCCGTAACTGCTGATTTGCCTGCTGGCTTCTGTAACTTGGGCTAGGGCGTCGCTGACCATTTCTAAAATCGGCTGCAACTGTACGTCGTAAACCGCCATGTCGGTTAAAGTTTCTTCGGCTTTGCTCAACAAATCGGCCGCTGATGCGGCGTCGCCGTCGTTTTGGTAAAGGGCTTGGTAAACTTGGTAACTCTGTTGCTGCAACTCGACAACGTGGCTGAGTCTAATCGATTCTTGTTCTAGATGTTCCAATTCGCTGGGGTCTTCGATTTGTGCTTCGCCGAGTTCCCGGACTTGATATTCTAACAAATCGAGCCTCTGCAATCGCTGCTGTTCCGACTGTCGCCTGTTTTCGAGGGCGGTTTTGGCTTGGCTGGCAGCCAGCCAAGCTGCGTTAACTTGCGATCGAGCTTCGGTTAAAGTTTTACCGCCGTATAAATCCAGCCATTCCCGCTGCAGGGTTTCTTGTCCGAGTTGGACTGTTTGGCCTTGGGCTGTAATTTCGACGAGCCGATCGCGCAGTTGCTCCATGACTTGCCTGTTAACTAAAATTCCGTTTAAGCGCGATCGGCTGCGCAATCCCCCGGTAGAGGCTGTAAGTTCCCGGCTGCAAACTGCTAAATTTCCATCTATAGGTTCGATTTCTTGTTCGCACAGCCATTGAGCAGCGATTTTGTCCAATTCAAAGGTAGCTTCTAATATTGCTCGCGCCGCTCCCGTGCGAATCGCTCGGCGATCGACTTTGCCACCCAATGCTGCATCGATCGCATCCAATATAATTGATTTACCAGCGCCGGTTTCCCCTGTAAATACGTTTAAATTGGGACCGAATTCTATATCTAGGCAGTCAATTAGGGCAAAGTTTTCTATTCTCAGGGATAGTAACATGGGGCATTGGGAATGGAGGATGGGGAATTGGGATTCGGATTTTCAACCACAATACTTGTAATTTTGCCATTATCGATCGAGTATCCACATCAATGCAAAATAAATTTCTGTTGCCCGTTGCTCTTTTATGTTTTGTCTCGATCGGAGCTTTCGGCTGGAAGCTTCACCACGACAAGCAACACATCTATGAATTAACGCTGGCGACGGGAACAAAAACTGGTAATTACTATCCTTTCGGACTGGCAATTGCTGAGGTAGTCGTGCAGCAAAATCCGCGGATTCGCATTCAAGTTCTGGAAACTCAAGGTGCTGAGGAAAATATGCGGAGGCTTGAGGCGAATGAAGCTCAACTAGCGATCGTCCAAAATGATACGGCTGCTGTTCCTTCAGCTCGGGTAATTGCTTCGTTGTTTAAGGAAGTTTTTCACTTAATTGTTTCCGAAAAGTCTGGCATTCAGAGCGTTGCAGATCTCAAGGGCAAACATATTGCACTGATGGCTCAAGGTAGCGGTTCTTACAGTTCTTTTTGGTTTGTCAGCGAGCATTACGGCTTGAAAGGAAGCGATTTTAAATCTACTCCGGTTTCTTGGACAGAGGCTACTAAATTGTTGAGTAATGGAGAGGTTGATGCTATTTTTCGCGTGCTACCTCCAGGGAGCGTTTTGGTTAGAGATTTGCTGCAAAATATGCAGGGCAAGTTGGTGCCGATCGACCAAGGAGCGGCCATGAGAATTAAGTTGCCTTATTTGGAAGCTGATATAATTCCTAAAGGTACTTACAAGGCAGATCCGGCGGTTCCCGATACGGATTTACCGAGCGCGGGAGTGCAGGCTACTCTCTTGGCTCGCAAGGATGTCGATCCCAATATTGTGCGGGAAATTACGCGGATTTTGTTCGAGTACCGCCGCAATTTAGTAGCTGCTAATTCCTTGGGGGCAATGATTAGTCAGCCTGGAGGTAGCGGGGGTTTGGCTTTGCCGTTACATGAGGGCGCGCAGGCTTATTACGATCGCGAAAAGCCGGATTTTTGGGCAGCGAATTCGGAGCTTATTGGTTTGTATCTTTCGATCGCTACTCTTTTGGCGTCTTGGTTGTGGCAGTTGAGATCGCGCTTTTTACAAGACCAAAAGAATCAAGCCGATCGATTTAATTTGGCTCTTTTAAATTTGATTCAAAAAATTAGGCAAGCGCAAACTTTGGAGGAAATCGATCTTTTGCAAGAAGAGTTATTTGATATTTTCAAGCACGTGATTGTCGATTTGGATGAAGATCGGATCGATCCTGAGTCTTTTCAATCTTTTACTTTTACTTGGGAAACTGCAATGAGAGTTGCGGGCGATCGAGAAAAGATGTTGCGAGAATTGCGGGCAACCTAGAAAGATTTGAGATTTTTAGCTGCTAACTGAGTGCAAAAAACAGTCGATACTAGATAGAGATCGAAAGGTTATCTAGCTACGATCGCCTGTTTCTTCTAAAATCCTATATCTAGTTGTGTCTCGATCGCTCTTTTGAACCGCCACAGTCCGTTTGATAAGTAAACACAATCTAAAAAAATATTTTATTTTAAAGTTTCTATCTAATGCGACCGCCCCAATTTTCAATCGATCGAGATCGAACCCTAATTATTGACACTATTCTCAATTATTTGACGTATTTACGTTATTTGAGGCTTGTTGTCTAATTTTCGTAACTGAGTTACAATAAGCTAGACTTGGTTTGTATTATGACTAAATTTTACTGTTTCAGTCGCAAAACCTTTAAATTCGCAGAATAACCGAACTCGGGCAATGCAAAAAGCAAAATCTCTAATGCAACAAACAGATTTTGCTTGCTGCTGAAAAGATAAGAATTGTAACGCAAAACAAGCTCATTTTGACAAATTGCAAGTTTTATGGTATGTGGGAGAAAAGCGAGCTCGCGCTGCAACCCGTTTGTTACAAAAAAGCGTTAAACCGATAAGGCGCTAGATAGCTGGTTATTGCTATCGCAAGCTAAGCAATTGCATAATCTGTATCTATCACTTTGTCGAGTGCGAGACGATCCTGAGATTTGGCAATTGCTCGGCTGCGCTGAATTTTTCGATGCCAGCTTATTCTTGAGGAACAGATTCGAGGTTTTTGCGCCGATCGTTCAAGCGTTTTTTAGCATAAAGATGAATGGTGGCAGCCATGACAAAAATCATGGCAATAATGCCATAAACGCTAGAAAACACGGGAATGTTGTTTTTAAATACTGCTAAGAGGACGATCGCGACTAACAGTACGGTTGGCGCTTCATTTAAAGCTCGAAATTGTTGGCCAGTCCAGCCGGATTCATTTTTCTCCAATTTTTTCATCGTCCAGCCGCAATAGAAATGATAGCCGATTAACAAACCAACGCAAATTAGTTTGATTTGCAACCAGATATCTTTCAGTACATGGGGTTCGGTCCAAACTAGGGCGATCGCCATAATCACTGTCACGAACATTCCGGGCGTAGTAATCAAATTATAGAGGCGTTTCTCCATAATTTGATATTGTTCTTTAAGAATGGTTTTTGCAGGTTCCGGTTGCTCTTCTGCTTCGGCGTGGTAGACAAACAATCTTACTAAATAAAACAAGCCTGCAAACCAAACAACAATGCCGATTAAATGAAAGGATTTAAACCAAAAATAAGCCACGACTTTTCTCCTTGAATTACCTAAAAAAGATGTAGTGATGTCGCGCAGCAGCGAACACCTTAAGGTTATAACTGATGCAGGGTCGTCGCTGCGACAATTCTGGCGATTTACAAGTATACAGTAGCGACGCACCATGCGGCGATGTAGCGATCTAAGGTCGCGGCGCGCACTATAGCGATATTTCTGGTGTAGGGCTCGCCGCTGCGACTGTATAGCGATTCAGATCGTGTCGGATGGGTTAGCCGCGATCGGGTTTGCAGTCAAGACTTTAGTCCTTGTCAGATGCAGACAACAGTACGCACTACCCACTGTTTTTGTGATGGTAATCGGCCGGACAGGATATTACCAGCATATAATAACAACGCACCCTACTGCGGAGGTGTAGGGCGCGTACTGCACAGTTTGCCACTATTACTTATATAGGGTGCACATTGCGCACCTTACTGCTATTGTTATATGGCTTTAGAAAGTTTTTCATTGCATCGCGATGCGGCATAAGCATCAAACAACACCGCGATATTCCGCACTAATAAACGTCCGATCGGGGTCACTTCTATCCAATCGGGTGTTAGCCGGATCAGTCCATCATTTTCTAGCGGTTTCAGTGCTGCTAACTCGCGGGCAAAATAGCCGTCAAAATTGAGATGGTATATGGCTTCTATTTCGGATTTGTCCAGCATGAAATTCGACATGATTTGCATGATGATATCGCGCCGAATAATATCATCGCGGTGCAATTTAACTCCGAGGCTTATCGGTAAAGCTCCCCGATCGATGGCTTGATAATAGTCTTTTAAGCCCCGATGATTTTGCACGTACATATCTTGCAACATCCCGATCGAGGTTACGCCAAAGCTAAATAATTCGGTGTCTGGTTTGGTGGTATATCCTTGGAAATTTCGCTTGAGAGATCGATCGCGCTGGGCGATCGATAATTCATCTTCGGGTTTGGCAAAGTGATCCATGCCAATAAATAAATACCCGCCTCGATCGATCAATCGATCGATTGTCATTTGCAAGATTTCTAATTTTTCATGGGTGTTGGGCAAGGCACTGACATTAATATTTTTCTGGACGGGTTTCATCCAAGGTACGTAGGCAAAATTAAACACGGCAATGCGATCGGGATCTAGTTCAATTGTCTTGTCGATCGTCCTCTGAAAACTGTGCAGAGTTTGGTAGGGCAAGCCGTAAATTAAATCGACGTTGACGCTTTCAAAACCTGCTGTTTTAATCCACTCCATTGCCTGAAATAACATGGCTTCCGGTTGGACTCGATTCACCGCATGCTGCACTTCCGGGTTAAAGTCTTGAATTCCAAAACTGATGCGATTGAATCCTAAGGATTTGATAAAGAAGATATACTCTTTGGTCAAAAATCTGGGATTGACTTCGAGCGAGATTTCTGCGCTGCTGTCAAATTTAAAATGTTCGTTGATTTTTGACCACAGTTTCTCGGTTTGGTGCAAGTTTAAATAATTGGGAGTGCCGCCGCCCCAATGCAATTGCAGCACCGGACGATCGCGCTCGATTAAACTGGCTTTGCGATCGATATCTCGGTGCAAGTATTCTAAATAAGTTTCCGGCATATTCTTGTTATTTGTCACGACGACATTGCAGCCGCAAAAATAACAAGCTGTTTGGCAAAAGGGAATGTGAAAGTATAAGGAAAGAGGTGTTTGTCTTTCGTTAGATTCTGCAATTGCCCACCGATACTCTGTTTCGCTTAAATTGTTGCTAAACTGCGTCGCTGGCGGATAACTGGTATAGCGGGGGACGGGATTATCGTATTTTTGAATCAAATCGAAATCAAAGTTGAGCGATCGTGCGGCAAATACCATTAATTTATCCTCAAAAGTGCTAATAAGAAGGAAGAAGGAAGAGGGAAGAGGGAAGAAGGAAGAAGGAAGAAAGTTTTAGATGTAGGCGATTCGGTGCGCACCTTACTATTGCCAATCGATCGCATTAATTTTAGTTTGGGTTAAGCATCAGCAAAACTCAACCTCTTAATGTCAAACGCTGTCACAGAATGCTGTTTGATTATTAGACTCAGATCCCCTCTAGCCCCCCTTAAGAAGAGGGGGGGACCGGACGTTTCTTAAAGTCCCCCTTTTGAAGGAGGATTTAGGGGGAACGAGACTCGGGAAAAAACGAGATTTCTCGGAAATCAGAAGTTTCTCAAAGTCCCCCTTTTTAAGGGGGATTTAGGGGAACGAGGCTCGGGAAAAAACGAGATTTCTCGGAAACCGGAAGTTGCTCAAAGTCACCCTTTTTAAGGGAGATTTATGGCTATCTAGACTCTCAAAAAAACGAGATTTTTTGGGTTCTCAGTCTTGATTTGACATCGAATATTCAAGACTATTTTACACAGAAACTGCAGTATTTTTTTCTGCTAAATCTCCCATCATTTTGATGTTCAAACCAAAGGCAATATTTGCTTCCTCAACAATTCGATCGGCTAAAAAGCTATCAAGAATTAGATTGTTTAAAGCATCGCGATATTTACCTTTGAATTGATTCAAATCCTCGATTTGAGTGAATTCATAAAAATTGATGCACTCATCTTCTCTTAAACCCAAGACTCCTTTGGCAATTTTCTTCAAAGCTTGCCCGCCAGACAAATCGCCCATGTAACGGGTATAAGCATGGGCAATTAATAATTCTGGTTGGGCTGCCGAAACTTCCCGAATTCGCGAGATATAAGCTTGGGCATTGAGGGTGGGAAATACTTTCGATTGCCAGTTGTCGCCGTATAAAACTGCCAAATCTTTCTCTAAATTTTCCCGGCGATTTAGTTCAGGAAAATATAAATTACCGACTACTGGATGAGCTTGATGGCACTCTAATTCTGCTTCTAGTTGACTGTAGACGCAGTACAAATTTCCCAGCAACTTACCTATGGTGTTTTTATCGATCGCGCCTTTGACAAATCTGCTCATAAATTCTGTGTGCTCTGCATTACTATGAGCTTGTTGGGTGCCGCTTCTCAGTTTGGCTGCTAAGTCTGTAGTCATATTATTTGAGATGGTTGATTGTAGGGTTGTTAATTAAATAGGACTGACGCACAAACGATCGAAAATCACTGCTGCGATCGCTTAAATTCAAATCGCTAAAGCTAACGCTACCCCTCGCTACGACAAACATACATTTGTCTAAAAACCTTGCTGTTAACTGTTTGCTGTTAACTGTCAACTGTCGGGAGTGTTGAGTTTTGAGTTTTGAGTTTTGAATTAAGAAATGTCTTTAACTCAAAACTCAAAATTTAAAACTCAAAACTTTTCT
>JALOON010000058.1 GCA_025454405.1 Oscillatoriaceae cyanobacterium Prado104 | reverse complement strand
TGCCTGGGAACCCATGTCGCGAGGCTCTGCCTCGCTTTGTGCAGGCGAGGCTCTGCCTCGCGGATCTGCGTTACCAGGCACAGCCTGGTAACGAGTAACTATCGACTGTCAACTGTCAACTGTCAACTGTTTAACAATATTTTGAACATAGCTTGTCCGGTAATTCCCAATCCCAAAAACATTACTAACATCGCGCTAATTGCGGGTATAAATTTGACTGCTGTTAGGTGTTTTGGGAGTCGATCGAACTTGCGTTTTGCATAAACTAAAATCAGTCCGATCGCGCTCAGCACTACAGCCAATCCCAAACTAAATGCTATAACTAATGTCATTCCCAAACCGACATTTCCCAAAGCAGACGCGCTCAATAGCATTACTAAAGCGGAAGGACAAGGCAGCAAGCCGCCGGAAATTCCCAACGCTAACAAACTTTTCCAAGTAATTGGAGAACCGTCAGCACCGGGGGGTAAATGCGAGTGATAGCGGCCGTCTCCGTGATGGTGGTAGTGATGGTCGAACTCTGGTTTGACTGGCTTGTATTCCCGTTCCCAAGTTCCCCGGCTCAAAAGATTTACTGGTTCTTCCTCAAGGTTCGTAGTAAGGACTTTAGTCCTTCTTGTTGCAAGAAATGAAGCGATCGCGCATTTCGCATTTATGGCTTTAGTCCTAATTTTTTTGAGGACTGAAGTCCTCACTACGAACCTGGTTTTGCTTCTAGATAGCAGGAGTTGCAAGCCGATCGCGGCGACTAATAAACCCGAAATTAAACTCAGCCAGGGATTCAGTTTTTCTGGCTCGATTAAGTGAGAAGCAAACAGGGTAATTCCGCCGATAGCAAACACGCCTGCGGTGTGAGTTATGGTAGTTGTTGCTGCTAAAAATAAAGCGTGTATCGGAGTAGCCCGCGTACCTACTAAATATGCGCTGACAATCGTTTTTCCGTGGCCGGGAGACATCGCGTGGGCGGCACCCCAAGTAAATGCTCCGGCTATTGCTAGCACCAAACTCCAGCTTGAATCCCAAATTGATGCACTATTTCTTAATATAAATTCCCGATTCTGCGGGGTAAATACAAAGCTTTTTACATTACCCTCTCGGACGATCGCCACTTGGCAGCTAGCTGTTGGAACTCCGGGCAAAAATAGATTGTAGGTAATTCGCAATTGGTTTTTTAAGCTAGGGATTAGAGGGCGATCGACTGCAAATGTGTAGTTTAAGATTAAAGTAGTGTGGCTATTGGGTTGCTGGATTAAACTGGCAGTTTTAGCAGCGATTTCGAGAGGTTTTACTGTGACAGAGCTGGGAATGTCGCTGCTGTTAGCTATGCGAATTTGTTCGCTGAAAAACTTTTCTAGCTGCGCTTGATGTTTGCTAATTTCTGCTGCTTGAAGTTGGCTGTCTCGATTGTCGTCTGCGAAGTTTGTCAAGCCTGTCGGGTAAGTTAATGTGACTTCAGCTTGCGAATCGCTGACTGCTATTTCCGCTACGGATAAATCTGCCCAGTGCGGGTAAGCAGGTTGGGTTGAAGTTGCGAATAATAAGACAAGTGCGAGAAGAAAAAGTATCAAATATTTGAACGATTTACTCAATTTTTGTTGCATAAGAACCTCTTGTTTTAGGGGCGATCGGTGATGCCGACAGTCCGACAGGGATTTGTCGGTGATGCCGACAAGCACGACAGGAATTTGTCGGTGATGCCGACAGTCCGACAGGGAATTAATTCCCTGTCTCATAGCGAAAGTCGGTTGAAACCGACTGAAGAATTTTTGCTTTTTTACAGGCTGGTTTTTTTTGATTGTTGCCAAACTAAAAAATATGTTTTGGAGAAACTGAACATTTTTCGATTGTTTTTCAAGCTAAAAAATGCGATTTTATATTGAAATCTTCCAGTCCTCTTTCAGAGGACTTTCGCTATGAGCCGGGGGTTTAAACCCCCGGCGGACTTTTGCTATGAGCCGGGGATTCAAACCCGCGGCGGATTGTGTAATTAGCGAAGATTTCCCAATGCTCAAAATTCCAAATTTCCTAAACCCAAATATTTGCCCGATCGCGTGTCAAAAGTAGGGTCAATTTCCTTAGCTTTTTGCAAATAAGCGCGAGATTCGGCATCTTTTCCTAAAGTGCGGGCGATCGCGCCTGCCCGGTAAAACATCCCCGCATCCCGAAAGCCCGATCGCACTACTTGCGCGATCGCGCGATCGGCTTCCTGCCATTTCCCAGCAGCCGCAAGCGCCCAAGCCAAAGTATCCAGGGTTGCAGCATCTTTGCGCACCTTTACCTCCTCTTGCATTAACGCCAGCGCTTCCGCGACATCCCGCGATCGCCCCCTTTCCAGCAGCAAACTCGCCAAATCCCGCCTGTGCCCGAAACCGCCAGCAGCCAATTCCTGACGCAGCCCCGCCTCAGCCTTATCCCGCAATCGATCGGCCGCGATCGCATCTCCCTGCAACTCTTTCACCCTCGCCATACCGCGATCGATCGCGAAATTGAACGCTGTCGCAGCCCCGCCAGCATAGGCAGAAACCTTGCTGTAATAGCCTTCTGCTTCCCGGTAATTGCCCGATCGCGCTGCTAAATCCCCCAAATAAATCAACGCTAGCGGGTATCGCGGCACCAACCGCAGCGCCTCCAAAAACAGCGCTTTCGCCTGCTGTAACTGCCCGCGGCGCGCGTAAAATCGACCCAAGAGCGATCGCGCCCGCGCCGATCCCGCTACTTCTCCCGGTTCCTCCGCAGCCATTGCTTGCCGAAAATCCTCCAAAACCTCAGCATCCCGTCCCTGCGCTTCTCTCACTAACGCTCTTAATGTGAGAGAACCTAAATTGGGAATCCGATTTACTAAAGCTTCTGCCGATTTATTAGCCTCACTTAGATTGCCTGTAGCTAAGTGAGATGTGACTGAAAGCGCGATCGCATCTTCGTTATCAAAACCGACTTGTTTGGCAAAGCGCAAAGCAGTAGGAAAATCGTGTTTGGCTTCAGCAATTCGAGCCAAAACTAACAGCGCACCTTGATTGTTAAAAGGCAAATCCGCGATCGACCTTTGAGCGGCTTGTTCGGCCAACAAAAACCAACTTCCCTCTCCCGTTGTGCGAGCCATTTTCAAATAAGCTCCCGCCAATCCCGCCCGATTCAAACCGCTGCGAGAATCGACGGTCAATCGCTGTTGGTAAAAAGCTATTTCTTGTTCGATTGCTTGTTTTTGATTCGGATTGTTTGGCAAACTTTCAGAGAACTGGTAGCGGTATTTTGCATTGAGTTTTGCCGAACTTTTGTTGAAAATTTGCTCGGAAATTTCCGGCAAGTATTGCGGCAAATTAATTGCGATAATTCCTATTAATGGCAGTCCGAGCAGGATCGACCACCAGACGGTATCGGATTTATTTTTGTGTTCTTTATTAGCAGTCATTATTTGCAATTTAACTCACGATTTTTGAACCGCAGAGGACGCAGAGGAAGAAGAGAAAGGGGAGAGACTTTGGGTGGGGCGGGTTTATTTAGACAATCAATTATTGCCAATATTGTTGGCAAACCCACCCCTACGCTAATCACATTCAATCTAATGACTGATGACTGATGACTCTTCCTTCTTCCTTCTTCCAACTTCAGTCTTACTTACATCCGTTACATCCGTTACATCCGCTACAAAATCCGTTGCCGAACTTCCTTTGTTTTAGCTAATTCGGTAAAGCCAAATAAGGAAAATTCGGCTCTAAAGGCTTGTGTCCCTGAGCGGGATTTCCCGGAGTTCCATTATAAGAAACGTTATCGCTTGCCGGAGAACCAACTAAAGCTCCCAAAGTAATGTCAACCACATCATCCAAAAGCAAACGACCTCCGATCAAACTTCCTTGGGAATTCGTAGCGCTAGCGTAGCCGCTGCGTTTTGTAGTATCGATCCGCATCACATCAGGTAAAAAAGCACGGGCGATCGCATTTGGATCGACATTATCGCTACCGTCTAACAAATCCACCGCATTCAAAGTAGCAACAGCTTCCTGTCGCACGGGAGCGGCCGCCGGACTTAAATCCAATCTGGGAGGAATACTATTAAATGCTTCCAGAAAATCGGGAGTAACTATCAAACCTTCATTAATTGCTGGTCTCGCCAAACGCTCGAATTGTTTGAAACCGCCCGCACCATCCCTGATAGAAATAGTTGACCAAACATCAAAAGTATCGGCCCTGGTTCCTGCTTGCAAAAATGCTTTTGGAACTCGGACGGCAATGGTATTGACGTTGTAACCTTTGGCAAAGTCGATCGCTTGGTTTGCTGGTTTAAAAGCAACGCGCGGCCCCGTTCCTAAAGCCGCCGCGCGGACTCGAAAATACTGTTCGACATCAAAGAAAAACGGATCTTCCCGCAAACCTGCAAATACAGTTAAGTTGGAACCGCCTGCGGGTACTGTATTTAAAACCGAATTAGAATTCAGCGGCGTTGTGGCAATTAAACCGCCATTAACTGTATTTTTAACAGTTGTTGCCGAACCGCCGCGAATCACTGTTACAGCTACTGCTTGAACGCCTCTACTGTTGGGCGGGCTGAAGGCAAATCGCAAGATAATATCGGCACGACCGATAGGTGTAGAATTTACGTCAGCTACCTGCGTGATGTGAAATTGGTAGAGGGCTGTAGTGCTGAAATAATATTGATAGCGAGCTAAAGACCGGGGATTTGAATTCATGATAAATACTAAGTCCCCGTCCGCAGCACCGGAGTTTTGATCTCGTTCGCGAAATACGTACAAATCGGTTAAGTTGATGGCGCGACCTTTGATATCGACTTCGCCGTCGTCGTGGTCGGAAGCGACTATGATTCCTGGTGTTAAGAGAACAATAAAAGCTACTTCAATAGCTAGGATGGCGCGGCGAATTTTTTGGGCAATTTTCACTGTTAGTACCTCGATCGCAATGAGATTTTTCCACAAAACAACGCTAAATAACTCGCCTTCGCGAGTTTGGCTTTTTAGCAACAGCAGGACTTGCGCACCAATGGTTAGAAAGCAGGTTTTTTGCGAAAGTCCTTAGCACTCACCCGCAGATTAGGTAAAAAACCCGATTTCTTTGGACAGATGCGTCATTCGCAAACAGGTTAAAAACTCTTAGCCTGTCGGGCTTTGGCACTGTTGCTAAGCCTTCTGTTATGGGTATACGAAGGTTTGGCAATTTTGGATCTCTGCTGCAAGATTAAGTTATGTAAAAAAGCGCGCGATCGGGGATATATTTAGTTAGCAGCCGATTCTTAGGATGGTAAACTGCAAGATGAATTGGGATGAGAGACAATTCAAAGCACGGCAAAATTAGCCCGTAAACGCAGATTTACGATCGCGTCACTTCAAACTTATAAATATGTTCTGTAGTGATATACGCCGAATTTTTAATTTTGGATCTGTGCAGTCAAAACAAAAATTTTTCGGTACACTGAGATGACAGGTCAAAAGTTAAGCGATGAATCGCTGCTGTTATTGCAGATTGCCCAGAAAGACCAAACAGCATTAGCCAAACTGTACGATCGATACGGTCGCGCCAGTTACGCTCTTGCTTACAAAATTCTGGGTTCGCAAGAAGAAGCAGAAGAAGTAGTGCTCGATGTTTTTTCCCAAATTTGGCAAAAAGCAGCAACTTACGATCCAGATCGAAGTCGAGCAGATACTTGGTTATTTATGCTTACCCGCAGCCGCTCCCTCGATCGCCTGCGAGTTTTGCAGCGTGCAGTTCGGGCTGCTGAAGCTTGTTTGGAAGATGCTAAAATACCCTCTTCTCGCATAGCAGAACCGATGGAAGATGCCATACTCGAAGAACGCAGTGTACAAGTTAAAGCAGCATTAGAAACGCTGCCACCAGAACAGCGAATTGCGATCGAACTTGCTTATTATCAAGGATTGACCTGCGCGGCGATCGCGGCTCAAATCGGTGTTCCGACAGGCACGATCAAAACTAGACTTCGCTTGGGTATTTCTAAATTGCGCCAAGCCCTCAGCGATATACTTTAGATTGCTCGAAAACCAACTCGAAATTGTTGGCAAATCTAAACTCTAAAATCTCAAATCTCAAATCTAAAGTGCGATGGCAGCACACCAATCCAAAATCTAAAATCTAAAATCTAAAATGGACATGATGCCAGACGAGGAATTTAAGATCCTTGCGGCCCTTAATGCTCTCGATACTATCGACGAGTCAGAACGCCGCGCACTTGCAGAGCAATTGAACGCATCTCCAGAACTGCAAAGCGAACTAGCTGCTTTTGAAGCTGCAATTGCTGCGATCTCCTATACAGCCCCCCCGGTTCCCGTCGCCCCCGACCTGAAAAATCGCCTGTTGCAACGCATCGCCGAACTGCCACCAACCCCGGCAGAACCAGCAGATTTACAGCCCATTGTTGCCGATTCGATCGATAACAATCCGCCACCTTTTATCGTGCGATCGCGCGATGTTAAATGGAGACCTTTTAGAGTTCCGGGAATCTCGATCGGCAATCTTTATATTGACAAACAAAAGTGCGAAATAACTTGTTTGATGCGCTTGGATGCGGGAGTAACTTTTCCCCCGCACCGACATACCGGCCCGGAAGAAATATTTGTATTGGAAGGAGATTTAACTGTAGAAGGAGAAATTTGTTATCAAGGAGATTACGTTCGATCGGTTCCCGGTTCTGCGCATTCACCGTTCACAGAAAAGGGATGTTTGCTATTAATTAAAGCTTCCACAGACAACGAATGGCTGGCGCGATCGGAAACTAGATCCCCCTAAATCCGCCTTATTTCTTAAGAGGGAGAGAAGGGAAGAGGGGAAGAGGGGGAGAGGGGAGTGACGAATTCTCAATGGGGTAGCAATGCCGAATTTTGGATCGGAAGGGGGATTTTAAGAGCCTTCAAAAAAGACTGAAACAGGTTTCCGGTCCCCCCCTTCTTAAGGGGGGCTAGGGGGGATCTAGATCGATTATTCGGCAGCCCGATCCCCCTAAATCCCTCTTAAAAAGGGGGACTTTAAGAGCCTTCAAGCAGCTAAAACTGACAAATCAAAGGAGAATGCCATGCTAAATCGCCTGCATTTAACAGCTATTATTTCCATCGCGATCTTCCAATTTGTACCCAGTGACAAAAGCGCGATCGCCCAAGAACGCGAAGGCTGTTTTTTAGTCAATTCAGTGGGAGAAGTAATTAACTTAAATCAGTTGTGTTCGCCTCAAGAATCCATTCAACTGACAGGAAACGACGGCAAATTTATCGAAGACTACAAACGCTTGGCAAAAGGCTACTCTCCAGACGCAACGGATAGTTTATTGCAAGCAATCCAACGCAGCCCCGGTCAAAAAATTGCCGCTGCTAAAAGAATGTGTGCGGAAGCAAAATCGGGAGTATCTTTGCCAGAATTTAAATTAAGGGCGATCGGGCAAGCTGCTAACATTGAAAATCCCGCAGCCAAAGAAACTTTTCTCGCTGAGGCTGATATTATCAGCACCCTTGCAGGCAATCATTATTGCCCGGAGTTGGCAAATAAATAAAGCGGGGATTGTGCGCGTACATACCAAAGAAACTGGGTTTTTCATCCAGATTAAAAACTGCGATGAAATCCTTTCTTAAAAACCCGGTTTCTGACCTGCAGCTCGTAAATTATATAAATATTAATAGAGGGGCAATTGAGGAATTGCCCCTTGATGCAAGCATTGACATTTTTACGATCGTTACAGAGGCTGAACTACCAAAGTTATATTCTCTTGACCGACCACGCAGACAATTTCACCGCGAGGCAAAACGATTTCTAAATCGCACCTTGCGT
Organism: Oscillatoriaceae cyanobacterium Prado104; assembly: GCA_025454405.1. GTDB lineage: Bacteria > Cyanobacteriota > Cyanobacteriia > Cyanobacteriales > Microcoleaceae > Microcoleus. The sequence goes on along the minus strand of JALOON010000058.1, from coordinate 41,838 downwards.
TCCAATAAGTACCGTGAAAGCGCACCCGACCAACGCAATCGGGGCGAATTTCTTCATCAACTACCGCTCGATTCTCGAACCTTTCCGCGCGGTCAACAGCTAAAACCGGTTGTGCCGGTACAGCTATCGTTCGATCGAAAGCAATCTCGTTTAGCAGTTGCTTGGCAAGAGCTAGGGTTCTTGCCACTATACTGGGCCATTGTTGTATCATGGGAGTAACTTAATTAAATGTTTGCCGCCTCTGCTTTGGTATTTACTTTGGTATTTACCAGACCGAGGTGGTTTTTTATATTGTCCGATCTGCATGCGGTGATTGTCAAGCTATTCTGTACTGAAAATTTACAGTGTATAAATAAACAACAGTAAATTTCCGTAGGGACGGGTTGGCGAGCCTCTGTAATTCCCAGCCGATCGACCGATCGACCAGCCCCGCCCATAACAGCAATCTATGGATGCACTACAACTAAAGAAACTGAGTTATCTGCCGAACCTGACGGCTGCAACGATATTTTCGCGAAAAAAACCGGTTTGTGACTGCCCGTGCTGGTGCCAAGCACCGCAGTTAGTGTTTATAATATAGACAGCTACTAGCGGTACATGAAGCTAAAGTCTGGATATCGCGGCTTCACAAGCGCGCTCGGGCAACAAATAGCCTGAAATTCCCTGCCAGTTGTGTATGAATGGAGTACAATCGGTTCCGGGGGACTTTCAGAAGCAAACCAGCCGCGCTCGTTTGCTAAACTGCATGCTTGAACGCAGTTATTTGAAGTCATTAAGTTATTGATGGGTGTTGTCTGCAAATAACTTTCACAGCAACACAGCATATAGGTATCGATAATGAATCAGCTCGATCGCAACTTGGAAAATTACAAAGAGGAAGAAAACCGCTATTGGCAGCAATTGCGTCAAGAATTTAATCGGTATAAAAGCGATTTAGAAGCTACCAATGTAGAGCTAGCAAAAGGTCTCGGCATCAGCCGCCAGCCGCTAGTATCATTTATGAATAATTCCAGCAATAGATTATCAATTTCCAGGTTTGACTTGATGTGCCTGTGGGATTTTTTGACGGCACCAGAACTAATGCGCCAGAAAAAGATTTCAGACGAAGCTAAGTCCAATCGCGAACAGTTGCGGGAAGTAGGACCAAACAGCTTGCTAAAAACTGCGGGATTTTTACCGAGTTCGACAAACACGATCGTGGAGGTAGAACCCAGTCGCCAGCAACAATTGCAGCGGATTATATCTCGGCTTTCCAATCTGAAATTTACCGAATTTACTGATTTTATTAAAATTACAGATGCCATTGAGGATGAAATTGCTGCCCGGTACGATCGCGTTTTAATTCCCGATGAAAAGCCGATAATTGATGGTTACGCATCATTAGAAAATATAGACGAGATTGTCAAAGATTGGTGGAACGATGGCATTCACCATGAAAAGCCGAGTATCAAAATGCTAGAATCCTTGCAAGAAGCGATCGTTAAACTCATAGCTTTGGGTAAATCGGAATTTAATCGATCGGAACTGTTCGAGCTGTTTTTGTGCATCTTGGAAAACGAGCAGAGCACGGCTAATACCAATAAACTGTTACGAAAAATTCGAGTTACAGAGTGTCAATTTAAAACACTGACATTTTCTTTGGAAGAATACACTGACGATCCAGATACCAAGGAATTGTTAAAAAATGCAGGAATTAAAGCAGAAAAGCGTTTAAAAGGTTATTTGCATCCCGACATTGCCGACACGGCGATCGAAGTATCTGTTACCTGCAACTTTGGAAAAGCCGATCGCAATGTCTGCTGGAAATATAGCTCGTCAGCAACAAACTATGACAATATGCTAGCTGCTGTTGCGAGGGGAATTGGGTACAGAGCGCATCTGAAACTTGTAGATATAGCTTCGCGAACTTTAGGTAGAAAAGAAGGTACTGCCAGACTCGTCAAAGCTTCAGCGACTTTAAAGGATGAAGCAAAGAACGATCGAACTGGGAAATTTTATCAGGGAGTATGGATCGATTTAGATACGATTACCAGCATCCTGCAATCAGTTGTTTCAGCAGCCAGGAGTTGGTTGTCGGAAAATTTGCTTGATGATGATATTTGCAAACAATACTATCAAGTTTGTGAAGAAGTAGCCGAAATAGAAAACAATTTAATGCACTGTCAGAAATTAACTAGTGGCTATGTTTTTCAGACAGATCGCCGCCTGAAAGATTTGTCTTTTACAAGTTACTTAAAAGGCGCGATCGCGCAAATTCAAGAAATTCAAAAAAGCTATTTAGAAGCTCATCCAATTTTTAAAGACTTTTATGCCAGCGATTTAGAACGCCAATTTTGCATGGCTAATTTAATTCTAGCGCGATCGTCCCACATTCAAATTAACCTGACAGAGGCAGCAGAATTTTTGTCAGAAGTTGCGACTGCGTTGCATGGCAAAAGTCAAATAGCTGAATACAAACCCGCAGTTATTATCTATCAACTTGAAGAAATGCTGCAAAAGTTTTTGTCTGGCGATCGCGCTTTTATAGCAGAAAAGCAATGGCAATCCCCAACGTCAAAATACAATATTAGTTATTTTTTGGATGAGTTGAAAAACTACATCAAAGAAGGAAATGTCAAATACGGCAGTTATCCGGGGCGTTTTGATTTTGATGTATATTTGTGTGCGTCAGAAATTTTTGCTCGATGGGCGAGATTTGATTTTTGTTCGGAATTAAAAAGCACTAAAAAGCTAGAAACTGCTGCTGACAATTTTTTGATTGCAGCATACTATGCCTCTAAAATTGGTTTGAGACTGAAAGCTTCTCATTTATTAGCCAATGCCAGCCGTGCCTGTTGCAGGTTGGGAGATGGCGATCGAGTTCAAAAATTAGCCGATGTTACCGAAAATATCATTAAATCAGAAATGAAGCCCACAGATGTTTTCAGTTATCAAGAAGCAATTCTCGCTGAAGTTAATCTCGCTAGAGGTGAAAAACTTTTGCTAATTGATGAGTCGTTTGCAGAAGCTTTAAAACAGTTTTTTGTATCCCTCAAAGGTGCGATTTATTTGGGGTTTACCAGACTGATTGCGGAAAATTTTTACAATATTGCTAGAGCGTGCGATCGACTCAAAAACTCCAAGATGAAATTTACCATGCTCTTAGAAAAATACTTCGATAAAGACTCCTTTTACAAAGAAAACTTAGAATTATTTGACGAAACCAAAGGCTGGGAAAAAACTCAAGTTGCTACCAAAGCAATGAAGTTTTTAGATAGCCTCGACTCCAGTGCGGATTGGGGAACAATTGCCAACCTGTTCCAAGCAGAAGCTAAAAGTATCTGGCATCAATGGTATGCCGAAGCTAATCCGAGAACAGAAGGAACTCACCCGATCGAAGATGAGATCGACAGCTATAAGTTTTTATGCAGGTTGAAATAGAATTTTCTCATGCTATTAGCAGTCAAAAACTTTAACGATTGCCGCTGTATTTCAATACACCTTTGTTTGAACGATGCAAATCCTCTAAGTAAGCCGACTCAACTAAAGAGAAATTCTCAGCCTCAACAGTGATTTTTGCAACCCCCCACCATACCCTGTGGGTTGGTGGCGGGAGAATGTCAAAAAGGAAAAATTTCAAGGACTTACGCAACCACTTGTCGGACAAAATTCGCAGAAAGCATTTCAGTAAAGCGTTCATCTCCCCATCACCAAATCTCGATATCTCCCCATAGCCCCCAATATTCAGAGTGAAAATGCGTAAGTCCTACCGATGTTTCTTCTCTACTATTTGCGCGCCACAGGAAGGCGCGGACAAAAGGGCAAAACGCTGGGCAAGTAGCGCGGCCATTCTAAGGGTTCGAGCCAGGGTTGAAGCATTTGATTCCTAGTGCCTTAACCCATGTGACCGGTTTCTAAATCGCGGTGCCGCCGCCCGGATAGACCATTTCCCTGGCCGGTATACTCGTGCCACAGGCGAGCGAGGTCTTGAGCTTGATGTCGCCATTCCGGAAGAATTTGATACATCCGGCGGGGGCGGCCGCGTCCTTCTACTTTTTTCCAGTAACCCGTGATTACCGATTCATCTTCGAGGAATTTGAGCGCGCTGTAGAGAACGGTGTCAGACAGCCGGTAGATGGGAAATTCCCTCTCTAATTGTCCGATGAGTTCTGTTCCGTAAGAATCACCGCGCAGCAAAACGGAAAGAATGTAGCACACTGCTAGTTCCTTGTTTAGATAAACAGGAGGTGGGTCTTGAAAGAATTGATAGATATGTTCAAACTTCATCTGTCTTTTCCGCTGGAGGCTCTCGTGATACCGTCAGGTTAACGGGAGAGGAAAGCGGGGCGGGGTGCCGCTTCCTAACGATAATTGGGTCAGGGGGGAAACAGAGGTGCAGTATTTCCCCGTTTTTTTCGATCGCCGGAAATGCCGGTACTGCACTGCGGTAATGTTAGTCTGCGCCTCGATCGAGGGCCACTGACTTGACTTGTTTACTAACTTCCCTTTCCAATCTATCGCGACTGCCACTGGCAAGCGAGCGATCGCGAAAAGGTTAAGGATTGGGATCTTCATGCGGGTAGCGGGTTTGGCACTCTCGATCGAGTTCTCGCGCGTTTCGGGTATGCAGTCGCATCCTAGCCCTATTTCGATGTTTTGTTTGTCTGGGATGTTTCTCTCGGTCTTGATATTTCTCCTGTTGCGGTTTACACCGGACTCAGACCCAACATAGCCCGCAGAGTAAAAGTTACAAAGACGAAGGCGGCTATGATGAAAGTAACGAGGGCGATCGCAGTAGCGGGCCGATCGAGCAGGGGCTTGAGTTTGTCGAACAGGAAAAAGAAGATCCCCAGAGTAACCGTAATCAAAAATCGGGGGAAACGCGAAACATTGTTAAAAAATTCTTGCATGGGCTTGGCTGGGTAAGATTTGACTGCTTATTTTTTACTGATAACATTTACGAGCCAGTTCGACAAGTTGGGACTCCCAGTGGTCCTTGTTGGGGGGATCGATCGCGCTTTTGGGCCTTTGATTTCGGCGGTGCTGACAATCTACTTCTGGCGGTAGATTTTTCTCAAGCACTTTTATGATACCTGTTGGCTGCGGGACTTCGGTCTCGGTTGACAACTGCAAAAATATTGATAAATATTGTAGGGCTGTTATTTCTAGATAAATGTCTGCTGCCGCACCTTTTCAAGTCATGCCGCGTCCCTTTCTGAAATGGGCGGGAGGCAAAAGTAAGTTAATCGAGCAATATCAACCTTATTTTCCCCAACAATTTACAACTTACTACGAACCTTTTTTAGGCGGCGGAGCAATATTTTTTTATTTAGCACAGCAGCACCCTGCTTTGCAAGCAGTCTTAACAGATATTAATCCTGAGTTGATTAATACTTATTGCTGCGTCAGAGATCGAGTTGAGGAGCTGATTTCAATTTTAGAGGATCATCAGTTAGAACACAGCAAAAACGATCGAGAATATTATTACTCCGTGCGATCGCGCTTCTATCAAACAGATATTGAACGAGCAGCTCGTTTTATTTACCTGAATAAAACTTGTTACAACGGTCTTTATCGAGAAAACTCCAAAGGTGCATTTAACGTACCGATCGGCAGATATAAAAATCCGCAAATTTGTCAGCCTGATTTGCTGCGATCGGCATCCTCTGTACTAGCTAAAGCTGAAATTAAAGTTAGAAAATTTGATGCAGTTTTGGATGATTCTCCAAGCAGCGAAGATTTTGTTTATTTCGACCCGCCTTATTACCCGATCGGCGCTACTAGCAATTTCACCGCTTACAGCCGGGAAAATTTTAAAGAATCAGAACAAGTTAAACTTAGAGATATATTTGCGCAACTTGCCCGACGGCGCGTTAAACTTATGCTGTCCAATTCTCATTGCGATTTTATCGAAAAACTTTACAGCGACGAGCTAGCTTTTCCAGGCGGTTGCCTCCCAAAACTCCTCGAAATCTCGGCAAATCGCGGCATCAATTCTAATGCTTGCAAGCGGGGTAAAATCAGAGAATTTTTAATATCTTACCTTTAACTTACATTTAACTTACATTTAACTTACATTTAAAGATGCGCGTTAGACCAAGTAATAAAACTTTCTAGATTGTGAACTACCAACAAATTTTTATTGTCAGGAATTTGTTTTTTTAACCAGTCGATCGCCCCTTGCCTCATCCCGTTACCGCCAACGATGACAATGGTCGGTACTCGGTAGCAAGTTTTAATATTGGGGACAGATTTCGAGATATCCGTGGGCCTTTAATGTGCCTTCTACAGTTGTTTCTAAAACAAAACCTGTTTTATAGGCTCTAAAACCTCTATTCATTTGATGCCTCCTCAATATGAACAGTTATGGGCCCACTCCGACAAAAGAAACCGGGTTTTTGACCGAATCTGTGGGCGGCGATCGAGTATTTTTGTAAAAAACCCGGTTTCTGAGGTCCGATGCCTAAGTCCTATAGGAAAAAAGCAGAAATTGCAAGTTCCTCCTTTAATTAAAAAATGATATTCAATTAAGCCGATCGCACTTGAATTACCCCTCGATCGAACACCCGTTTGTCAGTACCGATGGCACTTACAAACATCCGGTCTTCATAAACATCAAACGTGGCAAAACTCAACCTGCTAGCAGAATACTCCGTCCACTCCGAACGCCCCACCGGACGAGTCCCGCCACCGGCACCGCAAATTAAATAAGCCGTACCGTCAATCGATCGAGTGCGTTCGTAACTGTGCTCGTGTCCGTTGATATAAAGCTGCACCCCGTACTTTTTAAACAAAGGCGTCAAAGTCTCAATAAAAGGTTTATTCAATCCATACGCGCCAGAGGAATAAATCTGGTGGTGGCCGAACACAACTTTCCAAGGTGCAGTGCTTTGACTCAACTCTTTTTCCAACCAAACAAGCTGATTGTCCCAGTCAGCATTGTGATTGGTATCTAAAGCAAAAAACTGCACCGGATCTTTGCGGAAAGTGTAGTAACGACCTTGCATATTAAAACCCGCATATTTAACTTGCGGGTCGCCGTTAGCAGTGCGGATATCGTGATTTCCCAAACAAGCATAAAACTTGACACCTTGCTGCAATAACGGCTGATAAGGTTTCTCAAAAACAGCTTCAATTTTCTCAATTTCGCCATTATTGTAAATGTTGTCGCCGGCAAGAATCGCAAAATCAAAAGGATTTTGGCTGCGGTAATCCGTCATCGCAGCGGCGACAGCATACTGACCCGAAGCACCAGTACCCGTGTCGGCCACCGAAATAAAGCGTAAAATAGGCGGTGAGGCCGGCAAAGGCACAATCTCCTTTTCTGCCTCAGGGCTAGCAGCGAAAGCAGCATCGGTATCCGTACCCCAGTCCGTCTTCAGCCAAAGCATTTTCCACAATCCGGCAAAACCCAAGCTGCTGAGACTGCCTAAAATTAAAAAGTGACGGCGTTTGATGCTCATTTTGATTTAATTACAACTAATTAAATGATAAATTAAGGCTGAGATAGCTCAACTAAAATTTAACGCATTTCCGTATATTTGCACCGCTCCAAGGTAAAGAAAATGCCAGCAGAACCGCAAAATCAGCCAACTCCCGAACAGCCTCAATCCCAAACAGCATCTAGCGATGTTCCCGCACCTCCAACGGCGGCAAAACCAGCAGCCAAGCCTGCGCCCGCGGGCGACGGTCAAAGTTTGCTGCAAAAAGTTGGTTTGCTTTGGCAAAGTATTGTGGGGCTAGTTCGATCGATCCTACCGGCATCTGTCACTCAAAAACTGCCCGATCCAATTTTGCAGGCAGCAATCGCAGCAGTTTTGATTGTTGCAGTCAGTTTCACTCTAAATTTGTTCTCGGGAAAACCGACAGAAAAAATCGCAGCAGCACCTGTTCCAGAAGTCAGCAAAGCACCGGAAACTTTTACCGATTTTGCGGCACCGGAAACAGCCCAAGCACCGGAAACTTTTACCGATTTTGCGGCACCGGAAACAGCCCAAGCACCGGAAACTTTTACCGATTTTGCGGCACCAAAAACACCGGAAGTGCCAGATGCGATCGCTCCTGCAGAGCCAGAATCTACCAAATTTAAAAGCAAGTTACCCGATTTAGTTGCACCGGAAGCACCCGAAATTGTAGAAATAGTCCAGCCGCCACCGCTGACGCCGGAACAATCTTTAATTGCTGCAATTCAAAATCAAGTTGCTGACATTACCAATCGGCTTGGTGGCGGTTTAGTTAGATCGGTGCAAGCTAATTTTTACAGCAGTATTTTGACAGTTAGCATCGCTGAGGATTGGTACAAACTCAGCGAAGCCGAGCAAGATCGGCTGGCAAATCAAATGTGGCAAGAGGCAAATTCTCTCGATTTCTCCAAGTTGGAAATTGCGAACTTGGAAGGACAGCTAATAGCTAGAAGTCCGGTTGTGGGTTCGGAAATGGTTGTTTTAGAAAGAAGAAAAAATTAGTTAGCATTGTGCAGTGCCAGCGCCACGATCGCGATCGGCTTTCAACAAATCGCCATTCATCAATTAGTAGGGTGCGCAGTGCGCACCTTACTTAATAAAATCATCTTTTGTTAAAATAAAAAACATCGAATTTTGAGGGAAATTGAAACATGACAATCGCCACTCAAATTACACCAGAAGAAATCCAATATCCCAGCAGCGACGGAGAACCAATGTTTGAAATGTAAGATTTTCTACTTAACAAGAGCGACATCACCCACAACCACCCCAACAGTCAATTTGGATTGTAATTGCACCCTAAATCCCCAAATCCAAATCCCAAATCGCCGACAAATGCCAGCTAATTGCTGACAGCCAATCCTTGCTGGTAAACCTTCAAATTTTTTTGGTACATAGCTTCGAGTTTGGGCAGCGACGAATCTACAGAACCGCCAAAACGCCGAAAAGAAGGCCAAATATAAGCGAGTTTTCTCACTGCTGGTTCAAATCGACCCGCTTCCACATCCCCCAAAGCACCTTTTTCTCGGATTAACTCTACAGCCATCCAATCTTGATTCTGCGGGGTGAAATCCTTAACACCAAATTTTTTGGCGAATCTGTCCCAAGTAGTGCTGAGAAACTGATATCGACCCGCAGCGTCGGAACACAGCCTTCTGCCGCGGCGGCGACCGCACCGAATTCGCCTGGGATGGTCTTGAAAGCTGGTAAATTTAGCGCCGGTGTACTGCGTGCGGTAGCCGTCTGGAGTGGCGGTGCCTTCAGCCTGCGCGATCGTGTCTAGAAAAGCTTTTACCCGACGCTCGCGTTCGATCGCACTTTCTTGAGACTTCTGCAAAGACTCCGGCGCAGCGGGGGTTTTTCCTGCCTGTGGCTTGCTGTTGGCGACTGGTGTTTGGCGGCGGCGATAACTAGAGTCGATCGCAGCTACTTCAGGCGCGGGCGAATTTTCTTCAGCAACATTCTGCCCCCACAGTCTCGGAATCATCCTGCCCGCAAATAAGCACAAACACAGGCACAAACTCCAGGAAAGGTTAAAGCGCAAGCGCTTGCTAAGAGATTTGCGCGATCTGCGGGGCTTCACCGGCCACTGCTGCAGGGGAATTCTCACCGGCAAGACTCCTGTTTGCTGGCCGAAGGCAAACAGCGACATCAACACTAGCAAAGTGTCTTTGTAGAAATTGGGCGAAACTCTGCGAGCCCTCATGGCGGCTGCGAAAGTTTGGACATCAGCCAGAGTTACTTGGGACAGCGGCTTGCCTCCAAAAAACAGCCGGAAACGGTTAGCTGCTTGGGAGCTAAAGCGCCTGTGGCGGGGCGCTTTGCGCTCCACCCAGAGGCGAATTAGCTCGCTATCGCTCATGGGTAGCAGATGCCTGCCCCGATATTGTCGTGTGTACAAGAATACCTCCCGATCTCACTTTGGTTGGAAGTTTCCAGTTAGAACACAAGAGATCCCCAGGGATCGAGAAAAACTGGTTTCAACCACGATCGGTGATATCACTAAGCGCTCACCGGGTCAAGTTTCTTAACAGATTGTTCGAGGAGTTGAGCGTACAGTTGGCCGAGTTGAGAGGCGACGCCATCCCAACTGAAATAGGTTTCAACCCTCTTTCTGCCGGCTTTTCCGAGTTGTTGGGCCCAGGCGGAGTCAGCTAGGGCGCGATCGATCGCACTTGCAAACGCAGCTTCATTTTTCGGCGGTGCGAGCAAACCTGTTTCTTCCGGCACCACGGTAAATTTGAGCCCTCCTACATCCGAAGCGATTACCGGAGTACCGCAAGCCATCGCTTCGATCGCGACTAAACCGAAGGGTTCGTAGTGGCTGGGAACCGCGCAAACATCGGCGGCGGCGTAGTAAGCCGGGAGAATGTCGCGGCTCAAACCGCCCGGAAAACTGGTAATTTCACTCAAGCCGACTTCTCGAACGATGCTGTCAATGCGATCGCGCTCTTTGCCGTCGCTTTCGCCTTCACGCCACCCTCCGCCGATTATCAATCGCAAATCTGCATTGTCCCGCAATGACGATAAGCTGATGGCGCGGACTAAGGTTTCAATTCCCTTGCGGGGGTCAAATCTGCCGACGTACAATACGACTTGTGCTGCTGGAGAAATTCCCAATTTCTGTCGCGCAGCCGAGCGCGCGATCGAACCGAATAGCTGAATTTCCGTACCGCAAGGAATGATGTCAATTTTGCCTTTTGCCGACACCAAAGACCTCATGTGTTCTTTTTCTTGAGGGCTGGTAGCAACAACTCGATCGGCCGTTTCTAACAGTGTTTTTTCTACTTGCAATCTGGTTTTCGCAATCATCGGAATTGTCGCAACCGACTTGTATTTAACTGCTCCTACAGAATGGTAAGTGTGAACTTGCTTTACTTGCTGCAATTTTTTCAACTCCATTCCCACCCAAGAAGACAGCCAGTAATTCGTGTGAACTAAGGGATATTGCCAGCCCGATTCTAACTGAAACCTCTGAAACTCTCTCACAAAATTTGGCAGATACCCGTACAGTTCGTCGCGGGGAATAAATTTTTCCGGGCCTGCTTTTAACCGAATCGTCCGGCAATTGTGGCCGTGCTGTATGATATTCTCTTGTTGTGCGTCAGCTTTGCGGGTAAACATATCGACCGACCATCCCTGTTTTGCCAGAGCCTCGCCCACTTGACGCACGTAAACATTTTGCCCTCCCGCTTCTTCTTTGCCAATTTCAACAGCAGGATCGCCGTGTACCGAGATGAGGGCGATACGTTTTTTAGTTGTAGAAATCATGGTTGTTTACCAAACTTTTAAAAAAATTGGAGCAGATTGCGACTGCGCTTCTGGCTACTGCTTCGGAAGTAAAACGTGAAAGCTAACTTTTATTAAAATCAAAATGTTCGATCGGGGAATCACCCCTCAGAGATAAGTTGCTGAGTCAGGGTTGAAATACCACTTCCTTCTGCTGGCAGAGCCGCAACGCAGCTCAAACTCAAGATAATCAAAATGTAAACCGATCGGGATTCCTTGAATCCCTCTTTTTTTTCAAGCGCGATCGAACGCAGAACCTGCCAGCAACCTTACCGCTGGAACCTGCATTTAGATTGCAGTTCTCCTGGCAAGGAGCGGGCTGCGATTTGAGTTTAACCTCAAATTTGCACCTTGTCTAGTGTTAAGAATTGTTCCGAGAGATGGATGCGGAGGAGTCGCCATCTTTGCTGTTTGGGAAATTTCTTCCCGAGTTGCGCATTCGAGAACCGTAGCGGTTCGCCCAAACTTGGGTAAACTCTGCACCTAGGAAGAGAATCTGAGCCGAATAATTGATCCAAAGCAAGATGATGACAAAGGAGCCGGCCGCACCGTAGGTAGAAGCAATACCGCTGCTTCCGAGGTAAATTCCAATTAAAGATTTGCCGATCGTAAACAAAACTGAGGTGATTGCGGCACCGATCCCAACATCACTCCAAGCCAGATTTACATCGGGCAAGACTTTGTAAATCAAGGCAAAAAGCAGCGTGACGACGCCAAAGGAGATTGCAAAATCTACAATTTGCCAAATATCGACGGGTACGTGCAGCAGGCCGTTTAACCAATAACTGATGGCTGCTAGCAGCGCGCTAATTACTAAGGATACTAACAGCAAAAAGCCGATGCCTAAAATCATGGCAAAAGATAACACCCGATCTTGCAAAAAACCCCAAATGCCGCGTCCTGGAGTTGGTTTAACATTCCAAATAGTATTGAGAGCTTCTTTAAGGTTAGTAAATACGTTGGAAGCGCCCCACAAAAGTGTAGCGACGCCGACTATGGTAGCGATCGTACCCGATTTTGGGTGGGAAGCATTAACAATCAATTCTTGGACAGTTTCGGCTCCATCTTTGCCGATCAAACCTTGGAGTTGGGTAACAATTTGACCTTGGGCTGCTTCGGCACCGAAAACCAAACCCGCGATCGCAATGACAATAATTAATAGCGGGGCTAGGGAGAAAACTGTGTAATACGCTAGGGCTGCTGCTAGGGTAGGCGCTTTATCTTCTTGCCATTCGGTAAAAGTTTGTTTGAGCAGCGATATAACTGTTTTTAGTTTCACGGTATTTGTTTGCCTTCAGTTATCTTTCACCAATTGATTTTAAGAAGTGAAGAGTTTGTTAGCGTCTGCCACAAGATAGATTTAGCGATATCCAAAACTCAAAACTCTCTCCCTCTCTCCCTCTCGAAAAACTCAAAACCCAAAACTCAAAACTCAAAACTCAAAACTTAAAACTTAAAACTCAAAACTCAAAACTCCCGAACAACTCAAAACTCAAAACTCAAAACCCAAAACTCCCAACTCCCAACTCAAAACTCAAAACTCAAAACTCAAAACTCAAAACTCCCCAACAACTCAAAACTCAAAACTCAAAACTCAAAACTCCCGAACAACTCAAAACTCAAAACTCCCCAACAACTCTCATGTTAAATTCCAACACAGAACCGAAAGCCGTTGAAGCAAAATTGTCCAAAAAAGGCATTACTTGGGCAAAAGTAAGCGCGATCGTCGCTGCCGTCAATTTTTTGCTGGTAATTTTCCATTACACTTATTTGCAGTTACGCCCTGTTTACCAGAACTCTGTTCCCAGTTTAGCTAAAGCTTACGATCCGATCGCGGGTATCGCTCCAAGTTTTCCCAATCCCGAATACTTGAAAAGTGGCGATCGCTTTTGGCACATAGATGCGTTCTTTATCTGTTTTTTTGGAGTAGAATTTTTAATAAAAAGTCTGTTTCACACCAGGCGCAAACCGGAAGTAAGCTGGTTTAATTTTGTCCTGAGGCGCTGGTACGAAATATTTTTGCTAATTCCGATTTGGCGGGGGTGGCGGATTTTGCCCGTATTGGTGCGCCTGCACAAATCCGGTTTGGTAAATCTCGATCGCCCGTTTGCTCAAATTACTTACGAACCTGTAGCTTATTTAGCCGATACCATGTCGGAATACATGATGGTGCGGTTTATCAATCAAGCTCAAAGTTCGATCGAACAGGGCGAGGCAGCGCGAGTATTGTTGCAAGAACAACCTTACCTTCACGTCAATCAAGAAAATACGATCGAACAACTTACCAACCGAATTTTGGAACTGACAATTTATAAAGTTTTGCCGCGAGTGCAGCCCGGTTTGGAAACTTTGCTGCACCACAATCTGGAGGCGACTATCAAACAGTCAGATTTTTATCAAATCCTGCAAACTTTTTCGCCTGTAAATATTTTGCCAAAAGAAGTGACGGAACAGCTAGCGAATTATTTAGCTAAAACTGCGGTTGACGTGGTAGCTAATACCTATGAAGACGATAAAGGTCGCAAAATTATCGATAATTTCAGCCAAGAATTCAATCAAACTTTGCGCCAGGAATTGCAGGATGAGAAAACTCTTAGGGAATTGCAGTCGCTGCTATCGGATTGGTTGGAAGAAGTGAAGTTAAATTACGTTCAAGGCGGATTGCGGTCCGATCCGGAGGAAACTTTGAAGGAAATTGATTCGCTGCGGCAAGTAACGGATAGTTGAGATGTAACTTAGTTTTCTCTCGGCTATTGATACTCTTAAAACCAGTAAAAAAACCAGTAAATGCAAGTCCGATCGAGATTGCGGACTAAAGTCCACACTACGAACCGTTTTTTTAGGGTAATCGATCGAACGCGATATCAAATATTAACGAGATTTTCCCAGGGAAATGACTGCGGAGCCGCTGACGACTAAAATTGCTCCCGCTACTGCCAAAATTGTGAGGATTTCTGGCGAGACTAACACAGGAAACAATGAGGAACCTGCTGTCACAAAAACTAGCGTGAAAATTGGCGTTAAAGCCAGTACCGCACTCACTTGTGAAGCTTCCCAGTGTTCCAAAGCTTCCGCAAAAGCGCCGTAAGCAATTAAAGTGTTTAACGCGCAAAAAATCAGCATTCCCCATTCTAAAAAATTGAGAGTTAAGAGCGATCGAGGCCGAGCAAAAAAACTGAACAACAGAGAGCAGCCTCCGTAGATAATTAACATGATACTGGAAGAAGGCAATTTTTGCAGCAATTGTTTTTGAGCTAAAGCATAAACCGCCCACAAAGCTGCTGCTATGATGACGATCGCGCTCCCAACTAAATAATGAGTTTGCGAGCCAATTAAAATCCTCAATTTTTCGTGAAAAAACATCACAAATCCGGCTACCATCACGCTCAAACCGAACCACTGGCGGTTGGTATAGCGTTCTTTGAAAATAACTAATCCTCCCAATCCCATCAAGACAGGAGCCAGTTGCACTAAAACTTGAGCGTTGGCGGGCGAAGTTTTCACCAATCCGATGAGAAATAGCAGGTAGTTTCCTGAGAGAAATAAAATCGCGATCGCCAGCAGCATCCAAGATTGCGATCGAACTTTTTTCAATTCTGGCAACTCTCCTTTAGCTGCTAAATAAATAGCTAGCAGCCCGAAAGATACTGAAAAACGAAACCAAGTAACAGTATAAACATCGAGTTTTTGCAGCGCGATTTTCAAAGCAATGGGCAAAACGCCCCAGAGCAATGTAGCTAACAGCGATAAGGCAAAGCCCAAACGCCACTTGCCCGAAATAGAATGGAGTTGCATTTATTTTCTCAAAGGATGACTTTTCTATGCTTGCTGTACTGAGGCGTGTTTTCTCGATCGAACAATTACAGCATCTGAGAATTGGCAAGAGATCGAGCTTAGCTTGTTCCCTTAGCTGTTGTCTCGCGGTTCTTTTTTTGGCATTTTAGATACCAAATATGCTGCATGAAGTTG
This sequence comes from Oscillatoriaceae cyanobacterium Prado104, assembly GCA_025454405.1. Taxonomy (GTDB): domain Bacteria; phylum Cyanobacteriota; class Cyanobacteriia; order Cyanobacteriales; family Microcoleaceae; genus Microcoleus. Next base: position 26,638 of record JALOON010000058.1, on the reverse strand, counting down.
CTATTATAGCACATTGAATTTCTCTTTCTCATGCAAAGCATCAAGCAATCGTTCGCTCTCTCCGATCGCACGATCGAAAACTTATTTGCTCAACTCCAGTTATATGAAACGCAGACACATTCTCTCTTTTCTCGGCGGATTGCTGGCAACTCTACTGCTGGCCGTTGGCTTCAAGGCTGTCGCGCCCGCCAGCGCCCAATCTCCCACGCTTCTAGTCGCAGCCGCAGCTAGTTTGCAAAATGCCCTTCAAGAAATCGATCCGCTATTTGAATCTGCCAATCGAGGTATTAAAATCAACTACAACTTTGCTGCTTCTGGGCCGCTGCAACAACAAATCGAGCAGGGCGCACCGGTTGATTTATTCATTTCTGCTGCTACTAAACAAATGGATGCTTTGCAGGCGAAAAATCTGATTTTAACTGATACTCGCCGCAACTTGCTAACTAACAGTTTGGTGCTGGTAGTGCCGCGCAACTCCACGTTAGGGATAACCAACTTCCGGCAATTAACCAATGCCAATGTCAAGAAAATTTCGGTTGGAGAACCGCGCAGCGTTCCGGCGGGGCAATATGCAGAAGAAGTATTTAAAAACCTGGGAATTTTAGAGCAAGTGCGATCGAAATTGGTTTACGGCAATTCGGTAAGGAATGTTTTAGGAACTGTAGAAAGCGGTAACTCGGATGCCGGAATTGTCTACGCAACTGATGCCCAAGTTTCCAAGCAGGTAAAACAAGCGGCAACTGCTCCCAATAACCTGCATTCTCCGATAGTTTATCCCATGGCAGTCATTAGAGCCAGCCGGAACCAACAAGCTGCTCGTAACTACGCTCAATTCTTAAGAAACCCGCAGGCTCAAGCTGTATTTAAGCGATACGGTTTCGGCATCGCTCAATAGAAACCGATCGAATTGAATCGCTATTGATAAAGTACACCCCAGAAACCTGGTTTCTTAAAGAAACCGGGTTTTTCATAATAGGGGGTACGTGCAAAATCTAACTTTGGACATAATTTGTCAACTACATAGTATGCGATCGCTACTCCACTAGCCAGATGCGATCGATCCATTTTCGATCTAACCTTAGCCGTAAGAGCTGATGTTTTTGTTCGGCTCTCTAAATAGCAGCAAACGCAGCTATTCTATATTTTTTCTGCCCGATCGCCGTCAAATTTCCCAGGAAAAATACCGTGAGATTCACAGTAAAATTAGGGTTGTTTTTTATTGGATGTGCTTTAGCATTAGGACTTGCTTTCACCGTTAGCGCCCAACAGCCAGAACAAGGCAGAATCGAGCGCGTGGAGGGATATCTGGCAACGCCAAAGCGAGTAGAATTCAGCGAATCTTTGGTGCAGCAACTGAAACTGCCGCCGGGATTTCAAATTAGTATCTTTGCTAAAGATTTGGGGAATCCTCGCAATCTGGCGATCGCCCCTAATGGAACAGTTTACGTTACTCGCCGCCAACAAAGCGACCTGCTGGCATTGAGAGATACTAACGGAGATGGACGCGCTGACGAACAGCGCACCGTCTCGTCAGGACACAAACAAGTTAATGGGATTACTATCGATCGAAACCGCCTTTATTTTGTTACCGATACCAAGCTGCACGCTATGGATTTGCGCCCGGATGGTACGGAAGGAAATTTGCAAACTTTGATAGATGATATTCCCGATGCCGGACAGCATCCCAACCGCACTTTAGCCTTCGGTCCTGATGGAATGCTGTATATTTCTGTGGGCAGTACTTGCAATGCTTGTGACGAACCAAATGACGAACACGCTACCTTATTGCGGGCAAGTTCTGATGGCAGCCAACGCGCGATTTATGCTAAAGGATTGCGCAATACAATTGGTTTTGCATGGCACCCTCAAACAGGCGAACTGTGGGGGATGGACCACGGTTCTGATTGGCGGGGAAACGACTTACCACCGGAAGAATTAAATCGCATTCAACAAGGTGCAAATTACGGTTGGCCTTTTTGTTGGGGCGATCGCCAGCCGGATGTCTATTTATCTGCTAATCCTGAGGGGATGACGAAGGAAGAATACTGCGCCAAAACTCAAGCGCCAGTGCTAACTTATACGGCCCACAGCGCCCCTTTAGCGTTGGTATTTTACAGTGCAAATCAATTTCCGCCGGAATATCGGGGCGATGCTTTTGTTACCATGCGAGGTTCCTGGAATCGCAACCCGCCTGCAGGATACAAACTCGTGCGAGTCAGATTTCAAAACGGTCAACCCGTGGCATTTGAAGATTTTATTACGGGGTTTTTGATGAATGGAGGTGCCGAACAATTTGGTAGACCCGTAGGATTAGCGATCGCGCCTGATGGTTCGCTGTTATTTACTGACGATACCAACGGTGTAATTTATCGCGTGTCTTATACTGCCAAGAGATAGGAGGTCAATCTTTCACTCAGACTCAATAATGCTGTCACTTTCTCGTCACATTTAGCATCAACTATGAATATAGGTGGAATCTGGGGATCGATCGTGATTTTTGATTTGCCCGCGCGATTTCATGACTTTGTTTAACCTGAGATCTTGCACGCCTTTCAATAAGGGGGTTATTTGGAGGTTATCGGTGGGGGAGGGCGGGTTTATTTAGCCTGTTTGCTAAGTTTTTAATCCTTGGCGAACCCGCCCCTACAGTATTGTTGGGAATGCTGCAAGATCTCAGTTTAACAGAACTTACGCATCCACTTGCTTGTGTGGGGTGCGCAGCGCGCACCTTACAATTGCAGATATTAATGATTTAGTTTGAAAACCAATTACTTGTGAGGCAAACAATTATGAACAGCTTTTTGAGAAAAATACTCGGATTTTTTATAGTAGGAATCGGGATGGTCATCCTGCTATTCTCTTGTCAAGCCACACCAGTAACTCAGTCACAACCGACAACAACAACTCCCGCTGCAACTCCAACAGAAACGCCGACAACAACACCAACACCTGCTAACTTTCCGCCCGTCGCTTCTGTTAACAGCGAAGCTACTTTACCGGCACAGCTACCGCCGTTACCCTACGCCGCCAGCGCCCTAGAAAAAGCAATTGATGCCCAAACAATGCAATTGCATCACGATCGACATCACGCCGCCTATGTCAACAACCTCAACGAGGCAATTAAACAGTCTCCCGACTTGCAAAATAGAAGCGTTGAATCATTGCTGCGCGACTTAAATAGCGTGCCGGAAAATATTCGCACTACAGTACGAAATAATGGCGGCGGACACCTCAACCATACGATTTTTTGGCAAATTATGAGTCCGAATGGAGGCGGACAACCGACGGGTGCGATCGCAGGCGAAATTAACAAAACCTTTGGCAGTTTTGAGGGTTTTAGAAAACAATTTAATTCAGCAGGGGGCGATCGATTCGGTAGCGGTTGGGTGTGGTTAGTCCGCAACCCGCAAGGACAATTGCAAATCGTATCTACGCCCAATCAAGACAGCCCAATTATGGATGGCAACTATCCAATTATGGGCAATGATGTGTGGGAACACGCCTATTATCTCAGATACCAAAACCGCCGCGCCGAGTATTTAGATAACTGGTGGAATGTGGTGAATTGGGAAGAAGTTAACAGGCGATCTCAAGTTTCGGGACAGCGCAGTTAGGAGATTTATTGCGATGCAAAGTCTATTGATGCGAAGTCCAATTTTTGTAGCATTTTGTTGGATAGGGGCATACTTATTTATTACCCTATTGCCCCTGCTGTTGCTGCTGATTTATCCCCCATTTGACGATCGGGGATTTTGGCTCGATTTTTCAGTCGCCTTGGGGTTTATCGGGTTGGCAATGATGGCGCTGCAATTTGCTTTAACCGCACGCATCAATCGCATTGAAGCATCCTACGGGATAGATATTATCCTGCAATTTCACCGCTATATTTCGATCGTGGCGGTTGTTTTAATTGCGATCCACCCGCTAGTTTTATTTGCGGTAAGACCGGAAACAATTCAACTGTTGAATTTCCCCGCAGCGCCTTGGCGGGCGAGATATGCCGTACTGTCAACATTGGCACTAATCGTATTAATTGTGACTGCAATTTGGCGGCAGCAGTTGAAAATTCCTTACGAAACTTGGCGCACTTTGCACGGCACTTTAGCAGTTGTGGCGCTGGTTTTAGGATTGTTTCATGCTTTGGGAGTGGGTAACTATTTGGGATTGTTTTGGAAGAGTGTATTGTGGTCTGCGCTAATTTTAGGCGCACTTTGGTTGTTCGTTTACATTCGCTTAGTGAAGCCTTGGTTCATGCTGAAAAAAACTTATTTAGTCGAACAAGTGCGCCCGGAAAGAGGCGATGTTTGGACGCTGGCCTTGCGTCCTAGAGGACATGAAGGTTTTGCCTTTCAACCCGGTCAATTTGCTTGGATTACCTTGGAAATCTCGCCTTACAGGATGCGGGAACATCCTTTTTCCATGTCTTCAATTGGCGATCGCACCGATCTTATCGCATTTAGCATCAAAGCTTTGGGAGATTTTACCAACACAATTAAGGACGTAAAACCCGGAACTAAAGCCTATCTCGACGGCCCTTATGGAGTGTTTACCACAGACCGCTATCAAAATTCTGCCGGATTTGTTTTAATTGCAGGCGGTATCGGCATTACTCCGATGATGAGTATGTTGGTAACTGCTGTCGAACGGAAAGACGAACGCCCTTATTTGTTAATTTATGCCAGCAAATCTTGGGACGATATCACCTTCCGCGAAGAACTGGATCTGTTAAAGGAAGAGTTAAATCTGACGGTAATTCACGTTCTGAGAAATCCGCCGGAAAATTGGTCGGGAGAAACGGGTTATGTAGATAAAGAATTGCTGGAACGTTACATTCCCGAACAGCGAGGAACGAGGAATTACTTTATTTGTGCCGCACCCAAAATGATGGACCAAGTGGAAGCAGCTTTGCACGAACTTGACGTTCCTGTTACCAACGTTCACTTAGAACATTTCAACTTAGTTTAAGTGCTAATGGCTAATAGTTAATGGCTAATAGTTACAACACTCGATTACCTTTCAGCGGACAATTAGCAACTCTTCCTTCCTCCTTCTTATTTCTTCCTTTTTATTTCTTGTTTCTTCCTTCTTCCTTCTTCCTTCCTTCTTCTTCCTTCTTCCTTCTTCCTTCCTTCCTTCTTCTTCCTTCTTCCTTCTTCCTTCTTCCTTCTTCCTTCCTTCTTCTTCCTTCTTCTTCCTTCTTCCTTCTTCCTTCTTCCTTCGTAACTGTCAACAGTTTGTTATGCGCTACAGTATCATGCTTCAACTCGTAACGGGCATCACCTTAGTTTTGGTTGTTTCTGCCGCCTTATTTGCCTGGATACAAAACCGTCCTAACTCAACTTCTGCGGTGACTGGAAACAGCAACTCAAACCGTCTTAATACCCTTGTTTTGAATTAAAAATGTCCAAGAATCGACCCTATTTTGAACGCCGCCATCCTTGGCGAGAACGCGCGATCGCTATTTTCGCCCTAATTAATTTATTGCTGGTATTTTTTGACACCAGCTACCTGTACGGACGCGATTTTTACCTGCAAACAATTCCCGGTTTGACCGAGTTTTACGATCCAATTAAGGGAATTCGCCCCCATTTTGAGACTGAAAATTATCTGCGACAAGTGGAGGAATTAGAAGCGCAGGTTGTAGCAACGGGATTGCGATCGCCCCAGGTGGAAAACCAACTCGATCGACTGCGAAACAGCAGCGTCAATCTGATTGAAGATAACCCGTTTGAAGTAACGAACAAAAGCAGGATTTTAGCAAAGATTAAAGATGAAATCCGCCAGCGAACCGGGGAAAACTCTGCCCGCGATGCTTTTGCTACTTTTTGGAGTTCCGCTTATCTCGATCGAGCTGATTGGCAGCAAGAAATAGCTTTTTGGAACGCTAAAATCAAGCCTTTAATTCAAACAAACTACTACCGAGATGTCGGTCAATTTGGCAAATTTATTGATTATTTTTGGGCGATCGATCTGCCGTTTATCTTGGTGTTTGCTCTCGATTTATTATCGCGAATTGCCTCCATTCAGCGCCGCCATCCCGAGGTAAATTGGCTGGAAGCGATGCTGCGGCGTTGGTACGATTTGTTCTTGCTGTTGCCGTTTTGGCGGTGGTTGCGAGTGATTCCCGTAGCAATTCGCCTGTACCATACAGGTTTCTTAAATCTGGAACCGGTGCGGGCAGAAGCGCAGCGAGATTTTGTCATTGGATTTGCTGCCGAACTAACAGAAATGGTTGGGATTCAAGTTATCGACCAAATGCAAAAATCGATTCAACTGGGAGAAGTTGTTCGCTGGATTTTTCATCCAGAAACTCGCCAACCTTACATACAGGTAAATGAAACAGATGAGGTAGAGGCAATTACTACTCGTTTAGTCAATGTCGGAGTTTATGACGTGTTGCCCAAAGTGCAACCCGATATTGAAAATTTGGTGCATCACAGTATTGTCAGTACGCTGAATCAATTTCCAGGTTGGCAGCAATTGCAAAATTTACCGGGATTTAACTATCTACCTTCCCAACTGACAGAAAATGTAGCAAAATCTTTCTCAAAAATTGCCTACAACAATCTAGTTAATACTTTAGAAGATCCGGTAGCTGCAGAAATTACCGCCCGGTTGAGTCGCAATTTTCAAGATGCGTTAGAGGAGGAGTTGCAGAAAAAACACAATCTTCAGGAATTGCAAACTCTACTTGTAGATTTGCTAGAAGAAATCAAGATTAACTACGTGAAAGCGATCGAGGAAGTTGGCATTGAAAAAATGATGGAAGAAACCGAACGGTTGCAGCACAAGATTGAGGCTTACGCGAATATGTCCTCAAGCGCTATTCAAAAGAGGGTTTGAGCCCGTTTTTAAGCCGATCCTTGAGATTTAGATCCCCCTAAATCCCCCTTAAAAAGGGGGACTTGTAAACTCTTACTGCCCTTTAGGGAACTTGTAAACTCTTACTGCCCTTTAGGGAACTTGTAAACTCTTGCCCCCCCCTTTTTAAGGGGGGCTGGGGGGGATCTAATAAGCCCAAAAACACGCCCGAAAAATCGATCGCACAACAGTAGTAAAAATGTTGTATTGTTAGTTGGAAATATTTTTATGCTCGATTGGATTGTCAATATTATTTCTTCTTTAGGCTACTTGGGTATTGCCTTTTTGATGCTGCTAGAAAACTTCTTTCCGCCAGTATCGGAAGAAATCATTATGCCCTTAGCGGGATTTGCTGCTTATCGAGGTGAATTGAGTTTTCCTTACGTCGTATTGGCCGGCAGCACTGGAACAGTTATCGGCGCTATGTTTTGGTATCGCATAGGTCAATTTGTGGGCAAAAAACGGATGAGAAAGTGGGTAGAAAAACACGGTAAATGGCTAAACTTGTCCGGCGAAGATATCGATAAATCCAAGCACTGGTTTGGCAAATACGGCGGAATAGTCGTGTTTTTCGGTCGCTTAATTCCAGGTATTCGGACTTACATTTCTATTCCCGCCGGTTTTGAGGGGATGCCTTTGCTACCCTTTTTACTTTATTCGGCTGCCGGCACAGGTTTGTGGGTAGGAGTCATAACTTATGCAGGCTTTGTGTTGGGTCAGAATTATCAACTTGTAGAAAAATTCCTCAGACCTATTTCTATATTTGTGTCAGTCGCGTTATTTTTGGGTGTAGGAGTTTGGTTGATGCGCCGCCGAAAATCAAAGTAGAAATTAATCTGTTTTGCTAATCTTGAATCTGATAGCGTACTAACTTCCTAGTTTGCTCGATCGACATATTTAACTCGCGAGCGATCGCGCTTTCTACCTGACTGATATCGGTAAATGGAAACTCATACTCTAACTTTTTCAGAGTTGAATCAGTCGTTTTCACTGCAACAAAAGTAACTGCTTCGCTCTTATTAATCGTAGCTTGAATTAGCACAACAGTTAGTGATAGTTTAACCTCTAATTGAGTATCGGCTGGTAGCTGATTTACTGTAGTGTACGATCGACTCAATGCCTCTTTTGCCATCAAGTTACCGCCAAACCAAAAGAAAACGCCCAAAAAAGGCAGGGGCAGCCAAAATTCCAGCCCCAGAGAGTGTAATAAATGCAACCATCGATGGCGAAACATAAAGAGCAAACTCGTTTAATTAAGTAGAAGGAAGAAGGAAGAAGGAAGAAAAAAGAGGGGGATTGCAGGGTGCGACCTCTTACTCAAATAACGAGCGTAGTATAAAAACTATCGTTACGCGAGGCTAACACCAACGCTGCGAGTAAGAGATTGAAAAATGCCTCGTGTCAGTCCCGAGAGTGGGAGAATTGCGCAATTATCAATTACCACTTGTCAATTACTAATTAACCATTAACAATTCGCAATGAAATCCTACCTGTGGAAGACGTTTTACTGCATCTGTTTCTCTACGCTGAACAGTAAAGCGATCGAGTGGAGGCGAAATTGATGCGAATATTGTTGGTAGAAGACGATCCCAATCAATTGGAACCTTTGCGTGCAGCATTATCGGGGGCCGGACATATTGTAGATGGTTTGAGTGACAGTTCGATCGCCCAGTCGGCTCTATATCAAAGGGAATACGACTTGCTAATTTTAGATTGGATGCTGCCGCGGATTTGCGGATTGGATCTTTGCCGTCAGTACCGACAAGCAGGCAAAACCGCACCTGTAATGATCCTGACAGCAAAAGATACTACTTTTGATAAAGTGACAGGTTTAGATGCAGGTGCCGATGATTATTTGGTCAAACCAACTGATATATTTGAATTGCTGGCAAGGGTGCGGGCGCTATCGAGGCGATCGCCTGTTTGGCAGGGAGATCTGCTGAAACTTGGAGACTTGCAACTGCACAAAGCAACCCTAACAGCGAAACGGGAACAAGCAACAGTTGAGTTATCCGTTCGCGAGTTTCACCTGATAGAATACCTGATGCGCCACCCGCGTCAAATTTTAAGTCGAAATCAGATCGAACAAGCTTTATGGGAATGGGGAAGCGAACCGGAAAGTAATGCCATAACTACCCTGGTACGGCGACTCCGGCAACGCTTAAAAATAGTCGGTGCGGCAGATTGGATTGAAACGGTTTATGGCATGGGTTATCGAATTAATCCTAAAAATTAACAGGTTCGATCGCTGATGCCCAGAATAAATGCACGTCACGAAATGTTCGATCGCAGCCGTCGCAATTTAGCGCGTTGGTTTGCGCTGGCAATGGGCAGTATTCTAGTTGTTTTTAGCGGGGCAATTTACTATCAGGAAGCCAATGAAAAGTTAGAGAGACTCGATCGATTGCTTTACAAAAAAGCCAGAGTAATGGCAGCAAATGTAGAGTACGAAATGGAGCGAGGTCAAGGTCGAGTAATTCTGGATTCCGTGCCGCTGTTGGGCAACAATCCACCGCCGCCGGATAGTGAAATTGCCTACGGGCGTTGGTACGATCGATCTAAACAATTGAAACAGTTTTTTGGTGCTGCTGCCCCAGAACAGTTAAATGAAACTTGGGAATTTACAACAATTAAAACTGCCGATAATTATACGGGAACCAAACCTAATGTTATTTGGCTGCGCCAGGTGACTCTGCCAGTTACGCACGGCGGACGAGCGATCGGCTATCTTCAAATAGGAATGCCGATGACTGGCCTCCAAGAATCTCTAAGAAACTTTCTTTTAATATTAATATTGACCGTATTAATTGCGTTAGGGGCGATCGGTATTGCTGGATGGTTTTTAGGCGGGTTGGCAATGCGGCCGATTCTTGAATCCTACGAACAACTCCAGCGATTCACTGCCAATGCTTCCCATGAATTGCGCGCTCCTTTGGCGGCAATTCTCAGTAACGCTCAAGTGGGATTGCTCGCTCCAATTGGCGATCTTACTGCCAAATATTTGCGATTGGAAAAGATTGTAGATGTTGCTAAATTGATGAATTTATTGATTGGAGATTTACTATTTTTAGCGCGCCAATCTGAGTGTTTATTACCGAAAGATTTAACAGCAGTTGACCTAACAGATTTGCTCGGAGAGTTGGTAGATTGCCAAACTACTGCTACTGCTGCTCAACATTTGGATCTCAAAAGCGACTTGCCTTTTGCAGAGATTGTGGTGCTGGCAGAACCAGATTTGCTGCGTCAAGCAGTAGGTAATCTGCTCAACAATGCTTGTAAATATACGCCCGCTGGCGGCATGGTGAATTTGCGCCTCTTTGCATCTGGCGATCGGGCAATTATTCAAGTTGAAGATAATGGTATTGGCATTCCCAAACAAGATTTACCGCATATTTTTGAACGATTTTATCGAGTGGATAAAGAACGGGTTAGGGAGACGGGCGGTTTTGGTTTGGGACTTGCGATCGCGCAACAAATCATCGCAGCGCATGGTGGGAATTTAAGCGTGAAAAGTGAAGTGGGAAAAGGTTCTATTTTTCAAATAGAACTACCTTTACGTAGGTTGGGTTGAGGAAAGTCTTGTTCCCCCCTTTTTAAGCAGGGCTGTTTCATTCTCCGGAAAACGAGGTTTTTGTAGGGGTAGTGCCCCCGTGCCTACCCGGGGCAGCCACGGGGGGCATTTTGACCTCCAAGTCGAATATGCTACGCTCGTTATCCGACTTGGAGGTCAAACCCTACAAAAGAATGAAACAGCCCTGCCTTTTTAAGGGGGACTAGGGGGGATCTGGTCTGAATCGCCAAACAGTACTCTCTGAAAGGGTTTGACCTTATACCATTTTTCTAAAGATCCGATAGAGATCGAGGGCGACAAGACGTTGTAATTATCTCCTTTCCCTGTTTGCGAAAGTCTCTCATAACTTTAAAAAAATGGTATTAAGTTGACACCTATGGGCAGCGCCTTGTCCCTGCAGAGAACCTGTTGGGAAACCTTTCTGGCATAGCAATCGAATATGCTGCTATTTGACCTCAAACTCGTTATGCGATTGCTACCTTGAACCCCACGAGTTTATCGAAAATAGTGCAAGATTTCTGTTCAACCCAACCTACAAATATACAAATCAATAAATTCAATCGCGGATTGTCACTTTCTGGTCACATTTAGCCTCGAACATCAAGATAGGGAGAGCGATCGTTACTCCCTTTAAGTCAACCAGAGATTAACACTTTACCTTTTAACAGGCTAATCAATCAATCAATTGACTTGCTTTCCCCAAAATTTTATTTTATGCAAGTACCAGGGAGAAAAAAGTTATGAAATTTCCCCGCATTCTGTTGTTGCCGATCGCCGGAATCAGCATTGCCAATATGCCGATAATTGGATGCGCGCAGCAACGCGATTTTGAAGCAGAAGCTCAAACTCCGAGGATTATTCAAACTCAAAATCAAATCCAAAATCCAACACCTGCGGCCCCAATTCCACCCCAACGGCGGATCGGAGAAGTTCCTTTTGTTCCCACGCCACAACCTGTAGTTAACGCCATGTTAGAACTGGCAAAAGTTAACAGCAATGATGTGTTATACGACCTCGGTAGCGGTGATGGGAGAATTCCAATTACGGCAGCCCAAAAATACAATGTCCGCCGCGCAACTGGAATCGAAATTAATCCAGAACTCGTGCGGCGCAGTCAAGTAAATGCTCAACAAGCAAATGTGGGCGATCGAGTTCAATTTTACCAGCAAGATTTATTCGATGCCGACCTCAGTAACGCAACTGTAGTGACGCTATATTTGCTGGCAGATGTGAACTTAAGACTGCGACCCAAACTATTGCGAGAACTCAAACCTGGTACGCGCGTTGTGTCTCATAACTACGCGATGGGAGATTGGAAACCAGAACGAGTTGTGCAAGTCGAATCAACGGGAGGACGGCGGCACACGATTTATTATTGGGTTGTTCCTGAAACCGTTCCTGCAAATCTGCGATGAAGAAATACTAATTGCTAAGCATCACAATTTATTAGCAATTACCTATTACCAATTACCCATTACCAATCATGAAAGGATTGCAGCAGAAAAATGCCCTAATTACGGGAGCAAGTTCGGGAATCGGACAAGCAATTGCCATCCGCCTCGCCCAAGAAGGAGCTAACATTGCTATCAACTACCGATCGAGTCCAGAAGGTGCTGAGGAAACAGAAGAAATCGCCCTGCAAAAAGCCTGTGGAGATATCGAAAATTGCGGTGTTAAGTCTTTGTTAGTTCGAGGTGATGTCTCTCAAGAAGCAGACATTATCAAAATGATTGACACTACAGTCGATCGGTTCGGCAGTTTGGATATTTTAATCAACAATGCCGGAATTCAGACAGAATCGCCATCCCACGAACTGAAAACAGATGATTTCGATCGAGTAATTAACGTAAATTTGCGCGGTGCTTTCCTCTGCGCTAGGGAAACTATCAAACACTTTCTTTCTCGCAACTCTGCTGGAGTAATTATTAATATTTCCAGCGTTCACGAAATCATTCCCCGACCGATGTATGTCAGCTATTCTATCAGCAAAGGCGGCATGGAAAACCTGACTAAAACTTTAGCTTTGGAGTATGCCGATCGGGGGATTCGAGTAAATGCGATCGCGCCTGGAGCTACCATCACGCCGATTAATGAAGCGTGGACGGATGACCCCGAACAGAAAGCTATTGTAGAAAGTCACATCCCGATGCGTCGTGCGGGAACTGCTGAAGAAATGGCAGCAGCAGTTGCTTTTTTAGCTTCCGATGAAGCGACTTATATTACCGGACAAACGCTGTTTATCGACGGCGGATTAACGCTGCATGCAGATTTTCGCGAAGCATGGTCAGCTTGATAATTATCCTAGAAACTGAGTTTCCGCGCAAACCTACAGTGATGATAAATGGCACGATTAGAAATCAGTAAATTGCGACGGTTTAACAAAAATATGCTGCGGTGGTTGGGCGGTGGTATGCTTGCTTTGTTCGGTGCTGGTTGGGGATTTCTTTACCTCCGAAGATTGTTCCGCCAGGAACCAAGTTACCGAGTTAAAAATGTCCCTAGTTTGGCAGATCCGCGCTTTCCGCTGCTGGTAGTGAGTTTGTCGAATGCTTTAGCAACTAGCGGTAAATTGACGGGTTTTTGGGTGGGGGCAGATGCGATTTATGAGGCTCGCTTAAATGCTATCCGTCGCGCTCAACGCACCATCCATTTTGAAACATACTACATGACTCCCGGCCGCCGTGCGAATGAATTTGCAGCAGCATTAATCGATCGCGCTAGTGCCGGAGTGCGAGTGCAACTTTTAATCGACAATTTGGGCACTAATTCTATGCCTGACAAGTATTGGCAAAGGTTGCAGCAAGCGGGTATAGAAGTGCATTTTTTCCGCGAATTCGATTGGAGATCGCCCCTAGAATATAATTCTCGCACGCACCGCAAACTATTGTTAATTGATGACCGACAGGCAATGCTTGGAGGTGCCGGAGTTTCAGATGATTGGGATGGCGATTCAGAAAGTGGCCATGCCGCTCCTTGGCTGGATTTTGAGGTTAGCTATGAAGGAGAAGTTGCCCGCATTTTAAAGGGTAATTTTATCCAGAACTGGGCTTATACTGGCGGCACGATCGATTTGAGAAAGGATGTAAAGTACATAATTAAGCCAGCTTCAGAAGAAACAGATAGCAAACTTTTTGTGACGAATGATACGTCAAAATTAAGTGAATCGACGATGCGGATGCTGTTTCAAATTAGCTTTTTGGCAGCGAGGCAGCGGATTTGGATTGGCAGTCCTTATTTTCTCCCAGATCCGAATACGCGCCAATTGCTTATTCAAGCTCAAAAACAGGGCATTGACGTGCGCGTGCTCGCGATGGGAAAGCACAATGATAAGCCGATCGTCCGTTTGATTTCTCGCGAATTGTACGGGGATTTGCTAGCAGCAGGAGTGCAAATTTGCGAATACCAACCCAGCATGATGCACGCCAAAGTTGCTTTAATTGATAATGGTTGGGTGAGTACGGGAAGCGCTAATTTTGACCCCCGCAGCTACTATCACAACGACGAATTAAATGTTTCTACTGCCAATTCCCAACTTATCGATAAAATCGACAGTTTTTTTAGAGATTCTTGGGCGAAAAGTCGCTGCGTGACTCATTCAGAATGGAAAAATCGCCCGATCGCGCAAAGGGCAATCGGTCAATTGGGACTGTTTTTTAAACCTCTGTTGTAATCCCTGAAATTTAAATAAATAAAACTCATGAATGCTGAAGAAAAAAGACTCGAAGCAGACCGCAACCGCCAAGCTTATTGGCGCAGGTGGGGGCCTTATTTAAGCGATCGCCAGTGGGGAACCGTGCGCGAAGATTACAGTTCCAACGGCACGGCTTGGGACTATTTTCCCCACGAACAAGCCCGATCGCGCGCCTATCGTTGGGGAGAAGATGGAATTGGTGGAATTTCAGATAACCATCAAAGATTGTGTTTTGCGATCGCCCTTTGGAACGAACGAGATCCGATCCTGAAAGAACGACTTTTCGGTCTATCCGGCCCTGAAGGCAATCACGGGGAAGATGTTAAAGAGTATTACTTTTATCTTGACAATACTCCATCTCATGCCTACATGAAATACCTTTACAAATACCCGCAACAGGCGTTTCCTTACGAACAATTAGTTTCTGAAAACCAGCGCAGGGGTTATCGCGATCCAGAGTTTGAACTGGCAGATACTGGCATTTTTAACAACAACGAATATTTTGATGTATTTGTTGAATATGCCAAAAAATCCGATGAAGATATTTCGATCGAAGTTAGAATTATTAATCGATCGGCTGAAACTAAAACCCTCCACTTGCTGCCGACATTGTGGTTTCGCAATACTTGGTCTTGGCACGAAAACTGCGAAAAGCCAGTTCTCAAGCAAGTGCAAACAAATGTAATTCATGCCGTTCATCCAACCTTGGGAAATCGCTGGCTTTATTGCCAGACTCCTGAAGCGCTGTTATTTACCGAAAATGAAACGAATTACGAGCGGATTTACGGAGTTAAAAATCAGTCTCCTTTTGTGAAAGATGGGATTAATAACTGCATCGTTGGCGGACAAAAAGACGCCGTGAACCCAGAAAAAATCGGAACCAAAGCAGCAGTCCATTACAAATTAACTATTGAGGCAGGGCAAACCCAAACAATTCGCCTGAGACTGACTGATACTGGCAATTTAGCAGAACCTTTCGGATCGGATTTTGAAACAACCTTTCGCAAGCGCCAGCAAGAAGCAGACGAATTTTACGAACGGATTTCGCCCGGTGATTTTTCAGCAGATGCGCGCAACTTACAGCGGCAAGCATTTGCTGGGATGTTGTGGACAAAACAATTTTATTACTATGTGGTAGAAGACTGGTTGAAGGGCGACCCCGCCCAACCTTCTCCCCAGCGAAATAATGCCAGAAATCGAGAATGGATTCATCTTTATAATGATGACATTCTTTCGATGCCGGATAAATGGGAATTCCCCTGGTTTGCAGCTTGGGATTTAGCATTTCATGCGATTCCACTAGCAACGATCGACCCCGATTTTGCCAAGCGACAATTGCAGCGATTAACGCGCGAATGGTACATGCACCCCAACGGGCAAATCCCTGCCTACGAATGGCATTTTAGCGATGTCAATCCCCCCGTTCATGCTTGGGCAACTTGGCGCGTTTATCAAATCGAACGAGAGATTTACGGTCGCTGCGATACGGATTTTCTAGAACGGGTATTTCAGAAATTGCTGCTCAATTTTACCTGGTGGGTCAACCGCAAAGATAACAACGGCAACAATGTTTTTCAAGGCGGTTTTTTGGGGTTAGATAACATCGGAATTTTTGACCGCAGTGCCGAGTTGCCAGCAGGGGGATATATCGACCAATCTGACGGCACGAGTTGGATGGGAATGTATTCCCTAAATATGCTGGTTATTGCTCTGGAATTAGCCAAAACTAACCCAGCTTACGAAGATATTGCCAGCAAATTCTTCGAGCATTTTCTCTATATTGCCGATGCGATGCATCAGATCGGTGAAACTAATATCAACTTGTGGGATGATGCCGACAAATTTTTCTATGATGTCTTGCATTTACCTCATGGAGAACGACACCATCTCAAAGTGCGATCGATGGTAGGTTTGGTTCCATTGTTTGCCGTAGAAACCCTCGATGCCAATGTGTTAGATAGCTTCCCAGGTTTTAGAAAACGCTTTGAGTGGTTTATCAAAAATCGCCCGCACCTCCAAGAAAATATCGCT
Organism: Oscillatoriaceae cyanobacterium Prado104; assembly: GCA_025454405.1. Classification (GTDB taxonomy): domain Bacteria; phylum Cyanobacteriota; class Cyanobacteriia; order Cyanobacteriales; family Microcoleaceae; genus Microcoleus. Next base: position 10,484 of record JALOON010000058.1, on the reverse strand, counting down.
TCTTTAGATTTAACGGGCAGCGGAAATAAACACTTGCTCGCGATCGTCAGCCCTGAAAAACTCAAATCAATTTTGCAAAGAATGCTGGATGAAACAGAGTTTTTAAGTTCCTATGGAATTCGATCGGTTTCTCGATTTCATGCCGACCATCCGTACATTTTTGAAATCGACGGACAGCAGCATCGAGTTGATTACGAACCCGCCGAATCTACTAGCGGAATGTTTGGGGGAAATTCTAACTGGCGCGGCCCGGTTTGGTTTCCGATGAATTACTTAATCATTGAATCTTTGCAAAAATTTCATTCCTATTTAGGGGAGGATTTTCAGGTTGAATGCCCGACGGGTTCCGGTCAATTGATGAATTTGGCAGAAGTAGCAACAGAAATCTCCCAAAGATTGATAAAAATCTTTTTACGAGACGGTGCAAATCACCGTGCGGTTCATGGGGGAAATTCGCTATTTCAAACTAACCCGCACTGGAGCGAATTGCTGCTGTTTTACGAATATTTCCACGGAGATAACGGTGCTGGATTGGGAGCCAACCATCAAACAGGTTGGACGGGATTAGTAGCAAATTTAATTCGCAACTGTTATTCCCAAATATCTGAGGTTCAACAGCCGCAAAAATCTCTGTTCCGTCGGTTGACACCTGCCTTTGCTTTCGCTCCAAAAGGGAAATAATATTGCGTTCGATCGACAGCAATCAAAAACGTTTCGCAGTAAGGACTTTAGTCTGCATTCAGGTTCGCAGTAAGGACTGAAGTCCTTAGGATGTTGCGGACTGAAGTCCACACTACAAACTCAAACATAGCTTAAGTTTTGCAGCCCTTTTCTATCGCTTTAATCGTTGTTTTTATAGTTCCACTTATCGAGAATATCTTTAAACAACACTTCTTCAATCAAAGTTTTAGCCACAACAGTTAATGGTAATGCCACCAACAGCCCCAAAAAACCAAACAAACTAGCAAAAAAGATTTGAGAAGTGAGAGTAATTGCAGGTAATAGCGCCACTTGTTTTGCCATCACGGTTGGAGTCAACCAGTAGCTTTCAATTTGTTGAATAATGATATATAAAATTAATACTGCTCCGGCTTTCCAAGGAGCATCAAGAAATGCGATCGCTGCAGGAAAAACAGCACTTAAGGTCGGACCAATATTCGGAATAAAATTCAGCAAACCTGCCAAAAATGCATGAGCCAATACGAGCGGAACTTGCAAAAACCACAACCCGATGCCGCTAAGAACAGCAATAAATACCATTTCAATTAAAGCCCCAGCCGTCCAACTGCTCAAACCTTCATTGCAAAGAGAAAGAATTTCATCAACTCGATCGCGGTAAAATGAGGGAAAGCACCGCACAAAAGCCTGACGGTACGGACGGGGATTAACTAGCAACATCAAGGTTAAAATCAATACTAGCAATAATTCTAATATCGTATTCAAGGAGTTTGTAAAAAGCGCGATCGATCGCTGCAATAAATTCCTACCCAAAGGTTGCAGTTGCTCCAGGAACCCATTAGTATCTGGCATTTGTAGCAAATTCGACCCAGTAATGCGCTCCTCGATCCAATTAATTCCTTCCTGAATGCGAGCGAGTCCCGCAGGAAAAAGCGCTATCAATTGTTGAAACTGTTCGGCAAAAGGCGGCACGATTAGCAAGAAAAAACCGACTAACAATGCGATCGCAATTCCCAGACTCAGCCACACAGCCACAATCCGCTTGACTCCAGATTTTTGAAACCGATGTACCAGTCGGTTGACTGCGACAGCCAAAACTACAGATGTAAATAATAACAATATTAATTGGCGAATTTGCCACAGGATATAAAATGAGGCAACCAGTGCCAACAATCCCAACCATTGTCCTAGTTTCATTGGCACTCAATTTCTGTTATTGTGTCTGTTTTGACTGAGTTTCAGTTTTGGTAAAATCCCAATTCCGAGCAACCCGATGAAAGATGCGATCGCGAACAATGAAATCGGATTAAACTTAATAAAAAAACCTTGCGGCGCATACTGCCAGCACGCAAACCAAAGCGCATCATTGCCAATACAAAATGAAGGTACGCGCCAAAAAGTTAAAATTGGCAATAAAATTAAAATCGCAGCCAATAATAATAGCAATGAGCCTAGGGTAATTTTTATCCAGATCGACACCGCCGAAACTAATTTTTTAGCTGACATTGGCAATTCCAGTTACATTGATATCGGAATTGAAACTCAAGTTGCGGGAGAAAGCAACTCGAACTTAACGCCGCAAAAACAATTGAGTGATGTAATAAGTATTCTTAACTCGCCAAACACCTACCCCAGTCTCTGTATAAAACGGACGCAATATATTCTCGCGATGTCCGGGACTTTCCAACCAACCTTTGACCGCTATCTCTACAGGTTGAGGTACGTTTGTGCCGCGAAACAAATTTTCACCGACTACCCAGTAAATAATTCCCGCAGCTTCGACTCGTTGAGATGGAGTGCTCCCGTCAATTCCGGTATGGCTGAAGAAGTTTTGTTCTGCCATATATCGGCTGTAGTTGCGGGCAACTCCTGCAAGTTTTCGATCGCTTTCTAGCAGTTTTAGTCCTTCTTTTTGGCGGACTTGGTTGATACTTTGGCGAATACCCTCTTCAATTTTGGCAGTATTGGCAGACTGGGGAGAAAGTTCGGGTGTTTGAGATTTGTTTTGAGGGATATTAACTTGCGGCAAGCGAGGCAAATATTCGATCGCGCTATTGTCGCAACCGCTTAACCCGCTGGCAAGGATCGCCGCAGCAAACCCCGTCACCCAAAAAAAATTTCGCAATTTAATTATCTCCCTTTTTTACCGAGTTTTCTACCTAATTATTAGCATAGGCGATCGTACTGAGCAAAGCGTTTTCTGCTTGTCGCGAATCCAAGCGAGTATGTTGCACGACAACCGGTACATCAGACTCAATTACGCTGGCAAAATCAGTATCTAGCGGAATTGGTTCTGGGATTTGAAGATTGTTAAATCGGATATGTTTGGTACGTCGTGCTGGAACAGTTTCTCGATAAGGTCCGACAGGTTCTCTGTCGCTATAATAGATTGTAATTTCAATCCGGGCATCTCGATCGCTCGCATTCAAAATACATACAGTTTCATGACTGGTGAATTGCGGTTCCGGGCCGTTACTGTAGGCGGGAATATAGCCTTCAGCGATCGCCCAACAAGTCCGTCCAATTGGCTGATTCATTGTGCTATCTCCAGATATTAAACTCTTCTGCGCGATCGCAACCGCTGGGGCGTCCAAAAAGCGGTGATGCTTTCCAGAAATTGGAACGCGCTACCTGCTAAATGCTCGGAATTAGTTTGCGATGTCGAGCTATGCAAATTGCGCAAACCGTGCAAGTCCAAATAGCTAAATCCCACTTTGGAGAAAAAGGGAATCAAGCAGAACAAGAAGGTATCAAAGGTTTGATTTATCCAACCAAAACCGCTCGGTCCGATAATCCACACAATGGGATAGCAAATCCACAACACAGTAAAATAGGTTGTGAGTTTATCGTAAAAGTTAGAAAGTTCAGCGCCTTGACTGCGGGTTTTGGCGCGTAAAGGTCCCCAAATTCCCCCAAGGACGACTAAAAAAGCAACCACGCCGTTGATATACCACAAGTATCTTACCCAAGGAACTGCGGAAAGATCGGCAATCAAACCGCAAGCAACTACGATAACTTGTGTCATCATCAAGGAAGCGATGAGCGCCCAATCTTTGGAAATATAGTGCATCGCCGTCCAAGATAAAGCTAACAGCAACAACGGGGTGGTGACAACCCAATCCAAATAGCGAGCATAGTGGGCAATTTGACCGGCAACGGCAATTTTTCCCTGTTCTAAATTACCCTGCGGTAAAGTCATGGATAAATAAGCCAATCCCGACCAAATCGGAATAAAAGCAGCTACCAAGTATTCGTATTTGGGAACTCCCCGCGGGTTTTTACTCAGCGATATAAAGTGCAGCGCACCTATTGCCATCCCCGCTACATAAATCCAATGAAAAATCTTCTGCCAATCCATAGCTTTCCTCAGTAGAGTTGTTGAGTAAGTGGATGCTTTTGTTGCTTTACAGCGGATGGCACTCCTATGTTACTAACCGCTATATTTCTAGCTAAGATGGCAAATGTGACAAGAAAGTGACAATTTCGGGTGTTGGTCGGTCATTGGCGATCGCAGAGTTTGTTACTTTGGAGTCACATTAGCAAATTCGATTTTCAATTAAATTAGGATGCCTGTTTTTTTTAAAGATCCAACAGGCCCCTTCAGCAACCATATATTGATATCGGTCAAAAATACAACCGCAGGCGGACGCAAGTGGAGGCAAAAAATGCTAAGCTGTGTGTTGTATGTGTTTGAGTAATCGATCGACCGTTGTGAACAACCCAAATCCCATGCAAGGCGAAATCGAACAGAGAATTGCAAAGTTGAGGCAACAGCTACAGGAAGCTAGCTATGCTTATTATGTGTTGGATGCGCCGCTGATGGCAGATGAGGTGTACGATCGACTTTACCGCGAACTGCAAGAATTAGAATCCGATTACCCGCATTTAATAACAGCAGAAAGTCCGACTCAGAGAGTAGGAGAAAAGCCGGCCGCTAAATTTTTTAGCGTCAAGCACAATATCCCCCTCTACAGTTTGGAAAATGCTTTTAATCTTGAGGAATTTGCTAAGTGGCAGGAACGCTGGCAGCGAGTTTTACCCCCCCTCACCCTCCCTTACCAAGGGGGGGAACCGGACAAGGAAACAGAAATTGCTCCCCCCCTTAGTCAGGGGGGGCTGGGGGGGGTGTCTTATGTTTGTGAGTTAAAAATTGATGGTTCTGCCTTAGCGCTAACTTATGAAAATGGGATTTTAGTTAGAGGTGTCACGCGGGGAGATGGCATTACCGGTGAAGATATTACTCAAAATGTCAAAACGATTCGATCGATTCCTTTAAAGCTGAATTCAGACAATCCTCCGCCGATTGTGGAAGTGCGAGGCGAGGCTTTTTTGTCGCTAGCTGTGTTTGCAGAAATTAATCGGGAACGGGAACAAGCGGGGGAACAATTGTTTGCTAATCCTCGCAATGCTGCAGCGGGTACGCTGCGACAATTAGACTCTAAAATTGTTGATAAGCGGCGCTTGGATTTCTTTGCTTATACGCTTTATTTAGGTGCGGGGGAAGGCGAGGCAGAGCCTCGCGAGCTGCGTTACCAGGCAGAGCCTGGTAACGAGGAGGTGAGTGTCAAAACGCAGTGGGAGTCTTTGGAATTGTTGCGGGAAATCGGATTTAAGGTGAATCCCAATCGCAAACTTTGCTATTCTTTGGATGAGGTGCGGGAGTATTATGAATATTGGGATGTGGAACGGCAAAATTTGCCTTACATGACAGATGGAGTTGTTGTTAAGATTAATTCGCTATCCCTGCAACAGCAATTGGGTTTTACTCAGAGATTCCCGCGCTGGGCGATCGCTCTTAAATATCCCGCTGCAGAAGTGCCTACAATTGTAGAAGCAGTTACCGTACAAGTAGGCAGAACGGGTGCTTTAACTCCTGTGGCGGAGCTCAAACCGGTGCAGTTGGCGGGGACTACTGTTTCGCGGGCTTCGCTGCATAATAGCGATCGACTTGCTCTCCTCAATCTCCATATTGGCGATACAGTTGTTGTCAGAAAAGCTGGGGAAATCATACCAGAAGTTGTGCGAGTTTTGCCGGAACTTCGCCCGCAAAATGCTCGATTTTTTGAAATGCCTGTTTGCTGTCCCGAATGCCAACAGCCTGTAGTTCGCGAAAAAGGCGAAGCGGTTACTCGCTGCATCAATACCTCTTGTCCGGCAATTTTAAGGGGTTCGCTGATTCATTTTTGCAGCCGGGATGCGCTGGATATTAATGGAGTTGGGGAGAAGTTGGTGCAGCAGTGGGTCGATCGCAATTTGGTGAATTCTGTTGCAGATTTGTACGATTTGACTGCGGAAAAATTGATGAATTTGGAACGGATGGGGCGCAAGTTGGCGGAAAAATTGGTCGGCGCGATCGAACAGTCTAAATCTCAACCTTGGTCGCGGGTACTTTACGGGTTGGGCATCCGCCATGTGGGCAGCGTTAACGCTCAATTGCTGGTAGAAAGGTTCGCTAATGTAGAAGATTTAGCTAAGGCTTCGGCTGCATCGATCGAGGGTGTTTGCGGCATCGGACCGGAGATTGCTCAATCTGTTTATCGGTGGTTTCAAGTGCCAGCAAATCAAAGTTTAATCGATCGGTTGAACGCTGCTGGTTTGCAGTTAAAATCGGAAGTAAAAAATCAGCAACAATTAGGCTCGAGCAAAAATTTGCCTTTTTCTGGTAAAGTGTTTGTAATTACGGGAACGCTACCGAGTCTGAAACGAGATGAGGCTAAAGATTTGATTCAAAAAGCGGGAGGTAAAGTCACTAATTCTGTTAGTTCTAAAACAGACTATTTAGTTGTGGGCGAGGATGCGGGTTCTAAATTAGAAAAAGCTCGATCGCTCGGAATTACTGAACTTTCGGAAGCAGAATTGCTGTCAATACTCGCAGGATAGATATGGGATGTATCGAAGGGAATAAATATCGTGCAGTTGTCGGCAGTCGCAAGTATTTGCTAAAATTTTTGTGATAGCTAGCAGTCGCAATTAAAATCGCGCTCGCTAACTCGATCGAGTCTTAACAATAAGAGGATAGTACATCATGTCAGAAATTCCAGCAGAACAAACACAAACAACCCAAACAAATTTGGAAGTTGCTGAAACAAGCACAGCTAGTTCAATCTCTTTGGTAGAAAACGTTAAAATGAGTGTGGGAAACTTCTTCAACAGTTGGAAGTTTAAATTAGGATTGGCAGCAGTCGCTATGTTTGGTGTATTGCTGCTGTGGTTTTTTTGGGAACACATAATTGCCGACATGGGGATGAAGAGTTGGGCGGCGCGATCGGGCGCTCAACCTGTTGAATGTATGCTAAGAGATACTAATGGTGATGAGTATGTCAGTTGCAGTGCTTTGCTCGACCAGCAAGTTGTTCCCCTGCAGTGCAGTTCTAGTTTGTTTAATATCGGCTGTCGGGTAAATTATGGAACCGCTGCGCCTAAGCTGAATCCGAAAACTTAGAAAAGTGTGAGACAATCGAGCGCGATGTAGAAGAGCGATCGCTGATAATATACGTAGGTTGAGTTGAAGAATAAACCCAACCTACAAATCTCCAATCTCAAAAACTCTTCTTAATTCAAAACTCACAACTCACAACTTAAAACTCTGCTTAATTCACAACTCACAACTTACAACTCTGCTTAATTCACAACTCACAACTCACAACTATTCTTAATTCAAAACTCAAAACTCAAAACTCAAAACTCACGCACTCCCGAGAAACTCAAAACTCAAAACTCCCGAAACTTAAAACTCTCTTTCAACTCAAAACTCAAAACTCCCGAACAACTCTCACGCTTGCTTTTGAAAAATACCCGCAATCGCTTTTTTTGCCAGCGCGATAGGTTGGGGTTGGGGTCTTAGTTGCCTGACAACCTCGTCAAATGGCAAAATGCGGACTTGCTGGTTAAATACATTTGCTTGATAAACCCTGCGGTAATTGAGGTCAAATGCTGTCAGCCAGCCGCTTTTGGGATGGTAAGCGCCAGTATCAATATCCAACCAGCCTTGTCCCCTCACTAATTCCCCCGGTTCAATACCATCAAATGTAAACGTGATCGTGTGACCGGTAATAATTAATTTATCCGGAAAAAAGGGTTTGGGCATATTGTGAAATTCTTTGCGAATCCAGCACAATTGCTCGGTTGACTGTTTTTCGATCGGCATTTTGGGATGCACGCCAGCATGAACCAGCCAAATATCGCCCAAATCGAGATGCGTCGGTAGGGTGCGAATCCACTCTAGGTGTTTGTAGGGCATCATTCCCGTTTCTTTATAGCTGGCTACCGTGGCGTCGCCACCGCTGAACAGCCAAGCTTGCCACGCCCGCAAGTCAATCGGTCCGTTGGGCAAAGCATCTAACATCAGTTTTTCGTGATTTCCCAACAGAGTTTGATAGGGACTTGTTCTGACAAATTCCAATACTTGAGCACTTTTGGGCCCGCGATCGATTAAATCTCCCAAAAAATATACTCGATCGTCCTTTCCGGGAGCAAGCGCTTCTAACAACAGCATCAAGCCGTCATAATGTCCGTGTACGTCCCCAATAACAATCCGTCGGTACTCCATTGCACTTATCTGGTTTCCTGATTTAAAATACAAATCAGTAGCTAGCGATACTATCCCCCACGCTCATCAAAGTTTCCAGTGCGGGTTCTAATTTTTATTACCCGATAGCTAGTTACATTTCAATCCATCGTGCTTCGATAACTCTTCGGGCAGTTATGCACTCTAACGATCTGGTTTTTTCTTGACTTCGATACCAGACTCCGGACATTCTTAAGAAGTGCCTGGGTTGGTTGAAGTTATGTAAATAATTTCTCCTGCTTCCAGCACGCAGAATTATAAGGTATTGGTGGAAATTTTATTTTCCTTTTATTTTTTTCCCTTGTTTTTTGCGAAACTGAGGAGATGTTGTTTATTATACGGCTTTTGATGAAGATTTAGTGAAGTTGACCGATTTCTATTTTGCAGGCTACTAATGGCGGGATTGGAAAGCTGTTATTTTAGGACTGGCGCGCGCGCGAGTCAAAAACCCGGTTTCTGCTGCAATCTCGATCGTCTCAAGCAACGATTTTGGGGAGAAACCAGGTTTTTTGTGTAAATATTTGTTTTGTTAAACAGCGTTCACCGGGTTAAGGTTTTGAACAAGGTCTGGAGATCCGCCAAAAAACCTTTCTTTTTTAACGGTTTTGCAGGTGCGGCGGACTCAGAATCGTCGATACCGAGGGCTTTGGCGATAATCCTGTCTAAATCTTCGCCGATCGGTTTTTGGGCAGTTTCGGAAATTAGTTGGTATTCGTCGTTGATTTCCAGCCAGACTTGCCACGGTTGGGGGTAGCAGCGGAACAGGGCTGCATTTTCCAGGGGTCTAATGTAGTAGCAGGATTCGATTTTGTTGAGGAAACGATCGCGCAGTTGCCGGCCAGCATACCCTATACCTATGGTAGCAACATCTTCGAGGCGCGGGTTGAGCAGGATGACGGGTCGATCGCCCGCAGCGATCGAGAGTTGTTCGACTTGGGCTACTTCTACTGCTGCTGGATTGATTGCCAGAAACAGTTCGTCTTCCGGCGCTATTTTATCTTGAACGGGCGAGCGGCTGCTGCCCAAATCTGAGACTTTAAACTCTGTTGTTCCCCAGTCGCGGCGGGCGAGGGCAGCAGCACCGGTATCGGGAAAAAAGACTTTGACTCCAGCATAAATTGATTCAAATTCTGGCAGGAATTGCAGGGCGATCGACTGTGCTTGCAGCGCTATTTCTGGGAATACTAATTCAACTTGCAGGAGAGTTTTGCCATCGGCAAGTGCTGCGGCAGTTGCTTGTCTGGCTTGGGCGATCGCCTCGTTGAGATCGTTTGGCAGTTCAGTCATTAACTTTCATCGCGTAACTCAGGATTTTGCTAATTTTATCGCATTAAGCTACAAAGGCGATCGCCGATACGGGAGAACCGGAACCGCCGACAAGGCGCAAGATTCCAATAACTAAAGTTATGCCCGCGGCGGGTAATCGATCGAGATTTGCCAAATTTTCCAAGACAATTCGCTGTTGTTTCAATACCAGTTTGTTAACAGCAAAACTTACATCTTTTCCCGCATCTACTCCGTGAGTGTCGGTGCCAATACCAGCGATCGAGCGTTCTTCCAGCAAAAATCGAGCAGCAGCTTCACCAAATCCGGGAAAGTGACAAATCCCGCGATCGTCCCGATTGAAAAATGCTTTAGCATCGCTCCATTTTTCTTGCCATCCAGTATATAATAAAACTAGATTTCCCGATGCAATTCTTTCGTGCTGCTGTTCCCAATTCAAAACATCATCAATTGTTAAAGTATAATCGGGATTGGCAAAAGCGCGATCGCGAATGTCGATAACAATTGCCCCAGAAACTAGCGACTGCGGCGCATAAGTATCAATTCCCGTTCCGGCGGTATCGAAGCTGTTAGGTGCGTTGATGTGAGTGCCACTGTGTTCGCCCATGGAAAATTTTCGCAAGTAGTAGCCGGAGGTTTCGATTTGAGATACTGTTTCAAATTCTACGGGCGGATCGTCGGGCCAAATGGGGATATTGGGGTGAATTGTCTGAGTTAAATCTACAATTTTAGTGTAGGCGATTGTTTTGAGGTTGTGTGAATTTAAGTCGGTCATATTTAGGATAAAAAATCAGGCGATCGGATCGATCTTATCTCTTTTGGGAAACTGCGCGCTTCCCTGAAGTCCGGCAGGGAATTATAGCCTTTCTCATGTAGATGAGGTACAATAACAGCAGTGGGTAAACCAATTCACTAAGTCTGACTCGTCAACCTGCTCAAAGGCTATCTTGATTGC
>JALOON010000130.1 GCA_025454405.1 Oscillatoriaceae cyanobacterium Prado104 | reverse complement strand
TTTCGTAAACGTTAATTATTTTTTGACGCAAGTCAAGAGAATAAGATTTCATTTTCGATCGATGTCTTGATGTTTTCTGTCATTATTCGATCGCCAGCACCGGCTCGATCGCCAGCATTGGCTCGATCGCCAGCATTGGCTCGATCGCCAGCATTGGCTCGATCGCCAGCATTGGCTCGATCGCCAGGTTTCGATCGATAGTTTCGGTGGCGATCGAGAAGCTTACGAACTTTGGCTAGAATCTCAAAAAGACCGACAACCTGCTGAGGTTTAGGGAGTTGACAGTTGGCGGTTGATATTTTAGGGGGATCGCGCTTTCATACCAAAAAGTGGGCGGTTGAAACCTTTTGACCTTGAACTCGAATGTGCTTCGCTTGTCATTCGAGTTCAAGGTCAAACTATACAAACAAAGTCGGCCTACGCCGACTAAATGACTAATACCACATCCGGGTATAATACCTCCTTTATTTCTTAAACCCTTAAAGGTTGGGTTTTGTTTGGAAAAGAAGCGATTTCAATCGCCTCCTTCATATCGGTGGGTTAGAAACCCGGATTTGGTATAATGACTAATTACTGCTGACTCTTAAGCCCCTTTCCCAATATCCGCAGAACCGAGTAAAGTACCGCTTCCAAAACCGGGAATTTCAGGTGCGAAGAATCCGCCGGAGTAGAGGATCGATCGATCTTTTTGTTGGGCCAATACTGGCAGGGAATCGCGGATGTGAGCCGTTACAGCTACTGTCTTGACATCGTAGGTTTGGGTGGCAACTTTCGGGTAAATTCCGATGCCGACGATCGGAATTAACAAACAAGCTGCGATCGCGATTTCCCGAGGTTTGGCATCTCCCAAATATTCCTCAATTATCAGTCCAGAATTGTTGGAACCGAAGAAGACAGTCCGCAACAAGCTGAGCAAGTAAATCGGAGTCAGAATCAAACCGATCGCGGACAGCAACACAATACCAACTTTGAATTCTGAAGAGTAAACATCGCTGCTGGTGACGCCCAAGAAGATTGTTAGTTCGCCGACAAAACCGCTCATACCGGGAAGTGCTAAAGAAGCCATCGAACCTGCGGTAAATAAGGCGAATACTTTGGGCATTGTTTCTGCCATGCCGCCTAATTTTTCGATCGCGAGGGTGTGAGTGCGATCGTAAGTAACGCCTGCTAAAAAGAACAGCATACCTGCAATCAACCCGTGAGAAATCATTTGCAAGACTGCGCCGTTAATACCCAATTCTGTGAGGGAAGCAATGCCGATTAAGACAAAGCCCATGTGGGAAATTGAAGAATAAGCAAGCCGCCGTTTGAGGTTATCTTGACCGAAAGCACTCAAAGCACCGTAGATAATGTTAACTACTCCGAGAACAGCTAAAACAGGAGCGAAATACAAATGAGCGTTGGGCAGCATTTCGATATTCATCCGGATCAAGCCGTAGCCGCCCATTTTCAACAAAACACCTGCCAAAATCATCGAAACGGGGGCTGAGGCTTCGCTGTGGGCGTCGGGCAGCCAAGTGTGCAGGGGGAAAATCGGGAGTTTGACACCGAAGGCAATTAAGAATCCGGTATAGGCGAAGATTTCTAAAGCCAGCGGGTAATGCTTGCTTGCCAAAGTTGCCATGTCGAAGTTGGGCGCGCCGCTGTAGAAAGCCATTGCCAATCCCGCGACAAGGATGAAGATGGAGCCCAAAGCTGTGTAGAGAATGAATTTAGTAGCTGCGTACTGGCGTTTTGCGCCGCCCCAGATAGAGATTAATAAGTATACGGGAACGAGTTCCAATTCCCAGATTAGGAAGAACAATAGCAAATCCTGGGCGGCGAAGACTCCGATTTGGGCGCTGTACATCGCCAGCATTAGGAAGTAAAAGAGTTTGGGTTTTTGGGTAACTCGCCACGCGGCCAAAATTGCCAGGGTATTGATTAAACCGGTCAATACGATGAGGGGCATTGACAAGCCATCGACGGCTACCGACCAGTTGAGTCCGATTTGAGGTATCCAAGAGTACTTTTCAGCGAGTTGAAATCCCGAGTTTTGCAAATCGTAGCTGCTGCAAAAAGTGTAGAGGCTGAGGAAGAAATCTGTGAGACCGACTCCTAGTGCGTACCAGCGGACTGTTTTACCGGGCAGGAGGGGAATCGCGAGGGAGGCCAGCAGGGGGAACAGAATGATGGCGCTCAACCAGGGAAATGTATTGCTTGTTTGTTCGATCATGGAGATTTATACCTACTCGGCACATAATCACATTATATTTCGCTAAATTAAGAAGTGTTAAGGCCTTTTACAAAAAAAACACAAAAAATTTTTGCGGCGGGCGATCGAGCCGTATTATACCATATAAAGTATTTTTTGTCAAGTAAAATACCGGCGAAGAGTTTCCGATGCAGGTAGGTGACAGTTAAGAAATTTATTTTTGAGCTGACAGAAGCCAAGTCTCCGGCTAAAATTTGCCAGGGCATTCAAATGACAAAAATTATGAAACAAGGTGCAGCGATCGGCTTCTACTCGTGCTTTTAAGTCTTCTGAAGAAGAGTAGGGACACGGGAACCTAGATATTTTTCAATACATCCAACTATTGATGCAGTGTCCCTAGGATTAGTTATCGGATCTTAGTTGTTAAATCGGTGCGATCGGGCAAAGCAAACACAACTTTAAATCGGATATCGGGGACTTGCTGGCGGCATAACAGAAGATGTCCGTCAGCGTCGGAACGATTGCGGTATCGCCCGATAATCGCCCACTGCAAATTAGGAAGCAAACGGACCACCGCCCAAGGCTTGAGGCAGTCTTGATAAGTCATAATGGTTCTATCTCCATTGCAAAAGGGAGTCAGAGCCAGCGCGGAAACTTGCTAGGTAGAGGCGCTGGCTTTTGATTATTCATGTTATAGCGCCAGCGCATAATCGTCAATATACATATGTTTATATACAAGCGCAAGAGTTCTAGTTCTGACACTCAAATACTCCTAAGCTAATGAGTATGTACAGAGTAAAAATCAGAGTAAAAGAGCTTTGCGAGGAGCGGAACTGGAATCTGAGCGAACTAAGCAGGCGTTCGGGTGTCCCATACACCACCGTTCGCCGTTATGCTATGCAGTCAATGGGAAAAATAGAAATAGACCCAATTAGTCGCATTAAGGAAACGTTTGGCTGTTCTTGGGATGAGTTGTTTGAATTGCTTGGAGATGGTTCTTTTGAGGAGTGATTGCGCATCGCGCTTTTGTTTCCAGATATCAATTTTATCTGTTTCTACAGTTTATTATCATAGAGAACAAGGGCAAGCTTTGAACAGGCTTAGCTAAGCCGATAGATTGGAAGCTAGCGGATCTTTAACAAGGAGCAAAGTTATGAGTATTACGCCACGCGGAATGAGTATTCAGGAAGCATATGGACTTTTCAGAGAAGGTAGTCTTCTAGTCAATCGAAGGTATCAACGTAAGTTAGTATGGACAGTTGCTGAAAAAGAAAGGCTGATTGGAAGCATTTTAAAAGGATACCCTATTCCCTTATTTTTACTAGCTGTACCTCCCCAGACGGACGGCTCCAAAAAGTATGAAATTATAGATGGTATGCAAAGGTTTAACGCAATTTTCAGTTTTATTGAAAATGGATTTACATTTGAAGGTAAATATTTTGATGTTTTAGAATTTACACGTGCAAAGCAATTATCTGACGAAGGGATTTTTCAGCGAGTAGATAAGGATAAACTCCATCTGTCTAGAAAAGAGTGCGCCGATCTACTTGATTATCAACTAGCGGTTACTATCTACCCGGTAATTAAAGAGGACGATATTACAGAAGTTTTTGGTCGCATCAACTCTAGTGGAAAGCATTTAAGCCGTCAAGAGAGACGACAAGCTGGAATGACTAACCAATTTGCAGAAATGGTTCGTAAAATAGCTGTGGAGTTGCGCGGAGATGCTTCACCAGAAGTTTTACTTCTTTTTCAGATGCCAGAAATTAGCATTGATTCAAAAACTTCTGCTCAAGGTTACCACATTAAAGCTGAAGACACACTATGGTGTAAGCAAGGTGTTCTTACAGTTTCACAACTGCGTGATAGTGAGGACGAGCAAATGATTGCTGACATTGCAGCATCTATTCTGCGGGGTAAGCCTCTTCCGGTGGATGCCGATTATTTAGACAAGCTTTACGATCCTACTACGGAAGAGTTCCGCCAAATAGAAGAAGATTTGGCAGTATATCAGTCAAATAAGCTATCTGACCATATCAAAACAACTTTCTCTGTATTGCGCGAGACTATAGAAGCTTATAGTCCAGAAGCCAAGTGTTTGCAACGCATTGTAAATCCTGGTAGTGTTAATCCAATTAGATCGGCATTTTATACTATTTTTATGGCATTTTTTGATTTAATAGTTCGTCAAGAACGATCTCCTGTGGCGTCAAAGGAAATCCTGGAGTCTCTTGAAGAACTTCAAAAGAGATTAGTCTTGAGTAAAAACTACAAAACAACAAAACATAGAGAAAAAAATATAGACCAAACAAAGGGCTTAGTTGAAAAATATTTTGCCAAAAAAGAGCCATCAGTACTCGGTCACGGTGTAGGTTTAGCACTGGACTTTGAAAACTCATTAAATCGTTCTCGTTTGGAAACAACCAGGTATGAATTCAAGCAAGGATTGCTTTGTTTGGATAAAGACAGAAATGAAGATGATAAGTTAATCACAAAAATCATCGAAACCATTTGTGGAATTGCAAATTTGGGGCCGGATTCTGATGGATATCTATTTATTGGCGTTGCTGACTCAGAGAAAGATGCCAAGAGAATTCAAGAAATTGATGGGATTACTCCTGTTGAGGTTAATAAGCGTTACGTAGTTGGGATTGACAGAGAAGCATCTATTAAGAAAATAAGTTTAGAAAACTATGTAAAACGATTAGTAAGCAAAATTATAAATTCTGAATTAAGTGAACCTTTGAAAACTCAATTAATGGCAAAATTTGATACAATTTTATACAGAAATCGTTCTGTGGTTCGGATTACCATTCCGGCTCAGAAAGATGTATCGTTCGTTGGTCAAAAAGCTTTCACAAGGATGGATTCATCTACAATAGAAGTCTCCGGGCCACAGCTACTCGCTGTATATAAACATTTTCAAAGGTAAGACAACTATGTCCACCCTTCTAGATAAGTTAGCTGTTCAGGCGATCGCTCCCACCCCACCCTCACCGAATCCATCTACTTGGATGCGATCGCTCTATCTTCTCACAAACTCATGTATCCTCAGTACCGCCTATTGGCAATGAGCGGATGCGAATGCGATTTTGCTCCAGAATAACAACACTTCCTTCTAGTAAAGCTTCTTCCACAGCAGCCAAATTAGCCAGGAGAATTTCTAACTGTCTTTGAGGGCGACGATCGCTGCTGCGACGAAATAAAATTACAGAGGGCTTTTGTTCCTGTCGTAATGCCAATAGCGTGCCAAAATCGGTGTCTGCGGAAATGATAATTCGCTCTTCTAGGGCTGCTCTAGAAAATATTTCTGTGTCAGATGCTGCTTGCATTTCATACTCGCGGACATGAACGGCATTATAACCAGCTTGTTTTAGTCCTTCAGCAATTACAGGCGACAGGGCATTATCTACTATAAATTTCATCTTGTTACCAGCAGTGGTAATTCGCGTTCCCGGACTGCTTCAGCAGCATAGCGCAGTGCTTCCCGAATATCTTCAGGTACTAAATCTGGGAATGCGAGCAAAATTTCAGCATCTCTCATCCCTTCTGCAAACATCCCAACGACAGTAGCTACTGGAATTCGCAGTCCTCTGATGCAGGGTACACCACCCATTTGCTCGGAGTTTACAGTAATGCGTGTGAATTTCATATGGCTTGCTGATTTTCCCTAGTAATTAAACTTTATTCTATTTTTATCCAAGGCGCGATCGCTCAATTAAACAGAAACAACCCCGGAGCGACGCGAAAAAACCTTCCCAAATCTTCGGCTTGTTGCTTCGTAATTTCCAACCGACCGTTAATTATCTCAACTACCGCCTCGATCGAACCCATAATTTCTACTAAATCCTCTGCTTCCAGACTTCGAGCATCCATCAAATGAAGCAGCCTTGACTTGGGCGTTGAAATATTAAGTTGATAGTGCTTATCTTCAAAATCCTCAATCAATTTTACCAGCAATTCTAACAGCGCATCTTCTTCTGGAGTCAAATTGGGACGGGAGAGTAATTCTTCCACAATCTCTAAAAATATCTCGTTCTCCTCTTCATTTTTGATAATTCGAGGCTGATATTTAGAGAGCAAGCTGCTGTAAATATTGAGGTCAAAAGTAATAGTCATTTTTCCAGGTTTCCTTGTCATACTCGGCGTGAGTTAAAACGTATTTTAAATAAATAATTTGCTTTTCATAGTTAATACTCGCGATTAAGCGATATTTATTTCCTTTGATATTGAAAACTGTAAAATTTCCAACGGCTTCAGCTTTCGGATAAACAGCTTGAACTTCAATGAGATTAGCCCAATTTGCTTTACTAGAAATTTTATACCAGTCATCGAGCGCTTCGCAGGAATCAGCGTGACTTTGGCAGTATTCTCTTAATTTTTTCCGACTGATAACGTGCATTTAGCGATCGTTCTGATATTTCCTAGGTGTCTGAATCCGTGTCACAATCTATTATACCTCTGGTAAAAACTCCTGTCGAGCAGGTAGCTTGACTTCCCTTGACTGGGTTTTGCGGAGAATTATCGCACAGATGCCCTCCAGGAAATTACAAAGTTCGATCGCCTCAAATCCCTGTAACACAGATACCCATCAAGCAGGTTTTTCATCGGCGCGGTTAGCGATCGAAATGCCACAAACTATTAGCAAAATACTGAAAATATGCACCAATCCGATCGACTCCCCCAAAAAAATCCACGCAGCAATCCCGCTAAAAACTGGAATTAGGTAATAGATTAAAGCCGTGCGAGAAGGGCCGATGAGAATAATCGCCTGATTCCACGCCAGCAGCGCCACTACCGATGCCAGTATCCCAACGTAAAGTAAAGCTAGCACGATCGCAGGAGTGAAAACAACCGGGCGATCGATCGAACTTTCCAGCAGATAAAAAGGCGTTAAAAACAACCACCCCAAACTAAATGTACAAAAGGCAAAAGTTTTCATTTGCATCGCGGCTGGTTTCCGCTTGACTAGCATGGTGTAGCCAGCGAAAACTACGGCCGCCAACAACATATACAAATCGCCAATTGTGAAGGAAATATTCAGCAGCTTTTCTAAGGAACCTCCTGCGAGTAACAAGACGACACCTAATAACACTACCAGGATGCCCGCCGCCCGAGTTAAGGAGATACGTTCGCCATAAAAAAGGCGAGACATCAGAACGATAAAAATCGGAGAAGCAGCAGCAATTAAAGACAAGTTTATCGTCTGGGTTGTGTGACCTGCTATGTAGATTAAAGTGTTAACAACGGTTATGCCTGACAGCGCGGATGCGGCTAAATAGGGTAAATTTTTTTGCACCAATTTCCAGTCTGCTACTGTCGATCGCGCTGCGAATGGTGCTAAAGTAATAACCGCGATCGCCCACCGCCAAAAAGCCAAGCCTACTGGAGGAATATCGCTATTAAATGCTCTGGCAATCAAGAAATTGCCTCCCCAAATTATAGTAGCAATTATTGCTAATAAATAGCCCATTATTATTAGATAATTAGACGGATAGGAAGAGGTAAGATAGAGCAAGCTTTGCGGTGATTCATAATCGTAGTTTTAATTACTGCCTTGCTACCCGAAAGATTTGTATTGAATGAACCGCGAAGACGCGAAGGACGCAAAGAGAAGAAGAAGAAGAAGAAGGATGTAGATAGTCTTCTAGCGGTAAGGGAGTAGGTGAACTTATTTAATTGCGATCGAAACCGTTGGTAGTGAGGACTTTAGTTAGCAAATTCAGAGGACTAAAGTCCTGACTGCGAACCTTATTTTTTACGATCGCACATCGTCCGCGATCGCACAGACTAATATTTTACCCATCTAATCAGAAATCATAGCGCCTCGGGTATCGGGTTCGATCGCCCGCACATCAGCTTTCACGCCAAATTCCATCCAAGCAGCAGTCATTGCTTCCCCAACAGCATCAGCGGCTGCCGAATTTGTTAAAGCTAAAATTGTCGGCCCCGCGCCGCTAATTACCGTCCCGCAAGCGCCTGCAATTACAGCAGCTTGTTGCACTGATTCATATCCCTTAATTAAAGATTGGCGGTAAGGCTGGTGAATTTTGTCTTGCAAAGCGGCGCGCAACCAGTTTTCATTACCAGTTTCCAAAGCCCGTACCAATAAACCCAGATGTGCCGCATTAAAAATTGCGTCAGCCTTGCTGTAATTAGCCGGTAAAACCTTGCGCGCTTCGGCTGTAGAAAGTTCAAAATCGGGAATCGCTACCACCGGCACAATACTCGAATGCCAAGGAATATCGCAGATTTGCCAACCAAAATTCTCTGGCTTTTCCTCCTCGTTTTGCGGGTTCGGAAAATCGGTAGCGGCGAGGCGGCAACCTCCCAACAAAGCGGGAACAACGTTGTCGGGATGCCCTTCAAGTTCGATCGCCAATTGCATTACTTCTACTTGACTTAAAGGCGCGCCAGCTAATTGATTGGCACCGACTAATCCGCCGACAATTGCTGTGGCGGAACTTCCCAAACCTCTAGCTAGGGGTACTTGCATGTCGATATTTATTGTTACTGGCGGCGGCGGTTGTTTGAGGCGATCGAATAATTTTACAAATGCTTGATAGGCGAGGTTGCTGTCGTCTGTTTTGACTTTGGCTGCTTCTTTGCCTGTAACGGTAATTTTGAGTTTTTCTGTTGTGGAATCTAGCAGGGAGAATTGGAAATGATTGTAAAGGCTTAAGGCTGCACCGATGCAATCAAAACCCGGGCCGAGGTTGGCGGTTGTGGCGGGTACGGTAACTTTGATAGTGGAGGTTGCGGGCATTTTTGGGATTGTTAATTGGGAGTGTTTAACCGCTGATGAAGGCAGATTAACGCGGATTAACGCAGATATTTTTGCGGCTCGGGTTTGCATTATACCATATTTTTTACAGCTCTCTATTTTTGCAGTGTTTTAAGGTGGTTGATGGCATCTTGATAGTCTTGGGTTTTGCCTTCTTTTTGATAAATATCGGCTGCTTTTTGGAAATCTGCGATCGCCCCGTTTTTGTCTCCTAAGAAGTTGCGAACTCTGGCTCGGTTGTAGTAGGCGTCGGCGTAGTTGGGGTCGATTTCAATGGCGCGATCGAAATCTGCTTTTGCTGTTGGATAATCTTTCAGGTTTCGGCCGCGAAGTATGCCGCGTTTGTTGTACGCTTGGGCGTAGTTGGGATTGAGCCGAATTGCTTCTGTGTAATCCGCGATCGCTCCTTGAATGTCTCCTGATTCTGATTTGGTTAAGGCGCTGTTAAATAAGTTTTCAGCACCAAATTCAATTAACGGTCCGAGTCTTTGAAGCAATTTGTTAGCTTTGTTGAGTCTTGGTACTGAATCTACAGCAATGGCAGCAGATATTTTGCCTGCAATTATAACAAATCCTAAAATGGCGATCGCTCTGTAAAAGAATTTCATAAATATCAGCAATTTTTTATGGCGAGCTGAAACATTATAAACGATCTGGAACCCGCTTGATATATTTAATTGATAATTTAAGCATTTGAGTACAATTATATATATTTATTCAACGTGGCTCGCTGTCAATGGCGTTATAAATGTATTTTATAATGTTTTTTCAGTAAAATAAAATGTATAAAATGAGGTTTCATATGGTTGATGATTTTACTAAGTATGAGAGGATGGAAGAGCGAGATGTCAAACCAGAACAGGTTTATCTTATTGCCGAAGCTGATGGCTTGGATTTTAGCACGAGTATCAGAATGTTACGCAGGGTTTATAATTTATCATTGATTGAAGCAAAAGAGGTGAGTATTTTGTCTAAAAGTAAAGCCGACTCTCTCATCAAACATCAAGAAAAACTACTGCCATCATTAGAAAAAGCTCTTAATAAATTAACAATCGGAGATGAATAACTCAGATTTGGTATGACAATTGCCACCAAAGATGTTTAAGGACTGAAGTTCCTACTACGAATCGTTTTGTAGTGAGATAAGATTACTTCAAAACTGTTTTAGAAGCAATCCGAGTTTTCTTGCGATCGCTCTCACTCAATTCTTCACCGGATTGCAAGCGAGTAGCAGAAGTTTGCAGTACCGTAGCCGCACTTTTATCGCCCATTTGCAAAGCAGTTTTCGCCGCAGTTTGCAACATCGTAGCAGCACCAGCCCGATCGCCCTGTTGCAATCGAGTTTCTGCTAATTGAGTTTGGCGGTATTTAGCTAAAGCCAAAATATGCTGCTGCACCATCGGATTAATTGCAGGTTGATAAAGCTGCATGGCATTCGAGAAAAGAGTCACCGATTCCGAAAACAAATTTTGACCGATTGTCGGATCGTCGTAGCGAATTTGCAATTGCCCGATCGCGTGTTTTCCTTCCGGTAACTGTCCGATATAAATATTAGCCAAAACTACTCGCTCTACATCCCTCATTAAATCTCCCAAGCGGACTGCAAATCGATCGCCCTCTTGTTGTACCGGCAATTCGATCGTATCTGGAGCAACTTGCGCGATCGGTTTGAGTTCGGCTAACCGCACTTTTGGCGCGAGCGAAAATAGCAAATAAGCATTAGTTAAACCCACCGACTGCACGCGGGTAAATAGCTTGCTAAACTCGTCAACCGCATCTTCCGGCCGCTCGATGTGAGCTAGTGCGCCGCCGCCAGCATCAGCAAGTTTTTCCAAAATATCTTGATTCCAGTTATCGCCAAAACCCAGAGAATTTAAAGTCATGTTGTACTCGGCCGCCAGTTTTGCCAGCTTCAAACAGCGGTTGTTGTCACCGTGTTCGTTTTCGCCATCAGTCAACAAAAAAGCTTGCGAAACAGTTTCTTTTTTCCCTTTGCCCAACTCTTCGATACCCAGCTTAATCCCCTCATCAATTGCTGTCCCGCCTGCCGGACGCAATTTATCAATCAGCCGCTTAATGCTGGCAGGGTCTTCAACGATTTGGTTGGGGACGAGAACCTTAGCTTTGTGGTCGAAAGCAACCGCACAAAACCGATCTCCTGGTTTCAGCCTCTCCAACAGCCTGCCAGCAGCCTGTTTTACCGTTTCCAGAGGACGCCCGTTCATCGAGCCGCTGTGGTCGAGAATCAGGCACAGGTTTAAGGGTACTTTGGAGTCTAACTGCGAGGCCGTCGCAGATACCGAAATGGCTAGCTGGCGCTGGCTTGAGGGCGCGGCAGCGTCGAGGTTAGCGTCGTTCAAGGCAGGGAGCAAACTAACTTTCATGCTGGATACCTAAGTATTGCGTTACTATCAGAACAGTACGGGAGGGAGACAAACCCTGTGTTTCGATCGGGTGATGAAACCCGATCCGACAGGTTTTAACCTGTCGTTTCTCTTGGAAGATATTATTGAGGTACTACCTTAAGAATAGCTCCATCAGTTCGGGTAAAATTTTCGATGAAAACACCATTTAAAGCTATGCAATCGCAATACTACGGCGATGCCTACTATCGCACTCCTCCCCCGGATTTGGCCTCCCTGTTGCTGAAGGAGCGGATTATCTACTTGGGCTTGCCCCTAATCTCGTCCGACGACTACAAGCGCCAAATCGGGGTAGATGTTACCAAGTTGATTATCGCTCAGTTACTCTATTTGCAGTTCAACGATTCGGAAAAACCGATCTTCTTCTACATCAACTCGACAGGTACTTCCTGGTACACCGGCGACGCGATCGGCCAGGAAACCGAAGCTTTCGCCATCTGCGATACGATGAACTACGTGAAGCCTCCGATTCACACGATCTGCATCGGTCAAGCTATGGGAACTGCTGCGATGATCCTGTCCTCGGGAACTAAAGGCTCTCGGGCGAGTTTGCCTCACGCTACTATTGTCCTCAACCAGCCTCGGATGGGCATGGGCCGATCGCAAGCAACAGACATCCAAATTCGCGCCAAGGAAGTTCTGTCAAACAAAATGGCAACGCTGGATATCCTGTCGAAAAATACCGGTCAGCCAGTCGATAAAATTGCTAAGGATACCGATCGAATGTGCTATCTCACGCCCCAGCAAGCGAAGGAATACGGGCTGATCGATCGAGTCCTCGAAAGCGCTAAGGATTTGCCTGTACCCCTCCCTGCAGGAGTCGCGTAAAGCTCTTAAGGAAGAAGGAAGAAGGAAGGAAGAAGGAAGAAGGAAGAAGGAAGAAGAAAGAAGGAAGAAGGAAGAAGGAAGAAAGGGTAAATTCCCAATTCCTAACTCCCAACTCTCAACTTCCGAAAACTCAAAACTCAAAACTCAAAACTCAAAACTCCCAATTCCCAACTCTCAACTTCCGAAAAACTCAAAACTCCCAATTTCCAACTCTCAACTTCCAAAAAACTCAAAACTCAAAACTCAAAACTCAAAACTCCTTAAAGCTTTTCTGGTGGTGGTAATTATGCCTGTTGGTGAAATAATGCGCGTTCCTTACAACATTCCTGGCAGCCCTAACTGGCAGTGGATTAATATCTACACTCGCTTGAGCCAGGAACGCATCATCTTTGTGAATCAGTCGATTACCACAGGCCTGGCAAATTCGGTGATTTCAGCGATGCTTTACCTGGAGTCGGAAGAGCAAAACAAACCGATCTACCTGTATATCAACTCCTACGGCGATCCAATCGCGTCAGGTGCGGCAAATGAAACAGCCGGGATGATGTCAGTGGCTGCAGGTCTGGCCATTTACGATACGATGCAGCATATCAAATCGGAAATTCACACGATTTGTTTGGGTCAGGCTGTGGGTTTGTCTGCCCTGTTGCTTTCGTCGGGAAGCAAGGGAAAAAGAGCAAGTCTCCCCCACGCTTCGATCGCGATGGAATATCCTTTAGCTGGCTCTAGAGGTCAGGCGACAGATATCTTAATCAATGCTGAAGAAGTCCTGTCAAAAAGAGATTTACTTCTAGAACTTTTTGCAAAAAATACAGGGCAAACTGTGGAGAAGTTGGCGAAAGATATGGATCGTACTTTTTACATGACTCCGCAGGAAGCTAAAGATTACGGTCTGATCGATGTGGTTTTGCAAAACAGTAAAGAGTTGAAAGTGAGTTGATAGTTGATAGTTGATAGTTGATAGTTGACAGTTGACAGTTGACTGATTACCAATTGCTAATTATCGACGATCGATCCTCAACTCAAAACTCAAAACTCAAAACTCAAAACTCCCGAACAACTTCCTAGAAATTCCCAAACAATAATCATAGGAGAAGTACAATGCCTATTGGCGTTCCCAGCGTTCCGTACCGCCTTCCGGGCAGTGGCTACGAACAGTGGATCGGTATCTACGAGAGGCTGTTCCGAGAGCGGATTATTTTCTTATCGGAAGAAGTAGATGATGGCATTGCTAATGCGATC
Source organism: Oscillatoriaceae cyanobacterium Prado104 (assembly GCA_025454405.1). Lineage (GTDB taxonomy): Bacteria > Cyanobacteriota > Cyanobacteriia > Cyanobacteriales > Microcoleaceae > Microcoleus. The sequence goes on along the minus strand of JALOON010000130.1, from coordinate 5,289 downwards.
GTGGCTTATTTGCTCTACCTCGATTCTGACGACCAAACTAAACCTATTTACCTGTACATTAACTCTCCGGGCGGTTCGATTACCTCTGGCATGGCAATTTACGATACCATGCAGCACATTAAATCGGAGGTAGTGACGATTTGCGTGGGGATGGCTGCTTCGATGGGTTCTTTCTTGCTAGCCGCCGGCAGCAAGGGAAAACGTTTGGCTTTACCTCACTCGCGGATCATGATTCACCAGCCTTCTGGAGGCACGCGGGGACAAGCAACTGATATCGAAATTGAGGCAAGAGAGATTATTCGCATCCGCCATCAATTGAATGAGATTTATGCCGATCGTACAGGTCAACCTTTGGCAAAAATTGAGAAGGACATGGATCGCGACTTTTTCATGTCCGCCGATGAAGCTAAGGAATACGGTTTGATCGATAAGGTGATTGACGAACGTCCTTAGATTCAGAAAGATCCGAACTTTGTAGGGGGGTAGCGCCCCCGCCACTGCCCGCCCCAGCGACGATTTCGATCGCAAGGTTCGCAGCATCGGACTTTAGTCCGCTTTTAGTCTAAGTCTGTAAGAACTCACATCTTGCAACATTCGCAATAACCTGTAGGGGCGGGTTCGCCAACAGCTTTAAACGCAGCTTGCCAGCTTGAATAAACCCGCCCCCATCCCACGAAAACCCCCCAAGTGACTGCAGGTACAAGATCTCAGTAAGAAAGGACTGAAGTCATTACTACAAACAGAGGTTCGTAGTGAGGACTTTAGTCCGCTTTTAGTCTAAGCTTGTAAGAAAAGACTGAAGTCATTACTACAAACAGGCAGCATCTTTACATTGGGGAATTTTGATATTTAATAGTAATATCAACTTTTGTTCGCGTTAGATGGATATAGCAGACTATTACCGACAGTTAGGACTGAGGTCCGGTGCGAGTTTGTCGCAAGTTAAGGCCTCTTACCGGCAGTTAGCCAGACAGTATCACCCGGATGTGAATCCCGGCAATGAAGAAGCTAAGAGCAAGTTTATTGCGATTACGGAAGCTTACAAGTTCTTAGTGAGTATTGCTCCGACAGATGCTGCGGCATCAAAGGCTCCGAATTCAACTCAGAATTCAACTCAGAATTCAACTCAAAAACCTCCCGCAACGGCACCGAAATCAGAGGAACCTCCAGTTAAACCAAAAACTGTAAAAGTAACTCCGAAACAGCGACAAAATCCCCCTAGCGAGGTGTTGTCGGCGACGGATGAAAAGTTAAAGCACGATTCTTATTTGCAGTTGCAGCAGTTGTTGAAATACGAGAAGTTTCCCAGGGCGATCGCGCTTGTGGAAGGTTTGGCGCAGCGGCTTCCTGAAGATTTGGAGGTGCGTCAGTGGCAGGCAATTTCCTATCAGCGTTGGGGGCGGTATTTAATCGGGCAAAAGCAGGTTGATAAGGCAAGAATTTATTTGAAAAAAGCTGTGAAAACTGACCCTCACAATCGAGCTTTGTGGGCAGAAGTCGAGCGGGATTTTCGCAGGTTAGAACAGATTTATTAAACAGTTGACAGTTGACAGTTGACAGTTGACAGGGGGTTTTTAAAAGAGTGATTTAAATTTTATTTTAAATAAAATTGAGTTGAGGAATCAGAGATGGTTGCCACGCCGCCCGCTGAACCAACACTGACAGATGTAATGGAAAAATTAGACAGGCTATCAACCAGTGTTGACAACTTAACGACCCGTATTGACAAACTAACAATCAGTGTTGACAATCTAACTACCCGTGTTGATACTGTATCAAAATCAAAGCATGTTGACAACTTAGCAACTGATGTTGAGAAGTTCAACGATCGATTTTCTCAGCGTCACCAAGCAACTAAGAGGCTTGTGCAGCTTGCTTTTACTCTGATTGCTAGCGCCACTGTAACGGTAATTATTACTTCGGTTCTGCGCAGGTAATCGAATTTAATTTGTCTAAAATAACTTCGGTATTTTTAGGTCGTTTTTCTGGCAGCGGTTCCATCAATTTGTCTAAAAAATCGGCTAGGAAATTGTCAATTTTTACACTTTGATTTTTCCAATTAATTTTGCCAGTTTTTTCGTCTTTAGGAAAGTCGATCGGTCTCATACCTGTTAGCAAGTGAACGAAAGTCCGCCCCATTGCAAAAAAGTCCGATCGCGCTTCAGCTTTCCCTGCAATTTGTTCCGGTGCGGCGTATCCGGCGGAACCTGCCGGCGTTGCATTCATTCCAGATTCTACTACAGAACCGAAATCAATTAATCCTAATTTTCCATTTGGTTGCAGCATCAGGTTTGACGGTTTAATATCCCGATGCACTAGATGGTATTTGTGAATGTTCTGCAAAATATTTGTCAGTTGTTTGAGCCAATCCACAGCGATTTTTTGAGAAATATACTGTTTTTTATCTAATAATTCTAAGAGGTTTTCTCCCGAAATTTTCTCGATCGCCAAACAGAACAATTTTTGAGATGAATTTTGCGGTTTAATTGAAAAAAAACCATCCGGTGCGACTGCGGGAATTCCCTGGGTTCCCGCCAGCCAAATTAAGACTCGCGCTTCTTGCTGGAACGATCGAACTAAATAAGAATTGTGCGTATTTTTTAATACTTTTAAAATTTTAACCGTTCCCCAATCGCCTTTATCCGTTCCCCAATCTGCGACTTCAAAAATATCGGTGGGGAGTGCGGAATTGGGCGATCGAATTGGTTTGATGATACGGTAGCGATCGCAAATTAACAAACTCGTCCCGCAAGCCAGACAACTACTAGCAGTAGCGGGATTATCGCGCTGTTTGCACAGAGGATTGATGCAGTAACTGTCGTTTAGTATCATCTCATGGGATTTATAGAATTACGAACAAAAATCGATGCGATCTGAGTGAGACTATGGTTGGGAGAATGAAGGTAGTTTATCGACTACTCGATCGATAATCCCATAGGTTTTAGCTTCCTCGGCAGATATGAAAAAATTTTGCTCGGTATCGCTTCTAGCTCGCTCGGGATTTAAAATAACAATAAAAAAAATCGTAAAAATGGGATAAATCAACAACATAAAGGATCTAAAATACATCTTCTTAATTAACCAGCTCATGGTGCAATACCTCTTAAAATTATCAACCTTGAGTTCATCAAAGTCATTTTTCAGATATAGCAGTTGACTATTTTGTGTATTATTGCAGTTTTTGTAATGCCTTGTGCCTGCTAATTTATTGGAACAATTCTGAACTACGAACCTATTTTTAGCATAAAACCCAGTAACTCTGACCTTGTTACTGGGTTTGTATTTACCGCCCATTTGCGCACGCCATCACATTTAAGTCAGGGTTTCAAATTAATAGCATCGCGCTCTACTAATTGAGCTACCCCCCTGCATTTGGTAGAGGGGACTGGATGTGCGCCAGCAACCTCGATGGTGTTAGTTTTCCTGACATTCGTTTGGGCGATCGGCGGTGAATGCTGAGTTTAGAGTGATAACTTGCGATTGAATTTGCACGCAACGCTGCCTCTACCAATTGGGCTACCTTCCCTTATTTAGTAAAAAAATATTTAGTGGAAAGGACAGGATTTGAACCTGTACTGTGGCATTGGTACGGTTTAATTTGAGATTTGAGTTTAAACTTGTACTCTATTTCTATCTTAAACCATAACTTTCAAAAAAGCAAGCAATTAGCGGAAAACAAATTGAAAAATTCGCTCTCCCACTCTCTGTTCTTCAACTTCTGAATTATTAGCTTCTTCGCGAGCGAACATCACAGCTTGCTGCAAGGTTTCTACTCTTCGCAACAGCTCGTTTACTCGACTTGCCGGTAAGGCTCCAGAAAACTTGACAGTCCGCCAGTAGCCGACAGTAATATCTTCGTAATAAACCTCTACTTGAGCTGGATGGTGTTCCGTAGCTTCCGCTTTCACGTGATTGCGGGGAGCTTTAAAAGTCTTGAGAGTTTGCACTGGTTCTGTGGCCCAACAGTCGGCAGAAGGGTCGAAGTTCCAAGTTTCGGAAGCATCCAATACTGGCAGTTTTTTGATGAATGCTTGCAAGTCGGCTAACTGCTTTTCAACAAATAGCAAATAGCTGACGGGAACTTGGTTTAAAATTACGTTTCCATCTACAGTTACGTCGGCGCGGGCGCGGCAATTCGTCCAGTCTTTGGTTGCGGTTACGTCGAAAAGTTTGGTCAAAACTTCTGTGGTTTTGCGAATAATCTCTTCGGCTTTAACTTCTACTTTTTTGGACTCTGGCGGCAGTTGTTCGCCTTCTTCGTCTTTGGGGCGGTACGTGCGCGAGATTCCAGATAGCAAAGCGGGCTTTTGCAGGGCTTTTTGAGCTTCTGCTAGTTCTTGGACCGATCGACTTTTGATGCCTTTCTCGATCGCGATAATCTGATTTAAGCGTGCCATTGTTCGATTTTATTGATACTGAACTTTTAATGTAGTATAACACACTTCATAATGGGTGACAAGTAGGAGCCTGCTCCAGGTTATTGAAGTTCGCCTAATTCGATCGATCCCCCCCAGCACCCCTTAAAAAGGGGGGAGCAAGAGTGTTACAGTCCCCTTGAAGGGTCTTTTTAAACTTTTTTAATCCCCCCCAGCCCCCCTTAAAAAGGGGGGAGCAAGAGTGTTACAGTCCCCCTTTTTAAGGGGGATTTAGGGGGATCGGATCTGATGGAGTAGGCAAGAAAACACGCTTTACAATTTTCTGGATTACCAATCATCTTCATCAATAATCTTAATGTCCCTGGTTTGAATCTCTTCTATAAAAGTTTTTAAACTGGGATTTTCTGCGTAATGTTTCATCAAAACTTTCTGCTTGCTGTATTGTTTGGAAATTTCTCGATAATATTCGGGATTTTTCGCATTAGGGTCGATGGTAAAATTGTGTTTTTTTACAAGTTCCCGATTTAAAGTAGCGAGACAGTTCTTAACTTTAGCTTTTTTCTTCTTGTCTGTGCAATACAATGGAAGCAACCAACACTCAATAGAATGTACGGAGATTGCAAACAGGATATTCTGTTGATTTTGACTGTAAAAATCCTCACCAATCTCCTGTCTAAATTTTTCAATAACTTTTTCAATTAACTGCTGTGTAGTCAACTCATTACCATTTTCGTCTCGATTGGCAATATTATAATTATAGTTTTCTGAATCCACCAAAACATCAGTATAGCCTTTCTCAGGTAGATGAGGTACATTTGTGTAGCTTTAAGCTTCGTGCAAAAATTGCTCAAACAATATCGCCAAACTCAAGACATTTCACCTCAAACTCATCGATGTTCTGGACCACTTAAAC
>JALOON010000005.1 GCA_025454405.1 Oscillatoriaceae cyanobacterium Prado104 | reverse complement strand
TACATGACTACACCAACAGACCGATCGAGGGCGGGGAAAACTATAGCTCGTATGCGCGAGCTCTCTTCGGAACTACCCCCTAGGGGGTAAGTTCCGTTTAATCATGGTTTGACAGATGCAACTTGGTCGCAAGTTGTTGAAACTACTTGATTTGTATTGGTATAAACCAAAGCTTGTGCATAGGAAGAATCACCTTCCTCCTTCGAGGTTGCTACACAGCAGATAACTGCTTGAACTAACTCTTCTGGATTTTGAGATTTGTACAAACTAGCATTGACTGTGTATTTGTTGTTTTTGCTAAAAAATTGTTCTTCTACTTGCGCATTTTCTTCTCCCGCAATAGTTCCGTATCCTTCATAAGAGGCTTGTTGTATTCGCAAGCAACTAGCTGTGTATATTTTGGGTTCAACCTGCTTTGCCTTTTTGATCTGCCACAAATATATTGGCAGGGCAATTGCTGATAAAATCCCAATTATTGCGATAACAACAAGCAGTTCAATTAAGGGAAAGCCATCACTGAACTTATTGCGAGATTCGTGATTTTTAGGATTAACCATTTCACAAAAGTATCGCTTGACTTAAAGCTCTAGGGTTTGATTATTTATTATCTAATATTTTTAATGGTTGTGAAGTAAGAAAATATCAGCATATAATCAAAAAACTTAGCTAAAGTAACGTCAGAAAACGCAAGAATTTGTCAGAACGGAACTTACCCCCCGCACGAAATTCATTTCTTATGAAACCATTACAGGGCGAGACTTTCCTGGATCGGGAAACATGGCTACACAATTGTCACTGCCAAATGGCTAAAACTAATACAGCTCAAAGAATACAGCCACCGAAACTACCCCCTCCGGGGGTAAGTTCCGCTTAAAAAGGGGGACTTCAAGAAAGAATTTCTCTTCTCCCCTTAAGAAAGACTTAAAAAACTTCCGGTCCCCCCCTTAAGAAGGGGGGCTAGGGGGGATCTAGATCTAATGGTTGCACAACAGATTGACTGATGACTGATGACTATTGCAATTGAACGGCCGCGCGCTGAATTGGCAATACTTCATCTAAAGTTAATTCGCGATCGGCGGTTAAGTGACTCGAACAACAAATCGTACTGAAATAAATCGGGCGGCCCACAACTTGAGAAAAATGCTGTTCCAACAACAAGCGAGAAGTAATATCGCCCAACAGTTCGGAAATATCCTTGGTTAGCTGTTCGGTATCGGATCGATGAGTAATTCTGAACTGGAAAGGTGTTTGTCCGATCGAGCGTTTAATTTCCGCATCGAACTCATCGTCTTTCCCTTCTACAAAAGCCTGAGATTGAACAGAAAAAAATTCCCAAGCTTCTGGAAAAATTTCCTGAATTTTTTCTAGAGGATTCCCCGTTTTGTAAACTAAAGTAGCTGTTTTGCAATCCATGAATCCGACCTCGGGTAGCAGTAGTTTGTGCGAACTATTTTAAGTCATTTACCCTGTTATTATAACGATCGCTGCTGCTTAAATCAAGTTTTTCCGATGACTTAAAACTGGATGCCCGAGTGATTGCAACGGTAACTTAATGACTAATGACTAATGACTAATGACTGCTGCCCGTAACTAATGTTACCTAACCGATCGCAGGTTAGCGCTGGCTGGTAGGGGAACGGCAGGTTTTTCGCTTTTCTCTCGCTCGGAGGGCGATACAAAAGGAATGATGCGAGTAGATAAAGTCGATCGGGGTGCTTCAGACATAGGCTTTCCCAAGTGCAGCAATTTTTCAAAAACCGCTGCGGGTTCGGGACGGCTGAACAAATACCCCTGCATGATATCGCATTTATTCTGTTCTAAAAAAGCCAATTCTGCTTTGGTTTCTACTCCTTCAGCAATTACCGTCATGTTCAAACTGTGACCGAGTAAAATTACCGCCGTAGTAATTGCAGAATTTTGAGCGTCTTCGTTGGCATTGCGAACAAAAATTCTGTCAATTTTCAGACTGTCAAAAGCAAATTGTTTGAGGTAGCCTAAAGTAGCGTAACCGGTGCCGAAGTCGTCGATCGCGATCCGAATTCCCAGCGCTTTCAGCTTATTTAAAGTAGCCCCGGCAACAGTAGCATTATCCACCAAAGCGCTTTCTGTCATCTCCAATTCTAAATTGGCAGGCTCCAAACCGGTGGTTTCTAATATCTGCATGATTCTTTCGGCAATCTTCGGCTCTGACAACTGCCTCGCCGACAAATTTACTGATATTCTAAAAGGCGAAAATCCAGCAGCAACCCAACTGGCAGCTTGAGCGCAAGCCGACAGCAGCACCCATTCACCTATGGGAATAATTAAGCCTGTTTCTTCAGCAAGGGGAATAAATTCGGCGGGGGAAATGATACCTCGATCGGGATTTTGCCAGCGCACTAAAGCTTCAGCACCGATAATTTTTCCGGTAGCAATATCGACTTGAGGCTGGTAGTAAACTTGAAATTCACCTTGGGCCAAAGCGCGGCGCAGCAGGGCTTCTAGGGCCAATTTTTCCGGGCAAACGACATTGGCGGTAGCGGAGTCGTTAACTAAATAGTTAAGTCTCGCTTCTGCTTGTTGCAGTGCTTCTGTCAGGGGTTGAGTAATAGTTTGCCGTTTGGAAACGCGAGAGGAGATTGCTCCTAACAATTCTAATTTGGTAAACGGCTTTGTTAAGTAATCATCTGCACCTAATTCCATACCCCGGCGGAAATCGGCTTTGGCACCTTGCGCTGTGAGGAAAATAAAGGGAATTGTAGCTGCCAGGGAGTTTTGACGAAGGGTACGCAACACTTCATAACCATCTAGTTCCGGCATTTGCACGTCGCACAAAATTAAATCTGGCAGATCCGAAAGAGCTACCTGCACGCCTAATCGTCCGTTTTCTGCGGCGATGACGCGGTAGCTGTGGGATTCCAGAAGCTGCTTGATGGTTTCCCGGATTAATTCGTCGTCCTCAATTACCAAAATTTTGAGCATGGCACTTAATACAAGATGGCTATATATATACCGGAACTTGACTAACTCTAGCATAGTCATGTTATAGGCTGGATCGATCTAGCCAATTAGCCAATAAACAATTAGCCAAATGGCTAATTGTCTGGCATTACCTGCACAATTACCTATGCAATTAGGAGCATAGAGGATGCCGCGCAGCGCAACAGAAAAAGGTGAGCCTGTCATCCTACACTTTTTTCCTAAACCTGTCAAATACCGATCGGGATAAAAGAGGGATCGATTTGTTAATCACACTTACGTATGGGAATCTACAAACCTAGTCTCTGTGTCGATACATCCAGGGAACACCGATAATTGTTCTCAGAAAGCAGGTTATTTGTGTAATTTTTGGTTGTTCGAGCGCGCGATTGGGGCATCACTGAAAGTAGGGTAATTCTCTCTGTTTTGGGGGGTTACCGCGATATTTCCGTCACGCGCAAGTCCCTACTAATTAAAAAAGTTCTCCGACGATCGTACCGGCCAAGATCGCAAATCCCACCCAAACATTCTGGCGAAAAATCTCACCGTAAACTGGTTTCGGAAGCTCGGCTTTTTGCAGTTGGCTGTACTGCAAAAACCACACAACTGCCGCCCCACCAATTGCCAGCCAAAAACCGAGATGCAAGTGCAAGTTAATCCCCACCGCCGCTAGCAAAACAGCAGTACCGGCAAAAAACAATCCTACTGCGATCGCGGCATAATCCCCAAAAAAAATCGCGCTCGAATTCACGCCCAAACGCAAATCGTCTTCTCGATCGCTCATCGCATAAACTGTATCAAATCCCATCGTCCACAGTACGACAGCGCCCCACAGCAACCAGGTAGCTAATTCTAGTCGATCGACCGCCGCCGTCCAACTAATTAAAACTGCAAAGCCCCAGGCAATTGACAGCACTAACTGCGGCACGGGAAACCATCTTTTTGCTAGCGGATAGCACACGATTACCGGCACGGCAGCGACGCACAGCCAGAAACTTAAAGGATTGAGATAAAAAGCGAGAACAGCCGCACAAGCAAAAGCAATTAAAGCAACTCCGATGCCAGTTTGCACGGTGAGGGCGCGGGAAGCAAGCGGGCGGGTTTTAGTTCTTTCTACTTGGGGATCGATATTGCGATCCCACAAATCGTTGATGACGCAGCCGGCTGCACTTGTAGCTAGCGTGCCCAACACGATGACGCCCACTAGCGGTGCGGGCGGCATCCCGCGCGCTGCTAAAAAGACAGCCCACAGGGCTGGAAGCATTAAAATTAGCCGTCCCGCGGGTTTGTCCCATCTCAAAAGCCTCAAGACGGCGAGGAATGTGGATTCGGGAGGACGATCGAACTGGGTCAGCATTTGAATTTTTGATTTGAGAATTTTAATTTACAATTTTATCAAAAATTTAGGCACAATCACCTAATGGCGGCGGTTGCGCTCGACACTAGAAATCGGGTTTTTTGAGAAATCTCCAGGATACAACGAAGCCGTGTCGCAAACACCTAGTTTGTGACCCTTCACCCGCAACTGCTGTCGATCGAAATAGAGTAAAGAGTAGACCCATCCGTGAAATAATAAAAATTATCTGTTAACCCCGATACAATCCAATGGTTAATTCACTTGGTTCTGCGGAGTCAAATCGCATTATTGCTGCTATTGATATGGGTACTAACTCGTTTCACATGGTAGTGGCGCGGATCGATCCGAAATTGCCCGCGTTTGCGATTGTTGCGAGAGAAAAAGATACGGTTAGGTTGGGCGATTGCGAACCTAAGACAGGATGTTTGAAATTAGAGGTTATGGCAAGGGCGATCGCAACTTTGCGGCGCTTTCAAGGTATTGCTAAAACTTTCAATGCCGAACAAGTTATCGCCGTGGCTACGAGTGCGGTGCGAGAAGCCCCTAACGGCAGGGAATTTCTCAAACAAGTTGCTGATGAGTTAGATCTAAATGTTAGCTTGATTTCCGGTCACGAAGAGGCGCGGCGGATTTATCTCGGCGTGCTTTCGGGCATGGAATTTAACAGTCAGCCGCAGGTAATTATCGATATTGGGGGCGGTTCTACGGAGTTGATTTTAGGGGATGCGTTGGAACCGCGCTGCCTTACCAGTACCAAAATTGGTGCGGTGCGCCTGACAGGAGAATTTGTCAAAACCGATCCGATTAGCCGGGATGAATTTGCTTATTTGCAAGCTTACATTCGGATTGCGCTGGAAAGACCGATCGAAGAATTGCGATCGCACTTTAAGCCTGGTGAATCCCTGCGTTTAATTGGTACGGCGGGGACGATCGAAACTTTAGCTGCCATTAACGCTCGCGAAAAGTTGGGAACGGTGCCGAATCCGCTGAATGGATATCAATTAAGTTTAAGAGATTTGCGCGATTTAGTCAATCGTTTTCGCAAACTTTCTTATGCGGAAAGGTTGGCAATTCCGGGAATGTCTGACAAGCGATCGGAAATTATTCTCGCAGGTGCTTTGATTTTGCAGGAAGCGATGATTTTATTGGGAATGGAATCGCTGACTGTGTGCGATCGATCGTTGAGGGAAGGCGTCATTGTTGACTGGATGCTAACTCACGGTTTGATTGAAAACCGCTTGCGCTATCAAAGTTCGATCCGCCAGCGCTGCATTCACCACATGGCTGATAAATATGATGTCAATTTAGAACACAGCGAAAGGATTGCAAGTTTTGCATTGAATTTGTTCGATCGCACTCAAGGAATTTTGCACAATTTCGGCAATGAAGAACGAGAGTTGCTGTGGGCGGCGGCGATTTTGCACAACTGCGGTTTGTACGTCAGCCACGCGGCGCACCACAAACATTCTTACTATCTAATTCGCAATGGAGAATTGTTGGGATACAGCGAAACAGAAATTGAAGTAATTGCCAATTTAGCGCGCTACCACCGCAAGAACCCGCCAAGAAAGAAACATGAAAATTTCACAATTTTGCCCAAAAAATACCGGGAAGTAGTTAGCAAACTGCATCCTTTGCTGCGGTTGGCTGTAGCATTAGATAGGAGGCAAATCGGGGCGATCGCGCGTTTTAAATGCGAGTACCGCCCGGAGATTCGAGAGTTTCGCTTGCTGCTAGAACCGCAGCATCCGGAGGACGATTGCGGTTTGGAAATGTGGAGTTTGGATTATAAAAAGCCGGCTTTTGAGGCGGAGTACAATCTCAAATTGGTTGCGACTTTGGAGTCTAATTTGGTTGCTGTTTGAAATGAAAACTTGCGGTATCGCGGGGATGTAGGGGCGAAGGGGGCGATCGATAAATGCGCGCTTGTTCCTAAGTCCGCCAGGGAATTAATTCCCTGTCTCATAGCGAAAGTCCTCTGAAAGAGGACTGCATAATTCATTAGATTTCTCCCAGGAAAAGTTTCAAAACCTTGTGTGGCGCGAGCAAAAACCTAATTTTTAGATAATTTTATTAGTCCTCTTCTAGAGGACTTTTGCTTTGAGGCAGGGGCCGAGCGTTGCGGAGGGTTGCAACCCCTGCCGGACTTCGGGTGTAACGTGCTTGTCTTCTTAGATCGAACGCCATCATACCGCACAGGTTATCGATCGGTTACAAGATTTATAGGTTTCAGAATCGATCGCACCTCTATTATATTAATTACTATCCCGATTTATCCGCCCGGACACGGCACTGCCGTGTCCCTACAAATGGTAAATAAAGATTGTATGTATCATCGATCGCTATGACAGTCAGAATCAAAAATCCTCGATCGCGCCGAGCCTCAGAAACCGGGTTTCTTCAGACAATCTCGTGAGGAGGCGTAAATTATCGGAGAAACATGGTTTCTCGGATGGTCGATCGCGCGACACAGACTCAATATTATTCTTGAATTTCACTTGTTGTATCGCTTGCTTCCTCCTCTGAAACTTCAAACTTAATGCGTTCGTAAATCTCTCTAAGTGGCATTTGAAATTCTACGGATTCTAGGGTTAATACAGCTTCCTCTGAATCGTATTCTGTTAATACCCATTTGCCATTAGAGTTTTTAGCAAATTGTTCGATATGATAGCTATATTGGTCGATTAAAATGTATTCTCGAAATTCCGGAATTGAGCGATAGGTGAGAAATTTGCCACCGCGATCGTAGTCTTTGGTTGAATTGGACAAAACCTCAACGATTATCAGAGGATTTGTGACAATTGTTTGGTTATTTTCGTGAAATACTGGTTCTCCTTGAATGACCATGATATCGGGATAGACATAGCGACGAGTTAGGGGTATCCACAAACGCACATCATTGATAAATGTCTCGTAATTTTGCTCCTGGATAGTCAAAGGAAATTTGCGGCAAAAATTCAGTGCGATTTTGTTGTGGTTGGTAGTTCCGCCTGTCATTGGTATAATCTCTCCATCATGGTATTCACTTTTGTCGATCGCACTTTCTTCTAATGCGAGATATTCCTCAGGCGTGTAGTACCGTTTTTCGGTTGGTGGTTGCTTGGCGATCGCTGGTTTTTCTTGGGTTTGCATAGTCATTTCCTTCTGCTCTCAAGTGATTTTATGATAACATAAAGTAAGTTAGATTGAATAGCGATAAACATACTCGAAAGCCAACTAGATTATGACTATCATTGAACAAATCTACGCGATCGTTAAAACCCTTCCCCAAGAGCAAGCCAGCGAAATTCTCACTTTCGCAGAATTTATTCGTGCCCAGCACCTGAATGCTAAGGAGTCGATCGCTACATTAGATACTTCGACTCATTGGTTTGAAGTAATAGCCACTGCTTATCGGTTGCGTTTGGGAGAAGAGATTGGTTCGGAAAATCTCTATGGGTGGCTGAAAGTATTTGATAAGGAAGAACTTAGCGAACTCATAGCAGAAATAGAGAAAGATTACCGTCTTGTAGAGTCGGAACCTGCGGCTTGGGATCGAATTGAGGCAACGATTTATGAATGGCATGAAAGCGCGATCGCACTTTCTAGTCCAGAACTCACCGCCGCTTTTAGCGATGAAATTGACGAAGTGTTATTGACTCAAAAGTAAGTGTGTATTACGCAGGGTCTCAGAAACCGGGTTTCTTCAGACAATCTCGTGGGGAGGCGTAAATTATCGGAGAAACCCGGTTTCTCGGATGGTCGATCGCGCGCGCCAAAGCAACTGGGTTTCCAGGTAATCTTTCATCAGAAAAATGGGGCGTAGTGTAACGGAGGGCTGAAACCCCGTCCACTTCGGCTGTGCTCAGTGCATCGCTTATAGGACGGCTTGACAAAGATTTACATATAATAAGTAGTCCCAGATATCACAAGCGAAGTGTTAGACTGCGATCGTGACCTTAAAAGCCTTCAGCTACCGATTCTATCCAACGCCGGAACAAGAGAACTTGTTGCGACGCACGCTTGGTTGTACTCGTTTAGTTTACAACCGCGCCTTAGCCGTAAGAACCGAGGCCTGGTACAAAGACCAAAAACGGGTAGGGTATGCTGAAACTTCTTCAATGCTAACCGAATGGAAGCAAACAGAAGAACTAGATTTTCTCAATGAAGTTAGCTGCGTACCCCTGCAGCAATGCTTGCGACATTTACAAACGGCTTACACCAATTTTTTTGATGGGCGGGCGAAATATCCCAACTTTAAAAAGAAACGCAACGGTGGTAGTGCAGAATTCACAAAGTCGGCATTTAAGTTTAAAGATGGACAAGTCTACCTAGCAAAGTGTGCGCAAGCACTGCCTATTCGCTGGAGTAGGATGCTGCCTGCCGGTTGCCGACCATCAACTATTACAGTGAAGCTTTCACCATCTGGTAGGTGGTCAGTTTCCCTGTTGGTGAATGTTGAAATTGAAGCATTACCTGCCTCAGGCAGTCAAGTTGGTATTGACTTGGGCATTACAAGTTTACTCGCTCTTAGCACTGGTGAAAAGATTGCCAATCCCAAAGGATTCAAGGCAAAATATCGCAAACTAAGAAGAGCGCAGAAAGCTTTAAGTCGGAAACAAAAAGGGTCAAATAACCGCCACAAAGCACGGCTTAAAGTAGCGAAAGTACATCAAGAAATTGTAGACGCAAGAAAAGACAACCTCCACAAGCTAACAACGCGGTTGGTGCGCGAAAATCAAACCATCGCCGTCGAAGATTTGGCTGTGAAAAACATGGTGAAAAATCGGAAACTGGCGCTCGCTATCAGCGATGCAAGCTGGGGCGAATTAGTCAGACAACTTGAGTACAAGTGCAACTGGTACGGTCGCACTTTAATCAAAATAGACCGATGGTTTCCAAGTTCAAAACGTTGTTTTGAGTGCGGTTACATTGTGGAAAAAATGCCGTTGAATGTCAGGGAGTGGGACTGCCCTAATTGTGGGGCACACCACGACCGAGATCTCAATGCAGCAAAAAATATTTTGGCGGCAGGGCTTGCCGTGTCAGTCTGTGGAGCGACCGTAAGACCAGAACAGAGTAAATCTGTTAAGGCGGGTGCCAAACCCCGTAAGGAAAAGAAGCAGAAACCTAAGTCGTGAGTCTTAGGAATCCTCGCCGTTCTACGGCGGGGAGTATGTCAAGTTATTTTGTAGTGAGATTAAGGAATATTCAAAATCAAATAATGTCTCAAGATCGCCCCAGTAATCTCAAAAGGCGATCGAACTTATATACAAAAATCTAAACAAGGAATTGCCAATGTTAGAAAATGAGGGCGATCGGGAAGCACGGCAGCGCATTGAAAAGGCACGGCAAGAAGGAGCAATAGAACTCGATCTTAGCAGTCTGAAACTGACGGAACTGCCAGAGTCGATCGCATCTCTCACCGAGTTACAAGACCTTAACAGGGAATTTCAACGCTCTAGAGTCCTGGGGGTGTGCATAGTCGATCGCGTGCTTCTGATGTCAGGCTATCATAATTTTTGGTGTCAGGAAATTCCTTGATATCAATGATATTAAAGAATTCGCTAGTTGGATAATGACGCCTGCCATAAATTTTTAAACAAATAGGTTTCCGATTGTTCTTTGTTGTTCTGAGAACAGCTTCATATTGCCCAGAGTTGTGTTTTTTACCAGCACCAATCTTTGATAAATCTTGATCGACATTTTTAATAACAGACACATCCTTGTCCTGCTCTTCATAGGGAGACTTATCAGTCACAACTAAAGTGGTTTCAAGTTGATAGTTCCGCAAATCTTTTACGTACACATCCTCTATTTTTACTCCGATCCATTTTGGACTGGATAACGGTGGTAACGGTGGCGGACATAAAGGAGTAAGAATACATATTGCTTGAGGGACTTGGGAGATATTCACGAAAAATTCTATTGTTTTGACAGCTCCCCCAAATAAAGCCATACCAATCATCAGAGTTTTTGTCCAATGTGTTGCTACTTTAAATTTTGTTTTCCACCCTGAACCTTGAATGATTGTTGTTTGACCAGCAGGATTTGGATTATTTTGTGGATTACTCATAGATTAATTACCATCTTGTTGAGAACATGATTTACGCACACCCTTTGCTAAAATTGAGTTCGACGTAAACGCAATCAGAAATATTAAACCACCCCGATCTGCTATAAATACAGAGGCGAGCAAGAAAACTTTCTTGCACAACCTACGATCGCGGATACGATATCCACGATTTCGATCGGAAACTTTCACCCGCAATAGTTTGCCCGGATGAAAACTTTTATTCACTTAGCGCCCCATACTTGTGACTTACAACATAAGTCTATTGATACATACAAGTCTTAGTACAACAATCCGGAAAAATTTTACTTTGATGCAAATTTATCTCAAATTCGGCTGGTACACCACAGATTAGCTACTAATTTGCCTGCCGACAATGATGCCCGTGATCGGCCACAAGGCGAAGCAGCCATCCGCGCCAAAGGCTCGAGTGTGCGAGAATTACACGCACTGCTCAAAGCCAAAGATCCTGGTTTTGGTGGCTTGAATTGCGATCGATAAATAAATTGAGCGTAGCGAATCCTTAACCGCCACTATAGCAGGTAAACTATGGTATCATAGCTTCATGCTAATAATTGAAGCCAAGCTCAAAGGAACCCAAGCTCAGTACAGTAAATTTGATGAAGCGATTCGCACAGGTCAATTCATCAGAAATACTTGTTTGCGCTATTGGGAAGATAACATGAGGGTCACTAGAAATGACCTTCAAAAGCTTTGCTCAGTATTAGCTAAAAACCAGGAAACTCCTTGGGTGAAAAAGCTCAACTCTCAAGCGAGACAAGCTCATGCAGATAGAGCCTGGACATCAATTCAGCGTTTCTATGACAATTGTAGGTTGGGGAAACCTGGTAAAAAAGGATATCCAAAATACAAGAAATTTTCTCGTTCTGTGGAATATAAAAACACGGGATGGAAGTTATCAGCCGACAGAAAGCGGATCGCCTTCTCTGATGGGTTTGAGATAGGGACTCTTGCTCTTTGGACTTCTAGAGACTTGGTTTGGTATTCACAAAAGCAAATCAAAAGAGTACGAGTCATCAGACGCGCTGATGGCTACTATGCCCAGTTTCTAGTCGATTGGAATAGGTCCCAAGAGCATAAGTTCCAAGGTAACATGGTGGGAATCGATTTAGGATTAAAAGAATTCTATACTGATTCCGAAGGAAACACTGTCGGTAACCCTAGGTACTTGCGGAAATCTGAGAGAAGATTAAAAATGCTTCAACGTCGGGTTTCCAAGAAACATATCAAAGGAAACAAACAAACAAATAGATACCACAAAGCACGCAAGGCTTTAGCTAAACAACATCTCAAAATCAGCAGACAGCGTGAAGACAAAGCAAGAAAAGATGCTTTGGCGCTAGTTAGATCGCAAGACCTGATAGTCTACGAAGATTTGCAGATTCAAAACATGGTAAAGAATCACCATTTAGCTAAATCAATTTCAGACGCTAGTTGGTATCAATTCACTCAGTGGCTGAAGTACTTTGCCAAAATATACGGCAGAATCGTAATTGCGGTGCCACCACACAATACAACTGTTGATTGTTCTGTTTGTGGAACGAAAGTCAAAAAGACTCTGAGCACAAAAACGCACAAATGCAGTAAATGCGGAATAATTTTAGACCGCGATCTTAATGCTGCCTTGAACATATTGGCAAAAGGATTGAAGTTGTTGGCTGAGTATATAAACAGTACCGAAGGGCATTCGGGATCTGGAGTCAAAAGCTCGAAAGCTCAGGGAGAAACTGTCCTCTGGCTCAAGAACGGAGACGCTCTTGTTCTAAGTCAGCTCGATGAACTGAGAACCAAGTTTTCTTGGGAATCCCCCGCTATATTGCGAAGCAATTAGCGGTGGGAGTATGTCAACAGTTGATTGTGCGCTTGCACAAATACTCGCTAGGGCGGTGCAATTACGAAAAAAGTATTCATTGGCAACGCGGTTTGATGCTTGATGACGACTACAACGGTCGCGCATTGCTGGAATATATTGATACTGATGTCAAAATCACCGTGCGGGCAGCTTATCCAGAACGGTTTTTGTCTTATCTCACGGCAGAGATTAAATGGCTAGTCGAGAATTTCTGGGAAGGATTGCGATGTAATGTGATGGTTCCCTGCATTGCGCCTTGCGGTAAAAATTTGCCTGGAAACGCGCTATTTGAAGTAGAGAAACTAATTGAAAGCAAAAAGAAGCACCGTCATGAGTATCCGTGTCCTATTTCAGGCTGTGGTGAATGGCAAAATATCGATCGCCTGCTGAATAACGCGCCGATCGCTCAACCCCCATCCCAAGAAATCGGCATTCAGCAGTTCCGAAATATTGTCAAAGACGAACTAAAAATCATCCGCAAAGATTTAGTAATTTTCGATCGTCGAGGTCAAGAACGTTTTGAGTTATTGTCTCAAGAACAGCGCAAAATTCTCAGTCAAATTGATGAGGAATTTGCGTCGCTGATGCAAATGCTCACCGATGAAGCGAAAGATGGCCCGCGTTTGTTCAGTTTCAAGCCCGTCGATCCCAAGTTTTTCGATCGCCCCAAATGGATAAGTACAAAATTGCAAATAACCCTCTGGTGCGAACACTCTCGTTTGCCGCTTCCAGCCTTAAATCCTCACGACAAGCATAAGGGAGTTTATGAATTGGAAGTATCGCGCGCGTGGTTTACCGCAGTAGCCCCCTATCTCAAAATTTTGACGGGAACCCTAAGTTTAGTCTTACCTGTCGCAGCCTCGACAACAAAGCTCATGCTAGATGACGCTACTTACAAAGGCATTGAAGAACAACTAGATTTAGGACAAAAAAGCATCGAGTCTACCTTGAAAGGCAGCGATTTCGCTACTAATTTGTCTGACGAAATTGATGCCCCCGATCGGCAACAAGGTGATTCACCCATCCGCGCCAAAGGCTCGATTTTGCGAGAATTACACGCACTGCTCAAAGCCAAAGATCCTGGTTTTGGTGGCTTAGTTCGAGTGCAGAACAGACGACGCGAATTTCTGTGGGTTCACGAGCAGTTTGTGGATGAATATTAATATTGTTGGTCGATCGCCCGTTGTGCGATACAATAAAACAATGTCAAATCCTTTACTCTCCCTCAACTACGAAACTGCGATCGAATCCCTGGGCGGCGACTATTTTGATGAAGTCGCTGCTGCCGAATTCCCGCAACAGATCCTGCGGTTTCGGAACGATCGACTGTTGCCGAAATTAAGTTTAGATCCGGCACAAGTAACTGACGAAGATTTTATCGAAGCCTTCGGTAAATTTCACGGCGTTCGCCCTTTTCTCGCACTCCGCTATCACGGCTATCAATTCAACGAATACAACCCCAATTTAGGCGACGGCAGGGGCTTTTTGTACGGACAAGTTCGCGGTACTGACGGCAGGCTTTACGACTTCGGCACTAAAGGTTCCGGGCGCACTCCCTACTCGCGTCACGCTGACGGCAGACTCACCCTAAAAGGAGGAGTTCGCGAAGTTTTAGCCGCCGAAGCTTTGCATCGATTGGGTGTGAATACTTCCCGCTGTTTTAGTTTAGTTGAAACGGGGGAAGAATTGTGGCGGGGCGACGAACCTTCTCCCACGCGATCGTCCGTAATGGTGCGTTTCAGTCACTCTCACATCCGCTTCGGTACTTTTGAAAGATTGCATTACATCCGCCGACCGGATTTAACTAAAAAGCTATTGGATTTTGTAATTGAATATTACTATCCTGAGCTGCATTTGTCAAGTCAAAATGCAGGTATTGCACCTCCGGAAAGATACGCGCTGTTTTACGCCGAATTAGTCAAAAAAATAGCCGAATTAGCGGCGCAGTGGATGGCGGCCGGATTTTGTCACGCGGTGCTGAATACGGATAATATGTCGATTACGGGCGAAAGTTTTGATTACGGACCCTACGCTTTTATTCCGAGTTACAAACCCCAATTTATCGCGGCTTATTTCGACCATTTCGGACTTTACTGTTACGGCAATCAACCGTATATTTGCAAGTCTAATTTAGAAAAGCTACAAGTGCCTCTAGCAAGCGCGATCGAACAAAGCGATATGGATGCTGCTTTGACCCAGTTCGACATGCATTATTATACAGCCTACCGGCAGTTGATGTTAAATCGACTGGGATTTGAGGAATTGCCGGAGGACGAAGCAGATGAATTGTTGCAACTGACAATTAAATTGCTGGCGGAAACTCAAGTTGATTATCAAGGCTTCTTTTTCGAGTTGCGACAAAAGTTCGATCGCGCTTGGCGAGATGATGTGACTAAAATCTTCAGCCAAGCGGAATCGATTGAAGTTATAGCCAAATGGCGGCAGTTTTACTATCACCTTTTGCAAAGTTTGTCGGATGCAGATTTGGATAAAATGGCCCAGAGATTGCGGGAAAAAAATCCCGAACAATCGCTATTGAGACCGACAATTGAGGAGGTTTGGGAACAAATAACAGTTGAGGATAATTGGCAGCCGTTTTACGAATTAGTGAAGCGAATTCAAGACTCATAAAAATAGGTTCGCAGTCAGGGGTTCAGTCCTTACTCTGGCTAATCTGGTCGATTTGCTTCCCAGGCTGTGCCTGGGAACCCATGTCTAAAGGCTCTGCCTCGTGTGGCTGAGGAACATTGTGGTAACGATATAACGAGTATGCGCTCGATCGGGAATAGAAGCATTAAAATAAAAATAACCATTCACCTTTTGTCAAAGTCAAAATTATGCAAGTTGTCATTCAACCTCCCTCCCTCATTGAAACTGGAATTAAAGTCGAAATGGTCAACAATCGCCCTCTGTTCAAATTTACCGATCGACTTCAATTGCAACTAGAAAGTCTCCTGGAAAAAAATAAGATTAATTCCCTAACGGCAGAAGAACAAGAAGAACTCAAGGCTATTAACGAACTCGATCGCCTCTTTACTTACCTAAACTCTCTCCTCATAGCTCAACAATATAAAAATTGTCGGAGTTACAGCAATTGGTCGCGCTACTTGCGATCGCCTTGACGTGAACGATGAACGCTATCAAGGAGAGAGATCAATTCAAGAAGCACGGGCTTTATGGATTAAAGCTGGCTGTCATCCACCACCAGACGATCCCAGAGAAAGGCAATAAAATAACTACTTAAGCTTTTCTAACTCAAATTGAGCATCTTTATAACCGCCGGTAAGCCCTCGATCGAGAAACAGTTTGCCCGCTTTTTCAAAATCGCTAATTGCCCCTGCTTTATCTCCCAAAGCACGTCGCACCATACCCCTACCGTAGTAAGCTGCAGCATAGTTTGGATTGATTCTAATCGCTTGCACGTAATCCGCGATCGCGCTATTATTGTTCTTTAATTGAAAGTAAATTCTCGCACGATTTGCATAAGCTTCCGCATCGTTAGGATTCAGCCCAATTGCCGCTGTAAAATCCGCGATCGCCCCTTCATTATCCCCCGCAGCATTGCGCGCCAAACCCCGATTGCTCAAAGCATTATAATCATTGGGATTCGCAGTTAGCGCTTGGGTGCAATCCGCTATTGCTTTGGGATAATCCTTCAAATTTAAATAAGCAATGCACCTGTTGTTGTAGGGAACCGCATCTTCATCGCCGATCGAAATTGCTTGAGTGCAATCGTCAACCGCCGCTTGATGGGCTGCCAAATTCAACTGAGTGCTGCATCTATTGGCAAAAGCATCCGCACTTTTAGGATCGATCGCAATTACCTCAGAATAATCTGCCAAAGCTCCTCTATAATCTCCTAAATGAAAGCGCGCTCTCCCCCGACTGTAAAAAGCCGTAGCATCTTTAGGATTGAGCTTAATTACCTCAGTATAATCCCCGATCGCTCCTGGCAAATCTTGACTTGCTGCCCGCGCCAACCCCCGCGAATGATAGGCTTTACCGAGGTTGGGCTGCAAGCGAATTACCTGGCTAAAATCTTGAATGGCACTCTTGTAATCTTGTAAATCCAGATAGGTAATTCCCCGTTCGTAATAAGTATCTGCATCGTTTGGTGCGAGCTTTAAAGCCTGGGTATAATCTTCGATCGCCCCCTGCTTGTCGTTGGATTCATAGCGCGCCAATCCGCGATTAAAATAAGCTTGAACGTAATTAGGATTCAGCGCGATCGCCGCCGAGTAATCCGCAATTGCTTCCTGATATTTCTGCAAATCGTAATGAGCATTTCCCCGCCTGTAAACAGCCTCATAATTATTAGGATTTAACTTAATAGAATTATTAAAAGCTTCTAATGCTCCAGCAGCATCTTTATTGCGGGACTTTTCCACTCCCTTTTCATAATATTCCCTAGCTTTCACCGGATTCGGGCGGCCGCAATAACTTAACATAAAAACCAGCGCGATCGCGACCCCTATTCCCCCCAAAAGCAGCCACCAAAACCGAGCATTAACGCGCGATAAAACACTAACACCATTCCCCAGGTTTTCCGGCGCATTTGTTGCCTTGTGCGCTGTTCCCAGCAAGTCTTGGCGGTGGTTCAACTTGTGCAAAGCTTCCAAAACTTCGGCAGCAGAATGAAACCGCTTGCCAAAATTGTGACAAATCATTTTATCAATTATACTGGCAAAACCAGCAGAACATTGCGCTCGATTTTTCCAGACAATTTCGCCGGTATGAGAAGGATTCGGATCTTGCAATTTTGGCAGATCTGTTCCGGGCAAACCAGTCATAGCTTGGATTGCCACCATCCCCACTGCATACAAATCGCTGCTAAATTGCGGGTTGCCTTGAAATTGTTCGATCGGCATATAAGCCGGAGTTCCGGTAGCAATTGTGCGGGGCATTTCTATCTCGCAATCGCCCACTTTAGTTGTAACTTCTTTGACCGATCCGAAATCAATTAACACTAATTTGCCATCGGGTTTGCGGCGGATTAAATTTGACGGATTGACATCCCGGTGAATCACTCCTTGGGAATGTACGAAATCCAAAATTTCTAACACTTCTTCCATCAGCGCGATCGTCCGTTCTTCCCGCCAAGGTTGACCGGCAATAATTTCCCTATTGAGGGCGTGTCCTGGCACGAATTCTTCTACTAGATAGAACTGATTGCCTTCCTCAAAATAAGCCAGCAAAAACGGAATGCGATCGTGTTTTCCCAATTTTTCGAGAATTTCTGCTTCTTGTTTGAACAAGCGGTAAGCTGTTTTGAGAACGGCAGAAGTATTGCTGGGAGGACGCAGTTGTTTGACCACGCATTGAGGGTGTCCGGGACGGCGGGTATCGACAGCTAAATAAGTTTGTCCGAAAGCGCCCGAACTGAGGATTTGTACCACGCGGTAGCGCCCGTCTAAAAGTTGACCAACCATGTTCATAAGACGAAGGAAAAAGGAAGAGTTGACAGTTGACAGTTGACAGTTGACAGTTGTCATTAGTCATTAGTCAGAAGAAGGAAAGAAAAATGTTTATAATGTCAGCTTTTCAGTGATTCATAGATTCATATTGTAGATTGAATTAAGCGTGTTTACATATAGGGAATTGGTAATGGGGAATTGGTAATTAGTTATTAGTTGTTGTTGTTTGTTGAAACTAATGACTCGGTGACTTGCGCTTTAAAACCAAAGAAACCAGGTCTTTTACCGAATATTAAAGGCTTTAATCCAGTTTGTTCGTAAAAAACACGGTTTTGCAGCGATCTCGCGTCCGATCGATTGATATCGATAAGTAAGGTTCGTAGTACGGACTAAAGTCAACTCCTTTTTGCGGACTAAAGTCCACACTACAAACTGTTTTTGTTATGGTAATCGACCGGACAAGATCTGAGTCATAAACTAATGACTGATGACTGATAGTTTACTTCATATCTTTGATCTGTTCTTGAGCGTTTTGGAAGCCGTCGGCCCTTCCTTGTTCTAAGAATAGCGTGGCAGCTTTCTGAAAATCTTCGATCGCCCCGGTACGGTCTTTGAGTTGGCGGCGGACGAGTCCGCGACTGTAGTAAGCTGTGGCATTGTTAGGATTTAGCCGCAGGGATTGGGCAAAATCCTCAACTGCTGAAGCATAATTTTTCATGTCAATGTAAATCGTACCGCGATTGCTGTAAGCAACTGCATCGCTGGGATTGAGGCGAATTGCTTGAGTAAAATCTTCGATCGCCCCTGGTTTGTCTCCGGCCGCCGATCGAGCCAGTCCTCGATTGCTGTATGCTTTTGGATTGTTGCTGTTAAGTCCGATCGTCAAGCTGCAATCTTCAGCAGCTTTCTGAAATTGTTTTGAATTCAAATGAGCAATGCAGCGATTGTTATAAGCAGCTTCGTCTTTTGAATCGAGGCGAATTGCGGCGGTACAATCTGCGATCGCTTTGTCGTAAACTGCTAAATTTAAATGAGCGCTGCATCGGTTGGTATAAGCATCAGCTTGCGACGGATCTAATTCGATCGCCTTAGTATAATCTTCCACCGCTCCTTGATAATCTGCCAAATTAAATCTCGCTCGACCCCGAGAATAATAAATGCTGGCTTGTTCGGGGCTAATTTGAATTGCTTGGGTAAAATCTGCCATCGCACCGGTTTTGTCCCCTGCGGCCGATCGAGCTAAACCCCTGCTGCTGTAAGCGTTAGCATTATTAGGATCGAGGCGGATCGTTTCGGTGTAGTCTGCAATTGCCGTTTTGTTGTCTCCCAAATCGTAGTAGGCTAAAGCTCTTTCGTAGTAGGCATCCGCATCGTTGGGATTCAACCGGATCGCGCTGGTAAAATCTTCGACAGCGCCCCGCAAATCGCCGAGATCGCGTCGCGCCAAGCCGCGGTTGTAGATAGCTTTGTTGTGGTTGGGATTGACTTGAATTGCTTGCGTGTAATCCTGTATTGCTTCCTCTTTCGAGCCCAAGTCGTAGCGTGCATTTGCCCGCTTGTATAGGGTTTCCGCATCCTTGGCATCGATCGCGAGGGCTTTTGTATAATAGGCAATTGCTCCGGCTTTGTCGCCCTGCTGTGCTTTTGACTGGCCCGTAGCGAACAATTCTTTTGCCCTTGCCGGATTTTGACTGTGCCACCAATAAATTAATCCTGCTGTTAAAATTGCAGCAGCAGTACCGATTAACGCCAGCAAAAGAGTTTTACTTTGCGGGTGCTGGGGTTTACTGAAAAAAGCGGGAGTAACGATTGTTTTTGGCAGCCGATCGACTTTTGTTTCGCTCTTAATTTGTTTGAGATCGGCTAAAACATCGGCAGCTTCCTGATAGCGTTCCTCACAATTAGCGCGCACCATTTTATCAATTATTACTGCGAGTGCTGCCGAACAATTTGCCCGATCGCGCCAATCAATTTCGCCTTTGCTATTTTTTAAATCTGCCAATTCTTCGGCAGAAATTCCCGTCACTGCTTGCAGGGCGATCGTGCCTAAAGCGTAGATATCGCTGCTGTAATTGGGATTACCTGATGCTTGCTCGATCGGGATGTATGGTGTCAGGGCGATCGGTTCCTGCTTTCGCGTCACCGACACTTGAGCCGAGTTTGCTGGAGTTAATTGCAACCGGAAATTCGCGATCTGAGAGTCAGCTTCTTGCTCCAACTTAAAGTTAATTAGAGCTAATTTGCCATCCGACTCTCTCCGGAGCAGGTTTTCCGGTTGTACTTGGCGGTGAATGCAGCCGTCAGAGTGAATGAAAGTCAAAATTTCCAATACTTCTTGCAGCAAAGCGATCGCGCGATCGTCTTCCCAAGCTTTGCCCGGTAGCAATTCTTGACTTAAGGGTTCTCCAGCTACCAACTCTTCTATTAAGTATAAACTCTGATTTTCCTCAAAATACGCCAACAATTCGGGAATTTGAGGGTGTTTTCCCAATTTTTCAATTTTTTCGGCATTTCTTTGAAATATAATTTTGGTTAACTCGGGAGTTTGGGAGTGCTTGCCCGCCAGCCGGATTTCTCTGACCGTGCAGTGCGGGTATCCCGGACGGTGAGTATCTGCTGCCAGATAAGTTTTGCCAGTGGTAGTGACACCCGTGACTTGAACGATCCGATAGCGGTTGTCCAGCAGTTGACTGGTCATGCTTTCCCTTCCTCCCTGTTAGTTTTAAATGGCGATATAAAATCAGGATAACCAAAGTTAATGCAATTTGAGATGTTAGATGTTAGATTTTAGACGACTTCTGTAAAGACCTCCTGTACCTGCGCCCGCGACGAACTGCCCTAAGTGTCAGAAAATAACTCCCAACAGCACACACTGAAGCCATCAACAAAGAACCTACTAACAACTCGATCGCAAATTCAGTCCCGAACTTGAGTAAATTCTCGAAAGATGTAATGCTTTGAGGGTTAAATGCCCGCCCGGAACCCAGCACCCACCGACCTACTTGAAAGTTTAAAGCCCAGATTGGCAAATCGGTAATCGGATTGCTGATCCAAGTCGCCGCCGCCGCTACAATTTTATTGCCCCGCAGCAAAGTTGCCAGCGCTACCCCAGTGACGATTTGCAGCCCGAACGCCGGAAACATTCCTGTAAATACTCCGGCTGCAAAACCCCTAGCAATTGATTCGGGGGTGCCGCGCATCCGGAGAAAGCGGTTGTAGTAGTAGCGCCACCGACGCTGCCAATTCCAGCGGGTTGGCCTCGATTTTGAGGTGGGTTTGAATCCGCGCAAAAGGCATCGCCGATCTCTTTCAGACGAACTCATATTAGGTAACAGGTTTTTCCAACCAAATATTGAATTTATTGCCGATCGTGCCTGCGGTCGATCGTCCCGCTAACATCAGCTCCGGTCTGCTGTCAGTACGCGCTGACCGTAGATGCGAACCCTAAAATAATAGTATAATAAAAATCTTGTGAAAATTTCTTGTTTTCTCCAAAAAGTTTAGAGGTAATTTTAAACAAAAAAATAATTAAGAATGCCTACCTAATTAAACCATGAGAGGCACGAGTAAAAATCTTACTAAATATGTATTTTTCTGTCCTTAATGGTAACTAAACCTTTATTCTTTATGCACTACTGACTATCAACTATTCTTTATGTCTGAATCTCTAACCAAAGGAGGCACGATCGCCGCGATCGCCACAGCCATTGTTCCCCAGCAAGGCAGCGTTGGCATCGTGCGAGTTTCCGGTTCCGAAGCTTTAAAAATTGCTAAAACGCTGTTTCGCGCTCCAG
Source organism: Oscillatoriaceae cyanobacterium Prado104 (assembly GCA_025454405.1). Taxonomy (GTDB): domain Bacteria; phylum Cyanobacteriota; class Cyanobacteriia; order Cyanobacteriales; family Microcoleaceae; genus Microcoleus. Next base: position 68,213 of record JALOON010000005.1, on the reverse strand, counting down.
GCAAGCAAATTTGGGAGTCTCACCGCATAATTTACGGCTGCATCCACCACCCGAAAACTCAAGAATTAATCGACGAAGCTTTGCTGTTAATCATGCAAGCACCGCGCTCTTTTACCCGCGAAGATGTCGTAGAATTTCACTGCCACGGCGGGATTATTGCCGTGCAGCAAGTCTTGCAATTGTGTTTGGAAAATGGCGCGAGGTTGGCGCAAGCGGGAGAGTTTTCGCTGCGAGCTTTTTTAAACGGCAGGCTGGATTTAACGCAAGCAGAAAGCATCGCCGATTTGGTAGGGGCAAAATCACCCGCCGCCGCCCAAAGTGCCTTAGCTGGATTGCAAGGAAAATTAGCATCGCCGATCCGCAAATTGAGAGCGAACTGTTTGGATTTGCTAGCAGAAATTGAAGCGAGAATTGATTTTGAAGAAGATTTGCCGCCTTTAAATGAAGCTGAAATTTCCTTTCAAATTAATCGAGTTTTGGCGGAACTGTCAGCAATTTTAGCAACAGCCGATCGGGGAGAACTGTTGAGAACTGGTTTAAAAGTAGCGATTGTCGGGCGGCCGAATGTCGGAAAATCGAGTTTGTTAAATGCTTGGAGTAAGAGCGATCGGGCGATCGTTACGGATTTGCCCGGTACGACGCGAGATGTAATAGAATCGCAGTTAGTTGTAGGCCCAATTCCGGTACAAGTTCTCGATACTGCGGGAATTCGAGAAACAGAAGACAAAGTAGAAAAGATCGGAGTCGAGCGATCGCGCGCCGCCGCCCAACAAGCCGATTTAGTATTGCTAACAATTGACGCTGCAGTTGGTTGGACTGAGGGCGATGCCGAAATTTACAAACAAGTAAAAGATCGATCGCTAATTATAATTATCAACAAAATCGACCTAGTAAAAACACTTCCAGAATTGCCTTTGTTATCTGAAAATCATCCGATAGTTGCAGCAGCAGCAGCGCTCGATCGAGGCATAGAAGACTTAGAAAAAGCCATTTTAGAAGCAGTCAGCGGTGGAAATTTGCAAGCAGCAAACACGGACTTAGCAATCAACCAGCGGCAAGCAGCAGCTTTAACAAAAGCCAAAGTTTCCTTGGAACAGTGCGCGGAAACTATTAGCAACAAATTGCCTTTGGATTTTTGGACAATAGATTTGCGCGGCGCGATTCAAGCATTGGGAGAAGTTACGGGGGAAGAAGTAACAGAATCAGTTTTGGATAGAATATTCAGCAGATTTTGTATTGGTAAATAGCAGTTGCCAAGTAAAGAAATCTGTAGTTAGGTAACAATTATCTAATTGCAAACTAATTTTATGGCGGTCGATCGACCGGACGATTGCTGCAAAAAATCTGCTACCGTGGGATACGGTAACTGTGGTGATAGGTAAGAGCCGTGTTTTTTAGTGTTGTGATTCCGACGTACAATCGCAAACCGATTTTGGCAAAATGCCTGCTGGCTCTGGAAAACCAGCAGTTTGGTAACATTGTCAGAGACTATGAGGTAATTGTCGTAGACGACGGTTCAACAGACGGGACGCTGGAGTGGTTGGCGGCTGATGCTGGCAGGTTAACTCGCGTTCGATCGCTCTGTCAATCTCACCAAGGTCCGGCGGCGGCGCGGAATCTGGGTGTCGAACAGGCAAAGGGCGATACTATTATTTTTATTGACAGCGATTTGGTGGTAACTGAGTGTTTTTTGCAAGCCCACGCAGAGGCTTTGCTACAGGGATACAAGCAAAACGATCGAGTTTTTACTTACGGCAGTGTCATCAATACTTGCAACTTCGACAATCCGACATCGGAACATTACAAAATTACCGATTTTTCTGCTGCTTATTTTGCTACGGGAAATGTAGCGATCGCCCGTCATTTGTTGTTAGAAGCCGGACTGTTCGACACTCGATTTCAACTTTACGGTTGGGAAGATTTAGAGTTAGGTGTCAGGTTAAAAAAATTAGGTTTAAAATTGATTAAATGTCCCGCTGCTGTAGGCTATCACTGGCATCCGCCTTTTAATTTAGACCAAATTCCAGGCGCGATCGAGCGAGAGATCCAGCGGGGAAAAATGGGCATTTTATTTTATCAAAAACACCCGACATGGGAAGTGCGGATGATGATTCAGATGACTTGGCTGCATCAGATCCTGTGGGGAGTTTTATCTTTAGGCGGGATACTGAACGAACGGACGATGAGACCTTTGTTGCAGTGGCTGATCGATCGGGGAAAACCGCAGTTAGCTTTAGAAATTTCTCGGATTTTTCTGAATTGGTATAATGTGAAAGCTGTCTATGCTGCTGGCGGCGAATTGGCAAGTCAGACAAACAGGCAATAATCTGTTGCGACGTTCGGGAACTCGGGAATCGGGGTGTTCGGAGAAAATACTGCTTGTAAGGCTTAAACTGCGAGAAACAACCCGTTTTCTTTAGTAGGGATGCTTCCCAGGCTGTTATTGTTAGTTTTGCTCGCTTATTTTATAGGATGTGAAGCAAACGCAACTAACAGTAACAAAACCATATGTTATGCAATCCTCCCCTTACTGTATTTTGCAGCAGAGACGGAGGCGAGTAAATGCGTAGAAATCTGGCTGGCGAAGGCATTCAAGCGACCCCTAACAGCAAGCAAAAGTAACAATTTTTGAACCGAGCGCGGTTTGGGGGAGGAGACAGCGGTGGTTTGCTCGATCGGCTGCGATGATTCGAGCCGCAAACATTGTCAAAATACCTGCATTTTTGATATCATTGGACATCCAGGAATGCACTATATATAGCAGCTAACTTGGCTGGTTTGGCTGAGTGTTTTAGCTACGAGTAGTTAAGTAGTTGCGGTCTTTAAATTGTTTGAGATATTAAAAATTAATTGTTTGAGGGGTATGCTGTGAATACATCCGATTGCAAAAACCAAAAACAGCAAACGATTGCACTGCAAAATCATGACTTCCAAGAAAACATTTTAATGGTAGATGACAACCCAGCAAGCTTGCGTCTGATATCGACAATTTTGTCCGAACGGGGATATAAAGTGCGACCGGCCAGGGATACCGAAATGGCTCTCAGATTTGCTCGAACGACGCCGCCGGATTTAATTTTGCTGGATGTGATGATGCCGAAACTAAACGGCTATCAAATCTGCGAAAAACTCAAATCTGATGCTCGCACCAAAAATATTCCAGTAATTTTTATCAGCGTTTTAAATGAAGTATTCGATAAAGTCAAAGCTTTTTCTGTCGGGGCAGCAGACTATATAACCAAACCTTTTCAGATAGAAGAACTTTTAGCTCGCATCGAAAGTCAACTGATGTTAGGTCGGCTTTCCAGGAAACTTTTAGCACAAAATGCGCGGCTGCAAGCAGAAATAGAAGAACGACAACGTATCGAAGCCGAATTGCGAGAAAGCCAGCACTGGCTGTCAGCGGTAATTAAGACAAATCCCAATCTTTTGTACGTTTGCGATTTGATAGAACGGCGCACGCTCTATCTCAACCGCGAAATTTACAGCGATCTCGGATACTCTTATGAAGAAATACAGCAAATGCCCGCTGCATTTTTTCCTGACTTAATGCACGCTGGCGATTTGCCAGTCTTCTTAGAACACAGGAGCAAAATTGAGAGAGCAAAAGACGGTGAATTTTTTGAGTGTGAGTATCGAATCCAGCACAATAACGGCGAATACAAGTGGTTTTTAAGTAAGGAAACCGTATTTTCCCGCACAGCGGATGGCAAACCTTGGAAAATTTTGGGAGCGGCTATTGAAATTAGCGATCGCAAACGAGCCGAACTGGAACTACAAAAAGCTAAAACTTGCTTGGAACAGCAAATAGAGCAAAGATTGCTGTTAGAAGACATCACTCAAAAAATTCGATCGAGCTTGAACCCGCAGCAAGTCTTTCAAACCGCCGCCGCCCAAATCGGTAAAGCTTTTAATGTCGATCGCTGTTTGATTCACACCTATACAGAACACCCAAATCCCCGCATTCCTTGCGTTGCGGAATACCGAACAGGCGACATACCATCAATGCTCGATGTCGAAATTCCCGTGCGGGGAAATCCTCACGCTGAGGTTGCAATGTCCCAAGATAAAGCTGTAGTTTCCGACGATGTTACAGCAGAACCGCTATTAGAACCTATGAGAGATTTGATCGATCGAATGGGCTTAAAATCGATGCTCGTAGCTCGCACTTCCTACCAGGAAAAAGCAAACGGAGTCATTGCCTTACAGCAGTTCGATCGCTACCGCAAGTGGACGCAAGCCGAGATAGAATTATTAGAAGCAGTAGCAGCGCAAATGGGAATTGCGATCGCTCAAGCTAACTTGCTCGAACAAGAAAAACAGCAAAGAATCAAAATGCAAGAAAGCGAAGCCAGCCTGTCAGCAGCCCAAAAAATTGCTCGGATCGGCAGTTGGAAATACGACGCGCGATCGGAAAGATTTATTTGGTCAGAAGAAGTATTTCGCATTTTTGGTCTCGATCGCGACGCACCCGAACCGACATATTCCGAGCTTTTGGAGATGTTTCATCCCGACGACAGAGAGCTTCTGGAACAAACTGTCAACCACACTATCTTAACAGGAAAACCCTACAAAAAAGAGTTCAGAATTTTGCATGCTAGCGGTAATATCCGCTACTTAGAAACCCGAGGTGAAGCTATTTTCAACGAAGCAGGAGAAGTAATTCAAATGCTGGGAACAGTAATGGATATCACCGATCGCAAACAAGCAGAATTAGATTTATTTCACAGCGAACAGCGTTTTTATCTAGCATTTGAAGGGAGTTCTACGGGACTGTGGGATTGGAACGTGAAAACAGGAGAAGTTTATTTCAACACGCGGTGGAAAACGATGCTGGGATATGAAGCAGAAGAGATAGAAAATTGTTTTGCTTCCTGGGAAAAACTCGTGTATTCTGAGGATTTGCCAAGGGCTATAGCAGCGATCGACACTCATTTTCAAATGCAAACATTGCTATATGAAGTAGAATTTCGGATGCTCGCCAAATCCGGCGAATGGAAGTGGATTTTAGCCCAAGGTAGGGTGATGGAACGCGACGATCTGGGAAATCCCCTGCGGATGACAGGCACGCACACCGATATTAGCGATCGCAAAAAAGCAGCCGTTGCTTTGGAATTGAGCGAACAGCGGGAACGAGAAAAAGCACAACAATTAGAACAAACTTTGCAAGAATTAAAACGCGCTCAAGCACAGCTCATTCAAGCCGAAAAAATGTCAAGTATCGGACAAATGGTAGCAGGAGTTGCCCACGAAATTAACAATCCGATCAGTTTCATTTACGGCAACATTACCCCCGCCAGCCAGTACGCTAGGGACTTGGTAAAATCGATCCAGCTATACCAAAAACACTATCCAAAACCGACCCCAGAAATTGCTGATTTGCTAGAAGAAATTGATGCCGATTTTATCGCCGAAGACTTTCCAAAAATCCTGGCTTCGATGAAAGAAGGTGCTAACCGCATCAAACAAATCGTGCTCTCGCTGCGCAACTTCTCCCGTCTCGACGAAAAAGATCGCAAAATAGTAGACATTCACGAAGGGATAGAAAGCGCTTTAGTGATGTTGCAGCACCGCTTGAAGGAACAGCGAATCTACGGAGAAATTCAAGTAATTAAAGAGTACGGTCAATTGCCGCGAATTGAGTGCTATCCGGCGCAATTAAATCAAGTATTTATGAACGTACTGTCAAATGCGATCGATGCTTTGGAAGAGCCATCAACCAGCAGCAATGACAAACCGATCGAGATTCGGATTGCTACTGAATTTATTAACAAAAATCGAGTTTGCATTCGCATTGCTGACAGCGGACCGGGGATTTGCCCCACAATTATGCCAAAGATATTTGACCCATTTTTTACTACCAAAGAAGTGGGCAGCGGCACGGGGTTAGGGTTATCGATTAGCTACCAAATTGTCAAAGACAAACACGGCGGCGAGTTGAAATGCTATTCAGAAATTAGCAAGGGAACAGAATTTGCGATCGAACTGCCAATTTCGCAAAAATTGAGAGTAAAAAGTTGAGTATCGATGTTATAATAGCAGCTAATCCCAGTCTCCGCTACTTATGTCTGAGCCATTAACCCTCGATCCGAGCCAGTTGCCAGATATTAGCAACTTAGTATTAGAAGACAATACCCCTTTGGACAGCTTCATCAACGAAAAACAGCAGCGACTGCTAACAACAGTTTTCTACAGCGGTGCCGATACAGGCATCACAGAACCCTTTATTGCCGCTGCTAATGTTGGCTTATTTAGCAGCATCCGCCAACCGGGAATCGCCCCCGATGTCTTTCTCAGCCTCAATATTAGCGGCGCGGAGGACTGGTGGGCAAAAAAAGTACGTTCTTATTTATTTTGGGAGTTTGGCAAACCCCCAGAAGTCGTAATCGAAATTGTTTCCCCAACTCCCGGTAATGAATTGGGCAGCAAGTTAATAGATTACGCTCGGATGCGGATTATGTATTATGTGGTTTACGATCCTTTGCAAGAATTAGGAGGTGAAGTACTGCGAGTCTTTGAGTTAAACGGTCAAGCTTACGCCCCAAAAACTGACGCTTGGTTTCCCGAAGTCGGCTTGGGATTAACTTTATGGCAGGGCGAATTTGAAAATATCAATGCTACTTGGCTGCGCTGGTGTTATCCTAGTGGCAATCCCATTCCCACAGGAGACGAATTGTCATTACAAAAAGATGCTCAATTATCTGCAAAAGATGCTCAATTATCTGCAAAAGATGCTCAATTATCTCAAACTCAGGCGCAGCTAACAGAAGAACAGAACCGCACCAAACAAGCATTTTTGCTGGCGATCGAACTTGGATTAAAACTTAAATTTGGCGATGCAGGTACGGCTTTGTTTGAGGAAATTTCAGCAATTTCTGAGGTGAGTAAGTTGCAGGAAATCGCCTCAATTTTACCCGCAGCTAACAATCTAGATGAAATCCGCCAAATCTATCGATAAAATAATTTGCGATCGAACTGCCAATCGTGCAAAAATTGAGAGCAAAAAGTTGATAGAAACTCAGAGAAACCCGGTTTCTTCAAGAAACCGGGTTTCTGGGCGTACAATGAAGAAACCGGGTTTCTGGGCGTACAACGAAGCAACCGGGTTTCTGGGCGTACAAAAGGATTTAATTTCAATCAGCTAAATCGGGAAAAACTTCGCACACCGCCGGATGCACCAATCGGTGATTCTGTACGTTCAATCCCTTAGCCAAACTCAGGTTATGTTCCAAAGCTTTAATCCCGCTATTAGCTAACTGAATTACGTAAGGCAAAGTGCTGTTATTCAAAGCTTGAGTCGCCGTCCAAGGCACAGCACCGGGCATATTCGGCACACCGTAATGCACGACTCCTTCCTTAATATAGGTAGGATTTGTGTGAGAAGTTGCCCGCACAGTTTCGATGCAGCCGCCTTGATCGACGGCAACATCAACAATTACAGAACCCGGGTGCATTTTAGCCACAAATTCGCGAGAAACCAGCATAGGAGCTTTTTTACCTAACACTAAAACAGCACCGATTAACAAATCGGCATCGGGAACAACCGCTTCAATTTGCAAGGGGCTGCTGTAGAGATATTCCACTCGGGAACCGAACAGAGTTTCCAAATAAGCCAAACGCTCTACGTTCACATCCAAAATTTGTACTCTAGCGCCCATTCCTATCGCAATTCGCGCTGCTTCCGTGCCGACGATGCCGCCACCTAAAATTACAACTTTGCCCGGCCCGACACCCGGAACGCCGCCTAAAAGTACGCCCCGGCCCCCTTGCTGCCTTTCTAAAAACCGAGCTCCGAACTGCACTGACAAACGCCCTGCAATGATGCTCATCGGCGTCAGCAGGGGCAATTTTTTGTCGGGAAGTTCGACAGTTTCGTAGGCGATGGCTTGGATGCCGCTGTTAATTAAGTTCTCGGTCAAAGTTCGATCGGCCGCTAAATGCAAATATGTAAATAGCAACTGCTGTTTCTGCAACAGCGAATATTCAGGAGGCAGAGGTTCTTTAACTTTAACAATTAGCTCGCGACTCCAGGCATCCTCAGGTTTTAAGACAATCTTAGCCCCTGCTTGAATGTAATCTTCGTCACTGAAACCGGCCCCAATACCGGCATTAGTTTCGACAAAAACTGCATGACCTCTGTCCGAACAGGCCCTAACACTTGTCGGACTCAGGCCAACTCGAAACTCCAAATCTTTAATTTCCTTGGGAACGCCTATTTCCATTTAATACCTCAAATTAAAGTAAGGTGCGCAGTGCGCACCCTACAGATAGAGTGCGTGCGTCCATGACTGCTAGAAAAAATTTCCTAGGGTATAATTACATTGTATGTTTGAGATTCGGAAATTCACCCAACCCAGGAAAAGATTTTTAGGAAAAGATTTTTTTAAATTTCAGCCACTGCGATCGCAATTTCCAAAATTTGTCATTTTCCATACAGTCGATCTTCTGTTTAGCTGACTCCAATTCTGACATCAGTTGCTCGACGATCTGAAGTTGCGAACTATCCAATTCCGACTTGACCTCATCCAACTGCATCCGCCAGTTCTTTCCGCCGCTGTTTTTCTTAATAGCAACATCGTGATACCCTAAAGCATGCAGCGCCAGAAATACTATTTCCCAATTGTTAGCGATACAAAACTCATTGACCGCTTTGGCAACACCGTAAGGCATAATCTCGCAAACCGACCAATTCGTATAGTCGTTAAAAACCATCAGACCCTCTGACTTTACTTTACTGTGACCTCGATCGATATCTTTGCAAACACCTTCGTAGGCATGATCGGCATCGATGTAAATCCAATCAAAATACTCATCGGCAAATTTGCTTAAAATAGTCGAGGAATCGCCTTCATGAAGCTCGACGGTTCCATTTTCTATCGCTGCCGCGATTAGAGGTTTTTGATTGCGTTCTATCTCGGCTTTCAAGGGTTCAAAATTGCCATCGATCAAATGCAGCTTTTGAGGTTTTGTAATAGCAAGGATTTGCTCGGCAAATTCCCCATATTGAGTTCCTACCTCACCAACTACAGCATTTTTAGGTAAAAATTCCAACATTTTGACCCGGTTTTCTACCAAGCGACAATTTTTGACATGGCACTCTTGCAGCAGCGGGGCAACAACTATAAATGGATTGTCCTTAAAATTATTCCATTTCTCGTTATCCCAATTTTTGGTAGTTGCTAAAAAATTTTGTTTGTATTGCAGAAAGTCAAGCATGCGATCTCCCAAATAAATGAACTGTTGTTGGTAGTAAGGACTGAGCGTCCTATTCTATAATTTAACAGGCGTGATTCACCGCGTCTGTAAAAAATAATGCCACGTACACCTACCTTAACATTCGATCGGGGAACGCTCTTGCTGCACCCGCCGCCCAGAGGCCGAGACTGGGTGGACTTTGCCACGTGGGACGATCGCGTCGAAAAATTCCGCATTCGAGCAATTCACTACCGCCCCCTGGTAGAATGCCTCCAAGCCGAGGGTCAAAACTTCAGCGACGAAGCCAAAGCATACGAACAACTCGAACTCGCATCCAGCGCGACAATGCAGCCATACCCGCATCAAGAACAAGCTTTGAGTGCGTGGCAGCAAGCAGGGAACCAAGGAGTTGTCGTGCTCCCCACAGCTTCCGGCAAAACTTACCTCGCACAATTAGCGATGCAAGCTACCGGCCGCAGCACGTTAATTGTAGTACCAACTCTCGATTTAATGCACCAGTGGTACGCTAATTTAACAGCAGCTTTTCCCAAAATAGAAATCGGATTGCTGGGCGGTGGCGCGCGGGACAAAACACCGATTTTAGTAGCAACTTACGACAGTGCAACTATTCATGCCGAAACTTTAGGCAATAAATACGGCTTGTTAGTTTTTGATGAATGCCATCACTTACCCACCGACTTTTATCGCGCAATTGCCGAATTTGCGATCGCACCTTTTCGACTCGGATTGACAGCAACGCCCGATCGCACGGACGGCCGTCACAGCGATTTGCATTTTCTCATCGGTCCGACAGTATATAGCAAAAGACCGGAAGATTTAGCAGGCGATGCTTTAGCCGACCATAAAATAGTAAAAATTATGGTAAAATTATCCGAAGAAGAGGGAACTCGCTACAATGAATTAATGAAAGTTCGCAACGACTTTTTGAAACAGTCAAAAATCAAAATATCAACCTTAGAAGGTTGGAAACAATTTATCATGGCCAGCGCGCGATCGCCCTTGGGAAGGCGCGCCATGATTGCCCACCGCCAAGCCAAAGAAATCGCCCTTTGCACCGCAGGAAAACTGCGAATTTTAGCCGAATTGCTAGAAAAACATTACCCGCAGCGCACCTTAATTTTTACTGCCGACAACGCCACGGTTTATCGTATTTCCCAAGAATTTTTGATTCCCACAATCACGCACCAAACACCAGTAAAAGAACGGCACGAAATCCTCGATCGATTCCGCAGCGGCGAATACAAAACCTTAGTTGCCTCCCACGTGCTCAATGAAGGAGTAGACGTACCCGATGCCAGAATTGCGATCGTCCTTTCCGGCACCGGTAGCGAACGCGAATATATCCAAAGATTGGGTCGAGTTTTGCGCAAAAGCAGCGATGTTAATAAGTTAGCAATTCTCTACGAAGTCGTCACCGAAGACACCAGCGAAGAAAGAACATCCGAGCGGCGAAGAGGTGGAATTAAAGGTCAAAAACCCAAACCAAAAACTATAATAGAAGAAGTGCCGCCAGAACACAAACAACTAGAAATCTTTTCACCAACTCTCATTTACGGAAGCAACCGAGAGACTACTAAAAAAGCAGCAGAATCTCCTGTAAAATGGGGAGAAGAAACTGATGAAATTCCCTATTAGTCAGCCAAAACTATTTACAAAAGCTCTCTTTATCTCTATCTTCGCGTCCTTCGCGCCTAAGCGCTACGCGCAAGCTGCGCCAACGCGGTTCGTTAATAAAATCGATCGATGCTACCAACCGAATTATTAAGCTACCGCCAAAACGGCGAATCAATTATTCCGTTGCGCCTCAAGATAGATGCTAAAAACATAGCAACAGCAACCGAATTGATAAACTGTTTCCAAGAGTCGATCGGCACTGGCTGGCTTAAAATTAGAGAAAGCTGAAATAAAATTTCATCAACCACCATTCACATTCCCTAAAAATGAACGAAATTCCACAACTAAGTAACTTTAAAGTATTTCCCAAACATACAGGAGTTTGGGAAGGATCTTGGACGATCCTCAATGCCGATTTCCAAGAAACCCAGCGTTTTACAGCCGTTTTAACCCAAAAAATAGAAGACAACCAGTGGAAGCAAACCAACCTGCAAACTTATGCCAATGGCAAGAGTGAAGCTCAAAATTTTGTAGGTCACGTTGTCGGTGAAGGGCAAGTGCAAGTTGAAAGTTCAGACTTTCCCTTTTCTAACTACAAAACACTGGCGACAGAAGTTGGAGATAATTTGATAGTTTTTCAAGTATGGGAGAAAGCAACGGGCATTCTCAGGGCAGTTGAAACCATCAATCTAGTCAGTGAAAATCGGCGAATTAGGACTACCCAAAGCTTGACAGAAGAGGGAAAACTCAGGGGAGTCATGGTAATTTTAGAACAAAAAAATCGATTCGATAGCTGAGGGTTAATAGTTGAGAATGCGAGCCTAATCAGCTCGCTTTCCGATTGTTGAGAGTTGATAGTTTAATTCCCAAGCATGAGGTTTTTAAAACAGAAATTTCGATCGGTTTCTCAAAACAATCCGCCCGATCGAGGATGGGGGATAATAATCTTTGATATTTGGTAAAATTTTTCACGATTTATGCTACCCACCGATTTATTAAGTCACCGCCAAAACGGCGAATCAATAATTCCGTTGCGCCTCAAGATAGATGCCAAAAACTTAGCCGCAGCAACGGAAATGATAAACTGTTTCCAAGAGTCGATCGGCACCACCCAAGGCGAGCTCGATCGGCGCTTGCTAGAATTAGAAGGCGACAGTCCCGACTACCGACTCAAACGCGGATTTGCCCACCTGTTAAAAGGCGGTTTCTGCACCTTTGAAATCGTCAGTCCCTTAGAACCACCTGCTTTAAGACAGCGAGTATTTGCTTTAGCAGCACAAGATGTTCCCAGCCATCAATCCACCCAATTAACATTAGAAAAACTAGCAGCCGAACTCAGCGAAAGCTTAAATAGAGAAGTATTGCCCGACGAAATTAGTAAAGGTTTGTACGCAGATTTAAACGAAAACAAAATCTTTACCCAATTCGACGCACCAACAGCAGAAGCCTTGCTGCACCGATACAATCTTTCCCAAGTCCAAGGCATCTTGTACCGCGCCAGCCAAATCCAATTAAACGCCCACCGCAACGATCCGGGAGAATACAAACTCCTCTTTCGCTATCTCAAACTCTTCCAATTAATGACCTATATCGAAGGCGATGCAGAACACGGATTTACCCTCACAATCGACGGCCCGACAAGCCTGTTCAAACCCAGCACCCGCTACGGCTTAGCCCTCGCCAAAATGCTACCCGCATTGCTGCACGTTACTAAGTGGAGCATGCACTCCATCCTGCAAACCAAAGACCCTTATACAGGAGTTTTAAAAACAGGTAAATTCACCCTCAATTCCGAATGCGGTTTAGTCAGCCACTACCCCCCAGGAAAACCTTACGACAGTATGTTAGAAGCAGCATTTGCAGAGAGGTGGGACAACTTAAAAAAAACAGAATGGAAACTCGAACGAGAAGTAGACTTAATACCAATTCCCGGAAGCGTCATGATTCCCGACTTTCGGTTAGTGCATCCCGACGGACGAGTGTATTTATTAGAAATAGTCGGCTATTGGCGGCCCGAGTATTTGCAAAAGAAATTCGCCCAAGTTCGCAAATCCGAATGCGACAATTTAATTTTAGCTATTTCCGAACGCCTGAATTTAGAAAAAGCCGGAGTCAGTACCAAAGACGTACCGGCAAAAGTAGTCTGGTTCAAAGACAAATTGCTACCAAAAGCAGTCCTAGAAATTCTCGATTAACAAGAAAAAACTCCCAACCAATTTGCAAACAGCCCTCTCCCTCTTCTCTCCCCTTTCTCCCCTCCCTCAGCGCCCTCTGCGGTAAAAACATCAATTCAAAAAGCAGTTACATGATTTTAAGCAAACTGGCATTATCTTGATTAAAAATCCCACCAAATTTGCAAACAGCCCCTTCCCTCTTCTCTCCCCCTTCTCCCTTCCCTCTGCGCCCTCTGCGGTAAAAAAAATCAATTCAAAAAGCAGACAATTCCAGAAGTATAATAGTAAAGTCATCAATCTCGATCGCCCGCCCTCTCACCCTAAAACCCCTAGAACAATGGCAGACAAAAACATCGTCGAAAAAATCAAAAAGCTATTAGCCCTCGCCACATCATCCAACGAAAACGAATCAACAGCAGCGGCCGAAAAAGCTTCCCTCCTGCTAGCCCAATATAATCTCAGCCTCGCCGATTTGGGACCGAATCACCAAGAAGAGATTGACGAAACCGACGTTGAAACAACATCCAAATTTGTCACTTGGAAAATGATCCTGCTGTCGGGAATTGCCGAAGCTAACTGCTGCAATGCCATGCGCAACAGCTATACTGGCAGTATGTTTTTGGTAGGAACTTCGACAAATTTAATTGTTTGCAAACACCTTTACGAATACTTGAATTCCGCGATCGAACGCAGGGCAAAATACCGCAAAGGGAACGGCAGGGGATTGGCATATTTGAACGCTTTTCGAGTGGGATGCGCGACAAGATTGAGACAAAGATTGCTCGAACAAAAACAGGAAATGGAAAGATCGGGCATTCCGGGAGAGGGAAATGCGGCAGCTACTCCGGGAATTGTAGTGCGATCGATGTTTGAGAGAAACCAACAGGCAATCTTTGATTATTTGGAGAGTAAAGGTGCGAAAGTTAGAACGAGAAGCGGCGCTCAAATTAGCAGCGAAGCTGGTTATAATTCGGGGTATGAAGTGGGCGATCGAATTAGTTTAAACAAACAAGTGCAGTCTGAAGGGGAAATGAAACAACTTAATGAAAGTCTTTGAGTGGAATGCGTCAATTAATAATTTTTAGCCCCGATAGAGAGGAGATTATGCAATGGAGAGTTTGAATTATCGAGAAGCGGTACAAACAATTCTGAAAAATCTTGTAAAAAACCGATCGAACAGTCAGACAGAAGTACAATTGATATTTGATACGGAACGCGATCGGTATCAAGTTCTGAATATTGGTTGGCAAGATCTAAGCAGAGTATTTGGCTGCATCATATACGTGGAAATTAAAGATGGTAAAATTTGGATCGAACGTGATGGAACGGAAATCGGAGTAGCTAATGAATTAGTTGAACTGGGAGTTCCCAAACAAGACATAGTTTTGGGTTTTAAAGCCCCATACAAACGGAAATTTACGGAGTTTGCTGCTAGTTGAAGGGATGCGGGCGATCGCAGATGATTTTCCCTATCTCACTCAACAGGATACCCCGCAAGCAGCGGAGAGGATTCATTTCATTCGATCGAACTTTCATTTTTAAACAATATTAAAAAAACCTTGAATCTAGCTCAAACAAATCTAAAATGCTCATCTTGAACATTTTGGGCCAGAAAGGGCGTGAAATACTGGTTTAAATAGCAAGATCGATTTCTGTTCGATCGCATGACAACCTTATAATTCTAGGAGTCAGGGCAATGACAAACAAAATCGGAATTTTTTACGGCAGTACATCTGGTGTCACGCAAGAAATCGCAGAGAAAATCCATGGTTCAATAGGAGAAGATATCGCAGATATCTACAACATGGAAGAGGACTTTGACGACTATAACGACTTGTTGAAGTACGACTACTTACTTCTTGGTTGTTCGACTTGGGGGGCTGGAGAAGTACAGAATTATTGGCGGGAACCCCTGTTTGATATCGACATCGAAAAGCCCGATTTCTCTGGCAAAACTATTGCTGTTTTTGGTTCGGGAGATTGTACCTGCCACGGCAAGAATTTTGTCAGCGCCTTGGGAACACTCTACGATCGGTTCAATTCTTTAGGTGCGAAGATGGTAGGGGCTGTTTCCACGGAAGGATATTCCTTTGAAAATTCTAACGCAGTTCGGGATGGTAAATTTGTTGGTTTGCCCCTTGATGAAGTGAATGAAAGCGATAAGACAGAGGAAAGGATTGCTGATTGGTTAGAGGTGCTAAAAGCAGACTTTCCCCTTGAATAATGAGTTATAGCGGGATGTATAATAGATTTTGATGCTGGCTGAATTCCTGCTTTGAGTTCAGCCAGATTTATTTTTAAGATTTAAAAATTTTAATTTTTTGTTTTGAAAAATAGCATAGCGAACAACTTTATTTAATAAAAATGGTGAAAGCAGTAACATGGCAAAAACAATGCTAACTCCGATGGCAATTCCTATAAATATTATTATTGATATGACAGCATATATCGCGCCCCAAAACATCAGGATTATTAACAATAAAATTATCGAAGGTATAACTAACCAGTGTGTAAAAATAAGTTTAACTAAAGCATCCCATAGCTGACCATAGTTTTCTTGCTCGCCATGCATCAATACTAAATTAATCAATATTGCTATCTGCTTTTCGCGTTGTCCTAATTCTTTTGCTAGTGGTAAAGCTTGCTGATAAAACTCAATAGCTTTGGTTTTGTCCTGAAGTTTTTTATGGTTAGAACCCAAACGAGCTAATGCTATTGTTTCTATGTCGCGATCGCCAGTCTGTTGTGCAACTGACAACATCTGCTCGTAACAATGGTTTGCCTTTACGTACTCTTTTTGATTGGAGTAAATACCCCCCACACCAACCAGAGCCAAGATTTCAGCCTCATTGTTATTGAACTCACTTAGAAGAATTAATATTAGTTGATAATACTCTATAGCCTTAGGATAGTTTTTTAGTTCCTTATAAGCTTCTGCAATACCCAATAATACACCTATTTCTCCTTTCTCTCTTTGGTTGCCAATTTGTCGCACCATTGGTAAAGCCTGCTGATAACACTCAATTGATTTGACATAATCTTTTGAACCTATATAAGTTGTTCCTAGACCAAACAATGCTAAAAACTCTCCTTCAATGTCGCTTTTTATTTGCCGTGCAATGGTTAAACTTTGCTGGTAAAATTCAATAGCCCGCTCGTAATTTTCTTGTAGGTAATAAATAAATCCCAAATCTTCTAGTGCTCGTCTCTGACCCAACGGATCTTGTATTTCTTTTGCTATCAATAAATGCTGCTCGTGACACTCAAGTGCATGGGTATAATCTTTGAGATGGCGGTAAACGGCACCAACATTCATAAAAGATTTTTCTACTCCTTTAGTGTCTTGAATTTCTTGCATAATATTTAAGCTATACTGCTGGTATTGCATAGCTTTAGCATATTCTTTACAACGGCGATAAACCACACCTAAACCTCCTAAGGCTGCTCCTTCAAGTTGGCGATCGCCAATCTCTTGTCCTATGATTAGACCTTGCTTTAAATACTGTATTGCTTGAGTAGAGTTACCCTGGATCTGGTAAAAACTGCCTAAATTTATTAGGGCAGATCCTTCCATACGAAGGTCTTGGATTTGCCGTGCAATTGCTAAACTTTCCTGATAGCAATTCATGGTTTTGGCAAATTTTTTTTGAGCCAAATAAGTATTTCCTAGATTTCCTAAAAATCTACCTTCTAAGCAGCGATCTTGAATTTCCCGTGCAATAATCAAGGCTTGCTGGTGGTATTCAATAGCTTTTTCATAGTTTCTCAAAGCTTGATACGCATTGGCTAAACTATTTAGAAAACCAGCATTAACTATTGGCGAGACCAATTTATGTAAAATCCGGCTATAAATTTCAATTTGTTCTAAATAGTATCCCCAATTACCCAGTTGAGTGTGTAAAGTTGGATTGGTTGGTGTTTTTAAAGAAGTAAAAAGGATTTGATTTGCTCTTTCCCAATCTTCGACTTCGCAAAGATGGCGAAACGCTTCCAAGTATCCCTTTACTTTCTCTAAATTGGAAGCACCCGGCTTCGATTTATAATCAGTTAGCCACTGTACAACTGCTCTGTACTGAAGCCGCTGCTCGCGATTTGGAAAATCGGCACGGAGATTATGAGGATTGATACCTAACTGTTCCAAAACCTTATCTCCCGATGGTGTCAGGTTATTTGTCATGGTGAATTTCTCCAATTTGTTCAGTTGTTTGGTAGCATCAATCGGCGTTCGATCGCCACATTGCGGATCAAATTATGTTGTCCCACCAGCCGATTATCTTCATCATCAATTCCTCCATATTCAACTAAATAGCGATCGCGCAGAGTTTGCATTGCTGCCTTTTTCTGTTCCTCACTGTAACCCTCGTCTTCTAAATTAATCAGCCACCAACTTTCCTTGACTTCGCATCGATAAATCGAAGCCATACAAAGCAATAAATAGGCATCATACACATCATTTTGCAACCGCTCAAATGTCTTATCAATTCGTTCCTGAACTTTGTTTCGCAAGACTTTCGTGTATGATGCTAACTGCCACCTATCCTCATCTCCTTTAACTATTCCTTGGTTGCGCGCTTCATCAATAGCCTCTTTTACCTCTTCAATGTAACGACTGTTCTCTTTCCAGTAAGCCCTGACCCTCCCACCATAAGACTGCTTGATTTCTCCCGCGATCGTCCGCAAAGCCAAAGGATGCCCGTCATAAACTTCTCCAATGATTCGCAGGGGACTGTGCGCTAGTTCCAAATCGCCATCTAGTTCAGCTTTTTGAAATAACTTTACTTGTTCGGGTATTTCTAATCCTTTCAAAAGTTGGCAATACCAGAGATTTTTGTAGCGATCGCACTCCGCTGTCTCAAACTTAGTTGGCAAATCCTGAGAAGTCAGAATAAATCGACTTTGACAATCTGATTCTGCCAAAAAACTTACAAAAAACTTACCCCACCACTCATCAGCAAAATCACCCCAGCCATCCTCTGCATTCCCTGTCAATAGGTACTCAAGAGAATCCATCAGGATTAAATACCGATTTTCGCGCAGGTGTTTGACTAACCGCCGTAATAATTGTTCTGGTTTGCGATCGTCTTTTAGGACAGATTCTCCCCACTTCTCCAACCATTGCAGCGCGACGCTGGCAAAATCTGAAACTTTTTTCTCATCTTCAAAATTATCCCTGTGTTCCCTCCAATCTCCTCGCAATTCCTGAACTACACGTTCCGCCAAAGCAGTTTTACCGATACCAGTAATGCCAACTATAAGTAAGACTCGACAAGATCCGCACACCTTCTCGATCGATTCATCAATTAGTGTCTCCCGACCTACCCAGCCATCATCACAGACCAAAAACTCCATGTATGAAGCCTGAGTTGCACTGTTATCAACGTATGTCTCCCAGTTTTCTATCCCGACAGCCTTGAAAAGTGCGACAAAGTTTTCCTGCCTAATGTTTCTCCCTTGCTCTAGTGCCTGCACGGTTGAGCGGTGAACACCACTTTGAGTAAGCAAAGCATCAGCATATTGATTCCATCTCTTGTTTTCTCTTGCCTCCTTAAATTTTTCCCGTCCTTCTTTCGATGCTTTGATTGTAGCCACCATGCTTGCCCTCTAACTAGCTCCTATTAGCTTCAATTTTGACTCATTTTTGCAGCAGTAGCAGAAGTCAGTCAAAAGTCAGTCAAAAAGTCAGTCAAAAAGTCAAGCGTTGAAACCCCTACACATCTGGCATTCTGAAGATGGGGATAGCAAAAAGTTAACTAACTTACTTGTCCCGCAGTCAATCACTTACCCTAGATGAGTAGAACAATCATGACTTTGAAACATCAGGCTTACCCAAGACAACTCGAACTACCAGGCGTTTTACCCAAAAAAAACGACACCCTCAAGCAAATGGAAGAAGCAATGAAAGGAATGCTAGACTTAACCTGGAAAACTGTGCTACTTCACATATCGCCACGCAGCACTAAAGAACTTATGCAGCAACATAGTAAACTGATAGCTCTCAATGATGATGAAGCAAGAATTAAAGTCTCATCAACACCTGTTTTACTAATGGCAATTGAAAAACTACCAGACATTGAATCAGCCTTCAGAAAAGCTTTTGGTACTACCGTCAAAATCCGCATGGAAGTCTAACTGACATTTTGCACTAAATGCGATCGAGCACCAGATTCGCGAGCGAGGACACTCGCACTGCGCTACTCCCTTACAGGCTCGATCGCCCGCGGATACGCTCGCACTAATAACTAATAACTAATAACTAAGCAACAAAAACCGCTTTCGGATAAGCAATCCGCTTGTGATTGAACTGTTCCCAAACTCGCACAAAAACCTCCGCAATTACAGACATATCCTCCCGCGTCAAACCCGAATCAAGTAACTGATTGTCCTGCCACCGAGCGCGCAAAATCTTGTTAACCATACTCAAAGCTTCCTCGTGAGTGGCATCTTTGAGCGATCGCAGTGCCGCCTCGCAAGAATCAGCCAACATCACAATACCGGTTTCCCGCGACTGCGGAATCGGCCCGCTGTAGCGAAAATCCTCTTCCCTGACTTGCCTGCTTTCTCTTTTAAATTTAGGACGATCGCCATCTGCCAACACAATCTTTAAATCTTCCGATTCTTGGGCAGCAAGTTGCAGCGCTTGATGGTAAAAATAAGCGATCGACATCGTACCTTGATGTTCCGGAATAAACGCCTGAATCGCCTTCGGCAATCGATGCTTGCGCGCCATCACCAACCCTTCAGTAACGTGCTTTTTAATAATCTCGGCACTCGCCCAAGGATCGTTAATTTCATCGTGTTTGTTAGGCCCGCCCATTTGATTTTCGCAAAAGCCGATCGGGTCGTGCATTTTACCAATATCGTGGTATAATGTGCCAGTCCTGACCAGTTCCACGTTGCAACCCAATTCCCGCGCCGCCGCCTCTGCCAAACTCGCTACAAACAGCGTGTGCTGAAAAGTCCCCGGAGCCTCCGCAGCCAACCTCTTCAACAACGGGCGGTTGGGGTTTGCCAGTTCCGCCAGCCGCGTCGGCGTAATCAAATCGAACACGTGCTCCAAATAAGGGCTAATTCCCAAAGCTACCACGCTCCAAGCCAAACCGGCCAAGCCTTGCGCGCCCACCGTACCCAGGAAAATGTACCAAATCGAACCCGAAGCAGCACTGGCAACCAGAGTTCCCAACAAATAAACCATGCCTTGAGTCAAGCCGACAGCCGCGCCCAACAGAGCCAATTCTTCGCGCGATCGCAGCCTTTTTGCCATAAAAGCGCCCAGCAATCCCCCTGCCGCGCTGGCTGCCAAATGAATCAAATCCACATCCAAACCCACCGGCAGCAGCGCCGACAGCAGCCCCACCGAAGTTACTCCCACTGCCGAACCGTAGAAACTGCCAGCTAAAATCCCGATCGCGGGCAAACTCGTCCAAGGCAGCCCCAAACTCACTAGCACAGGGGCGCTCAAAGCCAGCAGCAGCAGCAGCAAATGATCTCGCCGCCGCAAGCGGTAGTGCTTCTCCACCAGCAGCACGATCGCAATTGCCCCGCCAATTAAGCACACAAACCCCGCCAGCCCCAGCCAATTCACCCCCCGCCGGCTCAAACCAAAATAGTCCAGCAGCACAAACTCTGACGGCGCAATCTCTTGTCCTTCCGCAACAATTGTCTCGCCTTGCTGTACTTCGATCGTCACCGGCTTTACTTTTTGCGCCGCCAGTTCAGCTAGCTGTTTAGTTCCCTCCAGATCTCTAGCCAAGTTGGGCTGCAAAATCGCCGTTAACCCTTCTACTGCAAAAGTTTGCGCCGCCTCCGGCACCTCATCGCTCGCTTGCAGCCTCGTCGCTTCCTGCAAAACCTCTTTCGGCAGCCCCTGCGGGATACCTTGAGCCATCATTCTTTTCGCGATCCGGCTCATTCCCGTTTGAGTTGCCTGCCAATCGGCATCGGACAAATCGAACAGCGACAAGTCATAAATTTCCTCAAAGCCTGCAGCCGATTGTTTTTCGAGGGCTGCTAAAGCTTTGAGATAGCGCTGGCGGGCTTCGGAAATACTGTCTGTCAGGCTCTTGAAATCTGCAGCAGAGATCGATCGGCTGTAAGCTTGTAGCTGAGCAACAGCATCCTGCCGGGATTTGTTCGCCTCCTGCTGGGGCGTTGCAGGCGATGGCAAACTCAACCGCCCGGAATTTTTCCCGCCGTCTCCCACTTGGGCTAAAACCGACCGCCATTCCCACTCCGGACAGCTTCGGAGGTAAAGTTGAGCAGCATTTGAGAACCCTGCAGCCCCTGCTAGCGGCCACTCGCCTGCTACCTGCCGCAGTTCGCTGCCCCGTTGCAAAAATTCTGTCAATTCTCGATCGACTTGAGTATTTACTCCAGCGTCAAGCCTCAATATCTGCACTGCCCCGTTGCGCGCTGCTTTCCGCTGTTCTTCCGTCGTTTTGTAATCCGGAACGCTGGCACTAGCAGGAGCCTTAATTGTTTGAGGAGCTTTTGTTCCTACGTCCAGTTTTGGCTGGTTGTAGAAGCGGTGTCCCATCGTGCCTGTGAGGGAAACTACTGCTACGAACAGCAACACGGGGGAACGATTGTGATTTTTGAGGCAGGGTTTAGGGATTTCGTTTTTAAAAGCTGTCAAATTATCGGGCTTGTCTAATTTCCAGCACGGCAAATGCAGCGGTAAATGACCGCTAGGGCGATCTGGCTCTGCTTTGCTATCACCCTTTTGCACTGTAGCAATGCGCTGGCGCAACGAGCGCGCAGCCCCTAGCTGCTCAATCTGCCGCATCAATGAGGAGAGCGTATTCATTTATGTTGAAAATGTATATCACTGTTATTCAGACAGGATTTAGAGAAAGGTTTGAATTTTTATTCTGCGGTTGTATTTACTGCTGTACGGCGATTCTTGCTTGCTGGCAAAAGAAGTCATAAAGTTTGATTTAAGAGATAATTTTTCAGCAATCGACCGCATGGCAAAAGTGCAATTAAGAACGTCTTTTCTTTCCTTCTCGATTTTCAGTGGAGAGGTCTAACAGAACTTAGGCGAGCGCATCTGAGGCTAAAACCTCCGATCGTCGAGCTACGATCGCCCCGCTCAGTACCCTACAGTGTGGAAGTTAGGTAAGCCCCTTTTAAATTTTCACTTACCTTCGGTTTTTTTTGTAGTTTTTAATTTCTGTTTTACCTCCCTGTTGCCGTCTCACAATTTTATATTTTATGGGGCCTAATTACATAAGGTGCGGTCACCACTGGAGTTTGGGCTGAGGGTTCCGAGCCTTTGTCGGAACTGCAAACACCAGCCCAAACTGCAAAAAGTTGAGTTGCTAGCTCTACGATTTTGCCATCGCGATCTGCACCCCAGAACGAGGACTCTCGGCCCTCGGTCGATCGCGCTCCCACACCAGCAACCGAAAGTGCCTGCCGCCATTCTACAGGAATCGCGGCGATTCCGTTATAAGCACCGGATAAAGCTCCCGTCAGAGCGCAGGTTAGTTGTCCGGCGATGCCGCACCGCGCCGCCCGGACAACTGACAAACGCCAGTCTTCCGGGGTACTGAGAAAACAATAAAAAGCTAGGGCGATCGGCATGAAGTTTGCCGGGTTAACCATTGCATTTGCTTGCGCTTTTGTGGCGCGATCGTCTGAGTTTTCTCCTAGAATTTTTGCAGTTTTGTACAGTTGAGTTGCGACTGTTTCTAAATCGGCTCCCCGTTCTAATAATACTTGTACGTGCGACAGCAATTCTGTTAAAGCATTCTCTGTCTTTAGATAGGTAATGGTTTGCGAAATTGCTGTCGCGGGGTTGAGTCTTTCTTTGATAGCGCGCGCGATCGGATATCCTACAGCTAAAGCTCCTGTTTGGCATTCAGAGGTATTTAAATTCTCTCCTACTTCTGTTGCCAGCAGCAGTTTTTCTCGCAGTTTTGCTCTGTTTTCGTGAAAAAAAATGACCGCAGGCAAAGCAGCAATAGCACATTCACTGGGGTTCAGTATTGTCGAAAAATCTTTGCTTTGCGAATTGCAAAATTCCGATTTAATAAATGATTCCCAGGTGTTGCGCCAATCTTGTAAATCTAAACTGCCGCGCCGAATTAAACTTTGAGCGCCAGCAACGGCAAGTCTCCCGCACTCGGATGGGGTTTTGTTGGTTGAGTGTTTGCCGTTGGCAGAGTTCAATCCAAACATCGCCCCGGCCAGCGATAATTGTTGGTGTTTGGTGAGTTTTAAAATCGGTTGCCAGTTGTCTGTTTGTACTTGCATACCTAGGAGTTGGTTTTGATATTGAACTCCCAAACAGTCTCCTACAGCCGCGCCTAGTAAGGCTCCTCGAAACTTGCTCAACAGGGAATGCCGCATATTAGTTGACAGTTTTTACGAAGGAAAAAGGAAGAAGGAAGAAGGAAAAAGGAAGAAGGAAGAAGGAAGAGAGAAAAAGGAAGAAGGAGGAAGGAAGAGTTGATAATTGGGAATTGAGCATTCTCCCACTCTCCCACTCTCCCCATCCCCCACTCTCCTTCTCTCCCCTCCTCCCTTCCCCAATCGCAAATCTAAAATCTAAAATCTAAAATCTAAAAATGCCTCATGCCCCAAAATTAATTCCAGCATATAAGGGCTGGCCTTCTCTCAAAAACCTGCCCCCATCCGATCGCGATCGGTAAATGTTTAATTTTTATTCAAGTAATTAACTAGAGCTTGCAGCCCCAGCCGATAACTTTCCGAGCCAAAACCGCTGATTTGTCCGATCGCCACTGGTGCGATAAACGAGTGGTGCCGAAATTCTTCCCGCCGATAAATGTTGCTCAGATGAACCTCTACAGCAGGTAGGTTAACGGCTGCGATCGCGTCTCTAATTGCTACACTCGTGTGAGTGTAGGCTCCAGCATTAATCAACAAGCCCTGATGCTGCCCTAACATTGCATGAATTGCATCCACCAAGACTCCTTCGTGATTCGACTGCTGGATCGAGACTTTCACCTGGAGCGATCGGGCTTCTTGCTCTAGCAACTTGTCAATCTCATTTAAAGTCATAGAGCCGTAAACTCCAGGTTCTCGCTTGCCCAAAAGATTGAGATTGGGACCGTGCAGTACCAGGATATTTAACAATTTTTAAAATTCCAGCGCAACAAATTGTTGAGAATTTTGATTTGGGGTCTACGACCTCGATCGAGGTCCAAACCTCAAATGTCTCAAACCTCAAATCCAGTCCCGACTACCTGCGACGCCTCGGTTCGTTTACTGGAATAGGAATCGGTTCGAGCTCTGGTTGAGCTTCCGGATTCAGCAGTCCTTCTATCAGCTTGCGAAGCCATTCTTTAATTTGCTCCAGCACCTTTTCAATGTCTTCCATTGAACGGATAGCTCCTTTTTTTATAGTCTTGATGGCTGAACCGACGGCGAAATCTCTGAACAACAAGCAAGCACGACTTTGAAACCAACTGTCACACTTGCTTTCTCGATCGCTGGTTGTTTTGAGCAACTTTTGAGTAACGGGAAGAGTCAGTGTATTTGTCGATCGGTCTTATTCTATTATCATAACGAATCTTTACAGATAATCAAGGGTAAAGACAGAAATTCTTCAATTGTTTACATTGGATAATCTTAAATTAAAATTAAGATTGCTCCTGGGTCTTGACAGATTTGCTTGATTTTAGTATAATTACGTATTTTTTAACAATAAATTTCGGCGGAGCCGATCGAGCGCAGTACAAATACTTAGATTGCGAATCCAATCGCGACCGCGACCTTCGCCAAAACGGCATTCCCAGCTTTCTAGCTCACCGCTAGGTCCCGCCAAACCGATGTAAACCAGTCCGACAGGTTTCGCATCCGTACCGCCTCCGGGGCCGGCGATGCCCGTAATGCTCAATCCCCAATCCGTATTCAGGCGATCGCGCACTCCCGCAGCCATTTGTTTTGCTACCTGGTGGCTGACCGCACCGAATTCGGCTAAATCTTGGGGACTAACATTTAATAATGCTTCCTTAACTCGATCGTCGTAAGAAATAATCCCGCCCAAAAAGTACCTCGAACTCCCGGCAACGCCAGTCAGCATCGCTCCCAACCCGCCTCCGGTGCAAGATTCAGCCACGCTAAGAGTTTCGCCAGCCAACAGTAGCAATTTACCCACAGTCGAGGCGAGGGTATCGGTATCGGCACCGTAACAGTCTAGGCCAGCAATCTGCAGCAACTGTTGTTCGATCGGACCGATTAAATTTTTAGCAGCAGCTTCCGACTCAGCGCGGGCCGAAATCCGCAATTTCACCTCACCGTGATTGGCGTAGGGCGCAACAGTCGGATTAGTTAAATTCAGAAAACTATCGACCTTTTCTGCGAGTGCCGACTCAGTAATACCCCAAAATTTTAGAGTGCGGCTGTAAATAGTTGCGCTGCACCACCCCGCATTTCGCAGGTAAGGAACAGCAACTTCCTGCCACATCAAGTGCATTTCCGCCGGTACTCCGGGAAAAGTCATCACCGTCACGTTAGCAACAGGCTGCCAAATAATGCCCGGTGCCGAACCGGTGCGGTTGGGCAAAATATCCGCACCTTCGGGAATCAAAGCTTGCTTGCGGTTGCTGGGCGTCATGGTGCGTCCCCGTTGGGCAAATTTTTGTTCGATATCGGCAATAATTTCCGGATTTTCGATTAAAGGAACGCCAAAAAAATCGGCGATGGTTTGGACAGTGAGGTCGTCCGGTGTCGGGCCGAGACCTCCCGTGAACAGCAAAAGCTGCGATCGCCCGATAGCTATTTCTAATACTTTTTTGATGCGTTCTGGATTGTCACCCACTACGGTTTGATAGTAGTGAGCAATTCCCAAACTCGCTAATTCTTTAGCTAAAAACTGGGAATTGCTATTAAGAATATCGCCTAACAGCAGTTCCGTACCGACACAAATAATTTCAGCAACCATAGAACAATTTTAGATTTTAGATTGGGGCATTAGCCGCAGAGCATCGAAACATAGGGCAGGAGATTTTTATTGGCTATTACTCGTTACCCATTACTTATTACCCATGCCCTAATTATTTTGAGATGTGGTATTCATAGCCATCAGCTTTGTGAATAGTTGTGAGATATTTAGGATGAACATCAAAACGCTTGTCAGGCAGTAGCAACAGGAAGCTGGGTCTAAATCTGATAGCGATTTGCCCGATATATTTTCCAGCATATTTGCCAGCAGGAATATCAGCTTTAACTATGTCTCCAGTAGCAAATCCCTTGAAGAATTTAGCTTTTGGAGCATGGCAAACAGGGAAACCGTATTTATCGGGACGGCAGCGCTGTCTGGTTCCATGTCCTTTTGCTGTTACCAAGAGGGGTTTTATTCCTCGCAGCAGCAATCGTTCTGGAGTGGATGAACCCACACAAGCGGCATCAGTCCAGTGAGCTTTGATGATTCCTCTGGTTTGACGATTGAATTTTGTTAGCCCGCCAGACCCTACTTCTACTGGCAAACCAGTGGATTGAAGCCTTCTGTACAACTCCCATCGAGTAGCGTTGACTGCGGCAGCATCTTTTAATGGTGCTTTAGCTCTAGCTAGGATTTGCTTCAAAACATCCGGCTTTTGCTTGAGGAACTGCTCGATCGGCTGATTTCCCTTAGCTTCATTGCACTTGCGACAAGCTAGTGTTAAATTGCTAACGCGATTGCTACCTCCTTTCGATTTTGCGATAATGTGTTCAATTTCTAACGGGATATTTTCTGCTCTGCAGTAAGCACATTTTCTCCCCCATTTTGCGAGCAAATACTCTTTAACTTCCCACCCGAAAAGCTCTCCCTGTTGGTATTCAATGCCACTAACTTCAGGATTTTGAAGGGCTTGCGTATCAAAACTGACAAGCTCCTGAGAGATTGCTGTCACCGGACAGATTTTCCTGATGCGTCTCACCCAAGTCTCGATATTGGCAATCCGAGTTTCTAGAGAGGGCGGCAACCATCCAGTTTTACGATTCCTATTTAAGAATCGAGGTTGACGGTAACGAGTTTTCCTGTTCCGCCTTCCTCTTCTTAATGCTTTACGAGCGTATAGCGAGTGTTTAATCTGTTGTCCTCTGTGAGAGATTAAGAGTGCATTGGTTACGCGACCTGTTTCTTCAACGACAACAGCAACACCAGTTGTTTTGCTCCCCGGATCGATTTTAATGCGGTGAGAATGAGTTACTGATTTTTCAACAGTTCTCTCCTGTAATACGATCGTAAAAGGATACCGTTTAAAAACCTTTGCTCTTCTCTTTTTGAGGAGTTCTCTTGCTCTGGCAGGGTGGCAGGGGTCAAGAGGTTTTAAGTTTTTGTCGAGTACGAAAATTCGCATTACTTACGACTCTCAACTTGCGTTGGTAAAGTTTGCCTCGACAATGTTATTTGAACTTGTGACAGTACAACTCACTGGTTTAACTCGTTACGCCTGTTTAAAGCTGTACGAAAGAGCTACAGACTGGCACGTATCTGTAGGTTTCATGATTCAAATAACGTAGGTTTCGAGAACCTTAGTCTGGTCAAGTTAAAGCTTGTGACAAGCTTCCGCCATACCTAGGGTTGGCGGCGAGTTCTTGACACTTTCCAGCTAGCATAACCCAGCAAACCGGTTGCCCCCATAGCATAAATTATGCCGCTGGGAATTCCCGAAAAAGCCAGAGCCAAACTGCCCACCCAAAGCGTCAGCGAGTAAATAAACAACACCGCAAATCGATGCGATAGTCCCGCGTTCAGCAGTCGGTGGTGGAGGTGGCGCTTGTCAGCAATAAACGGTGATTTGCCGCTGCGGAGGCGATCGAGAATCACCGCCGACATATCTAAAATCGGTACAGCTAAAATTAAATATGGCAGCACCACAGAAGTCACAGCCGTAGTTTTAACTAATCCAATTACTCCCACTCCAGCTAAAGTAAATCCTATGAAATAGGCTCCGCCATCTCCCATAAAGATTTGAGCCGGATTGAAGTTATAGCGCAGAAATCCCAAGGTAGCCCCAGCTAAGGCCGCCACAATCAGGGCGGCCGCCGGTTGGTGCATGAACAGGCTGACAATCAGCATGACAACCGCTGCAATCCCCGAAACTCCAGCAGCCAAACCGTCCAAACCATCGATCCAGTTGATGGCGTTGGCCATGCCGACGAGCCAGATTACGGTAATCGGCAGGCTCAGCCAGCCAAGATCGGTCAGTCCGACGGAAGGAACTGTGAGAAACTCAATTTTGACGCCTGCCATCCAAGCAATACCGGACACTCCAGTTTGCATGAGCAAGCGTTTGAATGCCGAAAGCGAAAACAAGTCGTCTGCCAAACCGATCAGAAAGAATCCGATGCCACCGAGAGTAACTCCCCAGATTTCATATTCATCTTTGGGATTGAGAACTTGTCCGCTAGCATCGATGAAACCTCCTGAAAGCCAGACAACAATCAGGGCAATGAGGGTGCCGAGAAAGATAGACACTCCTCCCAAGCGAACCATCGGGCGCTGGTGGACTTTACGATCGCCCGGTCGATCGACTCGCCCGCTTTTGAGGCCAATTTTTTTGACTATTGGCGTACTCCAGAGGACGACGATCGCGGAAACCAGAAATGCTAGTAGGTGGTACAGATGGTGGGGCATCTGAAATCAGTAAAGGGTGCGGGGCAATTAACGTGTCAGGCAGAGTCTACTACATTTCAGATGGCTTGTGACAAACAAACATCAGGAATAGTGACTGGGGGTTGGGCAGCAGGAAGTTTGTCGGTTGCTAGTTGCGACCGGTGAATTTTGAGGTTTTGTAACTCATAATTCTGGAATTAAGGGTGAGTCGATCGAGATCTAGCGATCGAATTCAGTCGATCTGTGGTGCGATCGGGCTGAATTTATCCATCGCCAGAAGCGAGTTTATCAATATCTTTCGCTACGGATAGATATCTCTAGTAAAATCAGCCTCGCGATCGATTGATGCACCCGATCTGCACCTAAAAACCAGGGTCGATCGCCAGCAACTCTCAATTTTCTCCTGCTGTTTGACCCTTTTACCCGTACACTCCTAACTACCAATTCCCCATCACTAATCGGGAAGATTAGGCCAAGGCCGGTACTTTTGAGTAAAGGTGCGGATATAAGGGGAAACGATCGCACAATGCTGCGACGCGCTGCCGGCAACCGGCTGCAACGCTTTCATCTTCGGGATTTAAGAGTCGATCGGCAATAATGTTGCCAATCTCTGCAAACTCTGCAGTTCCCATGCCTCTGGTAGTCATCGCCGGTGAACCGAGTCTCAAACCGCTGGTAACAAAGGGCGATGCCGGATCGAAAGGTACGGTATTTTTATTAGCTGTAATATTCACGCCGCTAACTAATTGGTCAGCTCGTTTTCCTGTCATGTCGATCGAGCGCAAATCCACTAGCATTAAATGATTGTCGGTGCCGCCGGAAACCAGTTTTAAACCCCGCTGCTGCAACTGTTGGGCTAAAGCGGCAGCATTAGCAATTACTTGACCGGAATAAGTTTTAAATTCGGGTTTTAATGCTTCGCCAAAAGCTACAGCTTTGCCCGCAATCACATGTTCCAAGGGGCCGCCTTGAGTGCCGGGGAAAACAGCTTTGTCGAGTTTTTTGCCCAATTCCGGATCGTTGGTCAAAATCAAGCCGCCGCGGGGGCCGCGCAGGGTTTTGTGAGTCGTGGTAGTGACAGCGTGACAGTAGGGCAGGGGGTTGGGGTGGTGGCCCGTGGCGACTAACCCAGCGATGTGGGCGATGTCGGCCAGCAGGTAAGCTCCGATTTCGTCGGCGACGGCTCTAAACTTTTCAAAGTCGATCGTGCGCGAATATGCTGAATAGCCGCAAATCAGCAATTTCGGCCGCTTTTCTTTAGCAATTGCCAAAATTTCGTCAAAGTCGAGCTGTTCGGTTTCTTTGTTAACGCCGTAGTGAAAAGCTTGGAACCATTTGCCGGATACGTTAACGGGGGAACCGTGGGTCAAGTGTCCGCCGTGGGACAAATCCATGCCCATAATGCCGTCACCGGGTTCCAGCAAGCTCAAAAATACTGCAAAGTTAGCTTGAGCGCCGGAGTGGGGCTGCACGTTGGCGTGAGCGGCTCCAAATAGCTGTTTGGCGCGATCGATCGCGATTTGCTCGATGCCGTCGATAAATTCGCAGCCGCCGTAGTAGCGCTTCGCTGGCAGTCCTTCAGCGTATTTATTCGTCAGCACGGAACCTTGAGCCGCTAAAACGGCGGCGGAGGTAAAGTTTTCGCTAGCGATGAGTTCTAGGTGGTCTCGCTGGCGCTGGAGTTCTTGCCCGATTAAATCGGCAATTACCGGATCGGTTTTGGTCAGGAATTCTAAGTTAGTATCTGGCACGATCGTCAACCTCTTGACAAATTGGGGATGGGCAATAAGGGATCTTTTACCTTACTACTAATTTCGCAAAAATTTAGATAAATATTACATTCTGTTCGAGTTAAGCTCTTTCTCCCGGAGTCCTGCCTTAGAATGAAATTACTGGTGTGGAACCTGCCGGAGGTGCACAATGTTAGTCATTTTAATGGAAAATCAGATGCTTCCCCCTCAGTGCGTTTGTCAAGGTTGCCTGCTGGCCGATCGAACCGGCCAACCGCGCTGGAGTGGTGGAGAGTTGCGCTGCGGCCATCCCGTGAGCAAGCCTACGGAAAATTTGCCCGATCGGTACGAGTGCCAAATGGGCTTTGTGATTGCCAATATAAAATGAGAAAGCCTGCCTCTGGTGTTGGAGGCTGTTACTGTTAACCTACCTCCTGAGTGCGGGCCGCTTCCGGGCGCGTCGGAAATGAGCCTGCTGCGTTATGCTGGTTGTAATAAGAATTAATAGTTCACCGATCGACTCAGGAGAGTTAATTATGACTTGGCGCGGGTCTACGACTGTTCCGGACCGGATTTTTGCTTGTTTGCCTTATTTGTTGCCCCTGGTTGACGGGCTGATGTTTGGCAGGTATCTGTTTTCACAGTTTCCAGTCCTCGGATTGTTTTTTGTACCGCTGGCTCCTGTGGTGCAAATTTACTCGACGGTGCCTTTTGCTGGAATGATTATTTTCTTCGCCCTGTATTTGGGTGTTGTGAGAAATGAAAGAATCAATCATTTCATTCGCTTCAATGCAATGCAGGCGATTCTTTTAGACATTGTGTTGATTTTGTGCGGTTTAATCTTGCCGATTTTATTTCAGGGAATCCAGGTGCAATTTATCGTGGAAACTCTGTCTAACATGGTGTTTTTAGGAGTTGTAGCTGCATTTATTTATGCAGTTGCTCAGTCGCTTTTGGGACGCTATGCAGAAATTCCGCCACTTTCGGATGCGGTTTACATGCAGGTGCGGTAGTCATTAGTCAGCAGTCATCAGTCATCTCCTAAAAAGAAATTATACCCTCCCGACTCGATCGCAGCATGCAGTGCAGGGTGAAGCATTTGGAAATAAATTAAAAAATTTGAGGCATAAATTGTCGCCCAAATGCTTCACCCCTACATTTATCGCAAAGCAAGAGATTCTTTTTAGAAGATGTCTCATAACTAATGAGTAATAACTGATGACTGATGACTAATGACTAATGACTAACAACTACGGTATTCTCTAGACTGCCGATTCCTTCTATTTCTATTCTGACCCGATCGCCTATTTGCATTGGTCCGACACCTTGCGGCGTTCCTGTCAGTATTACATCGCCGGGAATTAAGGTCATGATTTGACTGATGTAAGAGACGAGAAAGTCTGGGGAAAATACCATGCGATCGATCTGAGATGATTGTACCGGTCGATCGCTCTCATTCATAAAAGTCTGCAATTGTGCGGCCGGACTTAATTCGCGGACAATCCAAGGTCCCAGGGGACAAAATGTATCGAAACCTTTCGCCCTCGCCCACTGATTGTCTCGTTTTTGCAAGTCTCTTGCTGTTACGTCGTTAGCAATGGTGTAACCCCATATTTTGCTGTGTGCTTGTTCGGGAGTGCAGTTAGCGCAATGTTCGCCAATTACTAAGGCTAATTCTCCTTCATAGTCTACCCTTTCTGACTGTTGCGGGTAGCGGATCGCTGCACCTGCGGGGATGACAGCACTCGGAGGTTTGAAAAACAGCAGCGGTTCGTCGGGTACGGGGGTTCCCATTTCGGCGGCGTGATCGACATAATTTTTGCCGACAGCTACAATTTTTGAGGGAGAGCAGGGAGCGAGAATTTGATAGGTATCTGGCGCAAGTTCCAAATCTGTGGGCTGTCCTTGCAACCAGGGAGGTGCATCAAATACTTGAACGCTGCGGCTCAGTTGCAGCAAGCCGTAATGGATTTGTCCTCGCGTTGTTTTAACTCGAACGTAACGTTGTGCCATACTATTTTAGATTTTAGATTTTAGATTTTAGATCCTATGTTAAATAGGACTTTTAGTAGGATACATATAAATGCGGATCTCAGCAGAATTAGTGAAAATCGATCGCTCGACTTTTAAGATTTTTCCTGTATGAGTTCTAAACGGCTTTCGGTGCAAATTCCGTGCAGCGGTTTGTCCCAGGAGTCAACTGGTAGTTGGGCGAGCAAGGCAAAATCAAAGATTGTGCCGATCGCGATTTTCGACCGCCACTCTGGTAAAGTTAGCATTCGATCGTAATAGCCGCCACCGTAGCCCAAGCGATAGCCGCGAACATCGCAACCGACTGCTGGTACGAGGATTAAATCTACTTCTGAAGCATCGATTTTAGGAGCGTCGGGCAGCGGTTCTAGGATGCCGTAAGCTCCAGTATGTAAAGCATCTGAGGGCTGCCAGAGGTGCCAGGATAAGTCTTTACCGATACAGCGCGGAAAACCCCATTTGCGAGGAATTGTAAATAGGGGACTTAAATCCGGTTCTTGGCGAAAACTGAAGTAGGCGAGGATAGTTTTTGCTTGTGTAAATAGGGGGGATTTTTGCAGGTTGTTGCAGAGTCGATCGCTTTTTTCTCTCCATTCTTTTTCTGGGAGAGATTTGCGGGTTTTGAGGAGCGATTTTCTTAATTCTGTTTTAGTTAAGGAAGTTTCGGAATTGTTCATCTTGCATATTTGTCGTTTTACTTCCAGTCCGATAGGGGTTGCAAACCCCTGTCTCATAGCGAAAGTCCTCTGGAAGAGGACTAAAATTTATCAGATTTTCGATCGCACCGTGCAGTCGGTTTTAACTTACATCAGGCATCATTATCAACAAGCCAGCAAGAAACCGGGTTTTTGACAAACAATATTCGCTTTGATGCAGAATTCTTGCCAAAAACCCGGTTTCTGGGATTGGTGCAAAATCTTCAGATCGACCTTAATTTCTACTCAGCAAAATAGCGAGTCAAAATCCGCATAATTTCACCGCTAATCGGCGATGGCAGAGGCGGGCTCCATTCTACAATTTCGGCAAAACCCAAGACATGGAGGATATCGATGATGCGGTTAACGCCTTTGGGAGTGCCGCACAGCAACAAGCGGACGGGTTTTCTGTCGGAGGGCGCGTTGGGAACTTCTGCCCGCAGTAGTTCCGGAACTGATTTTGGTGTTGGTATCATATAGATCTCCTAAACATTGGAGTCCAAACCCCTGCCGTGTCTTGATTGGTGTCATAAGCGGTGGGGGTTTGGTTTTGCTGAGTTCATGGTAACATGGAAATATGGAAACAGCAACAAGTGCCACCATGTTTTTATGTCAAAATTTTAAACATGGCGAAAGAAACTACTATGCACGTTGTTATCCCTCTCGATTTGAAAAGAGAGTTCAAATCTGCTTGTGTCCTCGAAGGCGTAAACATGAGTCAGATTGTCTGCGAATTGGTTCAAGATTGGCTGGAAAAACGCAAAACGACACCAATAGTCGAAAATCAACCAAGTAAGGATTAGCCGCCGATCGCACTTAACGAAAAGCTTGCCGGATGGTCATTGTTCCTTCTTCCTCCATCCTTCTTCCTTCTTCCTTCTTCCTTCTTCCTTCTCCTTACGGCATAATTGAAAAGCTGAATTTTTAGTCCATCACCCCAAATCATGAGAACCTACTACTGCGGCGAACTGCGAAGCGAACACATCTCAGAGACTGTCACCCTTTACGGATGGGTCGATCGCCGCCGCGATCATGGCGGGGTAATTTTTGTGGATTTGCGCGATCGATCGGGTATCGTGCAAATCGTCAGCGATCCGCAGCGCACGCCGGATTCTTATGAGGCAGCAAATGCTTTGCGCAACGAATACGTGGTCAGAATTACAGGTAGAGTAACCAATCGCCCTGAAGATTCTCTCAACCCGAAATTGCCCACCGGTGAAGTGGAAATTTACGCTGACGAGATTGAGTTGTTAAATGCGGTGCGCAAGCAGTTGCCGTTTCAAGTTGCGACGGCGGAAACAGAAAACGTGCGGGAAGATTTGCGCTTGAAATATCGATATTTGGACTTGCGGCGCGATCGCATGAGTCGCAATTTGCAGCTTCGCCATCAAGTTGTCAAAGCCATGCGCCGCTATCTCGAAGATGCGGCCGGTTTCATGGAAATTGAAACGCCGATTTTGACTCGCGCGACTCCCGAAGGTGCGAGGGATTATCTAGTTCCCAGCCGCGTGAATCCGGGGGAATGGTTTGCTTTGCCGCAGTCGCCGCAGTTGTTCAAACAGTTGTTGATGGTGTCGGGTTTTGACAGATATTATCAAATTGCCCGCTGTTTCCGCGATGAAGATTTGCGCGCCGACAGGCAACCGGAATTCACGCAGTTGGACATGGAAATGAGTTTCATGTCGGTGGAAGAAATCATCGAATTAAATGAAGGTTTGGTTTGCCACATTTTCCAAACAGTTAGAGGCATTGAATTGCCGCGTCCTTTCCCGCGCTTGACTTACGCGGAAGCGATGGATCGGTACGGCAGCGACAAACCGGATACTCGCTTCGGTTTGGAATTAGTCGATGTTTCTGATTTGATGAAAGATTCGGGATTTAAAGTGTTTTCCGGCGCAGTTGCTGCGGGCGGAATTGTCAAAGTTTTGCCAATTCCCGGCGGGAATGAGGCTTTTTCTAACGAGCGGATCAAAAAAGGCGATGTGTTTAAAGAAGCCACCGAAGCCGGTGCGAAAGGATTGGCTTTCATTCGCGTCAGGGAGAATGGCGAAATCGATACTATCGGTGCAATTAAGGATAATTTGACTGAGGAACAGAAACAGGAATTGCTCGATCGCACGGGCGCAAAAGCCGGTCATTTACTGTTATTTGCAGCAGCCGACGCGCCAACCGTCAATAAGATTTTGGATAGATTGCGTTTGTACGTTGGCAACGACTTGGGATTAATTGATAAAGATAAAATTAATCTGCTGTGGGTGACGGATTTTCCGATGTTTGAATGGAATGCCGATGAGAAGCGTTTGGAAGCTTTGCACCACCCGTTTACCGCACCGCATCCCGACGATTTGGGCGATTTGAAAACAGCAAGAGCTCAAGCTTACGATTTGGTGTTAAACGGTACGGAAGTTGGCGGCGGTTCGCGGCGGATTTACCAGCGGGAAATTCAGGAACAAGTGTTTGAGGCGATCGGATTATCTACCGAACAAGCTTACAATAAATTCGGCTTTTTGTTGGAGGCGTTTGAATACGGAACTCCTCCCCACGGCGGAATTGCTTACGGCTTGGATCGGTTGGTGATGCTGTTAGCTGGCGAAGAGTCGATTCGGGATGTTATGGCTTTTCCGAAGACGCAACAAGCCGGGTGTTTGTTAACCAGTGCGCCGTCGAGTGTGGATGAGAAACAGTTGAAGGAATTGCAAGTGCGATCGACCTACATTCCGAAGTCATAATGTAATTGTTGATAATTAACAATTAACCATTGATAGTTAGTCAACTCATATTTTGACATTTGACCTGAGAAACCGGGTTTTTTACCGAATCCGCGGGTCTAGGCTAACTACAGTCATAAAAAACCCGGTTTCTAGTTGCTGGTGCGCAAGTTCCGATCGCGCCCGATCGAACAATTTCGGACGCGATACAAGTCTCTTAAACGAATCGCACGGAATTGCTTTCTAGACTAAAAGTAGAAAACGGTTGCACGATCGCGATTAATTCATCAGCACTTGCAGTCTTCTTGAAAATACCGACTCCAACGGGCAATCCTGCAGGAGAAGCACCTAACTGATAGGTACTGCGAGCACCTTGAAGTTGAATGATATCTTCAGTTGGGTTGAAACCGATAATCAAAGCATAATCGTTGCTGCCAGTAGCGCTATCGATGCCGTCATTGTAGTAGAACTTAGTGGCATCTCCCAACAAGAAAGTATCATTACCTTCAGCACCAATCAGCGTATCAACTTCGCCGCGTCCAGGATTGGCAGCAGATCCGTCAACGCCGCTGAGAATGTCATTACCTTCTTTAGCAAACAGGAAATCGCTGCCGCTACCGCCGAGCAAAACATCATTATTTTGGCCGCCGTAAAGGCTGTCGTTACCCGCCTCGCCGGCTAAAGTATTGTTGCCTCGATCGCCGCTGAGGGCATCGTTACCGTCGCCGCCAAATAAGAGATCGTCACCTTTTCCTCCTAACGCGGTATCGTTACCGTCGCCTCCTAACGCGGTGTCATTTCCTTGATTTCCAAATAGCAAATCGTTGCCTTCATCGCCAAATAAGAGGTCATCATTTTTGCCTCCGAAGAACAAGTTATTTTCGCTATTGCCGATTAAGGTATCGTTGCCTCGGTTGCCGTACAAAGGAGTAGAGTCGATCGCAACTATAACGTCACCGTCGCTGCTGCCGATCGGCTGCGGCGAGATTGTCGGTGCGGGTACGTTGGTGAATATCGGTGCGATCGGGGATGCGATCGTTTGAGCCGGCGCGGGTGTAAAAACGGGTGCAGGTGCGGTTGTTCCCGTTGTTGGCGCAGGCGTAGGGGTGGTTGTACCTATTGGCGTGGGTGTCGGCGTGCCCGTTGTTGGCGTAGGCGTCGGCGCGGGTGTTGGTGTCGTCGCGGGGGTTGGGGCGGGCGCGGGTGTCGGTGTCGGTGTGGGCGAGATCGATGTATCAGCTAAATTAGCAGTCAGAATCTGACTGCCAGAGAGATTACCCACAGTTTCGATGAAGCCCGCACCCGCGATCGTTGGGGAAGTACCGAAAAAGTCTAAAATTACAACTTCTTTTTCAACATCCGCAGCCAGCGCGATCCCGTCTTTGTTAGTGTCAATCACTAAACTCGTGCCTTGTCGGGCCAAGCCTGTATTTTCCTGTGATAACGACAGGGACAGGGCAGGGCTGGTAGTGATTCTGTAGCCTGTAAAATCAGTAAAGTCTAAGCGATCGATCCCACCAGTATCCTGAATTTGAAGTTGAGTCGCCCGCTCAGTATAGATTAGATAGCGATCGTTACCTGCACCGCCTCGCAGCACCGCGTCACGATATTGGTTGCCGCCATATTTGTCATTGAGCGTATCATCGCCAGCACCCCCTTCTAAGGTGTTAGCACCACCAGAGCTGAGGCTGTCATTGCCCGTACCGCCATCCAAAGTTTGATTGTCGCCACCTTGCAGTGTGTCTTCGCCATCGCCACCAGCGAGACTGAAATTGTCACCGAAAACTCCACTGAGGCTGTCATTGCCAGAACCCCCATCCAGGATGCCCCTGCCACCGCCGGCGGCATCCAGGGTGTCATTGCCCCCACCCCCACTAAGGCTGTTGTTTCCTGTCTCGCCATACAAAGCGTCGTCGCCCTCAAGGCCAACGAGGGTGTCATTGCCCTTGCGACCATAGATTTCGTCTTTACCGGCCGTGCCTGTGAGGGGATCGTCGCCGTCCGTACCATAGATTACATTGATTTCTGGTGTTGCCATATTTTTTCCCTCCTTTTTTAAGGTTGGAAAGAAAAGCAAATCACTTATACCAAATCCGGGTTATTCATCCCCTTTATTGTGGGAGAGGGGGAGAGGGGGAGAAATTTTTTTGCTCTTTCATAAAGGGGGTAAGAAACCCGGATTTGGTATTACATATCAATTTTATCAGATGTACTACCGAACCGGGAGGCTATGAAAGCAGTTTTAACATTAGTTGATGTCTATTCAGATTCTTATCCTTATGCGGAAGTAAAGCTGAAACCGCTATCGATCGTCAAACGAACCCTAAAGAACCCTCAAGGCTGACAGAAGAAACTGGCTGCACGATCGCGATCGCGCCCAGGCGGAGGAAAGTTTGTTTAGTACCTGTTTCAACCGCAGCCGTCATCGAGGGAGATAAACTGAATATTTAACCCGGATTTTGTATCGCAGGCAATCCTCAAGCAAATATTCATGTCGGTACTTTCGATCGAGATAACAGTCATTAGCTCAAATAACAAAAACAGTTCGTAGTGCGGACTTTCGTCCGCACTACGAACCAATTGGGGTCGATCGCGCCTGCAAAATATCAGTCGATCGAACCCCAATGTTTCCTACTACTAACCCAAGACTGACGCACCCTACAATTTAAATTAACCTACAATCAATTCTGGCTCTGGTTCCAGTGCGGGTTCTTCCGGCGGCAGCCCCAAAACACTCCGGTACAACTTGATGTATTCCCCAGCAGAAAGATCCCAGCCAAAGTTTTCTTTCATGCCGCGCATTTGCAATTCTTTCCACTTATCTTTGTAGCGGAAACCTTCAGAAGCTCGAATCGTACAAGTGAACAAATCCAGCGGTTCGTATCGATCGAAACAATAACCCGTACCTGCAAGATTTACTGGATCGTGGTGCGAAACCGTATCGACTAAACCGCCTGTCTTGCGGACAATTGGCACGCAACCGTAGCGCAAGGCCAGCATTTGGCTGATACCGCAGGGCTCGAAGCGGCTGGGCATCATGAAGGCGTCGCAGCCTGCGTAAATGCGGCGGGAAAGCGCATCGTTGTACAGCAACTGAGTGGACATTCTGCCGGGATAGCGCGCAGTCATTTGCCAGAGTTGAGTTTCGTAGTAGCGATCGCCCGTTCCCAATACAATAAATTGAGAATCGGTATAGGCCATAAATCGATCGAGAATTTGAATGATTAAATCCAATCCTTTCTGTTCGACCAAGCGGGACACCATACCGATTAAGAAAGCATTTTTATTTACTTCCAAACCGACTTCTTCTTGCAGGGCTACCTTATTTGCAGGGCGCTTGTCAATAGTTTCAACAGTGAAGTTTTGCGCGAGGTACTTGTCAGTGCCGGGGTTGTAAGATTCTGCATCAATTCCGTTCAAAATTCCCGACATTTTGCCGCTAATAAAAGACAGCAAACCTTCTAAAGTTTCCCCGTAAGCAGCAGTTTTAATTTGCTCCGCATAAGTCGGCGAAACAGTATTTACTCGATCGGCATACTGCACCGCCGCCGCCATTGTATTGTGACCTTGCATGTACCAAGGACACCAAGTCATCTGCTCTAATTTCCAGCGCCACGGCCCTTGATAGGCTAAATTGTGAATGGTAAAAACCGTGCTGATATCGGGGTCTTGGTGCATCCAAACCGGTATCATTCCCGTATGCCAATCGTGACAGTGGATAATTTGCGGTTTCCAGTAATTCCAGGCAAATTCAGCAGCGCCGTTAGCAAAAAAAGTGAACCGCCAGTCTTCATCAGGGCCTCCGTAAATGCGGCGGGGCATAAAAGCGGGATGTCCGAATAAGTATAACGGAACGTCGGTTCCTGGCAGCACAGTTTCATAAACGGAGAACTCTTGGAACATCGCCGCCCCTTTCCACACGGGTTCTTTGGGAATGTCGATTTTGTCCGGGAGGAAGCCGTAGTAAGGCATGAAGATGCGGACATCGTGACCCATGCGTCGCAGGAATTTAGGTAATGCGCCGACGACATCGCCCATACCACCTACTTTTGCCAGGGGTGCTGCTTCGGCGGATACAAATAAAATTCGCATTATTGTTTAACGTTCCTTAAGAAATTCAGTCTAGATCAAGTGTAAGGGGGATCGGCGCATTATTAACGCGCCATTGAATAGTTTGGATGCGAGCGGTATTTGTTGCTGGAGACGATCGCACCTACTGTACCCAAGTATCTGCGATGCAGGGGCGATCGTGTATGCGATGTTACAAAATCTGGGATATTGCGTAAAAATAGGAGGTTTTTTCCTAAATATCTGTAAGGGCTGGAATTTAGGAAGTAATAAAGTTATGAGGTTTGTATCGGAAGATGCAAAGGTTGGACTTTTATCGGTACTATGTTTCCGATGAAGATGTTAAGCAGTGGAAAGCGAAAAGATAAGTGCGATCGGGCGCTTTAGACACGGGGCGCTACCCCTACGAGTCAATTATCAACCGAGTTTTTTGGCCGTACACCCAGAAACTCGGTTTGTTCAAGAAACCGGGTTTCTATGAGTTAAGGATGCGATCGACCCAGTTTCTGAAGTTATTTTGCGTAATTATTGCCTGCAAAAACCTGTTTGTGAATTGCGGTCGATCGCCCGATAGCTTCAATATTATCCTTGTTCTTGCGACTTCGGATTGCCGCGAAGTTTCTCCAGAAACTCTGGATAATTTTCGATATCGTCTAATGACTTTAGAGGTGGAATAGGAACTTTATTGGCGGCTTCAGCAGAGATTTTGTCTGCTAAGGCATAGAACGCATCATCATCATCTCGATGAGCGAGGACATAGGTGCGTAACTCTTTCTTACTCATTTCCTTGAAGTTAGGTTTCATACAAATGTCGCCTCTCCGTTGGGTTTTATTTCTATTTCAATTTCTTCGCCAACTAAGATGAATACATTACCTGTCCGTTCATCTATCCGAACTAAGTTAACACTTCGATACAATTTTGTTGCTTGGCAACAAAGGACGAAGGTTTGCCAGATCTGCGCTGTTGTGGGAATAGCTTGCACTCCTGAAAATCACCAGCTTTCATTGTAAGCTTTTTTGGGTTCTGGGTGATGGTGGGATTTACATCATTTGTTGGTGGGTTGGTGGCGGATTATTCAATAATTTAAACAGTCGCAGACCGATCGCAATGGCATTACTTACATCGATCGTAAATAAGCCTTTGAGTCAGTTTTGTTAGTTAAGTTTGCAGCAATCACTGACAGAACAGGAAAAAGCTCGATCGATCCCCGAGCTACCCAAACCAAAATTCTACAACCCAGACGGCAAATACAACCCAACAGATACGGTTTGCCACAATACCAAAGCGCGATCGCACCCGTAAATTAGGAAGAGTAAAGAAAAGCAGTCGCAAACTGCCGTGCTGCAAGCCCGATGTCGCAACCGTCCCCCCACAGGTACGGTAAACACCCCTTCATCGCCAGGTCTCAACGCCCGCAGTATAGAGATGACACCCTATCGAAGACTGTATTAAAGCTGGACTCACTGCCCGCACACCATACAGGTGAGAGCGC
This sequence comes from Oscillatoriaceae cyanobacterium Prado104, assembly GCA_025454405.1. GTDB lineage: Bacteria > Cyanobacteriota > Cyanobacteriia > Cyanobacteriales > Microcoleaceae > Microcoleus. The sequence continues at coordinate 26,916 of JALOON010000005.1, read as the reverse complement.
AGTCCTGAATAAACAGACTATCGCACAGATAGAAAACCAAAATTTTGTACACATTGGAGCCGGAACACCCCTATGGGAAAAGTAGTTGGAATTGACCTTGGTACGACAAACTCCTGCGTCGCAGTTATGGAAGGCGGCAAACCCACCGTCATCGCCAACGCCGAAGGGGGTCGCACCACACCTTCCGTCGTCGCCTTCGCGAAAAATGGCGACCAACTCGTCGGACAAATCGCCAAGCGTCAAGCCGTGATGAACCCCGAAAACACCTTTTACTCAGTAAAGCGGTTTATCGGACGCAGGTTTGACGAAGTAACCCACGAAACCACTGAAGTTTCTTATAAAGTCCTCAACGTTAGCGGCAACGTTAAACTCGACTCTCCCGCCCGCAGCAAGCAATTTGCTCCCGAAGAAATTTCTGCGCAAGTCCTGCGCAAACTCGTAGAAGACGCCAGCAAGTACCTCAACGAAACTGTTACCCAAGCGGTAATTACCGTTCCCGCCTACTTCAACGACTCCCAGCGCCAAGCTACTAAAGACGCGGGCAAAATTGCCGGTATCGAAGTGCTGCGGATTATTAACGAACCTACAGCCGCAGCTTTAGCCTACGGATTAGATAAAAAAAGCAACGAAACCATCCTGGTATTTGACTTAGGTGGCGGTACGTTTGACGTATCTATTCTAGAAGTGGGCGACGGCGTATTTGAAGTGCTCGCAACCAGTGGTGACACTCACCTCGGCGGTGACGACTTCGATAAAAAAATCGTTGATTTCATTGCTAATGAATTCCAACGAGCCGAAGGAATCGACCTCCGCAAAGACAAACAAGCACTGCAACGCCTGACAGAAGCAGCAGAAAAAGCCAAAATTGAACTGTCTAGCGTTACTCAAGCAGAAATCAATTTGCCGTTTATTACCGCGACTCAAGACGGTCCGAAACACTTGGATACGACTTTGACGCGGGGCAAATTTGAAGAACTTTGCTCGGATTTGATCGATCGCTGCCGCATTCCAGTAGAAAATGCAATTCGCGATGCCAAATTAGACAAAACTGCCATCAATGAAGTTGTGTTAGTTGGCGGTTCGACGCGGATTCCGGCGGTGCAAGAACTGGTCAAAAAAATCCTGGGCAAAGAACCCAACCAAACGGTAAACCCTGATGAAGTGGTAGCAGTCGGCGCAGCAATTCAAGCTGGCGTGCTGGCAGGTGAAGTTAAGGACATCCTGTTGCTTGACGTTACTCCGCTGTCTCTCGGTGTTGAAACCTTGGGCGGCGTGATGACCAAAATCATTCCCCGCAACACGACTATTCCTACTAAGAAGTCAGAAACTTTCTCGACTGCTGTAGACGGTCAAACTAACGTGGAAATTCACGTTTTGCAAGGCGAACGGGAAATGTCCAATGACAACAAGAGTTTGGGTACTTTCCGCTTGGATGGCATTCCTCCAGCACCGCGCGGCGTACCGCAAATTGAAGTTACATTTGATATCGACGCTAACGGTATTTTGAATGTAGCTGCCAAGGATAAAGGTACTGGCAAGGAACAATCGATCAGCATTACTGGCGCTTCTACATTGCCCAGCAATGAAGTTGAGAAGATGGTAAAAGAAGCGGAAGCAAATGCTGCTGCTGATAAAGAACGCCGCGAACGGATCGATCGCAAAAACCAAGCCGATTCTTTGGCCTATCAAATCGAGAAGCAGTTGGCAGAATTGGGCGATAAAGTTCCCGATGCTGACAAGACTAAGGTTGAAGGCTTGATTAAAGACTTGCGCGATGCGATCGCCAAAGAAGACGACGAAGCTATCAAGCGGTTGACAACCGAGTTGCAGCAAGCTTTCTATACAGTTAGCAGCAACCTGTACCAGCAAGCAGGCGGCCCGACTGACGGCCCTGGCGGCCCGACTGGCGGCCCTGGTGCCGGCCCGGCTGGCGGCGGCGATGACGTGATTGACGCTGACTTCACGGAAGGTAAATAAGCAAGCGCGATCGGGCTTTTCGAGTTAAACTGAAATCGCGCAGCTAATAGTAAGAAACCCGGTTTTGCCAACCGGGTTTATGTTTATAAAAACCACTTAAAAAGGGCGATCGATTACCCATTACCAATTCCCAATTCCCAATTCCCAATTCCCAGTAATTTAAATGTCGCGTTCTTCCGTACAAAATTCCGCCGCCAATACTCCCAATAAATCCCATGTTGCATCCTTGCGCCGCCTCCGCCGCATCAGCAATTTACTAGATAATGCAATTCCGATTCCCGGCACGAAGTACCGCATCGGACTCGATCCGATATTGGGACTTTTACCGGGGGGCGGCGATTTAATCGGCTCGATTTTTGCAGGTTATATAGTTTTCAAATCCGCTCAAATGGGAGTGCCGCGAGAGACTTTAGTAAAAATGGCGACTAACATCGTACTCGATACAGTAGTCGGTACTGTACCTGTTGCCGGAGACTTAATTGATGTTGCTTGGAAAGCTAATGTTAAAAATATCGAATTGCTGGACGCTCATTTAGGCTCTTCCGAAGTCGGTAAAAAAGCTGACTGGTTATTTGTGGCAGCTTTGCTGTTAGGTTTGACCCTAATTATTGGAGGTATGATTTTCTTGAGCGTGATGCTTTTTGGGTGGCTATTTCGAGTAATAACTGGGCGTTAAATGCAGTATGTTCAATCCCTCCGCTACAGTCCGCCCAATTCCCAATCTAAAATCTAAAATCTCCCCCTCTCCCCTTACCAAGGACTGCCAATCATTGTAAAACCCGACCAATAATAGGGATGGGATAAATTGATATTCCCGCTTAATTCTAAATCTATCTTGAGGGGTTGTCCGCTCGATAACATTCGAGATTCATTGTCGATCGAGATTAAACCTTCGCGATCGATTTCTACTCTTCCTTGCAGCATTGCCATTTGTGCCGATCGCAGTGCTTCTACTTTAATTTTACCTTGAGTTAACTGGTGGTAAAACTCTGCCATCAACGGCAGCGTTCCCTCTCCCCTAACGTACCACAAACTCCCCAAAACAGATTTTACTCCCGCTTTAAATGCCAATCCAGCAAATCCCAATTCTGCCTCTCGATCGCCCCTTGCTGTTTGGCAAGCACTCAGTACCAATAGCGTTACTGGCGGATTGTTCCAACTTAAATTTGACACTTCTGTGAGTGGTAATTTATCATTCCACAATTGAATGAAAGAGTTAGCTAGAGAACCAGATTGAAATTGAGCGTGAGTTGCTAAATGAATGATGCCGAAAGGTTGCGATCGCCTCTGCATTTCCAAGTTTTTTAAAGTAAAATTTTCATTCAAAAAAGCTGCGGGCTGCCAAGGTTCCCTGGGAATTGCTGACAGTTCAAGCGGTACAAATGGTAAAGGAGTTTGACGCTGATCCGGTGCAAATTCCGATGCTCCCATTGCTAAAACTTTGGCGTTCCGAATGTCGGTATATCGGATATCGGTTAAAGTGAGACTGGGCATCAAACCGACAGCATATTTTTCTACTAAAAACTGTCCGCTTTGGGGATTGTTTCCCTCTTTCCCGCTGTGGAGAGCTGCTATAGGAATCGATCGCAATTTTTCATCTAAAATAAAAGATATATTGTCGATGTCTCCTGCTTGCAATTCTGCTGCTAATGGTTCGATCAACCATTGATAGAGTTTTTGAGCTGCTGGCAAGTAACTCAAACTTTCAAACTCTACTTTTTCGATATCTTCAATGCCGTCGGTGAATTTTTTAACTGCTGCTTCAACATTGCCGCGCGTTGCTCCGAAAGGACGCCTGGTGATAAATTGACCCCGCGCCGTAACCAGTATTATTTCTAATCGATCGGTAGATTTAGACTTCGCTTTTGTGGCGGCAAATTTCGCGTAAATTACTGCTGGTTTGCTGTCGGTAAGGGCGGCGATTCTGCCGAGAGTTTCGCAGGTATCTGATAGCGTGGCTGCGGGCTTGTTGGCGCTGCTACCTAAATATTCTTCAAATTCTTCTGTATAGCCTGCTTCGACTGCGGGAAGGCTGACGTTTGTCGGGACGCAATCGATGGTGCGACTGAGTTCGATCGAGCTTTCTCCTGAAGAATTTGGTGGCAGCGCGATCGTGTTAATATTAGTGGAGATTTCCGGTCGATCGCCCGTCAAAAACTCATTGTTAATTCGATCGTTAATTTGAGGATTAATATTGGTTTGCTGGTTGACATTTGACAAGTTATCTGCTGCGGTAAAATCGGAATTTTGACTAACTGGATTGTCGGAAGTAACTAAAGGATTTGGTGTTAAAGAAGAGTCGATCGACTGTGTATTTTCAGGTATCGATGAATTGTTATTCTGAATTGCGGGCGGCGGAAATAAATTAGGTGTTGGCGAATCGATCGAATTGTTATTTGGTAAACTGTTGGCTGGATTGTTGTTGGGAGTTACTGCAATTGTACCGATTGCATTGTTTTCGGAACCAGCACCGGCTGCATTAATTTGTCCGGTAGCGATTGTTCCTCCAGCTTGCAACCTAATTGCACCGCCTCTAGCATTAGTTGGAACTTCATTAACTGCTGGAGTTTCTGGCGGAGGATTCTGAGTGTTTTCATCCGGAGTTTCTGGAGTTTCTGGCGGAGGATTCTGAGTGTTTTCATCCGGAGTTTCTGGAGTTTCTGACGGAGGATTCTGAGTGTTTTCATCCGGAGTTTCTGGAGTTTCTGACGGAGGATTTTGAGTGTTTTCATCCGGAGTTTCTGCGGGACTTTCAGCAGGCGCTGGTGCGGGAGAAGGCGTGGGAGAAGGCGCTGGTGCGGGCGAGGGTGCGGGCGCGGGCGCGGGCGCTGGTGCGGGCGCTGGTGCGGGCGCGGGCGCTGGTGCGGGCGCTGGTGCGGGTGCTGGTGCGGGCGCTGGTGCGGGCGCTGCTACGCCATCATCATCGTCATCATCATCATCGCCATCATCATCATCATCATCTAACTGTCTGGCTGTGCGTTCAGGTAATAAATTAACACGACCGCTAGCAGTTCGATCGCCCCCCGAACTTGCTGAAGTATTAATATCACCTGAAACCGCAATATTTCCCACAGCTTGCAAACTAACATCGCCGCCCGTACTGTTATTGTCGCTAGCCGCAACTGCTGAAGTATTAATATTACCTGAAACAGCAATATTCCTGCCAGCCAGCAAATTAACAGCACCACCTGTCACTTCACCGCTGTTAGAATTAGCCGAAGTATTAATATTTCCTATGACTGAAATATTGCCCGCAGCTTGGATATTTACTGCGCCACCAACCGCCGGATTTCCAGCAGGAGATGTATTGAGATTTGCCGTCGCGACATCTCCATTTTCTACAGGCAAATTTGTTACTCTCAGGAAGGCTTGACCGCGATCGTCCACGCCCATTCCCAGTTCGTAATTGTTGCGGTTTGCTATCAGTAACTCTTGAATTGTAGCAATGCGGTTCTGCCAATCTAGAGGTTGACTTCCCGCTGTTTGGGGCAGTTGAACTTCCAAACTCAGCAAATGTCCTTCTTGGGAAATGCGCACAGTATTTCTGCCGGGAACTGCAAAAAGGGTGATTTTCCCGCCCGGTGCGGATAGTTCCGCCGTACTGGCAATTGTACCGCCAATTAAAGTTAAATTATGGCTCGATCGAACTTGCAAATTGCCCGCATTTAAAATAGCACCCGGTTGCGGCATCGTAAAAGCAAAAGCTGTAGGATTTCCGAGTAAAATTGGATAATTATTGACACCAGAAGCATTAAACCAAGCGTCCCCAAATTGAATCGCGTTGGCTGTTGTTGCTGTAAAATTCGCCGGAATGTTGAGTTGAGCGTTTGGTCCGAAAACAATTCCGGCGGGATTCATCAAAAACAGGTTGGAATTACCGCCTGTAACTTGAATAATTCCGTTGATTGCCGAAGCATCGCCACCGACAACTCGACCGAAAATGTTTTGCACCTGCGGGTAAGAAAGAAAGTTAGCAATTTGACCTTGCTGCAAGCCAAACTGTTGAAAGCTGTGAAAAAGATTGACAGAATCGCCGGATAGACTGCCGTCGCGAACTTGATAAATATTGCCTTCTTGAATGACACTTGTTCCCGTACCGTCGCTGGCGGGAATTATTGGTTGCGCTTGCACTTTTTCGATGGTAATTGCGATCGTGCAAGCAACAGCAACAGCTTGAAAAACATTAAAAACTACCTTGTTCATAAGTCGGCAAAGGGTTTTTTAGCAATATCTTCAAGTTCGACGGCTGACAGCAAGTTCACCCAATCTCTGGCTAGTTCCTCATTTGTTAGATCGGCGCGGTGGCTGTTTCCTATTAGCGTTAAAGCATCGTGCCAAATACCGTAGCGAGCGTAAATTGCTGATTTTTCTGATGCTGTCGTTGCGATTTTTAGCTGGTTTTCCATGTCGTTAATCGGGGCAATGCGCCGGATAGAACTGCTGACAAAAAATGTTACCGGCTTGCTAGATGTTGTTTCGGGATCTTGGCAGTATAAAAACAAAGCCCACTTGTAATCTTTTCCAATTTCTAGCGGTTTTTCTGTGGGGGGAATGGTGAAACTGACTATACCGGGTTTGTCGTTTTTTGGTTTGACTACTACTTGATACCCACTTTCTGTTTCTAGGCGAAATTTCAGGGAGTGAAAGTTACTGCTGGGGAAAGGAATGTAAAACCAAAAAGTAGGATGGCTGTCTGCGGTTAGTGCTTGATGGTTTTGTTTGGGAACTAAAGCTGTGAGAAATTCTGTTGCGGCTGAATTTTGCCGTTCGCAGGAACCGCTGCTGCCCGCATCGCGACGTTTTGCAGGTCTTTCTTGCGTTCCCGATGGGGGCGGAGGTGCTTGAAATCGGTTGCCGCTTTTGTTTTGTCGGTGAGTTTTTCTGGTAGCGAAAATGTTAGGGAATTTTTCGGGAATGGACGATCGACCTTGCGCGGGAAATTCGATCGCGCCGGCAAAAACTAATGCTAAGATTAAGGCGATCGTCTTGTTTTGATAACTATTTTTGCGATAACTATTTTTTTGACAATACTGGCGTAAATTATTCATGTTGGACCTCAGCTAAAAGTTTGGCAATTCTTTTGTGTTGAATTTTGTAGGTTAATGCTGTCAAACCGACAGCAAGTAAGAGGGCTAAAGATGGCGAAAGTATCGGCACCCACCAGCCGCGAATTAACAGTATGTAGCAACAGTAATAGAGAATTCCGAGGGTAGGAAAAGTCAGCACGATCGCGATTAAAGCACGAAATTGCCAAGCTAACAATCCTCCTACCAAAGACCAAGTTACGATCCAAACATCTTCTTGCCACTGCGGCCATCCTTTTAATAAAGGTCGTCGATTTTCTTCACTGACAGCGCTGAGAATTTGACTGATTTTGTGTGCTTGGAGGACGACACCCGACATTTTGCCGTAGGGAGTAGAGTGAAAGTCGCCGTAGGCTTCATCGCTGGTGCCGATCAAAACTATTTTATCCTTAACTAAATTGGGTGCGATCGAATTATTTAAAAACTCTAGCAAGGAAATCCTTCGAGCAACATTATTCCCGTTGCTGCGATAGTTGAGTAACAACTGACTCCCCGCTGCATCGACATTGTGATAGCTGCCAGCATTGGGTTTGATTCGCTGCAAAACTATATTATTAATTTTAAACTGCGGTCTGTCTTCTGATGTTTCGGTAGCAGATATTCCGTCATCGTAAAGATAGCGCAAAGCTACTAAAAAACTGAAAGCTAAGTGACTTTGACAGGGAGATATTTTGAGGTCATTGGGAGGAGTCAAGCTTAACAAATGGCGGCGGATTACTCCATCGCGATCGACTACAATATCGCTAAATCCTACTCGATCGCTCTTATTGCTATTTTGCAAAACATTATTTTGCAAAACATTATTTTGCAGAACATCGGGAGAAGGTGCGCGCCCCGTATTGCTGGCATTTTCTCCTACTTGACATATTGTAATTAACCGATCGTCATTTTGCAAGCGATTTATTAAACTTTGATACTTGCGATCGATCTTGTAATCGCGGTAGATATCCAACCCGATCGCGCGCGGTTCTAGAGTTGCTAATTTCTCTAAAACTCTGGCAAGATAACGGTCGTAAAGTGACTTGCTTTTCCCCTCTTCTAGCGGGCGAATTTGAGCGCTGACATCTTTAGGAGTAACTTCAATAATTAAGATGCGCGGATCTGGAGGTTCGGCAGGTCGCGATCGCATCAAACTATCAAATACTTTCAACTGAAAAGGTTCGAGAAATCCCACATCTCGAAGAATTATTACTAAAAAAGCAGTAATTAAACTGACTGACAGCGCTACAAACACTGTTTTAATGCCCCGTCTCGCCGCGATCGAATTGGGAATTAAGCCGCTAAAATCCGCGGGGAATTTCTTAGCTGAAACCTCGGAAAATTCCTGATTCCCACCTTGCAGTAACTGCCAAGTTGGAGGCACATCCGTCAAGCTTTGGAAAATCATCGGCAACCAAGTTGCACCCGGTAAGTTCTGAAAATCTTCTAACCTTTTCTGGGCTTGCCAAACTGCAGCAAATAAAGACTTGCCCGCTGCATATTCCGTCAGAAATTCCTTTAAAAAAGATTGCGCTACTTCATCCGGTACGGATTCTTGCATTACCACCGCAACGGGGATGCGCAATCCGACTAATTCCTGTGCCAATCCCAAACCGTCGCAAGAGTTAAAAATTCCAATTTTCAAACCGTTATTAATCGCTTCTTTCAAACCATTTTTAAATTCATCCAGTCTCAAACTCTCTTTCTCGCTGAGATAAATTCTCCCCGTTTCGCTTTCCGTTTGGCTGTGTCCGGCAAAAAAGAAAATATCCCAACCTTGCTGTTGGCGCAAAGTTCTAATAAACTCTTTAGAATTTGGCTGCTGCAAAAACAAAGAATGCGCGCCTTGCAAATTTTGAATTGCTTCGCGATCGGGCTGCAAGTTAATATTGCGATCGTCCCCAAAAACTGCTAAAATTTGAACTTTGTTATCTGCTTTTTGAGGATAAGTTTTTAAAGAATTTGCGGTAAATTCCGGCAGCGCGCAACCAATCCCAACATCGTACTGTTCTAATAAATCCCAAACGTGCCAGGGCAATTTCCAAAGTAAAGGATTTCTCGCTTGAATTACCAAGCGGATTTCGTCGGAATTGTTGGCAAATTCAGCCCCCAAACGTTCGCGAATTTTTTGCCAATTTTCATCAGCCGATGGTTGCAGCCATTTTCTCATCCGGCTTTCCAAATCTCGCACCAAATGGCGGCAAACTTCCACATCGTCGCTAATAGCACGATTGGTCGGCAAACTGTCATCAATTTCCCAACCATCCTCGATGTTGCGTTGAGTTTGAGGCTGAGTAGGAGTATGCTGTCGATCGGGCATTTTCAAGCGGCGAAACAAAGTTTGCCAACTGTTATAAAATCCTTCAATTCCTGGATTTGGCAGTAAATTTCCTTCAATTTCTGTCAGCAAGCGACCGTCATCTGTAGTAATTCGCAGCAAGACTTCAAATCCTTGCTGGAAGTTTCCCTGACCGATTTTTAAAACTGCTATTCGACCCATAAGAAGAAGGAAGAAGGAAGAAGGAAGAAGGAAGAAGGAAGAGGGAAGAAGGAAGAGGGAAGAAGGAAGAAGGAAGAAGGAAGAAGGAAGGCACTACACGGATAACACGGATACACGGATGAAATATCGATGTGTTACCCCAACCTTGAAGGCAGAAGGCAGAAAGCAGAAGGCAGAAGGCAGAAGGCAGGAATTATCTTGGTATTAACTCAAGTTGAAATCCATTAATAAATGTCGCTTTTGCCTGAGTTTCGATCCCCCTAAATCCCCCTTAAAAAGGGGGACTTTGACACTTCCGGTCCCCATCTTCTTAATCAGGGCTAGGGACTTTGACACTTTTAGTCCCCCCCTTCTTAAAGTTGGCTGGGGACTTTGACACTTCCAGTCCCCCCTTTTTTTTAAGTTGGCTGGGGACTTTGACACTTCCGGTCCCCCCCTTCTTAAGGGGGGCTAGGGGGGATCTGAGTCTAACGCTAAAACAGCAGTCTCTGACCTAAATTTAAACAGCAAAAACCTCTGTAAAAATAACATCATTTAATTCTAACTGCACTTGGAAGCAAGCACCAGCAGGGGGAGTAAAACGTCTACCTATAGACATATCTTTACCGCGACCTAACTCATCACTTCTGGCCGCCACCTCCAAGCGATTTTCGCCGGAATCTGACAGAACTTTCAGCCTGAGATTTGGGGGCAAAACCTCAAGATTTCCCGTTGGTTCGACTTGGAGAAATACGCCGATCCTGCCGTCAGCTTGCGGCATAATTGCCAGAATTAAAGCAACAGTATAACCATCTAATTCCAGCCCTAAATCGATCGCCCTTGCCCTCCTGATGCCCGCCAGCGGGTGGTTGGGAGCGATTTTTCCCAAACTTAAAGCAGCTTGCCAGCGTGTTTCCCGTTCTTGGGCTGTTTGCAGCAATTCTACCAAAGCATTTACAGCATTGGCATTGCCCGCTCCAATTTCTCCTAATACCCCTGCTGCTTGAGTGCGAGTTTCTTCAGTTCGATCGGGCTTGGTTAAACTAATTATAGAGTCGATCGCCTCTTGAGTCGTCGGTTCTGCTACCGCAGCGCCCCGCACGTAACCCAACTGCGGCGGATTTAATAGCATTTCTACTGTTTCCCAACCCGCATCAAAAATATTTTGCAACCATCGATTTAAATCGATCGGCTGTTTGGCAATTTGCGGCGTCGGTACTGTTAAATATTCGAGCAAATCGTCGATCGAACCCAAATCTTTAACCAACAATTCCTCGCTTTCCACCGTCGCGGCAAAACCTAACAAAATTGCTTCCCCTGCTTCCTCATCAATTTGCACTACAACATAACCAATTCTCTCATCTTGCACCTCGGGCGGTACGTAGCAAAAACTAGCAGATTTTTGCATCGGACGGCATTCCAAAAAACCCAAACCCGTAACTTCTAAATCTGCAACATTTGCCAGCAAGCGCGCCGCCGGATTCCAGCTATCGCCAGCACTCAAATTTGTCGGAATTCCCACAATTCGCAGGTAATTATTTACCGTACAAACCGCCAGAGTATTCAAATAAACTTGCTCGGCTTTTTGAGGGTTGGGAATGTCATTTGCAAACTGCCTAGCTAATCTTTTTGCATCTCCAGTAATCGGCAGGGGAACCCACAAATCAGTTTCAGATTCATAAATCATGGTTGTTTTCTCTTTTTCGGTGTATCTGTTTCTTCTATGTATCCTTGGGCGATGCCGAATTTTCTTACCAAAGGCAAGCAGCGACGGTTGTAAAACTTCGGTAAATCCTTGGTTTCGGCGGGAGTGAGGGAAAATTCCGCAGCAATTTCGTTCCAAGGAGTTTCTGCGGGAAACCGCTTTAAAAATAACACTTGGCAATTAATTTCTGGGCGGTTTCTAAAGCAAGTTTTTTGCAATTCTCCGCTAGAATCTGCCTGCACCCATTCCAGAGTTTTGTGCCAAATTTCTAGAATAGGATTGATATCGGGACTCGCAGGAACGCGATCCAAAGGATCGGAAATTTGCTCGTCTGTTTGCAGGGGAGAAGCTTGGCGGTTGAGTTCTCGAAACTGGCGATCGCGAAAATTGCGCAATCGTTTTTTTAGATAGTTATCGAGCCAAGTAATAACACTAGCAAGTTCTGGATCGTAATCTTCTAAATTTTGACAGCAATATTCCCACATTTGCTGTAGAGCATCGCTATAATAATCAGTGTATTCTTTCCACAATTTGCCAGATTTTGTTACTAACCGAATAATCTGATTGAGTCTTTGCCGCCTCTCAACACTTTCAAAAGGAAAAGTACGAGCTTCAGCAACCAATTGACGGAGTACATCATTTAAGTCATCCATAAACAAACAAAATCGTGCGTATCATCCGTTAGCATTAACCCGTTACGGGGAAAGTTTAGAAGTCAGAAGGTGAAAACAGCTTGAAAATGGTGTCGTGCCGCCACCTAACATTTATAACGCACTTGTCTAGCTGTACGAGTCTCAAAGGTATTTTTCGCACAAGTATTATTATTTGCTTGAAGATTGTTCGATCGGCCTGCAACTCAAATAGGGTGCGTCGGGCTGTCAGATTAAGGCGCTTGTGCCCGAGTCCGCCAGGGGTTTAAACCCCTGGCTAATAGCGAAAGTCCTCAAGAGTGAAACTCATGCCAAATCCTAGTTAAAAACTCTCAAAAGAGGGGGGGAGGGGGAGAGGGGGGAGAGTTTCTTTGATTCATAACGGGTGTGTAGCGTCCGTGGGACGCTCTGAAAGAGGGCTGAATATTCATTAGATATACATCTCTAGAAATCCAGATTCCCTAGCCTCCCTTAAAAAGGGGGGGACTGGAAGCAGTCAAAGTCTCTTCAGGAAGAGGGGGACTTCAAACAGTCAAAGTCTCTTCAGGAAGGGGGAGACTTCAAGCAGTCAAAGTTCCCCTTTTTAAGGGGGATTTAGGGGGATCTCACCTCAGGTAAAAATGAGATTTTTCACGAGATTTTTGTGGAAATTTCAGTCCTATTTTAGAGGACTTTCCCTATGAGACGGGGGTTTAAACCCCCGCCGGAATGCGGGTATAACGTGGAGTTGACAGCAAATTTCTAGTTATACGATCGACCGAAACACTTTTCGCAATTTCAGTACAAAAAAAATTTTTTTTTGAATATTTCGTAAACTTCTCTGCGAAAACACGGATTGAGAACCGTATTAAAGGTATGCGCGCTGGCAAGTAACTTTCCAAATCAGCTTGCAGCGATTTACTCACAAAAATTATCAGAGGATTACTCAAATGAGCTTGCTTGACAAAGATTTTTACCGCAACCAGTACGATGATTTAGCAGATGTTGACGACGATCTGCTAGAAGAACACTTGCTGAAGTTTGGTCTAGAAGAAGGTCGCCAATTCAATCCTTTAATCGACTTAGAAGAATATCGCAGACTCAACCCAGATTTAGATGATTTAGACGATAAAGAGTCTTACCAGCACTTAAAAAACACCGGACTGAAAGAAGGTCGCAAATTTTCTCCGCTGATCGACCTCGAATATTATCAAGAGGTTTACGACGACATAGACGACTTAGATGGTGAAGAGTTGGTGGAACACCTCAACAAATTTGGTTTGAAAGAAGGTCGCAAATTCTCTCCATTTGTTGACCTCGAATATTACCAACAAGCCAACGGCGATGCTGACGGTGACTTGGATGATTTAGAAGGTGTTGAGTTGTTTGAACACCTGAAAAATGTAGGTTTGAAACAAGGTTTGTCTTTTTCGCCGCAGTTTAACATCACTACCTACATTAGTACAAACAACCAAGCGATCGCTACTTTCTACGGAATCAGTATCGAACAAATTACCTTTGAGCAAGTATTTGAATTTGCCACAGGTAAAGGCTTGGCAGAAGGAATCAAACCTTGGCCGGAATACGATTTAGATGATGATGTGGATGATGACAGCACACAACCACCTCAACCTGTGACTCCACCTGTTAGCAATCCCAACACTGATACTGATGATGATGGTGTTGATGATATGGATGATGGCAGCGCACAACCGCCTCAAACTATGACTCCACCTGTCAGCAATCCTAACACTGACACGGATGATAATGCTGATGATTTGGATGATATTGATGATGGCGCTGCACAGCCACCTCAACCTGTTTTTAACAATTTCAATTCTGACGATTTTGTTGAGGCAACTAGGGATTACATTCGTGAACTCAACAAGGATATTGATTTTGATGATGACGATGACGATGACGATGATGCTGATGATGTTGAGGATAGCGCACAGCCACCTCAGCCTGTTAGTGGAAATACAGACACCGATGATGATGGCGATGATGACGATGATGGCGATGATGCTGATGGTAATGTCGATCGACCCGATTCTGTTACTGATGGTTTAGATTTCAGCGATTCTGTCGATCGAATAGAGGAGTTTAGTGACAATTTCAAGAAAAAATACGGCGATGATGGTGGACCATTTGGTGACGATTTTGATTGCGGTGAATATCTTGAGAATGTGAGAGATTTTCTTGATGATTTAAGCGATGATGATGACGACGATGATAACGATGATGACGACGATGATGATTGCAATGTCGATAAACCCGATGATGTTTCTGGTGGTTTAGATGGCGATGATGACGACAATGATGACGGTGATGACGATGATGATTGCAATGTCGATAAACCCGATGATGTTTCTGGTGGTTTAGATGGCGATGATGACGATGATGATGTAAATGATGACAATGATGATGACAATGATGATGTAAATGATGACAATGATGATGACGATGATGATGTAAATGATGACAATGATGACAATGATGATGACGATGATGTAAATGATGATGACGATGATGATGACGATGATGTAAATGATGACAATGATGATGACGATGATGATGATGATGTAAATGATGACAATGATGATGACGAAAATGATGATGTAAATGATGACAATGATAACAATGATGACGATGATGACAATGATGACAATGATGACGATGATGACGATGACGACGATGATGATTGCAATGTCGATAAACCCGATGATGTTTCTGGTGGTTTAGATGGCGATGATGATGATGATGACAATGATGATGACGACAGCGATGACAATAATGATGACAACGACGATGATGATGATGATAATGGCGATTTAGATTACAGCGATGCGATCGAAGCTGCTAAAGATTTTGCTCGCAATTTCCAGAATGACAGCGGCGATGACAGCAATGATTTCGGTGATGATACTGATTTTTTGACAGGCAATTCTAATAGCGATCGAATCAGTGGCGATCGCAGCAGCAGCAGTATTTCCGGCGATCGAGTAAATGATGTTCTCTTAAACGGAGGTAACGATTTACTTGTTAGCAACTCAGCCAACGATCCTTTGATTAATCCTCAACGCCCGGATGCATTTATCTTGGGAAATGACAGCGGTATTGACATCATTTCTAATTTCCTCAACGGTGTCGAACCTGTCGGTTTAAGCAATGGATTGACTTTCGATCGACCCAGCATGATTCCTAGCACGGACGATGTTTTAATGCTCGCGGACGATCGGTTTTTAGGCAATCTCGCAGTATTGCCTAATACTTTCTAGCGTGTGTTTTCAAAGGTTGAGATCCCGCCCAGCCCCCCTTAAAAAGGGGGGAGCAAGAAGTTCAAAGTCCCTTTTAAAAAGGTTGAGATCCCCCCCAGCCCCCCTTAAAAAGGGGGGAGCAAGAAGTTCAAAGTCCCCCTTAAGAAGGGGGATTTAGGGGGATCTAAGTTTCATCATCGAATTTAGATATCGGTTCAACCCGAGTCAGGATTTCAGATAAATTTTTGGAGTATTCTAATATACCTCTGCGTACAAAAATCTGAATATTTTTTTTCTAAAAAAAGCGATCGATGTCTGCCAACAAGCTTAACTTTGCGATAATCTTACGATAATAGGGTGTTAAAAATGTCTGACTGTCATAAGGATGGGTTGTTGCTGCCGGCAAAAGTACCGAGAAAGTATCTAAAACCGATTGTTTTGGATCGCACAGCTTTAAACCAAGGTTAAAAGAACATGAAACTTCAATTTGCTCTAACTCCTGCGACTGTAACCCAATTCTTGCTCCGAGTGGTGGGTTGTCTAGTGGTAATATCTTTTTTGAGTCAGATGACAGCGTACTTCTTGCCTGATTATCCATCTAGAGACTACTTGGCAAGGGCATTCAGCGTTGATGCCGAACGGAACGTTCCCACTGTATACTCAGTTTTAGCATTGCTGTTTAGTTCGATATTGTTAGGCGCGATTGCCTATGCAAAAAATCAGGATAGCGATCGTTACAAGTATCACTGGAAAGTTTTATCTTTCATATTTGTGTATCTATCTTTAGATGAAGCCGGTCAATTTCACGAAAAGTTGATTTACCCGATGCGCAGCCTGCTAAATGCCACGGGATTTCTTTACTACACTTGGGTTGTGCCGATCGGTTTGCTAGTGGTAATATTCCTGTTATCATACACTAAGTTTCTGTTCCACCTTCCTTTGACTACTAGAAAGTTGTTTGTGTTAGCGAGCGTGCTTTATATTGGGGGAGCGCTGGGGATGGAACTGATTGGAGGATATCAAGCTGAGAAATGGGGAACGTCTCATAATCTCCCTCACTTGATAACAGTGACAGTTGAGGAGTTGTTAGAAATGCTGGGAATCGTGGTATTCATTCACGCCTTGATGTCATATATCAAGAAATATCTAGGGGGTGTAAGTTGGAATATTTCTTTAGGAACCAACAAACAATTTATCGATAGCCAACCTCTGGCAATAGCTGCCGTTGGCGAACCGGCCAACCGAAAAGCGCCGTAAAGTTTGTAGTGGGGACTGAAGTCCCGAACGCCGAGGACTAAAGTCCCCACTACAAACCAGCACTTAATTGACAATATACATCTCGATAGCTTGTTAATTTTTATCGCTACAGTTAAGCAAAATTTATATACAAAAAATGGATTTAAAGTATATTTTTTTAATCGCTTGCAGCACTGCTATGCTTGTTCAATTTGCACCTCAAGCAACAGCCAAATCTCCCAATTTTATGCTGCTTCAATTAGATAAACTTGCTGATGCCAAAACTCATAACAAACTCAAAATTAGCGAATTAGTTATTCCTGAAACATCACAAATACTTCCTAGCGAACCAATCCCAGAATCTAGCGATAAAATAGCAGCCAACCACTCAAACAATTGTCCCCAACCACCACAAAAAACAGCAGCATTGACAGAGTATGTTCTGCCTGTTCAATTGCAAGTATCGGGAAGTACGATCGCCCTAAAAATTACCGGAGTTACCGCCTTCAGTCAGGGTAGAATAGAAAAGGAAATAAGTGCGATCGCCCAGCAGTTTATCGGGCGGGAATTTACCAACGATGAATTTATCATTTTTTTGAAAGCAGCAGCCGATCTAGTCACTCAAATCTACCGCAATCAAGGTTATATCTATGCGGAAGCTCAACCAGTAAGTACGATCGTTACCGATGGCGGTTTTGTAGAGATTAACGTAAATGAAGGCAGTGTTTCAGAAATTATCATTCAAGGCAGACAGAGGTTGAATCTTTCTTATATTTGCAGTAGAATAGAGAGCGGTACAGGTTCTCCTTTCAGCACGGTAAAACTCGAAGAAACATTAAGATTGCTGCGTTTAGATCCGTTTTTAGAAAGCGTAGAGGCAAGTTTGCAAGTCGGGAGTGACAACAACAAAGCTTTGACTGTCACCGTCAAAGAAACAAAACCCTTCGCAGCTAGTGTTAGTTTTGACAACTATTTTCCTCCTAGCGTGGGTTCGGAACGAATTGGCATCAATCTCCGATATCAAAATTTAACGGGAATTGGAGACGAGATTGCAGGTGCTTATTTCCGAACCACATCGGGAGGTGCAGAGGTTGTCGATTTAAGCTACCGATTGCCGCTGAATCCTAACAATGGAACTTTGCAGGCAAGAGTAGCTTTCAATCAAAATAAAGTTACTCAATCAGATTTTGCAGATTTGGGAATTCGGGGAGATACTGAATTATATCAAGTTATTTACCGCCAGCCAATCGTCCGATCTACCGATCGAGAATTGGCTGTCATTGGCGGTTTTACCCATCAAAACGGTCAAACATTTATTTTCGAGCAAACACCCGTTCCGTTTGGCATTGGCCCGGATGAAAATGGAGTCAGCCGCACCAGTGTAATTCTGTTCGGACAAGACTATATTAACAGGAGTGCCAGCGGTTCTTGGTCGGCGCGATCGCAATTTAGTTTCGGTACTGGTTTGTTCGATGCTACAACTAACGATTCTCCCATACCCGACGGACATTTTTTTAAATGGAACGGTCAAGCACAGCGAGTGCAGCAACTCAACAGAAATCATTTATTAATCTTGCAAACCGACTTGCAACTAACTCCACACAGCCTGTTACCATCGCAGCAATTTGTAATAGGTGGCGTTCAATCAGTGCGGGGCTACCGACAAAACGCGCGGGCGGGAGATAACGGATTGCGCTTGTCAGCAGAAAACAGAATTGCCGTGCGGCGGAATGCAGCGGGAAATCCCACAATTCAGCTTGCACCGTTTGTTGAATTGGGAACAGTTTGGAATGCAGCCAACAATCCCAATCAATTACCGAGACAGACATTTTTAATCAGTACTGGTTTGGGAGTTGTGTGGCAACCGTTTTTGGGAATTGACGGTTTGAGTGTTAGAGTAGATTGGGGAATGCCATTAACTAATTTGGGCGATCGAGGTAACAACTTGCAAGAAAAAAGCTTGTATTTTGGTGTAGGATACACGGTCAAATAAACTGCAGACAATCCCGCTACCAGATAAATAATTATTGTAAAATCCCGATTGGTAGATTTTCCCGATTTGTAGATTTTTAGGTTGGGTTAAACCGTTTCCAATTGGGCCTCGCTGGGCAGTCGATAATTGTGTCCGGTAAGCCAAGATAACCTCGCACAAAATTCTGTCGCATCATCCCAATTTACTCGATCGAGAGGCTAGTCATTAACTTGCAAATTAGATGGATTGGGATTGAGGTCAATATCATAACAATATTGGCACAATGACGGTCGATCGAGAGCAAAAAAGCAAAAGACGCAGAATTTCATGTTGCAGTACAGGCAACCCGAAAACCGTTGAAATTGCCGTCGAAATCTGGTACGTGGATGCCACGATAAGCAGAACGGCAATTCCGGGAAATTCCATTCCAAAATCCCCCGCGAAGCAGCCGTTTTTTATTGTATCTGCCGGTTTCCCAAGCACTACCATCAGTCGGCGCGCCTTGATAATTATCGTGCCAAATATCTTGACACCATTCCCAAACATTGCCGTGCATATCGTACAGTCCAAAACTATTAGGAGGAAAACTACCAACAGCAGTTGTTTTTTGACGGTTGATTCCCTGGGGCGCGCGAGCGTAAGGAAAATTTCCGTTATAATTAACTAATTCTGGAGTAATAGTGTTTCCAAAATAAAAAGGTGTCATTGTTCCCGCCCGACAAGCATACTCCCATTCGGCCTCGCTAGGCAATCTGTAATTGCGTCCGGTAAGTTGAGATAACCTCGCACAAAACTCTGTAACATCCTGCCAAGATACTTGCTCGACAGGCAAATTAGTACCTTTAAAATAAGCAGGATAAGCCTTGAGGTCGATCTTAACTTTCGGTAAATTTGCCACAGCACACCATTGAAGCTGAGTTACCTGATATTTGCCCATAAAAAAATGGGCGATATTCACAGTACGCTGCGGCCCCTCATTGCTATCTCGTTCGGCTTCCGCATTCGGGGAACCCATCACAAAACTACCCTCAGGAATTGCTACCATCTCTAAAATAATACCTGGGGCGATTGTTTCTGCAAACACCTGCGATCTCCCTTGGCTGCGCTTGATGATTTGCCCCCTTGAATTCACTATCACGGTTTCAAATTGAACTATTTTTTGGGGAGTTGACGGTACTTTTTTCGCTGTTTTTTTTGGTGGTGGTGCTTTCGTTTCTAAACCAAAAAAATCCTTCGATCGAGCTGCTTGTAACAGATCGATTCTTGTCGGATCGGTTGAAATTAAAGTAGCAGCATCAGGCGGCGATAAAGGTGGTGGCGGGGCAGGCTGCGACAAAGATAAAATAGCTTGCAATGCTTCCCCTGCATTTTGATAGCGATGGCTAAAATGGTCGCGCACCATTTTATCTAAAATATTAGCTAACTTATCGCTAACCGTAGCTCGATCGCGCCAAATTACCTCTCCTGTCTGCAAATCTTCTGGTAATTTAAAAGGAGGTTGACCTGTCAGTGCTTGAATACCCATCATCCCCACAGCATGAATATCGCTAGCAAGTTTCGGCCTGCGGTTTGCCTGTTCGCTGGGCATATAACCAGAAGAACCAATTGCCACAGTTGAGCTACTTTGCCCATCATCATTAACAACTATTGTGCTAATTTGCTTGACAGCACCAAAGTCAATTAAGACAATTTTACCATCGTTGCGGCGGATGATATTAGCAGGTTTAATATCGCGATGAATTACATTTTGCTGGTGAACGACTGCTAGAATTTCTAAAATATCGCGCAATAATGCGATCGTATAAGATTCGCTGAATTTTTGACCGGGAATCAGTTCTTTTGTCAAGTCATGTCCTTCGATAAAATCTTGTACTAAATAAAATTCTCCATGTTCCTCAAAGTGAGCCCAAAGGCTGGGGATTCCGTCGTGCAGCTTGCCCAACTTGTAAAGGATTTCGGCTTCCGAGTCGAACAAGCGTTTGGCAATTGGTAAAACGTCGGGAGAGGAGTCTTTCGGTTTAAAATGTTTGACAACGCATTGGGGATGTCCGGGTAAATCTAAATCTCGGGCGAGGTAAGTATCGCCGAAAGCGCCCGATCCTAAAAATTTAATAATTTGATAGCGATCGCGAAGAGTACAACCCAGCATAGTTTTTTGAGAATGCAGTGGAAGTTGGGATCTATTATCGCACGATCGAGAATTCAATGCGGGCGATCGAACTCTTTCCTAAAGTTACAGCTTTTTTCGAGTTTATGAACTACGCCCCAGAAACCCGGTTTCTTAAAGAAACCGGGTTTCTCTATACCTCACTTACCTGAAAACTACTGTATTTGCAGAAGCCTAGATTCAAAACAGGCAAAAAAGCAAAAGAATTTTTGCCTACCTGCAGGCAACCCGAAAACCAACATAAGAATTGCGAGTATCCGGCGAGTTTTTCTCGCGCCGCGCCGCGCGGCAATCCCTAGCGAGGTAGCACCACGAACCGCCGCGCAGCAAGCGATATTTACCATCTCCATCAGTCTCCCAAGCGCTACCATCTGTCGGCGCATCCCGATAATCATCGTGCCAAATATCTTGACACCATTCCCATACATTGCCGTGCATATCGTACAGTCCAAAACTATTAGCTGGAAAACTACCTGCAGCAGTTGTTTTTTCGCGATAGATTCCTTTTTCTGCACCACCGTAGGGATAATTCCCGTTGTAGTTAACTAAATCTGGAGTAATAGTTGCACCAAAATAAAAAGGTGTTGTCGTACTTGCCCGACAAGCATATTCCCATTCGGCCTCGCTAGGCAGTCGATAATTTTGTCCGGTAAATTGAGATAATCTCGCACAAAATTCGATCGCATCATCCCAACTTACTTGCTCGACAGGCAAATCATCACCTTTGAAATAAGAGGGGTGAGGATTGAGATCGATCTTGATTTTCGGTAAATCTGCCACCGCAAGCCATTGAACCTGAGTTACCTGATATTTTCCCATCAAAAAAGGCGCGACATTCACAGTACGCGGTGTCCCTTCATTATTATCTCTTTGGGCTTCAGCACTTAGCGAACCCATGATGAAACTGCCCCCAGGAATTGCCACCATCTCTAAAGTAATGCCATTAACTTTAGTTTCTAAAAAGACTTGCGATCGACCCTGGTTGCGATCGATTGTTTCCCCCTTTGAATTCACTGTTACAGTCTCAAATTCACAGGTTTTTAGAGTATTTGAAGGGAGTTTTAGTGTAGGAGCATCCGGCGGCGAATACAGATCGGAAATTGCCAGATTGGATAATATCGGTAATGCTAGATTATCCGTTGCAGTTGGCGACCAAAAAGATAAAATAGCTTGCAATGCTTCCCCTGCATTTTGATAGCGCTCGCTAAATCGATCGCGCACCATCTTATCTAACACATTTGCTAAATTATCGCTGATTTGAGTGCGATCGCGCCACATTAATTCTCCTGTTTGCGAGTCGTCCGGTAAATTAACGGGATGTTCGCCAGTTAATGCTTGAATCGCGATCGCACCTACAGCATAAATATCGCTAGCAAGTTGAGGTTTGCCCCTCGCTTGTTCGCTCGGCATATAACCCTGAGAACCGATGGGAATAGTTAAGCTCCTTTGGTTTCGATCGCCCGCAACCAACGCATTAATTTCCTTAACAGCCCCAAAATCAATTAAGACAATTTTACCATCTTCGCGCCGCATTAAATTAGCAGGTTTAATATCGCGATGGATAACATTTTGTTGGTGAACTACTGCTAAAATCTCTAAAATATCGTACAATAATTTAATAGTATATGACTCGCTTAATTTTTGACCGGGAATCAGTTCTTCCGTCAAATCGTGTCCTTCGATAAAATCTTGAACTAAATAAAATTCCCCACGTTCCTCAAAGTGAGCGGAAAGAGTGGGAATTTGGTTCTGCAGCTTGCCCAATTTATACAGAATTTTAGCTTCCGTCTCGAACAAGCGTCGGGCAACAGTCAAAACAGTCGGATCGCGGTCTTGCGGTTGCAGGTGTTTCACCACGCAATAAGGATGTCCCGGTAAATCTAAATCCTTGGCAAGGTATGTATAACCAAAACCACCTTTGACCAAGAATTTGATAATTTGATAGCGATTGCGAAGGGTACTACCCAGCATAATGTTCGGGGAATGCAGAGGAAATTATAATCTATTATCGCACAGGAAATAATTCAATGCTTGCAACCAGAATCTTTTCGGCAACTATCTTGATACTTACTGCTAGCTTTGCTGCCCCTGCCAAAGCACAAACCACCGAGCAAATCCCCCCAGATAATTCTTTAGTAAAAGTTCAGCCAACCCGAGAACAAATTCTCAACGCCTGCGTCCAAAATCGCGCCGAAACCCTACCAAATCCTTTTAGGGACGTACCCTCAAATCACTGGGCATACAAAGCCGTTTTAACCATGTATTATTGCGGCGCGTACCGAGAAGCAACCCCACCTGCTTTAATTAAAGAATTGCTAGAGTCCGATCGAACTGAAAGAAATTGAAAAAGCGCTGGTTTTAGCCGTAAGGTGCGCGGTGCGCACCCTAGATAGAAAGTGCGATCGCCAAAAATATTGGGATTAATTGAGCACTTCGGAATTATTCTTAGCTCGATCGATCGCTTCCCGATATTCCCCCCGAATCTTCGGTTTTAAATACAAGTTTTCAATCAAAGCAGCGACTCCTGCAAACCAAGGCGGCACGATGACAGCCCCGATAATTCCCAATACTTGAACGCCTCCCAAGACTGACAGCAACTGATACAGTGGATGCACGCCAACGGAAGAACCAACCAACAACGGATCGAGCACGTAGGTTTCCAAGTTTTGGATGATGACAAATAACAGCAATACCCACAACAACACCCAACCGCCTTTAGCTAATGCTACGATTAATGCGGGTACTGCACCCAATACCGGACCGATGAAGGGAATCAAGTTAGTAACGCCCGCGATCGCCCCCAAACCTAAGGCAAATTCCGGCATTCCCAAAATGCTCAAACCCGTCGTAATAAATATGCCTAAAATGGCGGAAACTAACACCCGTCCGCGAATGTAACTCCCCATTCTTTCACCGACAGGCGTAACTTGAGCCGCCAATCTTTCATCCCAAGGTTTCGGGAAAAACTGCACCAAACTTTTAATTAAAGTTTGGCTGTCGGCTACCATGTAACCGGAAATAAACAATGACAAAACCAAGCTAAAAAATCCCCCTAAAATGCCTCTGGTTAAACTGTACGATCGCACGACTAATTGTTGGCTCGATCGGATCAGCCAATTCGTTAAAGATTGAGTGTCCACCAACTGACTCACAAACGTTGGCGCATTGGCACTCAAGCGGCTCAATAAATTAGTTGCTATAGTTTCCAAAGTTTCAGCGTAAACAGGTAACTGCCGGATCAATAACTCGATTTGCGCGATAACAGTCGGCCCGATTAATACTACTGTACCGGTGAATCCGCCAATCAGAGTTAAATAAACCAAAATTACGGCCAGCCAGCGGGGAACGCGCATCGCAGCGGCCCAATTCACGATCGGGACGATCGAAGCGGCGAGCACGACTGATATCATCAGAATTACTAGCAAGCTCCGCAACTGCCACAGCAGCACCAGCAGCAAGCCTGATGCTACAATTAGCAGCAAGTTGGGTAAAGAAATGGTAATCCGCTGTTCTGACATGATTGAATAATGATATTGTTGAATGATATTGCGGTCGATCGCGTTATTCTCGATCTTAATAATAACCGATAAAAAATATTTAGAACAGCAAGAATTGGAGGAACAAAATGACTGAAGAAATTAAAGTGCATTCCAGCAGTGGAAATGTCTTTGCTGACTTAGGGCTACCCAACCCAGAAGAATTACTGATTAAGGCCGAACTAGCTCATCAGATTAGTGAATTAATTTCGGAACGCCAACTAACCCAGGACCGAGCAGCAAAGCTATTAGGAATCGATCGACCTACACTCTCGGCATTGATGCGCGGTAAATTATCGGATTTTTCTGCGGAACGCCTGTTTCGTTTTCTCAACGCACTCGGCAGCAACGTAGAGATTTGGATCGCCCACTCGCCACCAAATGTTCAAGCTCAAACTCGCATTGTCGTGGCATCATAAGTAAACAAATACAAGTAACAAACTCAAATATTAATATGCAATCACCACCTTCAAATCAAGATTTGTCAACCATTGCATCGATCGCATCGCCGACACTGTTTTACGAATGGAAAAATTACCGCTGCGCTTATGAATTTTATAATCCAACTGCTGCAACCGAAAACAGCATCCCTTTACTATTAATTCATCCAATCGGAGTTGGTTTGTCAAGAATCTTTTGGCAGAGATTCTGCGAAAGTTGGTATGCGGCGGGCAATACCAATCCGATTTACAGTCCCGATTTATTGGGCTGCGGCGAATCCGAAATGCCGCACGTTGCTTGTTACCCGGAAGATTGGGCCCAACAGTTGCAGTTTTTCCTAGAAACAGTAGTGAAAAAACCCGCGATCGTCCTGGTGCAAGGCGCGCTATTAGCGGTAGCATTAGCATTAGCAAAAATCGAGCAAGAAAGTCGATCGAACTTAATTCACGGGCTAATCATGGCCGGGCCTCCCGCTTGGGCGGTGATGAACAAACATTCGACAGACAGAGAACAAAGAATTATTTGGAACCTGTTAGATTCACCCTTGGGAAATGCTTTTTACCGCTACGCCAGACGCGGCGAATTTCTGCGTTCCTTTTCCGCAAAACAACTGTTTGGCGATCCGGCAAAAATAGACAGCGAATGGTTGGATGCCTTGCAAGCAGGCGCGGCAAATCCCGATAGCCGCCATGCAGTTTTCTCATTTCTATCCGGGTTTTGGCGGCAGGATTATACTAGCACGATTCACAAGTTCGATCGGCCCGCACTCGTAGTTATGGGAGAACAAGCATCAAGCATCAGCAAAGAAGGAAAAACAGAAAAACCCCAAGAAAGATTAGCGCAATATCTAGCCAACTTTCCCAACGCCGAAGGTTTATTGATACCGGGGCGGAATGTTTTACCCTACGAATCTACTGCAGAATTCGTAACAACCGTCGCCGAATTTGCAAACAAACTAAACAACCCAAATCAGCGTTAATCAGCGTTAATCCGCCAGATCTGCGGTTGCAAAATCAGCGCAATCTGCCAGATCTGCGGTTGCAAACACTAAAGTCAAGTAAGTTGTCAACCCATCAGGTCCATATCGATCGAACTTTTCTCAAACTAAGCTAAACTTACAGAAAAGCATATTAAACTCGGTCTTATGAGCTATCGCAACATTATTACGATCGAACCAGATAAACGAGGTGGAAAACCTTGCATCAGGCGAATGCGAATTACCGTGTATGATGTGTTGGGTTGGCTGACGGCGGGAATGTCTCATGCAGAGATTCTGGACGATTTTCCAGAGTTGACTGAAGCAGACATTATAGCGTGTTTAGAATTCGCTGCCGATCGAGAACGCCTTATGGATAACACAGCATTAGATTGTCTTGAACTGTATTAAGCCAAGACTTACCAATTACCCATTACAAGTTTGTTTAACTGCGGTGCCAAATTGTTGTACCATCCTTTTGGTCGATGAGAGTAATTCCCCTGTCCTTAAGTTCGTTGCGAATTCGATCGCCCTCAGCAAAATTCTTCGCTTTTCTAGCATCTTTCCGCTGTTGAATCATCAACTCAATCTCCGCATCCGTCAAACCGCCCACCGAGATTTCCTCCTCAGCTTCCGGCGCAACTTCCAAACCCAAAACTCCCGCCAAATTTACCAAAGTCCCCCACTTTTGCTGCAACAATTCCGGTGCAGTTTCCGTTCTACCTTGATGCACTAAAATATTACCTTCCTTGCCCAAATCCTTCGCCAATTCAAACAGCACCACCAAAGCAGCCGGAGTATTAAAATCATTATCCATAGCTGTTTGAAACTGCTGCATGACATCGGTATCTTCTGCGATTCGATCGACAATATTCCAACCGAGTTTAGCACCGTGTCGATCGCCAAAAAGCAAACCTTCCTTAAGAGTATGCCAGCCATTTTCAGCAGATGCGATCGCCTCTTGGGTAAAATCAATTTGACTGCGGTAATGCGCCATCAACACAAACAACCGCACCGCCATCGGTTCAACAGCCTTTGCCTCACTTTTATTCCCCCCCGAATGTAGGGGAGGTGCCCCCGTGCCCGCCCCGGCTGGTGGGGAGTCAAATTCTGAATTACCCGACCAATTCCCCTCCAACAAATCGCGAATCGTAATAAAATTGTGCAAAGATTTCGACATCTTTTTGCCATTGACAGTCACAAAAGCATTGTGCATCCAATACTTAGCCAGAGATTTCCCCGTCACCGCTTCCGATTGCGCGATTTCATTTTCGTGATGCGGAAAAGTCAGATCGGAACCACCGCAATGAATGTCAATAGTTTCGCCCAAGCAATCGCGCACCATCGCCGAACATTCAATGTGCCATCCAGGGCGGCCTTTTCCCCAAGAAGAATCCCAAAAAGGTTCCCCCGGCTTCGCACCTTTCCACAAAGCAAAATCAAAAGCATCCTGCTTTTTCTCAGCTTCGATTTCTTCA
>JALOON010000159.1 GCA_025454405.1 Oscillatoriaceae cyanobacterium Prado104 | reverse complement strand
GGCAGGGTCGATCGCAGCACTCGATCGGCTTTGTGGCAAGCCAGCAGGCAAACGGCACAAATCTCTAGCGGTGAAGACTTGGCGCTGCAACGGGGCGCTCGGGGTCCGGCTGTCCGACAGTTGCAGTCGAGGCTGCGCACTCTGGGCAGGAATCCGGGGCCGATTAATGGAATATATGGATCTGAGACGGAGTTTGCGGTACTGCGCTTTCAGGAGGAACGCAATTTGCCAGCAACGGGTATTGCTACTTCGGAGACTTTGGCAGCGCTGGAAAATGGTCAAAGTCGATCGGGCCGAGTGCCTGCGGTGCCGGCGAACAGGAATTTCAACTCTCGATCGAGCGTGCAGCAGTTGCAACGCAGGCTGCGAGAGTTGCGCTTTTACAACGGCCCGGTGAATGGAATTTTTGACAGTGCGACGCAAACAGCCCTCAGTCGCGCCCAGCGCGCTTACGGGGTAAGCGGTGACGATCTGCTGAGCAGAAATTTCTAGGATGGAACTCGGGCAGTGATTGCCATTAAATTTTTGGTGCCAATTGAGAATTGCTCGGGTGCGTCAAGGCCTGATTTTTTGATAAATCGAGAATCTACCATCTGACGCACCCGAAAGCTCGGACGATTCCAGGCATTGTTAGTCAGCATCTAAAATTGGCATGGTGCCTCAAGAGGAGATTGTTTGGTAAATCTAGCACCTGCAATCTGACGCATCCGAAACCTATTGCGGATTTGAGTAAAAAACCCGATGTCTGCATCAGTTTCGCAGCAGTTTTGCAACTAAGTTTTGTTAAAAATTGTCACTTACCGTACTTTAAATGCGCAAAGTGGTGTATAATTAACCTCTTTATTCCGTGGTGTTGGTGGTGTTGGCGATCGCCTTCGGGCAAGACCAATTGCTGGAAACCATAGAAGGCCATCCCATCCGCAAGGCTTCGTGGCAAACTGTATGAATGGTAAGCTGGCAATCGAGCAGGTGCAATCCCGATTTTTCAGCTTGCTTCATGCCGGTTTTGAGAATCGAGTCGTTGTTAAATTCGATCGTTCTGTTGCACTGAACGCATACTAGATGGTGGTGGTGGTGCGGGTAAGGTTGGTTTATTTCATAATGTTTGTGGCCTTCGGCCAGTTCTAGTTCTCGAAGCAGGCTCATCCTTGCCATTAACTTTAAAGTTCGGTAAATGGTGGACAAGCTGATATTTTCTCCGCGATTTTTTAACAGAGTATACAAATCCTCGGCGCTCAGGTGATTGCCTTTGGGGAGGTTTTGAAAGACGTGCAAAATGGTTTCCCGTTGGGGAGTCATCCGCCAGCCTTTGTCATTGAGTTCGGCTTTAAATGAGGAAGCGGTGTAAAGTGCCATAGTGACCCTCTCAAGAAAGTCTGCCTATTGACAATATTACACGCTAATTAAGATATTTTTCAAGTATTGGCACTTATTGAAAAAAGATTGCAAAAAACAGGGTTTTTTACGCTAAGCAATCTTCGAGCGGCTTTTCAGCGATCTGTCTGGCGAGTAACGGGCATTACCTGTGGCTGTAGAAATCGCCCGTTACTCCTTGTTCCAGCCAACTTTAGGTCAGCGACTCCAGATAGTCGCGCACGCGGTTGCGGCGCTTGGGCTGGCGGAGTTTTTGCAGGGCTTTAGCTTCGATTTGGCGGACTCGCTCGCGGGACAAATCGAGGGCGCGACCGATTTCTGCCAGCGAGTAGGGGTGACCGTCGCCCAAACCGAACCGCATCAGAATCACATCTCGCTCGCGGCTGGTCAAATCTGCCAGCAGTTGCTGCAAGTCGCGGTGCAGGGCTTCCCGCATCAACATTTCTTCTGGGGAAATGCTGTCGGTTTCTAGTAAGTCTCCGAGTTCGGTATCTTTTTCGTTGCCGACTTTAGTTTCTAGGGAGACAGAACGGGGAACTCGCAGCAAAACTTCCCGAACTTGAGCAGCAGTCATGTCCAATTCGACGCCAATGTCTTCGATCGTCGCTGTCCGACCTTTTTCTTGCGAAATTTTGCGCTGGGCTTTTTTAATTTTGTTAAGTTTTTCGGTAATGTGGACTGGGAGGCGAATGGTGCGGCTTTGAGTGGCGATCGCCCGCGTAATGCCCTGGCGAATCCACCAGTAGGCGTAGGTGCTAAACCGATAGCCCCGCGTCGGGTCAAACTTTTCTACAGCTCGTTCTAGTCCTAGAGTACCTTCTTGTATTAAGTCGAGCAGTTCTAAACCGCGATTTTGATATTTTTTCGCCACCGAAACGACCAGGCGCAGGTTTGCCTTAATCATGTGGTCTTTGGCTTCGATGCCTTCGGCTTGAATTCTTTCGAGGGTTTCAACCGTCATCCCGGCTAATTCTGCCCAGTTGCGCTTGCCTTCGACCATGATTTGCTTGACCTCGGACACGTTAGGAACGCCTGCGGTTGCGGCCCAGCGTTCTAGTGAAGGTCGGTGTCCCAATTGTGCGGCCAAGCGATCGCGCACCTCAATTAGATGAACAAAGCGCTGAATCTGTCCTTCTTGCTCCTGTGCTGCGGTGTTGCGCAACTCCAGCAATTTAATGTAACGCTGGACTTTTTGGGCTTCGGAAACTTCTTCATCATCTTCTGTCTCTCCTGCATCCAGGTCGATGAGTTCGTCTGCAGCTTCTTCAGCATCCTCATCCAACACATCATCTTGCAAGGGACGGACTTGCAGTTGCTCGTCGAATTCAGCTTCAGCGTAAAAAGAGGTGGCTGGCATAGTGATTTTCTCAGTTGCTCCGGGTGAAAAGATGCTACGCTTAGCGGTCATTTTATGATTATGATGCCCGCTTTGTTAGGACGAAGCATCACCGCTTTTTGTTTCTTTACCTACTTTCCCGTTCTTTCTCTATGTTGTGCGATCGAACTTGGACTATCCCTCTTGTTTTGCCAACATTTAGGATAATTCTGCAAATTTCCCGATCCAACAGGTCGAATACTGGAAAGAGGGTTGTGCTTCTTTGTTTATACAGCTAGTATAGAGAATTACTGGCTAAAAACAAGTGACTTGCGTCAGGATTTAAATTAATCTTCATCACTCATAAGCCTGATTCCCGATCGCCTATAAAGAGCGGTGAAGTTTTAATAAAACTTTATAAAACTTGGCGGTCAATTATCAGTCCCCGAGCGGTCTTAAATGGCTAAAATGCTTGCATTATCAGGATTGTAGGGTTTATCCGGTTGGCTGTTCCAGCTTGATAAAAAAAGTTTTTTGCGTAATTACACCGATCCAAAAATCAGAAATTTGGGAATGGAATCACTATTAGAGAGCGATCGCGATCGCATTATTTTAGGTATGGGAGAACGGGTAACTAGGTGAACTTTATATTTCACAACATACGCAAAAAACCCGGTTCAGGGCAAAATCCTTCGTTGATGCTACAAATATTAACGCAAAAACCAGGTTGCAAGGGTCTTTTGGCGTAACTTCTGAGCTTTTCCCTAATGTCGAGTCCGAGGGCAAAATGAATATAGTTTTAGGTACGATCGCTGACAAACTAGATTGCTTGTTGCGGGTAAACTACCTAATACTGACATTGCGGTGCAGTGCAGCCTTTGAGTAGCCCGCTCGGAGTCTATACTGAGGTTGCAGTACAAACCGTTCGAGCCTAAGGGCTGGTTTACAGACAGCCCCAAAGCTGCAATCAGATCCGCATCACAGGAGAACCCGCAATTGTCGATCGAGATTGCTAGCGCGGGTAAAGTTTCATCAATTCCCTCACCTGTTCGGCATGATAAGAACTGCGAGTTAAAGGAGAAGCGACAACTTGCAAGAATCCCAAAGACTCCCCAAACTCTCTCCAAGCATCAAACTGTTC
>JALOON010000158.1 GCA_025454405.1 Oscillatoriaceae cyanobacterium Prado104 | reverse complement strand
TGCTTGGGAGTGAGTGAAAAATGGCTTGCAGTGAAATCTTTGATAAGTAAGGGTTTCAGCCTACTTTGCCCCTGGTAACAGCTTCGCTAGATCTACCCCAACAAAAAGGAAACGCGCTAAGGTTGCGCGTCTCCTTCATCAGACATCTTTTAAAAAAATTGGGGAAGCCTTGGTACATAAGGGCAACAACCTAATTTTGGGAGATGTCTATTTTATAGCTTTCAGAGAGTGCTAGCGATCGACTCGAAAAAAAGTTGCAGTGAATCGAATTTGCTCTTAAAACTCGCATTCTGCTTGCTTTGATGCTGCTCCTGTTTTTCTCGATATTCTTTCAACAATTGTAGAACTCCATTATATTCTTGGTTCCTAATATAGATCTCAATTTGATTTTTAATTGTTGAACGATCGTCAGCGTCATCAATCATTTTAATACAAGGCGACAAATAAGCTTCAAAATCGGACGAATTGAACACTCCTGACTCTCTCATGTTATAGAAACGTTCTAAATGATTGAGGAATCGATCAAAATTATCTCGAATTGCTGCGTATACATAAGCGTCATCATCTTTCCTTGAACTATCAGTATCTTCGTTAATTTTTAATGGCTTTAGCGGAACTTCTAAGGCTTCCTTTAGCTTGTCATCAGTAACTATAACTGTACGGTTCTTTGCTTTATCGGCATCAGGAAATAGCTTAACAATCCGCAACTCATCAACTAGCATTTGAGTAACATTGACTGTTTCTAGCTTGGATTCAAATTCTTTAATTTCGCTAGCTATAAATAGAGTTTGTTTATCTTTTTTATCATTTTTATATTGTCGAAATCCCAAGCTAGCTGTTACAGCAGCGCCAAATATTGTGCAGTATGTATTGAATATTTCAGTACGTTTTTTTGCAGCTTCAAGTTTTACATCATCATATCCATTTGTTACCAAGAAAGTGCCGCCCCAAACTCCTAGAATCGTCAATATAATTGCTAAAGAAAATTGATGAGCTGGCGATTTTTTTAAATTATTAGAAACTGACTGTGCTGTAGTTGTTAATTTGGTGGTGATGCTCATAATGCTTGCTGCGTGGTAGAGGTTGGTTTTGTTGTTTGTCTAGAATTAAAATAGGGGAAACCGCATCTTCCGCAGGAAAGAGAAAGTGCCACTTTCGCCGCATGGTTTCTAGTACAGTTCTACTGGTGAGGCGGCAAACCCTTGTAAATTGGGAAAAACTGCCGTGCAAGAGTCAAAAACTTCAACCCGTAGAGAGTGACAATTGCTAAGTTGGCTATCAAGGTGGCAATCTGCCCCACGTTTCACAGCGCCCCTTAACAGCGAATCCTCTGCCCATGTCTGAACGTTCTGCCGTCCAAAACCCCATGCTTTGCTATGCTGATGCGATCGGCTGGACATACATCTCCCCTGAAGAAGCCTTCAAACTCCGCAGTAGTAGTTATACTCTGCCTTCGCACAGAACCCAAAAGCTAAAATCTTTTGCTAATAGGCGTTTCAGGCTCTCCTGCTTTAAGCTGTTTTGGATTGCCTTTACAAAACTTTACATTGTGTCTTGTTTTACACGTATCTCGGCTTTACCCCAAATTAAAAAGTCGATCGAACGACTTGTACCCTTCGCCCGTACTATTTACCCAGACGCTGCCGGATCTCTTCCAACGATGTCCCGCTGCCGGGTTTGACACCTGCCGAGCGTTCGGAAAGAAAACGCATCAGTTCCGCATTCTGACGGGTCAGATCGATTTCTTCCTCAAAATCATCGCTATCACCAACGTCAAAGGCTAAAACATCCCCGTCCGAGTCAATCCTGACTGCCGGTGCATCGGCTATCTTGGCGAGAACAAACTGTTCGCCGTCGGCCGACTGCAAGATGAGATTCTGCTCGCGCGCTTGTTGCAACAGAGCATTGAGCAGCTTCAAGTGTCGCGAAATTGCAATCGTTTTCATAATCCCCGCTCTTCGCCTCGAAAGTACAATTGGTTTCCAATTTTAAGACCGACCGCTTCAACAGATACAATCAGCACCACATCCGTCACATCGTAGAAAACCCGGTATTTATCAACGCGCAACTCCCATTGAGCTGTTTGATTTGGACGGAGATGCTTGCGGTTGCGGGTAACAACCGTTGGCTCATGGCGCAGGTTCTCCTCAATACCGTCCAGGATTATGTTTCGTTCTTGCTTTTTGAACCAAGCGAGATCGGCTTCTGCTTCCGAGGTAAACTCAATCGCAAACATTAATTATAACTAACTAGAATTGAGGCGCTTGCGATCGCATTATATCACCTTCCTGACGGGATTCGATCGAGCGGCCACAATGTCATGCAAATTCTCTCAAATAATGCAGCAGCAATTCGGAGAAATCGAACTAATTTTACTCAGCTTTCCCGAGTGCCGCGCCAGCAATATTTTAGAGAAATGGCATCATTTTTGACTCCAATCGGAGCAGATTAATTGACCCGGTTGCACGGCTTCCGATACCGCAATAGATTTAATGAAAGTACCGACGTCAGTTAGCTCGCGTTGAAATCGAGCGAGTACCGGGTAAGTTTGCCTCCAAGCTCCGACCAGCAACCGCGCTTCTTCCAGCGCGATTTCTCGATGGTTTCCAGCCAGTCCGATTATCGATCGAATTCTCGCAGTTCCCGACAAATTTAAACTGGCATAATGCACGGTTTTTGCCAGCGCGTACAGCGAAGCTGCCGGATGGTGGTTGGGGTGAGACTTGTCCTGTTTCCACCGAGTTAAATTCCCTTCGTTCCATCCGGCATCCATTCCTTGAATGCGAGCAATTTTAGCA
>JALOON010000004.1 GCA_025454405.1 Oscillatoriaceae cyanobacterium Prado104 | reverse complement strand
TGAGTTGAAAGAGAGTTTCTCGGGAGTTTTGAGTTTTGAGTTTTGAGTTTTGAGTTGAAAGAGAGTTTCTCGGGAGTTTTGAGTTTTGAGTTTTGAGTTACCAGTTGAGAGTTGTTCGGGAGTTTTGAGTCACCAGTTGAGAGTTGAGAGTTGTCAATTGTCAGAAGGAGGGAAGAGGGGAGAAGGTTGCTACAAATTTATACGACTCGATCGCCAAAACGGGTCTCTACAAACTCATACCGCCTTTTTGCAATTGTTGGAGGGGATCGAGCAAAATTTCGGCTACGGATCGCTGGCGGATGACTATTTCGGCGCTGGCAGTTTGACCTGCTTTGAGTTTCCAAGTCCGCTGGTTTGCTGTTACAGAATCGCGATCGATACTGACTTCAACGCGGTAGACAACTCCCAGCCGTTCGTCATTTTTGCTATCCGGTGAAATCGAGATAACTTTGCCCGGAATCACGCCGTAGTTTTGATAGGGAAAAGCATCGAATTTGACTTGCACCGGCATTCCTGTTTTGACAAAACCTGCTTCTTGATTGGGGAGATTGACAGATAGAACGAGGGGTGCATTGTGGGGAATTACTTCGGCAATTGTTTGACCTGGTGCCACTACTTCGCCGGTGTTGTGAATGTTCAGTGCAGATACAATGCCATTGACGGGAGCGTAAAGAAATCTTTGTTTCAATTTACTGTTAGCTTGAACGAGCAAAGTTTGGGTTTCGGCAATTTTGGATTTAACTTGAGTTAAATCCATTTCTAATTGCTGAATTTTTTGCTCTTTTTCTAACTGAGTTTGGCGCGCTGCTGCTTGCTGGCTGGCAGCTTCGGCTTGCAGCCGATCGAACTCTGCGGATTTTTCGG
This sequence comes from Oscillatoriaceae cyanobacterium Prado104, assembly GCA_025454405.1. Lineage (GTDB taxonomy): Bacteria > Cyanobacteriota > Cyanobacteriia > Cyanobacteriales > Microcoleaceae > Microcoleus. The sequence goes on along the minus strand of JALOON010000004.1, from coordinate 89,359 downwards.
CAAGTTCGCCTTTAGTGCGCTCGATCGCGCTGGTTCGATCGCGCAAAGTTTGCTCGACTTCAAACAGTTTTTCTTTTACTTGAGTGGTGTCGGCAAGTTGGCTCCTGATGGTAGCGCTAATCCGATCGCGCACGGTTTGTTCGATCTCAAAAGCGCGATCGTCGGCTTGTGTTTCTTCTCCCAATTGACTTCTAATGACAGCGTTTTCGCTCTCCCGCAAAGCTTCCTCGGCTTGAAACAAAACCTCTTTTGACAGTGCACCTTCTTTGACTAAAGGTTCGATCCGCGAAATTCGTTCTTTGTGGGCTGCCACTTTTGCTTGCAGTTGCGCGAGCAAATTTTGAGTCTTTTGTTGCAGCGGTTTTACCTTATCGCGCCGCCTTTTTTGGGATGCCACATCTGCTTCTAGCTGCGACAGCAAATCTCCGGCGTGCTTTTCTAAAGGTTTGAGTTGCTGTTGGCGGGCTTGCTGGGATGCTGCATCGGCTTGCAGTTGCTCGATTTGAGCCTCTGCTGTAGCAACGGCTGCGCTGGCGCGGGCGATGGCAGCTTCGGCACCGCGTTTGTCTGCTGCGGCGATAGCTTGGCTGGCTTGGGCTTCGAGGCGGGTGCGTTCGATCGAACTTTGCACTTGCATCAATTGAATTTGATAACCGCCGAGCATTTTTTCGAGTCTATCGACTTCGCTAGCAGCCGTTTCCGGATCTAATTCTGCTAGCAATTGTCCGGCTTTGACTTTTTGGCCTTCTTTAACAGGCAAGTTAACAATTTTTCCCGTTTCGATCGAGTGAATTTTGTAAACATCACCTTTGGGAACTAATTTGCCTTTAGCTTGGCCTACTTCATCAATTTTGCCGAAAGTTGCCCAAGCTACAAATGCCAGGGAAAAAACCATTCCTCCTAACATCAACCGCTGGGGAAAAGATACCGGGGGTCGATCGAGAACTGACTGCAAAGAAGTTGACCAATTATCGGGGGTATTGGAAAAATTTGCCAGATAAATTGAGCCATTAGTTTGATAAGCAGCTTGTTGGTGAGTTGCTGTTTGGGCCGATCGCTCTTCTTTTTTAACTTCGTTTTCTTGTCTTGAAGCTATCGCTCCCGAGACTTCAGCTATTTGGTTTGGAGTGGCGCATAATTTGTTGGCATCTTCGGAAAGCATGGCTTTTCCTCCAAATTAGTGATTAGCAATTGGTAGTTGGTGATTGGTAATTGGTAATTGGTAATTGGCGAAGCGGAGGGAATAGGGAGTTCGATTTTCTTTACCTCCCTTTAACCAAAGAGAACAGGTAGCGTTTCAAGTACCCATCTAAAGGTAGAGCCGAAACTCTGCAAAGTCCCCCCTCTTAAGGAGGATTTAGAAGAGGATTTAGGCGGGCGCAAGTAACCAGAGATACAAATGTTTTAGAGTTAAGTTGAGATCGCGTTCTGTCGGTCGGCTATCCTCAAAGATGTTTGTAGTGAGGGCTTGAGTCTGCATTTTGCCTAACTTTACAAGCATGGACTGAAGTCCTTACTACAAACCTATGATGCTTGTATCGCCAGACAGGTTCTGACACGCTTTGTACGTTTCCCTCTGCCGCTTTTCCCGATCCCTTAAAGAGCGAGTTGTTGCTGGGCGAGATGGTAGTAAAGTCCCCGATCGTCCATCAATCGATCGTGCGTTCCTTGTTCGGCTAGAATTCCCTTATCGAGAACTAAAATTCGATCGGCATTGCGCACCGTAGAGAGTCGGTGAGCGATGATAAAAACAGTGCGATCGCGGCTGATTCGTGCCAGATTTTGTTGGAACCTGCGTTCCGATTCAGTATCCAGCGAAGAAGTTGCTTCGTCTAAAATCAAGATCCGGGGATCGCCTAAAAGAGCGCGGGCGATCGCGATTCGCTGCCGCTGTCCGCCGGATAAACTGGCTCCCCTTTCCCCCACAGGAGTTTGATATCCTAGCGGCATATCTTGGATAAATTGGTGAGCTTCTGCAAGTTTAGCAACTTCGATCGCCCGTTCGCAAATTGCAAAATCTGCCTCTTTGGTTTGCTCGTTTTGGTAAAGAGAAGTTGGCCCGTTTTTATACAGCACAATATTTTCCAAAATCGTGCCGGAAAACAAGAAACAATCTTGAGGAACCACGCCCAATTGACTCCGCAGCGATTGAGGTGAAACGTGCCGGATATCGTGGCCGTCAACAGTCAGCCTTCCGGTTTCTGGATAGTAAAAACCTTGCAATAATTTCACCAAAGTGCTCTTGCCGGAACCGCTGCGGCCGACAATGGCAATAGTTTCGCCGGCTTCTACTTCAAAGGAAATATTTTGCAGCGTGTGGCGTTCGTCATTTTGAGAATAGCGGAAACAAACATTTTCAAATTTGACATTTCCCTGAATGCGGGGCAGTACCAGCATCGGTGTGTCAAAACTTTCTTCGGGTTGAGTCGCAAAAACGTCATCCAAGCGTTCGATCGAAACTAAAACTTCTTGAAACTCATCCCACAATCCTACCACGGAAAGTACCGGAGAAATCACGCTGCCGACCATCATGTTAAAAGCCACAAATTGACCGATCGTCAGTTGGTCTTGAATTACTAACATGGCTCCGTACCACAGCAAAACCGTGCTGCCTAAAGTATTAACAGATCCCCCGATGACTTGCAAGGAATTTGCCAACTTTTGCCCGCGAAATTTGGCATTAATCATTTCTGTTAGTTGGTCTTCCCAGCGCCAGCGCATTTCTCGATCGGCCGCTGTTGATTTAATCGTAGAAATCCCCGAAATCATTTCTACCAAAGATGAGTTTTGCTTGGCACCTTCGTTAAAAATATCCCGCGATACTTGCCGCAGCAGGGGAGTTGCAGCCAAAGTCAAAATTACAATGGGCGGAATTAAAGCCAGCACCAACAATGCCAACTTCCAGTTGTAGTAAACCATCAACCCGATGTAAACGATTGCCATCAAAGCATCCAACCATGCAGTAATCGCTTGGCGGGTCAAAAATGCTTGAATTTTTTGATTTTCCTGAACTCGCGTCAAGATGTCCCCGACGTGGCGCGATTCAAAGAATTTGATGGGCAAACTGAGAGTGTGATTGATAAAACCGCTGACTAAAGTGAGGTCAATTCGGTTGGAAAGGTAATCGAGCAAGTATTGTCTGGTAGCGGTTAGCAGCAGCCGCCAAATACCGAACAATAAAAGACCGATCGCAAATACATGCAGGGTAACGAGGCTTTTACTGACAACTACTTTGTCGAGGATTACTTGGGTAAATAAGGGTGTAATTAATCCGAACAGTTGGATGAACAAAGAGGCTGCCAAAATTTGCAGGATAATGCCTCGATAGGGCCAGACTATGCCGATAAAGTTTTGAGTTTTGATGCCTTTGTTTTCGACATTGCGGTTGCGGTATAGCTGCGGGGTGGGGTCTAAAATGATAGCGTAGCCAGTCCAATTCTCGCTAAAAGTTTTCACGCTCATCCACCGCTTCCCTGCGGCGGGATCGGCAACTAAAACTTGATGGTTGCGGAAGCGGCAAACTACGACATAATGATTGCCTTGCCAGTGAGCGATCCAAGGATTTTGATTGCGGAGGGGCGTTAAAGATGCGCGCACGGGACGGGCTTGAAATCCCAAATTTTCGGCAGCTTTAGCGAGCATTTTGGGAGAAGTGCCGCTGCGGCCGACTTCTGCTATTTCGCGCAGGTAATTGATGGTGTATTTTTTACCCCAATATTCGGAAATCATCGCCAAGCAAGCCGCCCCGCAATCTGACGCGCTTTGCTGTTGCACGAAGGGAAATCCGAACCCAAACCACTTGCGCTGTTTGGGTTTGGGAAAGATAACGCTTCTCGATCCCGGTTTTGCATCCGGAGTTTTGGATGCTGTTGGCTGCTCGTTTGTTGTGCCGGATTTGGAATTTTGGCGGGGAGTGAGTAAGGTTAAAGTACGAGATTTGCGGATGATTTTCGGCGGTGAATTGTTGTCTGCTGCTACTGCTGCTTTTGCGAGTTCCCACTGTTGGGATTCGATGCGGTAAATTACTAAGTTTGTTTGAGCCCTCCAGTTGTCTGGTACGGGGTCTGGATAGCCCCAGCTACTGCCTGCTAGGGGGGCTTCTAAACCTTGGATTTGACCGCTGCGCAGCCAAAAATGACTGGGGGATTTTTGGCAGTTGTCGGCAACTGCAATGCCTGCTGGAATGCGGATTTCTTCTAAGTAAGGCAACAGGTGCGACCACAGGGTTTGCTGTTGTTGAATATTGAGCGATCGCACTTCTGTTTCTGTTTTAAAAAAGATGAGTTTTTGGCGTTCTTGAAATTGTCGATCCAACCGCTGTTGCAGTTGGGGAAACTGCTGTAAAATTGATTGAAATTTGGCGCGATCGATCCGGGCGATTTGGCAGGTACTGGCGGCAATTGCTCTGTAAGGCAGCGCGCTGTCAATAAATAAGTCATCTGCCCCGAATATTGCTCCGCTTTCCAATACTGCTGCTGAAACTTCTTGCTGTTGAGATGTTTCTTGTGCTAGCAGCCTGACTCGACCTTCGCAAACTAAATAAAAATTGCTGGTGGCAAAGCTACGGGTTTGAGAATCATCCCGTTGATTTTCTGGTAAATTGCTGTTATTTTCAGGGTTTTGATATTTGGTTATCTCGTCTCCTAGCTGAAATTCCAAAGTTTTTGATGCGCTGCTTAATTTGGAAATTAAGCTCGGTTCTGCATCTGGAGCTTCTAAGAGTCTTTCAATGGCTGAAACAATCTGCGATTCTGGCGTTCGGGCTGAGTAATTCTGCATCCACAAATCTTTTTTCATTGCCTACCCCTGGATAATTTCTTGAATTGAGTTATTAGCAGCTTCGCATTTTTGTTGAAATTAAACCGCAGCTCTTTTAAGCTGACTGTTTGAAAAACAGCTTAAGGAGCGAACTCGGTTAATTGCCGGTCGAGCTGGCTGACCAGAATTTACTCTCTGAAATTGCCAACAATTCTCAAACTCAATAAATCTGCATGAAACAAGCCATCGCGCACCATCGCATTTCGATCGAATCGCTACCCATTTTCAGTTTCTCCTGTTTCATTGTTTGCTGTTAGCGTGCAGTTAGTTTGCAAATTGCCAACACAAAAGCTCAACTTATAGGGAACTTGTAATTAAAGTTTGAGTCTTTTGGCTGTATTGCAAATAGATTAGCGGTAACAACGGGTCGATCGCGCACAGCCAAGGTTAGGATTTTGGTTAGGATTTTGGCTGGGGTTTTGGTTGGACACTGGGCTGAAAACTCGATCGCTAATGTCTCAAACTGCAGGCTTTAATTTCGATCTATCTAAAAAACCTCCGCTTCCGACATAGAAACTTAGTTGTTCGAGCAAAATATTTCCTTAAAGCCCTCGCTCTCCCTAAAAATTTAGTTGGTTCGGTTTGGAGCTCGCAAGTCCTGAAGCATTGGCGCGGCTCAGAAAGGGAAAGCAAATAACTTTACAGTGACTTATGAAATGCCGCTTAACTAGCCTCTTCCTACAGGAAAATAGGGATGATGCCAGTTACCAAAATACACTTTTATCTGGGTGCAATCTCTCTAGATTTATCCTCAATTCAGGGCTGCGAAATAGGTAAAATTTTCTCTTTTAACCTTTTTTCAAAATTTTAAGAATCTCGGATTTTTTATTTAATGAGAGAATTGCGGTAATTGCGTAAGTGTTGCGACATTAGGACCTTATCATAACCTACACAATGGCTAGGATGGCTACAGTTTGGGTGGCATCTTTACAAAATCTTTAAAATAGCACCGTAATATTCCAGATAATTGTGAAGTTCCGATGAAGGAAAGATGAAGAAAATCCGCATCGTAGTTTTTTTTAGGTAAAAATGCCCGCAAAAGGCATTTTCTAGTGCCCATAATTGCCAACAGATTTACCAGATAATTTGGTATTAAATCTTAAAAAAGACTCAATAAGCAAGAATTTGTGCAATACAGGCTCGCAAAAAGTAAAGAAATATTACTGTCAATTGAGCGGATAGGTACAGAGTTACTTGACAAAAATATTGCTATTTGCATCTAAAAATTTGAGCGAGCAATTCGGTTGGTAAGATTTCTGCACGATCGGCGCGTTCGATCGGTTTAATGAATTGTTAAAATGCTACAGATAGCCGTCAGGTACGCGCCGCTAAATCCAAATAAATTAATGTTGCGCGGATTCGGATCTGTTGCGCGAGTATTAGGAAGATCTGGTTTCAACAGCCGATCGATCGTACCAATTTTGCAGGGCCAAACGGTGAACTTCGCGCCAACTAATACTGTTGGCTCTGGCAATTTCGGCGCAATCTTCGTATTCGGGCTGAACGTTAGCGATCGATTTTCCGGCCTTAGCAATTTTGATGCGCACTGCGCCGTATGGTGTTTGCACTTGGTGAATTTCCCGGTGCAAAACCGTTCTCTGTTGAATCGATCTACGTATTCCTAAAGTAGTAGTTTCCCGAAAAATAACTGTTTCGCAAGCCTCATGCAATTCGGGGGGACAAATCGCAGTTAGCAAAACCCCCAGCCGCGATTTTTTCATCACAATTGGGGTGCTAAACACATCAAGAGCTCCGGCAGCAAACAAAGCATCAAAAACATACGCGATCGCCTGAGGGTTCAAATCGTCAATTTGCGTTTCCAAGACACAGATTGTTTCTTGGGAATTGGGAATAGGAAATTGGGGATTGGGGATTGGGGATTGGGCATTGGGGATTGGGGATTGGGCATTGGGAATTGGGGATTGGGCATTGGGCATTGGAAATTCTCCCTCTCTCCCCCTCTCCCCCTCTCCCTCTCTCCCTCTCTCCCCCTCTCCCCCTCTCCCCCTCTCCCCGATCCACAGGCGCAGAATATTAGGAATTGACAGATTTCGGGAACCGGCACCCAAACCGATTGTGTGGATTTGCATCGGCGGGGGCGCGCCGAAACTCCGGGCCAAAGTACAAGCAATTGCTGTTCCCGTAGGCGTACACAATTCGCGCTCGATCCCGTTGCTGTAAACCGGCACGCGGTGCATTTCCCACAGCTTCATCACCGCCGGCGTGGGCACCGCCAGCCTGCCGTGGGCAGCCTTCACCGTACCCCCGCCCGTCGGCATTGCCGAAAAATAAAATTCCTCAACATCCAACCAGTCCAAACCCAAACAAGTACCGACAATATCAACTAACGCATCGGCGGCCCCCACCTCGTGAAAGTGCACCTCGTCGGGCGAGATACCGTGCACGGCACCTTCTGCCTCTGCCAATTTCCGAAATACCGCCAAACTCCAAACTTCTACTCGTTTTGGCAAGTTTGCAGAGACAATAATTTGCTCGATTTCCGGCAAGTGACGGTGATGGGCGCGATCGATTTCGACATCTGTTTCGCCGTTACTGTCAGGATGTTCGTGAGGATGTTCGTGAGAATGTCCTTCCGCATGGTGGTGGTAGCGTCGATCGAAAGTTGGGGATTCCGTTTCCGCAGGATCGAGTGCCGGATTTGCGGCTTTTGCATCCAAATCGGCCATCAAATCCACATAAACTTTAGTTGCTTGTTGAGTATTCCGGTGGACGAATTCTGCACGCAATTGATACTCTGCCGAAATACCGAGCAACTGGAGTTTCTGCGCGATGTAATCTAAAGGTACGCCAGCATGAACGAGGGCACCGAGACACATATCGCCAGCGATGCCGGTCGGACATTCAAAATAAGCTATTTTATTCATGAGTTAACAATTAATTTCGCCGTCGATCGTTTTCCAGATAACATTCAGTAACCCACCGGGCATCACCTTAATATGGCAATTATTTACGAAGTGCATCCCACCACACCCCAAAAGGACAGGATAGAGAAGATTAAAAATGCCCTGCAAGACGGGGCAGTGATGCTTTATCCGACAGATACAGTTTACGCGATCGGCTGCGATCTCAATGCCAAATCTGCGGTCGAACGAGTCAGGCGGATCAAGCAACTATCCAATGATAAACCATTGACGTTTCTGTGTTCTTCCCTATCAAATATTTCGGAGTATGCGATCGTCAGCGATCCAGCATACAGGATTATCAAGCGGTTAATTCCCGGCCCTTACACATTTTTGCTGCCGGCGACGAAGTTAGTGCCGCGTTTGGTAATGAATCCGAAACGAAAAACAACAGGAATTCGCGTGCCCGATCGACCGATTTGCTTTACGCTTGTCGAAGCATTGGGAAATCCGATTATTTCCACATCCGCCCACATCAGTGCCGACTACGAAGGCGAAGCACCGGCAGCAGCAAGCAAAGCAGCAAACTTTGGCAAAGCAGAACTATTTGACTGTTTGTCAAAGTTAGTAGATGTAATTGTCGATGACGGTTCCGATCCGGGCGATCGAGTTTCAACTATTATCGATTTAACAGAAAGCGAACCGACTATTGTCCGCCGCGGTTTGGGATGGGAAGCAGTAGCTGCTTGGGAAATGCAGTCAGTCGATAGTTGATAGTCGATCTTTAAGGTTCGTAGTGAGGACTTCAGTCCTCAATACGAACTATACTTTAGAGTAAAATCAAACAAGATGCTGCTAGCAAAGGACTCATCCTATGACCGCAACAATCTCCACTCAAACCCCACCCGAAATCGTCTACCCAGAAGATGACGGCAACCCCATGTCAGAAAATACCAAGCAATTTCAATTAATTATGAGAATTCAAGGCGGTATCGACGCCTTATTCAAAGATAATCCCCATGTATTTGTCGCCGGCGATTTGCTTTGGTATCCAGTTGAAGGTAATGACAAAACCCGCCAAGCGCCCGATATCATGGTCGTGTTTGGCAGACCTAAAGGAGACAGAGGTTCCTACAAACAATGGCTGGAAGATAACATTGCCCCGCAAGTTGTGTTTGAAATCATCTCTCCCGGCAACCGCATGAAAGCAATGTTTAAGCTTTTCAATTTTTACCAGAAGTATGGAGTCGAAGAATATTATGTCTACGATCCAGTGGATAATGAGTTAATGGGTTGGCTGCGAACTGACGGAGAACTCAATTATATTGAATCGATCGAAGGTTGGGTTAGCCCGCAGTTGCAAGTACGTTTTGAAACTGTATCGGGAGAATTGGAAATTTACCAGCCTGACGGGCAGAAGTTTTTGTCTTATGTCGAGTTATCAAGGCAAAAAGAACTAACTCAGCAACAAATAGAACTAACTCAGCAACAAATGGAACTGGAACGCCAAGAAAAAGAGTTAGCGCAGCAAAAAGCCGATCGACTCGCTCAAAAATTGAGAGAATTAAACATCAATCCCGACGAATTGTAAGCTGTGCTGCCACAATATTCGATCGTTTGTAGTGAGGACTTTAGTCCGCAATTCGGAGGACTAAAGTCCCCACTACTAACCTTATTTAAGGCTCGCACTATTGGGACGATCGCGAGCGGGGACGCTCGCACTATCAACTATCAACTTTTTTCTACTTTAACCCCTTTCCAAAAAGCAATGTAGCCAGCAATATTTTTAGCTGCATCTTTCGGAGTCGGATAGTACCAAGCAGCATCTTTGTTAACTTGTCCGTTAACCTCAACGCTGTAATAACTAGCAACACCTTTCCAACCGCAAGTAGTGTGGGTGCTGCTTTCCTTGAAATATTCGCGGTTGATGGCGTCGGGGGGGAAGTAATAGTTATTTTCTACGACTTCGCACTTATCGCTTTCGGCCAAAACGGCACCATTCCAAATTGCTTTCGGCATCGGTTGCTCTGTTTAAAATTTTGAGATTTTGAATTATTGTAACTGAATTTTGCCATAAATGTAGGGTGCGCACCGCACACCGCAACCGCCGTAAATGTAGGGTGCGCACCGCGCACCGCAACCGCCATAACTGTAAGGTGCGCACCGCGCACCGCAACCGCTACAATTAAGAAGTCAAATCGCTCGATCGCGAAAATCTTGTTAATTTAACTAAATTCGATCGCCCAAAGCATACAATAATATAGAAGTCAATCAAAACTACTGCTAATGTCAGGGTCGATTCCGCCAACATTTACTCAGCCCCGATCGCTCGAACAATCACTCAAGCATTTTTTTGGCTACGACTGTTTTCGTCCGGGACAGCGGGAAATTGTCGAAGCGGCTCTCGATAAACGGGATATGATGATTGTCATGCCTACTGGCGGCGGCAAATCTTTGTGCTTTCAATTACCTGCTTTGTTGAAACCGGGATTGTGCGTGGTGGTTTCGCCGCTGATTGCTTTGATGCAAGACCAAGTAGAGGCTTTGCTGGATAACGGGATTGGCGCGACTTTTCTCAACAGTACATTAAGCGGAATTGAAGCTCGATCGCGCGAAACAGCTATCCTCAACGGTCGGGTTAAATTGCTGTATGTCGCTCCCGAAAGATTGCTGGGAGAAAGATTTTTACCCTTCTTAGATATCGTAGCAGAAAAGTTGGGAATTTCGGCATTTGCGATCGATGAAGCGCACTGCGTTTCCGAGTGGGGACACGATTTTCGCCCGGAATACAGACAGATGAAACAAGTGCGCGATCGATATCCCGATATTCCGATTATGGCACTAACTGCGACCGCCACCGATCGCGTCCGCCAAGACATCATCCAGCAGTTAAATCTGAGAGATCCGTTCGTCCACGTCGCCAGCTTCAACCGCCCCAATTTATACTACGAAGTCCGCGACAAAACCAAGCACAGTTTTGCCGAAGTTTTGCAAATCATCCAGCAAAAAGGCGGTTCGGGAATCGTCTACTGTCTCAGCCGGAAAAGAGTTGAAGAAGTTGCTTATAAATTGCAGCAAAGCGGCATCGAAGCTTTACCTTATCACGCAGGCATGAACGATGTCGATCGGGCCGCCAATCAAACTCGCTTCATCCGCGATGACGTGCAGGTAATGGTAGCAACAATTGCCTTCGGCATGGGCATCAACAAACCAGACGTGCGGTTTGTAATTCACTACGATTTGCCCAGAAATTTAGAAGGATACTATCAAGAATCCGGGCGCGCTGGCAGGGATAACGAACCATCTCACTGTACGTTGTTTTTCGGTTACGGCGATGTCAAAACTATCGAATTCCTCATCGAGAAAAAACCAGATCCGCAAGAACAGCGCATCGCCCAGCAACAATTGAGGCAAGTAATTAACTACGCTCAATCCAGCGAATGCCGCCGCACAATTCAGTTAAGTTATTTCGGCGATTTGTTTCCCGGAAATTGCGGTCAGTGCGACAACTGCTGCGCGAAAAAGCCTGTAGAAGACAGAACTCTTGATGCGATGAAATTTCTGTCTTGCGTGGCGAGATGCAAGGAAAAGTTCGGGATGAATCACATTATAGATGTGTTGCGCGGCTCGAAAAATCAGAAGGTTTTGCAATACCAACACGACCAACTTTCTACTTACGCAATTGGCAAAGATCGAAGCGCGGATGAGTGGAAGGTTTTAGCTCGATCGCTCTTGCATCAAGGTTTGTTAGATGAAAGAACCGATGGTTTTCCTACTTTAAAATTGAACGATCGCAGTTGGGAAATCATGAAGCGGCAGCGGACATTTGAAATGGCCGTAGAACCGAAAAAAGATGTGCCGGGAAAAACTCGTTCTTTAGCAGTCGAAGTATCAACATTATTTGCCTTGCTGCGGACGCTGCGCAAACAAATTGCCGACGAACAACAAGTACCGCCCTACGTGGTTTTTCCCGATAAAAGTTTGGTAGACATGGCGGAAAAACGCCCGCAGAATCTCAGAGAATTTGAGGATGTTCACGGAGTTGGCAGCAACAAGCGGGATAAATACGGTCAGGTTTTTCTAGAAGCAATTCGCAAGTTTTGTGAGGAACAAGGATTGCCGGTAGGGAATGCATCTTTACCTGTTGCAAACCTTCCGAAAGTTCCCGAAGTTCCATCTTATTCGCAGATGCAAACTCTGGAATTGCACAAGCAAGGTATGACTGTGCGAGAAATAGCCGAAACGCGGGGAATGAGTCCGAGTACGATTAACGGGCATCTGGTAGAATTGATTGAGATGAATCGAGAAGTTGATATTAATTTGTTGGTGGAACCGAACCGACAGGATTCGATAATTCAAGCAATGGAGATTATTGGGGATGAGAGGTTGAGGCCGATTTTTGAGTTTTTGCAGGAGAGTTATAGTTTTGATGAGATTAAGTTTGTGCGGGCTTGGTGGCGGCGGAATCATGTTGGTTTTTAACCGCAGATGTATAGCAGTTGACAGTTGACAGTTGACAGTTACGGTAATTAAACTGTCGATTTTGCAACCGCTGATGTGGCGGATGAACACAGATGAACGCTGATGTTTTATGGAGGAGGAAATGAGGATTAAGAGGGTGGCTTTTTGGGATAATAAGTTAGAGTGGCGTTTTGAGTCGATCGACTTTTCCAATTTGGCTTTATTAATTGGCGTATCTGGTGTCGGGAAAACAAAAATACTCAAAGGAATTTTGAGTTTAAAAGAGATAGCAAATGGTGCTTCGCTAAATGGCATAGCGTGGGATATTACATTTTCGACAGTAAACAATGTAGAGTATCGTTGGCAAGGGGAATTTGAAACAAAAAAAAATCTGCCTATCATTCTTGATGAGGAAGACGAAAATAATGAATTTACGATCGTTCGCGAACATCTCTTCAAAGATGGAAATTTACTTATAGAAAGAACGCCTAATGACATTATGTTCAAAGGTAAGACAACGCTCAAATTATCTCCATTCCAAAGTGTAGTTGAAATCTTAGGCAGAGAAGAAGATATTTCCCCCGTTCAGCAGGCTTTTAATCAAATCCTTTACAGCGATAACTCTAGCTCTGTTAATGCCTTTGATAATATACCTCAAAGGGTACTGTCGCTACTTTCAAACAGTAATATCTCATTGCAGAGGAATATTACATTAGATTTAGAGAGCATTAAGACAAGCAATCTGCCAACATTTGTGAAGCTGGCTTTAATTGCTAGCGATTACTCACAGATTTTTAATAAAATAAAACGCAGATTTATAGATATCTTTCCTCAAGTAAAAGATGTCAAAATAGAAACAATCACAGACAATGATAATACATCATTTTTACTTTTTCCAATTCAGATAAAAGAAAAAAATGTCAATGATTGGATTTCTCAAAATAACATTTCGTCGGGAATGCTTAAAACACTAATTCTCATTACCGAAATTTACTTGTCCCCTGAAGGAACTGTAATTTTGATTGATGAATTTGAAAATAGCTTGGGGGTTAACTGTATTGATGTTGTGACTGATTTACTGGCAGAAAACAGCAACATCCAATTTATCCTCACCAGTCACCATCCCTACATAATCAATAATATCCGCATGGAATACTGGAAAGTAGTGACTCGCAGAGGCGGTGTTGTCACCGTGAAAGATGCCAAAGATTTGAATTTAGGAAAATCAAAGCATCAGGCTTTTACTCAATTGATTAATCTCGATGAATACAGCGAAGGAATTAACATTGAATGAATTTGTATTTTTTAGTTGAGGGTACGCACTCGGAAAGGAAAATTTATCCAGCTTGGCTGGATTATCTTTTACCAGAATTGCAGCGGGTTTACAATTACTACGATGCAAATGTAAAAAATTATTACCTGATTAGCGGTCAAGGATATCCTTCTTTTTATAACTTTATTACTACTTCAGTACAAGAAATCAACTCAACTGGAAAATACAACTATTTTGTCCTGTGTCTTGATGCAGATGAAAATACTGTCTCCGAACGACACGCGGAAATCAATGACTTTTTAACTAATCAAAAACTTGAATTAAAAAAAACGGAACTGGTTCTGATTGTTCAAAATCGCTGCCTGGAAAGTTGGCTTCTGGGAAACCGCAAAATTTATACTAAAAATCCTCAAGATCCACCTTTATTAGATTATACTAAGTATTATGATGTTTCAGTGAACTGTCCTGAAAACATGGGCAAATATCCAGATTTTAACACTCACGCTCAGTTTCACGCAGCTTATTTGAGAAAGTTATTTGAAGCTAAAAATACTTCATACTCAAAAAAAGACCCTGGAGATGCACGCAAGGAATTTTATTTGAACCAGCTATTAGAAAGAATTAAAGCTCATCCAGAACACCTAATTACTTTTAGATATTTTATCGAATTCTGCAATAAAATTAAAGTTGAATTGCAAAACTAATCGATCGCCCGTAAAATACAATTACAATAAAATCGCGTTTTAAAGTCATAAAAACTGCATTTTGAAACTTGAAAAAGTAGAAATTAAAAAATAGCTGTCTCTGCAGCAACAACAGCGATGGGGAGCTAAAGTTATCGAGCAGTTGGCGAAAGACCTCCGTCGAGATTTTCCTGATATGACAGGATTCTCGTCTCGCAACCTCAAGTATATGCGCTCCTTTGCGGAAGCCTACCCTGATGAGGAAATTGTGCAACGCTGCGTTGCACGATTACCCTGGAGGCACAATATCGCTTTGCTTGAAAAGCTCAAGTCTGAGGAAAAGCGCCTTTGGTACGCTGGACAAGCTTTGGAAAACGGCTGGAGCAGGGACGTGCTGGTACTTCAGATTGAAACCAACCTCTACCAACGCCTGGGGGGAGCAACTACCAACTTCCAGCAAGTGCTTCCAAAACCACAATCCGACTTGGCTCAAAGTCTCCTGAAAGACCCGTACCATCTCGATTTTCTCACCCTCAGCAAAGATGCCCAGGAGCGGGAACTGGAGAAAGGGCTTGTCGGACACATCCGCGATTTTTTACTGGAGCTTGGATTGGGTTTTGCCTTCTTGGGAAACCAGTATCCGCTTGAAGTTGATGGTAAAGAGTACAGGCTCGACCTTCTTTTCTATCACATAAAGCTTCACTGCTACGTGATTATCGACCTTAAGATGGGAGAGTTTCAACCGGAACACTCCGGCAAGATGAATTTTTATATTGCAGCGGTCGATAATTTGCTCCGTTCTTCCAGTGACAATCGCACTATCGGCATGATCCTCTGTAAAAGCAAGAGTAAAACTACTGTAGAGTATGCCCTTCAGGATATGGGGAAACCGATCGGCGTTTCAACCTTTACATTGCGCGAGTCACTTCCGGAGCTGTTGCGCGACAGCTTACCCTCGGTGGAACAGCTTGAAATGGAGCTTCAGACGATCGCCGCAGAACCCGATGATATTGAATCGTTTGGTTAATATAGTAAAGACGTTCGTTTGAGTTTTTAACCTTGTCCAATAATACGCAGTTATGGAACCAGGGAATTTGTCCGGCAGCTTGCTGGATTATTTACTCATCTTTTTCTAGTGATAGGTTATTTTCCATATTCGATCGCAAGTTAAGATGCGATCGCTCGTTATCTCACCACAAGTGCCATTGATAATTAACCGCAGAGCGCGCAGAAAGTACAGAGAGAGGGGAGAGAATATCGAGAATACAGTCAACCCGGATTTGGTATTGCAAGCGATCGAATCTTACCTGAACAAGGGTGGCGATCGCCCGTAAAATATAATTAAAAGAAACAAGTACAATCCATGCAAATTACGATCGAACTTCCCGACAATCTCCCCCTGACAGAAGCTGATGTGAGGATTGAACTCGCGATCGTACTTTATCAACAACACAAACTCCGTCTAGATAAAGCCGCTCAACTCGCTGTAATGTCTGTGGACGACTTCTACCAACTATTAATCGATCGAAATATCGTCACTCCGCCCGCAGATTCGGATGACGAACCAGCCGAACTCATCCTAGCCAGCCTCCGTAACTCGCTTCAGCAAATTAAAGAAGGTAAAGTACACCCTATTTCGGAACTGTGGGATGGAATTGATGACTAACGAGATACCCCAAATCCAGCTTGTCTTTTCCGATGAATTCAAAACACGACTTCGCACCTTAATTAAACGCTACCGCAGCATCCGCACTGACTTACAACCGCTACTTAATGAACTCCTGTCTGGTAACTTCATCGGCGACCAAATCCCCGGTACTGGCTACACCGTATTCAAAGTCCGTCTCAAAAACAGCGACATCCAAAAGGGTAAAAGTGGCGGCTACCGAGTTATCTATCAACTCAGAGGCGATACCTGCATTTTACTCGTTTCTATCTACTCCAAGTCAGACCAAGATGACATCCCAGCCAGTCAAATTCGAGACATTATCGATCGCACTTAAAAGCCAATAAAAACCTAAAAGTACCTTAGATCCTGCAAATTTCGATCGCCCTTCCCGACAATCTCCCCCTGACTGAAGCTGATGTGAGGATGGGATTGGCGATCGGACTCGATCGGCTAATTTTCTAAACTGTCAAGTTTTATGGTTTAGGTAGTGGTTCCCACTTACAGATAGATTCTGGCTTGAGAGGGCAAGTCTTGGGTTCGATCGGATTTCCGCTGAGTAAGACAAAACTCAGGTTAGTCAAAGATTGCAAGGGTTTTATGTCGCTGATTTGATTGTTGTCGAGGACGAGTTCTCGCAGGTTAGTCAAGGACTCCAACGGTTTAATCTCGCTGATTTGATTGTTGGCGAGGTATAGCTCCTTCAGGTTAGTCAAAGATGCTAGTGGTTTGATGTCACTGATTTTATTGTTGATGACCAAGAGAAAATTCAGATTAGTCAAGGATGCTAACGGTTTGATATCGCTGAGTTGATTGAAGCTGAGGTTGAGCACAGTCAGGTTAGTCAAGGATACTAGCGGTTTGATGTCGCTGAGTTGATTGAAGCTGAGATAGAGCGACTTAAGGTTAGTCAAGGATGCTAGGGGTTTGATGTCGCTGATTGGATTGAAGCTGAGGTAGAGCAACTTAAGTTTAGTCAAGGATGCTAGCGGCTTGATGTCGCTGATTCCAGTACCGCCGAGGTCGAGTTCCGTGAGACTCGAAAGTTTCCGATCGCCCTCATCGCAATCATTAGTCTCAGCTTTTTTCAACAGCACTTCAACAGTATGTTTGGTTTCAGGACTCAGATCGGCTTTTTGGCGACACCAATCCGCAAATGTTTTGTTTGCCGATCGCACTTCTGCGACCTTCACAGACAGTGCACTTCCAGATAATGCTACGATCGCACTAAAAGCAACTATTATCAACTTTAATAAATTCATGTGTTTTTGTACAACTATAAGTCTCATTATCTTGTACCTCTAATTTTTCATCACTGTAAAATTTTATGGTGTAGTTTCTCATTCCCACTTACAGATAGACTCTGGTTTGAGAGGACAAGTTTTGGGGGCGATCGGATTTCCTTCGAGGAAGATCAAAGTCAGATTAGTCAAAGATGCAAGCGGTTTGATGTCGCTGATTTGATTGCGGCTGAGGTAGAGCAAAGTCAGTTTAGTCAAAGATGCAAGCGGTTTGATGTCGCTGATTTGATTTTCGTCGAGGAAAAGCGAAGTCAGGTTAGTCAAGGATGCTAGCGGTTTGATGTCGCCGATGCCATTGCCGGCGAGGGAGAGAAAAGTCAGTTTAGTCAAAGATGCAAGCGGTTTGATATCGCTGATTTGATTGCGGCTGAGGGAGAGCGAAGTCAGTTTAGTCAAAG
This sequence comes from Oscillatoriaceae cyanobacterium Prado104, assembly GCA_025454405.1. Classification (GTDB taxonomy): domain Bacteria; phylum Cyanobacteriota; class Cyanobacteriia; order Cyanobacteriales; family Microcoleaceae; genus Microcoleus. The sequence continues at coordinate 71,898 of JALOON010000004.1, read as the reverse complement.
ATGCTAGCGGTTTGATGTCGCTGATTTGATTGTGGTCGAGGAAAAGCGAAGTCAGTTTAGTCAAAGATGCTAGCGGTTTGATGTCGCTGATTTGATTGTTCTTGATGCCGAGATCCGTCAGATTAGTCAAAGATGCAAGCAGTTTGATGTCGCTGATTTGATTGTGGTCGAGGTAGAGCGAAGTCAGTTTAGTCAAAGATGCTAGCGGTTTGATGTCGCTGATTTGATTGCCGTGGAGGACAAGCGAAGTCAGTTTAGTCAAAGATGCTAGCGGTTTGATGTCGCCGATTTGATTGTCTTCGAGGAAGAGCAAAGTTAGATTAGTCAAAGATGCTAGCGGTTTGATGTCGCTGATTTGATTGAATCCGAGGTAGAGCAAAGTCAGTTTAGTCAAAGATGCTAGCGGTTTGATGTCACTGATTTGATTGTTCTCGATGCCGAGCTCCGTCAGACTCGAAAGTTTCCGATCGGCCGCATCGCAATCATTAGTCCCTGCTTCCTTCAACAACACATCAACAGTATGTTTAGTTTCAGGACTCAAAGTATCTTTTTCGCGACACCAATCAGCAAATGTTTTGTTTGCCGATCGCACTTCTGCGGCCTTCGCCCCAAGTACATTTCCAGATAATGCTACGATCGCACTCAAAGCAACTACTATCAACTTTCGTAAATTCATATATTTTTGGGTAACTCTAATTGCTAAATGAACAATTGCGCATCAAACATCAAAGAAACCGGGTTTTTAATCAAAGACCAAAGCGAAGATGCGAGAATTTTGGCAAAAACCCGGTTTCTGCCTCAGCCCAATAAATGAAAAGATAACAGATCGCCAAACATAGATAATCTCAGGTACAGACAGGACGCAAACTGTCCGAGTTCGATCGCGCACCTTCAGATATAAATTAATAATAGATTTACAAACAACGCTTTAAACTCACACAAATCCCAAAAACAGCTATGAACAACACGCAGTATCAAATGACCCCGATCGAACGCGCCAACCTCAGCCGGACGATCGATTATAGCGGCATTCGATCGATACCTGAAATCTGGGCGATCGTCAAACAACGCTTTCCCGACACCCTAGCCCTCCACGACCCCCACAGCGAACCGGAAATCAAATTCACCTACACCGACCTCTACCAGCAAATCCAGCAATTCGCCGCCGGCCTCCAAGCCCTCGGTATCGAACCAAATCCCGAAGAAGCCGTCCCTCCCCGCGTCGCCCTCTTCGCCGACAACAGCCCCCGCTGGCTGATAGCCGACCAAGGTATCATGACAGCCGGTGCCGCCAACGCCGTTAGAGGCGCTACCGCCGACCCCGAAGAACTCCTTTACATCATCCAAGACAGCGGCAGTACCGCCCTGGCAGTCGAAAATCTGGCGTTATTGAAAAAACTGCAACACCGCCTCTCCGATTTGCCAATTCAACTGATCGTCCTCCTCTCCGACGAAACACCGGAAACCGACCAAACTTTAATAAAAACAGTCAATTTTTCTCAAGTTATGGCTGCTGGGGCAAACCGCCCCCTCAAACCAACAAACCACAACCCTCAAACCCTCGCCACCCTCCTCTACACCAGCGGCACTACCGGCAAACCCAAAGGCGTTATCCTCACCCACGGCAATTTGTTGCACCAACTCACAACTTTTGGCACGATTCTGCAGCCCGAAGGTGGCGATCGCGTCCTCAGCATCCTCCCCAGTTGGCACGCCTACGAACGCACTGTGGAATACTTCTTGCTTTCCCAAGGATGCACGCAAATTTACACCAGCATTCGCTATTTCAAGCAAGATTTTAAAACCTGCAAACCCCAGTACATGGTCAGCGTTCCGCGCATCTGGGAATCGATTTACGAGGCAGTACAAAAGCAATTTCGGGAACAGCCGGCCAACAAACAAAAACTGGTGAATTTCCTGCTATCTGCCAGCCAACAATACATCGAAGCGCGCCGCATTTTTCAAGGTTTAACTCTCAGTTTAAAACCTGCTTCCGATTCCGAAAAACTCATCGCCCGCATTAAAAGCATTCTCTTGTTCCCCATCCACGCCCTCGCGGAAAAACTGGTTTATCAAAAAGTCCGCGAAGCTACGGGTGGCCGCTTTAAATGGGCAATCAGCGGCGGCGGTTCTTTGGCAGCCCATATAGATAATTTCTTTGAAATCGCCAATATCGGCTTGTTAGTCGGCTACGGTTTGACAGAAACTGCCCCCGTATTAACCGTCCGCCGTCCGTGGCACAATCTCAAAGGTTCCGCAGGACAGCCGATTCCGGGTACGGAAATTAAAATAGTTGACCCGGAAACCAAACAGCAACTTCCCGCAGGCCAGCGCGGTTTGGTATTGGCCCGCGGGCCGCAAATCATGCAAGGTTACTATCTCAATCCCCAAGCTACTTCAAAGGCGATCGACCCCGAAGGCTGGTTCGACACCGGCGATTTGGGCTTGCTGACACCCGGAAACGATTTGTTCTTGACCGGGCGGGCAAAAGATACGATCGTCCTTACCAACGGCGAAAACATCGAACCCCAACCGATCGAAGATGCCTGCCTCCGCAGCGCCTACATCGACCAAATTATGCTAGTCGGACAAGACCAAAAATCCGTCGGCGCGTTAATTGTACCCAACCGCGAAGCCGTGGAAAAATGGGCAGCAGAGCAAACTCCTCCCATACACGAAATTGACTGGAATAGCAAGGCAATTCAAGACTTATTTCGCAAAGAATTAAACCGCGAAGTGCAAAATCGACCCGGATACCGCGCGGACGATCGCATCGGTCCGTTCCGCCTGATTCAGGAGCCATTTTCGATGGAAAATGGAATGTTGACTCAAACCCTGAAAATTAAGCGCCCGGTTGTGACGGAACACTACCGCGATATGATTGACGGGATGTTTTGAAACTATTCGCAGACCTTGGGGAATGGGACAAGCGACAGGAGATTGCAAGTTGGAAGCTGACGGCTAATTGCTTTTAAATCATGAGCAACTAGCAGTTAGTCACGTCCAATGCCCAATTCCCAATGTCCTATTCCCAATGCCCTATTCCCAATTCTCAATTGACAAAGCAAAACTTTATGTCCACCCCGCAATTACTCTTAAGGCGATCGATCAACGTTAAAGTCATCGTTACTCCTCGCTGGAAAGAAGAAGCTCAACAGCAGCTTCAAGCCCAAATCAACCAGATAGATTCTCAGTTGCAGCAGCTAGAAATGCAAGGGCAGCGGATGATTTCTGAAATCCAGCGCCAAAGCCTGCAACCACCCGGACCGCAGGTAACACAGCAAATAGAAAACATTCAAGTGCAGGTGAATCAAAAGAAAAGCGAACTGCTAGAACAGAAAAACCAAAGCCTGCAACAACTCCAGCAAGTGCAGGTACTAGACCTGGAACAGGAAGTAAGTCAAGGTCAAATTGACGGTACTTTCACTGTCGAGCTTGGAGAAAACTTGATTCAAAAAATGCAAGTAGAAATTCTCCTCCGCGACGGCGTTGTCGAAGAAATTCGAGGCGACATTTAAAACTCAATAAAGGGAAGTTCTGAGTTTTAAGTTTTGAGTTTTGAATTAAGAACTTTTAACTCAAAACTCAAAATTCAAAACTCAAAACTCCCGACCAACTGTCAACTGTCAACTGTCAATTGTCATCGATTAGCAACTCAACAGGACTTGTGAGAAATGATTCGTGAAGTTTTTATGCCGGCCCTCAGTTCAACCATGACCGAGGGCAAGATTGTTTCCTGGGTTAAATCAGCCGGGGACAAAGTAGAAAAGGGCGAAACTGTCGTAGTGGTTGAATCCGATAAAGCCGACATGGACGTAGAATCTTTCTACGAAGGCTTTTTAGCAACAATTATCGTACCTGCGGGCGAAGTTGCGCCAGTGGGAGCCGCGATCGCCCTGGTAGCGGAAACAGAAGCCGAAATCGCTGCCGCCCAGCAGCAAGCAGCAGGCGCAGCCGCTCCCGCCGCTGCTGCTGCCGCTCCCGCCGCCCCCGTCAAAGCAACAACAGCTTCAGCTCCGGGCTTGCAGCAAAATGTCAGCCGCCAAAACGGCCGCAGCATCGTTTCTCCCCGCGCCCGCAAGCTGGCTAAGGAACTGAAAGTAGATTTGAATGCGATCAAAGGCTCGGGCCCTCACGGTAGGATCGTCGCAGAGGATGTGGAAGCTGCAGCGGGCAAAACCCAACCCGCACCCGTCCCGCAACCCGCGATCGTCTCTGCAATTCCTGCCCCAGCAGCCCCAGCGCCCGCCCCTGCGCCCGCTGCTGCCAAGCCCGCACCGGCTAAGCCCGCCCCCGCCCCAGTCGCAGCCGTTGCAGGCCAAACAGTGCCGATGAACGCGCTGCAAAATGCGGTAGTGCGGAATATGGAAGCCAGCTTGAGCGTGCCTTGTTTCCGCGTCGGCTATACAATTACTACTGACAATCTGGACAAACTCTACAAACAAATTAAGTCGAAAGGCGTCACGATGACGGCGCTGCTGGCGAAAGCAGTGGCAGTAACTTTACAAAAACATCCCCTGCTGAATGCTAGTTATGTGGAGTCGGCAATTCAATACTGCGCCGATATTAATGTTGCTGTCGCGGTAGCGATGGACGGTGGCGGCTTGATTACGCCGGTGCTGCAAAATGCCGATCGCCTGGATCTCTATTCTCTCTCGCGCAGTTGGAAGGATTTGGTCGATCGGGCTCGTACCAAGCAGTTGAAGCCGGAGGAATACAGTACGGGAACTTTTACTGTTTCCAATTTGGGAATGTTTGGCGTGGATAAGTTTGATGCGATTTTACCGCCGAATCAAGGTTCGATTTTGGCGATCGGTTCTTCGCGCCCTCAGGTAGTTGCCAATGAGGACGGTTTGATGGGAGTCAAGCGCCAAATGCAGGTTAACATTACTTGCGATCACCGGATTATTTACGGTGCTGACGCTGCGTCTTTCTTGCAGGATTTAGCGAAGTTGATCGAGACGAATCCTCAGTCTTTGACGCTGTAGTTTGTTGCTGGTACTGCGCGATCGATCGCTGGCTTTAACTGGTTCCCAGGCTGTGCCTTAACTGGTAACTGGTTCCCAGGCTGTGCCTCTAACTGGTTCCCAGGCTGTGCCTGGGAACCCATGTCCCGAGGCTCTGCCTCGCGTACTCGGGCCGCTGGAGGCAGAGCCTCCAGATCTGCATTACCAGGCAGAGCCTGGTAACGAGTAGCGAGTAGAACGAGTAGAACTGGTTCCCAGGCTGTGCCTGGGAACCCATGTCCCGAGGCTCTGCCTCGCGTGTTGGGGCCGCTGGAGGCAGAGCCTCCGGATCTGCATTACCAGGCAGAGCCTGGTAACGAGTAGTACGAGTAGTAACGAGTAGAATTGCCAATCCCATCAAATCGAAAATCAAAAATCGAATAAACCTGCCAAATTGGCAACACGATGGCTCGATCGTACTTAATAATTGATTTGCGAATCAAATAAAAGCAACTTTTTAGATTGCTGCAATCTCATTCCAGTCTCGCGACTTAATTCCAACGCGGGGCTGGTTTTTGCGCTTCAAATTATCTGCATAGCCCAAAAATTTGCCAGCAAATTTCACAATAATTCATGAATTTAACTTTACATTTTAATTTCAAACAAATCTGCCAAATTGGCAACACAGCTCAAATTAGTCCGGATATATTGAGAACATCGAAAGAAAACAACTGCTTCGAGCAACAGTCAATTAAAAGGAGAAAGTCATGAATATTACCGATTTGGAATTAGTCGAAAATCTGTCTGAAGCAACCGATATCGAAGGTGGCAGCTACTATTATCCCGGCCACAAACAATACGATTACGTGAACGTCTACGCCAGCTCCGGTATCTTCAGCGCGGCATTCATTTTAGGTAACACGGCAGTCGGCAGTGCAGATGCCAAAGCCTACGGTTACGATACTTTCACTAAGAGCGCTACCTATACAGTGACCGATCCTTGGTTTAGCGGTTCCAGTTCTTATTCCTTATCGGCAACCGGCTACTAAGTTAATGCTGGTGCGATCGACTCAACTCTCAGCTATTTTTATCCTCCCCGATCCAAGTTGAACTCTGAAAATTATCGGGGAGTAAACCACAAATTCTTTGTTTCACAACCTTGCAATTACTCTCAGGAGAAAACCATGAATATTTCTGACTTGGAACTACTCGAAAACCTGTCTGAAGCAACCGTTCTCGAAGGTGGCAGCTACTATTATCCCGGCCACAAACAATACGATTACGTGAACGTCTACGCCAGCTCCGGTATCTTCAGCGCAGCCTTCATTTTAGGTAACACAGCAGTCGGCAGTGCAGATGCCAAAGCCTACGGTTACAATACTTTTTCCAAGAGCGCTACCTACACAGTGACAGATCCTTTCTTTAGCGGTTCCAGTTCTTATTCCTTATCGGCGACCGGCTACTAAGTCAATGCAAGTGCGATCGCCTCAACTCTCAGCTATTTTCATTATCTTGACTGCAAGTTTGACGATACTGACATTCAAGTTGGTTGCCAGCTATTTTTATCTAGTCGCCCAAAGCTGTAAATTAAATAAATTTAACAGCATTTAGCGACTAGATAGATTTTTAGCGCTGCCAACAAATCCCTGAGAGCGATCGCCGAAATATCGTGGAAAGTAGGAGCAGTAAAAATGATTATTTCTGACTTAAATTACCTGCAACAATTGTCTGTATGTTCTGATTATTTAGAAGGCGGTTCCGCTTCAGTTAGTATTGATGTTTCCAGTTCGGCAAACGGTCAAGTAACTTATACATTTGCTAGTGCTGAATCTTTTGCCAAATCTACACCTTACGGAGGCTCCTTCGCCTTTGGTGGCGGTGTAAGTTTTGCCTTCGCCTACAATCCCCCATCTTTTCCCAAATTCCCTCAAAAATTCTCCAAATAAGCGCCCAAAAGGAAGAAGCGAATATTTAATTGATGATTTAGTGCAACATACGTTCTAAGGAGATTAACAGCGATGCCTCAATCAGACGCATTTGCTCCTCCTGCCATCCCGGTCAGTAGCAGCAGTCCAAGCGAATCAAGCTTGTTAGCAGGCGGTACTGGTGACACCAACAGCGAAACTTTCTCGCCATCTTTTGCATCAGCGCCAACTACCAACAATCTTGCAATTACGGCTCCCAGTGCGGGTTCTGGAGGCAGCAGCAGTTCCAGCAAATCTAGTTCTTTCGCAGATGATAGCGGTGCGGGCAGTACCAGCAGCGCGACAGCCAACTCCCCAACCGGAACCAGCCACAGCACTCAAACTGCTTATACTCCTGGGGCCACATCCAGCAGCGGTAGCGCTACAGCTACAGCTACATCAGGCAATTCTCCCGCAACCAACGCTACAGCTACAGCACCGGCTGCAACGCCAACACCTGCGCCAGTAACAGCCCCTACGCCCGCACCCGCGTCGGCCCCTACGCCCGCGCCAGCCCCTACACCCGCGCCCGCACCGGCCCCTACGCCCGCGCCAACTCCTACACCCGCACCCGCGCCGGCCCCTACACCCGCACCCGCGCCGGCCCCTACACCCGCACCCGCGCCGGCCCCTACGCCCGCGCCGGCCCCTACGCCCGCGCCCGCACCATCAGAAAGTACGAGTAGCAGCAGTAGCAGTTCCAGTAGTTCTGGTACGATCGCAGACAATAGTGGCGTTACTAACACCAGCAATGCTTCAGTAACTTCCCCTTCACCAACGCCAGCGCCAGCGCTAGCGCCAACACCAGCGCCAACACCAACACCAACACCAGCACCGGCACCCTCAGAAATTACCAGTGATAGCAGCAGTTCTAGCAGCTCTAGTTCCGGTACGATCGCAGACAATAGTGGCGTTACTAACACCAGCAACGCTTCAGCAACTTCTCCCTCACCAACACCAACGCCAACGCCCTCAGACAATAGCAGTGCGACATCTAATTCGGGGACTGGCAATTCGGTAACTGGAGATGATGATACTGACAGCAGTTCCAGTTCCGCTAATTCCTATGCGGATAGTAGCGGTGCCGCCAGCAACAGCAGCGCGACGGGTGGCGGGACTAACAGCAATTCCAGTTCTGCTAATTCCTATGCAGATAGTACGGGTACTGGCAGCAGCAGCACGGCAACTTCTGCACCAGCAGATAACAATAATTCTGCACCAGCAAATGATAATAATACAGTGGGGACGATCGCCCCTCCAAACAATCCTGCAAACAATAATGACAACAACAATTTTGAAGACCCAATCGCTTTTGCAAGGAACAAAATAGAAGAGTTGCGGCTGTTAACTGTCACCTACGACAGCAGTGGCGGCGAACAGTGGCGCGGTACTAACAATAGCGATGTAATTAGTTGCAACAGCGGGTTCGATATAGTTTTTGCCGGAGATGGTGACGATAAAGTCACAGGAAATAAAGGTAACGACATTCTCGACGGCAGCGATGGCAACGACACTTTGCGAGGTGGTAAAGGTTACGATTTGCTGATTGGTGGTAACGGCGACGATTTTCTTTGCGGCGACTTCGGCACGGATAAATTAATTGGAGGTAACGGTGCTGATACGTTTGCACTGATAGTCGAGACAGCAAGCCCTGCAGACAATCCACTGCTGGCAGATACAATTGTTGATTTCAATGCAGCTCAGGGCGATAAAATTGGGTTGATTGGAGGATTGTCAGCAACCGATGTCGTGCTGCAAGTATTTGATACTAACGGTAACGGTCAAGCTGACGCCACTTTAATTAAATTTAGTTCCAACAGCGGCGATCGCATTTTAGCTGTTGTTTTGGGAACGGTTAGTCCTGCGGGAACCACAATTTTGACTGCTGCTGATTTTGTTACTTTACCAAATCAGCTTTAAATTGAATTAAGCCCACATAAAACATCATGAAAGCGACAGGTTAAACCTGTCGTTATTGTGATTTTTAGTATTTGAGGTAAGGTCGATAAATTATATTGTTGCTAAGTTGAGGTAGAAAGATGAATGATGCTTATCGACCCGCGATCGAGTCACAAGAAATTATTGAGTTGCTCAAGCAAGAATTGCAATTTAAGCAAACTTGTCAAAGAGTATTGCAGAAAAAAGTTATTGAAAAAGCGGCAGCGGAACATGAATTAGATGTAACTCCTGAAGAAATTCAAGCAGAGGGAGATCGGCTGCGCCGCGAACAACGTTTGGAGAAAGCAGCAGCTACAATTGCTTGGTTGGCCGATCAGATGATTACTATAGAAGATTTAGAAGCGGGAATTCGCGATCGGCTGCTGGCTCAAAAACTTGCCGCACATCTGTTTGCTAAAGATGTAGAAAAGGTTTTTATTCAAAACAAACTGCAATTCGATCGAATTGTACTTTATCAAATCATTGTTTCCCAGGCAGAACTTGCCCAAGAACTTTACTATCAAATTCAAGAATGCGAAATCAGTTTTTTTGACGCGGCGCACATTTACGATATTGACGAACACCGCCGCCATTTGTGCGGTTGCGAAGGTACGCTTTACCGCTGGAATTTAACACCGGATATCGCGGCTGCTGTTTTTAGCGCTAAGCCGGGAGAGGTAATCCGTCCCATAAAGAGCGATCGGGGATATCATTTGTTTGTCGTGGAAAAGTTTATTCCTGCTGAATTAACCCCGGAAAGGCATAACGAAATACTGCAAAATTTGTTTAATAATTGGCTGTCAAATGAGGTAAACTATCTACTATATACGGCAGTTGCCAATCAGTAAATAGTTGATAGTTGATAATAGTGCGAGCGTCCCCGCTCGCGATCGTCTGAGAGTCGATCGTCCGATCGTTTGATAGTCTATCGTTCATATTGCGATCGTCCCAGATCGCGAACCTCATGCCAAGTCCGGGTCTGTCATACCCTTAATTTTTGAAGGTGGGGGGATGGAGAGAAAGAGTCAAGAAAATAGGACTTACGTGGTTTTTTCGATCGCATTTCGTAAGTCCTGCTTTTGATTCTATCCTAAATTTGGGTTAGTTCTCTAATCGAGGAGGCAGGAAGCTAATTTCTCCCTCTCTTCTCTCCCCTTTTCCAACAATCAAGGGGTTTTTAACTGGCATTTGACATTAGTCGATCGAGTCAAATGCTCTTTCTCCTGCCCGCTGAACTTTGTCCATATCGCGACTGACTTTAGCCCGCGCGCTATCTGACATATCTTCAGAGTTATACTTCACATTGCGCGCTGTATTTTTGACATTTTCTTTGCCTTGGCTGAGGTTAGACTTGAGCGAACTAGCAGCATCATCTGCTGTTTCTCTTACACCCTGGGTAGCATCTTTAGCAATCTCTTTTGCTCCCTTCACGCCTTCGCGAGTGTTGTCTTTGATATTAGCTATGCCTTGTTTTGCATTTTCGCCAAACTCTTCAGCGTTGCGCTTCGCAGCGCGCACGTCTTGATTAACCTTATTGCCAATTTGGTTGAGTTTGTCGGGACCTTCATCGGCTACCCGCCGCAAGTTTTCACCTACATTGTTGCTGGATTTATAATCAATCCGGTGCTGTGCTTGCTCTTTCAAAAGTTGAGCTTTTGCTTCTGCTGTTGAAACGTTTTGGTCTCTAGGATCGACATCGCTGTAGTCGTTCATTCCGCCTTTGTATTGAGAAGTTACAGCCCCTGAGGGAACCTCTTCTCGAATTTGGTCGGCAGTTGGACTGCCAATTTTTGGACTGCCAGTTTTGCCAGCCATTACATCGGTACGGGTGCAGGCAGTGCTAACTAAAACTAGAATGCCAGCCAAAAACACTGCTAAAATTTGTCCCAACCGTACCTTTTTGAGAAAAGCAGTTAGTCTCTTCATAAAAAATGCTCCTTTTTTCTTGTAAACTTTCAAGCAAATTTTTGCCATTCTCTCAGGGGCTAGCATTAGAGAATCCGACATTTAAATGCTCTTCAAGCGTACAAATATAAATGCGAGCTGTTCATCTATCTCAAGTTACATTCTGCTAGTTATAACTGAAGGAAGAGTCGATAGCTGATTCTTGATAGTGCGAGCCTACCCGCTCGATCGCATCCGATATTTGATAGTAGATCGCATAGGAAACTGCGGGTTTTATACATATAAAATACTCAATCAACCGAGTTCGATCGCACATACTTCTGCTTGAACCGAGCAAAAAAAACCTTCCGGTCAGCAACCAGAAGGAAGGGGGTGTATCATCTCAAGTACAACAAGGTCTTTGATTGGTATTGTCACTGCTTAAAGCCTTGGCAATCATCTGTCGAATGGGAGAAAATATCTGAATCGTTTCTATGTCTTTAGTGTGATGCAGGCGCAGCCAGAAACCTGGTTTTTTAACTAAAATATGCTGGTCTCAACCTTTAAATCTCGGTTAAAAAATGCGGTTTCTTCAGTCACAAGCGTGCAAGTTATGTTTGTTTAAGTGCAGCTTTGAGACTTTGGCAGAATAGATCGATCGATTCTAAACCTTGTTCGGGAGTTCCTTCAGCTAATCGCTTGACAAAAGCGCTACCAACAATGGCAGCATCTGCACCCCATTCTTTTACTTGGCGGGCGTGTTCTGGTGTCGAGATGCCAAATCCGACGCCGACGGGTTTTTCGGTGACGCTGCGGAGCTCTTGCAGCAGTTCTTGCACTCGCATTCCCAAACCTTCGCGCATTCCCGTAACTCCGGTAACGCTAACTAAATAAATAAATCCTTGAGATTGGCGGGCGATGGCTTCGATGCGACTTTTAGGGCTGGTGGGAGCAACTAATAATGTAAGTTCAATGCCTAATTTTTTAGCAGGTTCGAGCAGATTGTCAGCTTCTTCTAAGGGCAGATCCGGTACAACTAATCCCTGAATTCCAGCAGTTTTAATTTGGTGCAAAAAAGTATCAATGCCCCGGTACAAAATCGGGTTGTAGTAAGTGAAAAGAATGATGGGCGATCGCAAATTCGGACTGACATTTGCTACCATTTCGAGTACGGAATCGAGGCGAGTTCCCCGCTGCAAAGCCCGAGTAGCGGCAGCTTGAATTACGGGTCCGTCAGCTAGCGGATCGGAATAGGGAACGCCGAGTTCGATCGCATCTGCACCGGAGCGATCGAGAATTTGCAGTGCTTTAGCTGTTGTTTCTAAATCCGGATCGCCTGCAGTAATGAAAGGAATTAACGCGCATTCGCCGTTTTTGCGCAAAGTTTCAAAGCAATTAGATACAGTCATTAATTAGTTGACAGTTGACAGTTGACAGTTGACAGTTGACAGTTGGTAAGGAGTTTTGAGTTTTGAGTTTTGAGTTTTGAGTTAAAGACAGTTCAAAATTCACAACTTAAAACTTAAAACTCAGAACTTCCCCTCTCCCCCTCCCCCACCTACCACAATCGCTCGCTCTTGGTCTAATTTCTTTTTTACCAGATGTCTACTGACAGGTGAGCAGCGCGCACCTCACATACTACAGTAAGTTGCGCGCTGTGCACCCTAGATAAACGAGTGCGCGTATCAGTCTCAAACTTAAGGACTATTGACTGTTGACTACTGACTCTTTTCCTGCTCGATTTCAGCTTGAATTTTCGCCAATTCTTCGGGAGTGAGTTCTTCGAGCCGCTTCTGCAAAACTGCATTTTCGTAGTCTTTCAGTTGCTGGCTGTAAGTCATGTTTTGAGTAACTGCACGAAATAAATAGGTCAGCAGCCAGCCAATTAAGCCACCAACCAAAAATACTTGACTCCAAATACCGGCATTCATGCTGTCGAGGCCGGCGACTTGCAGCAGCAAGTAGATGATGCCGCCGGCAGCGAAGATGCCGATGCTAATTCCGATTACGTCAATGCGTCGCATTCTAGGCTTCTATTTGCCGCCGCTTGGGGCGAAAATTTAATAAGGGAGCTAACAGGAACATTCCTGGGAAGAAGAAGAACATCAAGAAGTACATAAAGCCCCGCTCAAAAGAGGTAGCAACGTACCAGCGACTGTTGAGGTAGGCATAGGTGGCGACAGGTACTACCAGGAGGTAGGTTCCAGCGAGGACGGCGTAAAGCAGTAGGGTAATCATCGGTTTGTCTTTGGCGAATATTAAGGCGGTAAGGGCGATCGGGTTCATTCCCGTACTGAATGGTTATTGTATCGCCTGAGAGAGTGCTGCGCAGCTTTTGGAAAAATTTTTTTTGCGTGGGGGTTGCTTAAATTGGATTTTACCTGTACGATAGAGAGCTGTGCTTGACGGCGGTGCAAACTGTCGATCGACACTACAAACCAACACTTGGGGGCGTGGCGGAATGGTAGACGCTACGGACTTAGTGAAAATTGAGCATCCGAGCCGAAATGCTCGGTATGAATGGAGTCAAAATCGGCGAACGCTTTAAACTGCCAACGCCGAGCTAAGCTCTGAGTTCCGATCGTACTGCATATTTTGACAGGATATCCAGGGATTGAGTTCTTGAGAGAAAGTGTAGAGACTAGATGGCTCCTACCTGACTGGTACGCAAGTTAGATTACGCAAGTTAGATTAACGAGTTGTATTAAAAGGTAAAGGCATAGTCCAGACTACAAACATACGTTTAGCGTTAAAGCATGAAAAAGCATCAATACGTTGAACGTGCGGTAGTGAAAACTATAGTAGTAAGAAAATCCGTTGACCCGAAACGGTCGTGTGGGTTCAAGTCCCTCCGCCCCCATACCTTTTTTGCTCGATTTATCGAGGGTTTCAGATTTGTGGTTTTGCTAAAACCTCTAATTTTCGCTCATCTTTCGCTCTCGCGAGTGGCTGAGTATTTCCAGGATGGTTTCTAGGTCAGCCAAATCCGCTTTCGATCGCTTGCGCTTGCCCTTCAATCGGTGTTTCCCCGAGCCGTTGATTTGTTATACTAAATCCGGGTTACTTACCCCCTTTATAATAAGCAGGAACTTAGGGTGCGTCGCGAATAATTCTCGCCATACACCAAGATTAAACCAGCGACGCACCATACAACTAATTAGGTTCCGATGGCTTCTCAAAGGCGAGCGTTTGGCACAATCGGCAACATTTTTAATTTTTGTAACTAACAGTAGTTGCTTGCTGAAAAATCGTTTAAAACAGGCTATATGCTCAGTATTTACACGGTTGCTGCTTAAATCAAGCGCTAATTTCAATCCGATAACCAAATCCTTAGCGAGTAGCGATCGCGAGAACAGTTATTGATTCTACTTAGCAAGTTTTTAAGGGTGCGATTGTCAACACCATGACTTTGTTGAACAGCTTTGTTGAACGGTACGGCTAGAGCATTCATGTCTCCCTGCCGGGAAATTGCCCAGTCCTGTCAGCGGGAAAAATACCATCAGGGAAACTCAACAGCCAGCAATTTTAGCCACAGGTAACACGATCGTGCTTGAAGACTTGGATAGCACTTTAGAAACATTTCTCAGGCGCGAACTGCCGCCTAGTTTGTCGTCGCAAGTAGAGATTAGTTTTGCTGCACCCGACAGCGAGTTTCGCAACAAAGTGACGCTGCCCGCGATCGGTCTTTTTCTTTACGATATCCGAGAAAATCTGGATTTGCGCAGCAGTGAATGGTCGTTGGAACGCACCAATGACGGTAGGGGAATTAGAAAGCGCCCCCCAGCCCGAGTGGATTGTTCTTACTTAATTACGGCTTGGCCTAGCGCGCAATCCGATCCTAAAACGGAACCGAAGACCGAACATATGTTACTCGGTCAAGTAATGAAAGCGCTCATCCGTTACCCTAAACTTCCAGCAACGGTACTTGAAGGAAGTTTGAAAGACCAGGAACCTCCGATTCGATCGATTAGTTTGCGTCCTAGCTTGTTAAATAGTTTGGGCGAATTTTGGCAGGCGATCGGAGGCAAGCCTAAAGCTGCATTGAATTATACCCTGACGATTGCTGTTCCGGTGGATGAAACTGGGGAATTTGTGTCGCTAGCGATCGAGAAGCAGATCGGCAATTAGGAAAAATGGGGAAAATCATGTCAAAGTGGATTGAACTAAATTCTCTTCGCCATCAAGTCGCAATCGCGGGACAAGTTAGCGATAAAGAAACTGGTCAAACTATCGGCAATGCGCTCGTGGAAATTACCGCAATGCCTGACGCATTTAAAACTAAGCGATCGTTGCAAGCATTGCAATACGGTTCTCAGTGGGAAACTTTAGCAAAAAGGTGCGATCGAACAACAAGCGCGATCGACGGTTTCTTCTATTTTATCGATTTACCTCCGGGTGAATATACTTTAACTGCATCGCTACCGAGTGCTGCCGCGCGCTACAAAATTGCCGAAACCACCGTTACTTTACCGCCCTCCAACAATAACTCCAATCAACCAAAATTTGCTGTTGCCAATCTTGCCTTATCTCCTTCAGGAATTCGGGGAAAAGTAACCGACTTGCAAGGAGTTGCGATCGCCAGAGTTAAGGTCAAAATTTTGGGTAGTGGCGAAACGACTGTCACCGACGGTGAGGGAAATTACCAATTAATTGGTTTAGAAGCACCCAAACAAGAAAGTGTCAAACGTACTGTAAAAGTTATTGTTACTACCAAAGGCGATCGAGAAACAACAGAAACTTTACAGTTTAGTTTGGGAGAAGTAATCGAGCATAATTTTAAATTGGTCAAACAAAACGGTACGGCAGTCAAGACAAATAACACTAGCTAGTATCGCTTTCAAGTTTTTTGAAATATGCGATCGATAGTGAATTGCTAACAACCAATAACTAATAACCAATGACTAATGACCGATGACCGATGACCGATGACTAATGACTAATTACCTTTTATCTAAGGAGTCAATACCATGCCAACATATCTTTCTCCAGGCGTATATGTCGAGGAAATTTCATCAGGAATCGCTCCCATTGCTGGCGTAGGAACAAGTACCGCTGGATTTATTGGTATCATCACCATAGAAGGTACTAACAAAAAAGAAGGCACTAAAAAGACAGAAGATCCTAACAACACTTACACGATCGATCTGGCAAAAGTAGAAGGAGAGAAAGTCGGCACTGGAAATGGGACAATAAAGACTTTCGATCTCAGTCAGTATCCAGTTTCAAAAACGGCTGGAACCTTTAAAGTAAAAGTTGCTGGAACTGATACGACAGCTTCAATTGAAAATCAGGACAATAAATCTAGTATCTCCTTTACGGATGCGCCTAGTGGTGAGATTGTGGTTGACTATCAACCGATATTCAAGTCAGTTGCTGCAGGAGAAGTAAAGCTGTGTACGAACTTCGCTGACTTCAAAAAATTCTTTGGCGACTTTTCAGATATTGGCGGTCAAAATACGCTAGCCCATGCAGTCTACGGCTTTTTTAACAACGGCGGAACGCGCTGTTATGTGGTTTGGGTAACAGGTACAGATAAGGTGGAAAATGCCCTCAACCAATTCGAGGCGATCGATGAAATTGCCATCGTTGCAGCCCCCGGAAACGATGATATTAATGTGCTGGGAAAAATCAAAGACCATTGCACAAATTTGGGCGATCGAGTTGCCATCCTCGACAGTCCCAAAACCATCGATCTCAGCAAACCGGATGATGTCAAAAAACTGCAACCATTCAATTCAAATTATGCAGCTTTGTACTTGCCCTGGATTCAAGTTTTCGATCCAGCAACTAAGGGACTAAAACCTGTACCGCCTAGCGGTCATATTGCCGGAATTTACGCTCGCGTAGACACGCAAAGAGGCGTTCACAAAGCACCTGCCAATGAAGTCGTAATCGGGGCTTTGGAGTTGTCACAAAAAATTAGTAAAAACCAACAAGATGGACTCAACCCTCAAGGTGTAAACTGCATTCGCGACCTCAACGGCAATATCCGAGTTTGGGGCGCGCGCACCATAGGAGGTGATGCTAACGGCGAGTTTAAATACATCAACATTCGTCGCTTGTTTAACTATTTGCGCGAGTCGATCGATGAAGGCACTCAATGGACGGTTTTTGAACCGAATTCTCCCGATCTTTGGGCGCGAATTCGACGAACTGTTACGGCTTTCTTGCTAACAGTTTGGCGCAGCGGCGCGCTGTTTGGCAATACTCCAGAACAGGCATTTTTTGTCAAGTGCGATGAGGAAAATAATCCGCCGGAAGTGCGCGATGCCGGTCAAGTGATTATCGAAATCGGAGTTGCGGTTGTTAAACCCGCCGAGTTTGTAATTTTCAAACTCAGTCAGTGGGGAGGACCGGGTAGTAAATGATGT
The DNA here is from genome assembly GCA_025454405.1 of Oscillatoriaceae cyanobacterium Prado104. Lineage (GTDB taxonomy): Bacteria > Cyanobacteriota > Cyanobacteriia > Cyanobacteriales > Microcoleaceae > Microcoleus. The sequence continues at coordinate 54,795 of JALOON010000004.1, read as the reverse complement.
TATTAGGTTTGTAGTGAGGACTTATACCAAATCCGGGTTATTTATCTCCTTGATGACTCGGCGGTTGAAACCGCTACTATACAAACAAAGTCGGCCTGCGCCGACTAAAAGAATAAAGGGGGTTGGAAACCCAGATTTGGTATTAAGTCCTCGAAAAAAGCGGACTTAAGTCCGCAGTACGAACGGCGGAGATTGCTGTTAAAGGGAGGGACAAATGCTGACAAACGATCGAATACCTGGTGTTTATTTGGAGGGCGTATTTTCAACTCCAGAACCAGAACTGATGACAGGCGTGCCAGCATTCCTGGGTTTGGCAAATTATGGGTCGTTGAATGCCCCGCAATTGCTAACACTTTGGCCTCAGTTTGAACAGCATTTCGGTAAGTTGCTATCCGATAATTACTTGGGTTATGCGGTGCGGGGCTTTTTTGAAAATGGGGGTCGTTTGTGTTATGTCGTCCGCATAAAAGATGTTACTCAGAGTGCATTGCAAGAGGGATTAAATGCGATCGCCTCCTTGGATACGATCGACCTTGTTTGCGCCCCAGACATCATGCTAGCAAGGCAAGATACGGAGATTCTGATGATGCAGAAAGCCATTTTAGAACATTGCGAACTGTTGGGCGATCGCTTTGCCATTCTCGATGCTGGGAATCAATCTGTCCGAGAAGTTCAACAGCAACAGCAGGGTTTATCTAATATTAACGGTGCATTATATGCCCCTTGGCTGAAAGTTTCGTCTTTAGAAAAGGCAACAGGCAACAGGCAACAGGCAACAGGAACAACTGACTTATTTGAGGTTCCTCCTTGCGGTCATATTGCCGGAATTTATGCCCGTAGCGATCGCGCTGCTGGCGTTTACCAATCTCCTGCAAACTATGTTTTGGAAGGCGTATTAGATCTGAGTCTTACTATTACAAATGCTGATTTTGAAAGGCTCAATTCAGAAACAGCAACAACCGGAGTAAACTGCTTGCGTTCTTTAACCGGACGCGGTATTCGAGTGTGGGGAACCCGCACTTTAAGTTCAGATCCTAACTGGCGTTATATCAGCGTGCGGCGGCTATTTTTAACAATTAGTCGTTGGTGCGATCGCAACCTTGCCAGTGTGGCTTTTGAACCCAATGACTTCAAATTGTGGCTGCGGATCGAACGGGAATTAACTGCTTATTTCGAGTTTCTATTTCGACAAGGCGCGCTCAAAGGTAACACACATCAAGAAGCGTTTTTTATCAAGTGCGATGATGAAACAAATCCGCCAGAAATCAGAGACAGCGGCAAAGTTGTCACAGAAATTGGTTTAGCACCAACGATTCCTTGCGAGTTCATTATCGTTCGTTTAATTCACGGTTCCACAGGAGTTAATTTAAGGCAATAGGCAACAGGCAATCAGGCAACAGGTAAGCTGGAAGAACAATCCAAAATCTAAAATCTCAAATCCAAAATCTAAAATCTCAGGAGTTTTTACTATGCCCGATATCAAACCTCCCCACAAACCAGATCCCTATGCTGGATGTAACTTTTTTGTCGAATGGAATGGCATAATTCATGCAGGTTTCAGAGAATGCGCCGGTCTGAATTCTTCTCAAACTGCGACCGAATATCGCGAGGGAACAGACCCCCTAACCAAGCGGAAAATCCCAGGATTAAATACTTATGGTAATGTCACTCTCAAACGAGGAGTTACCAACAACGACGAACTCTGGAAATGGCGGCAAAACCTGATGAAAGGCAATGCCGAACGTCGGGAAATTTCCATTGTTTTACTCGACCATACCGGAACCGAAAAAATCCGCTGGAACTTAACCAATTGCTGGCCTACAAATTGGTCGGGAGTAGACTTTAATGCAACTTCTGATGAAGTGCTAGTCGAAAGTTTGGAATTAGTCCATGAAGGGATAACTGTAGATAAGTGGAGTTAAAATAACTGTCTGAGCATTAACCTTAAGAGCCACCTAGCGTGTGTTTTCAAATCCTTAGATCCCCCCAACCCCCCTTAAAAAGGGGGGAGCAAGAGGTTCAAAGTCCCCCTTTTTAAGGGGGATTTAGGGGGATCTAAACTTTGCGGAAAATGAATATAAATCTGAAATCCAAAATCTCAAATCTCTTATGGTGCAACAAACAGAATTTCCCTTTATATTGCCGCAAGGCTACATCGATCCAGAAGGCAATATTCACCGCGAAGGTACGATGAGATTATCTACAGCCTACGATGAAATTGCACCCCTGCGCGACCCGCGAGTGCAGGCAAATCCCGGTTATTTGGTAATTATTTTATTGTCGCGGGTGATTGTTAATTTAGGAACCCTCCAGCAGATTAATCCAAAAACGATCGAGGGTTTATTTTCTGCCGATTTAGTCTACTTGCAAGACTTTTATCAACGCATCAACCAAAACGGAAACAGCCGCTTTTTAGTAACTTGTCCGCACTGTCAAGGTGAGTTTGAAGTGGAAACTGTACCGCTGGGGGAGTAGTTAGCTACCCGATCGATCGACTGTTGGAAGAGGTAGCATATATAGCCTATCATTTTCACTGGTCCCACGAACAAATTATGAGCATGGAACACCGCGATCGACAACAATGGGTAGCTCAAATTTCTCAAATCAATCAGGGAATGGGGAATAGGGAATAGGGAATAGGGAATAGGGAATGGGCAACAGGGAACAGGTAATAGAAAAGGAGTGAGAGTAATGGTTTTCAAATTAGGTCTTAATGCTGCATTTGCGGCGGGAACCGATTTATCAGGGTTGAGATATGACCCTTATATGGCTTATAACTTTGTCATTGAAATCGATGGGTTGCTGACTGGAAATTTTTCAGAAGTAACGGGTTTGGACAGCGAGATTCAAACTGAAGAATATCAAGAAGGTGGCGTGAATGAATACGCTCATAAATTTCCGACTCGGATTGTTTATCCTCCATTGGTTTTAAGCCACGGATTAACCGATATTGATACGTTGTGGAATTGGTATGAAGATGCAGCCGAGGGCAAGGTTAAATTCAAAAATGGCACGATTATGTTGTTAGATCGCAAGCGACTTCCTGTAACTTGGTGGAATTTTAAAAAGGCTTATCCTGTTAAGTGGTCTGGTCCGCAATTTAATGCAGCTAATGACTCGCAAGTAGCGATCGAACGAATTGAATTGGTGCATCAAGGGATTTCTAAACCCGCGATCGCGCGCGGATTGGCTGCTGTTCGGGCTGGCGCTCAACTAGCAGGATTTTAAGAGGTAAAAGGCAATAGGGAACAGGCAAGAGGCAATAGTTAATAAAGCGATCGAGGAATTGTGATGCAGGATTATTTAGACTCAAAATTGATGCGTAGATTGCTGCGTCCGATCGAACGACCGGGCGTAATTAATACTGGCATGGGTTGGGAAATTGTCGGGCGATCGCAACAGTTTACTAATCGCTTGCCTTTGCTCGATCGTCTTACCCAAAGATGGAATCGCAAAATTGGTTTGCAGGGCGATGAAATCCCGATTGTTTACGCTCGATCGCAACTCCAAGAAACTCCTCAAACAGGAACTATTTCATCTGAATTAAGTCAGCCTCCTAGCAGTCAGCGAACTGTCGTGCAAGCCAAATTTGTCAGTGGGGGCGATCGCACGAATCAACTTGTCCGAAAAACCGATAATTTGGCTGGCGATACGCCTAACTTACAAGATTTTTTAGAGACAAATTCAAGAGGAGAAAACTTTCCTAGCAATACTCCAACTGTTGTACAGGCGAAATTTGTGAGTGGGAGCGATCGCACGAATAAACTTGTTCAAATAAACAATAATGTGGCAGGTGAAACGCCTAAATCACAAGAGTTTTTAGAGTCAAAATTAAGAGGAGAAAACTTGCATAGCAATCCAACAACTGTCGTGCAGGCTAAATTTGTCAGTGGGGGCGATCGGGCTAATCAACTTATCCAACAAACCGATAATTTGGCTGGCGAAACGCCTAACTCACAAGAGTTTTTAGAGACAAATTCCCGAGGAGAAAACTTGCTTAGCAATCCAACAAATGTCGTGCAGGCGAAACTTGTGAGTGGGAGCGATCGGGACAATAAAATTGTCCAAAAAACAAACTATTTTGCAGGCGAGATGCCTAATCCCCAAGAGTTTTTAGAGACAAACTTAAGAGAGGAAAACTTTCCTAGCAGTCCAATAAAAGTTGTCTCTCCTTCCGTAGGTTGGGTTGAGGTAATAAAACCTCCGCTAAACGATGATCCGCCCAACAAAAATAACCTGTTGGGCGGAAGGTTCGCTATCGCTCAACCCAACCTACAATCTTTGAGTATAAATGGGGAGGGGAAAAATACGACACTGGGAACGTCTTCCAGCAGTCAGCGAACGATCGTACAAGCAAAATTTGTGAGTGGAAGCGATCGCAATCTTTTAGTATCTCAACTAACTTCGATCGGCACAAAACTACCAATTGAGAAACCGATTATCGAGCAAAATTTAAATTTCAGTCCGCCAAAAGTTCCTAGGGAAATCATCCAAAATCTCCAATCTAAAATCCAAAATCCATTAGCAACTCCTCTTGTATTTTCCAGTCCTGCTGTTAAGACTGAATCAGTGCAAACAGAATTGAAAATACCCAACCCAAGCATTACCGGACTATCGAGAACTGAACCCACGATCGAGACTGCGGGATTATCTAAAGAAGTTTCTCCGAATATACAGTCCAACGCAGCATCCAACATCCAACAACCCAACATCCAAAATAACTCTAACATTCAAAATTCGATCGATCTGGAGGCACTAACCGACAAAATAGAACGCAAACTCATGCAGCGGTTAATTGTAGAAAGCGAACGCCGAGGTAAGAAAACATGGAGTTAGAAAAACTGACAATTGTAGTTGAACGTAAATTCCCAATTTTCGACGAAAGTCAACCGATTAAAGCCCTTTTCAACCCCCAGCAAATTTCAATTACTAAGACGGGATGGCAGGGCCAAGGAAATAGCCTGCAACCGTCAGAAGAACCAGCAACCTTAACGGTCGAATTGTTTTTCGATACTAGCTTGTTGAAAGCAGACAAAAGCAGCCTCGCGATCGATAGTATTATTGGACTGGATTTATTCGGCAGCAGCCGACTTAAAGATGTCCGCGAATACACTCGAAAAATTTATCAACTCACTGAAAAAAAGAGCGGTTTAGGTGCAATTCCTCGACCTCCGATCTGCCGACTTAAATGGGGGCGCAATACAGTTTTATTTCAAGGAGTTCTCAAGAGTTTAACTAAAACATTTACTCGTTTTCTGGCAGATGGAACGCCAGTCAGGGCTAAGATGAATTGCACGTTTGAGGAATGGATTTCGCCAGAAATCAAACAAAAAGTACAAAACCCAATTGATGACCCAATTCGCATCGTGCGGCGCGGAGAAACATTGACCAGTATTGCGGCGGAAGAATACAACAATCCTTCACTTTGGAGAGTCATTGCTGCTGCTAACCGCCTCGACAATCCGCGCCAAATTACTCCCGGTCAAAGCCTCACGGTTCCGCCGCTTTGATGTCTCAAATCCCAACTCTCAAATCTCAAATCACGGTTGTTTGTATCTCACATCTTGCAGCATTCCAACAGCCTGTAGGGGCGGGTTCGCCAACAGCATTTTGGGTTACAAACAGGTTAAATAAACCCGCCCTCCCCCATGAAAAATCCCCAATCCCAATCCCAATCTAAAATCTAAAATCTAAAATCTAAAATTGAAATGTCTCAACCTAAAGGTAAAGAAGTTCTAACTCCTCAAGTCAAAATTGCGATCGCGGGCAATCCTCTGCCACCAGAAGCGATCGCAGATTTGTCAAGCGTAACTGTGGTGGAAGACCTAGAAGGTGCGGGAATGTTTACCCTTCAATTAAAGACTTGGGATGCGATGAAAGGCGAACTGACCTGGGTTGATGACAAGTTATTTGACTGTGGCAATACTGTGGAAATTAAAATGGGTTATGACAAATTAGAAACTCTAATTATTGGCGATATTACGGGATTAGAACCTAGCTTTTCCCACGATGCCGCACCCACATTGACCGTGCGAGGTCACGACCTCCGCCATCGCTTAATGCGGGGAACTCAAAGCCGCAGTTTTCTTGACATGAAAGACAGCGAAATTGCCAGTCAAATTGCTAGCGATCGGGGAATCGATGCTAAAGTTGAGGATAGCAAAGAAAAATTAACTCTTGTTTTGCAATCCAATAAAACCGATTGGGATTTTTTGCAATATCGGGCAGAACGGATTGGGTATGAAGTGTTAGTTAACAACAAGACGCTATATTTTCGATCGCCCCAAAATGCTAGCAGTCAGGTGCTAAAACTCAACCGTGAAGAAGATTTGCTGGACTTTTCTGCCAGACTGAGTACGATGAATCAGATCGGACAGGTGGAGGTGCGAGGGTGGGACCCTCAAAAGAAAGAATTGTTTGTTAGCAAGGCAGGTGTTGGTAATGAAACTACTAAAATGAAGGGTTCTGTTAGCGGGCCGAAGGTGGTCGATCGAGAATTTGGCAAGACGAGTCATACAATCGCAAATGTCACTGTTTCGAGTCAAGCAGAAGCAAATCAAATTGCCTTAAAAATGTTTAATGAAATGGCATTGAACTATATCACCGGCGATGGCAGTTGTTTGGGTCGTACAGATTTGCATCCCGGTACTGCGATCGAAATTACTGGTATCGGTAAACGCTTTAGCGGGTCTTATTATGTTACTGCTGTCACCCACTCTTACAGCAAAACTCAAGGTTATCGCACTCAATTTTCGGTAAAAAGAAATGCAGCATCATAGAATCATAATTCCTCTTTCAAAACAAGCGAGAAACCGGGTTTCTGACGAAAAATATCGGTTTTTATGCAAAATCTTTGCCAGAAACCCGGTTTCTGATATTGGTGCAAAATGTCAATAGTGAGGACTTAAGATCGCACTACAAACAGTTCGGATTTTACATTTTTTCTCAAATATATAGGAGGTCATATTAATGACAGGTAGAATACTCGATTTTTTGTCTGCTGGATCGGAGGATAGCGATCGCTTTTATGGCGTGACGATCGGCACAGTTACCAATAATAAAGATGAAGAAGGACTGGGGCGAGTAAAAGTAAAATTCCCTCGCATCTCTGATACCGATGAGAGTTATTGGGCGAGGGTATTGACTCCAATGGCGGGGAAGGAAAGAGGCATCTATTTTTTGCCGGAAGTTGACGATGAGGTATTGGTTGCTTTTGACCAAGGGGATGTAAATTTTCCGTACATCTTAGGAGGGTTGTGGAATGGCAAGGATAAACCGCCGGAAACGAATGGAGATGGCAAAAATAACAAGCGATTGATTAAATCCCGCAGCGGTCATCAAATTATTTTGGACGATACGAAAGATGCCGAAAAAATTATCATTCAGGATTCTACGGGTAAAAACGAGATCGCGATCGACTCTAAAAACAATGCAATTACGATCAAAGTAGAACAAGATATGACGATCGAAGCTAAGGGCAAAATTAACATCAAAACAAGTGGAGGCGATATCGCTCTTGAGTGCAACAATCTGAAGATTCAAGCAAAACAAAACTGCGAAATTCAAGCCAATGGTAACTGCAATATCGAGGCTAATTCGGCGATAGGAATTAAATGTTTGTCAGGTGTAAAAATCAATGACGGTGCTTTGGAGGTAACATAATGCCAGGAACTTTATTGCATGTCGGTGCAACGGTAAATTGCGCGCATCAAGGAAAAGCGCAGCCTACTGATTATAATTCTAGGGTAAAAGTAATGGGTAATGCTGTGGTGACTCAAGCTTTTCCTTATGCAATTTCAGGCTGTACAAATCCCCCACCCACTGCCAATGTCGGCCCTTGCACAACAGCGCAGTGGACTAGCGCTGCTACCCGAGTCAAAGTAATGGGACAACCCGTTTTATTGCAGGATAGCAAAGCAATTTGTATGCCTACAGGTACGCCATTAACTGTTGTTGTCACGCAACAGCGCGTTAAAGCAATTTAGTTGCAGGGAACAGGGAACAGGGAATAGGCAACAGAAGGGAATAGGGAATAGGGAACAGGGAATAAAAGGCAACAGGGAAGCAGCAACAGAAGGGAACAGGGAAAAGTTTGTTAACATCAGGAGTTAAGCAATGTCAGAGATTCGGGATTTTAAGGACTTGATAATTTGGCAACAAGGTATAGATATTGCGGAAAAATGTTATTTATTGACTAAACATTTTCCTGCCGAGGAACGCTATGGAATGATTCAACAAATAAGAAGGGCATCATCTTCTATACCAGCCAATATTGCTGAAGGCTACGGTAGAAGATCTGCGGGTGACTACAAAAGATTTTTGAACATAGCCCAAGGCTCAGTCAACGAACTGGAAACTCATCTTATTTTATCAGCAAGAGTAGGACTATGCACAGACAAAGAGATACAATCAATTATCGATTCTCTTAAGGAAGAAAGTAAAATGATTATTTCAATAATCCATAAGCTCAATAATTAAAAGCTACTACCTGTTGCCGGTTGCCTACTGTTGCCTATTCCCTATTGCCTGTTGCCTATTCCCTATTGCCTGTTGCCTACTATCAATTACTAATTACCAATTACCAATGAATAGCAATTTTCTCGGAGTTGGATGGACATCCCCGGTTAAATTAGAAAACAATCAAATCAAGATGGCGCATTATGAAGAGTGCGTCCGCCAATCAATTTGGACGATATTAAGTACCGCAAGGGGAGAACGGTTGATGCGTCCCGATTTTGGTTGTGGAATTCATGATTTAGTATTTGCAAACAATAGCGCAAGTACGATCGGAACTGCGATTGATGAAGTGCGTCAAGCATTAATTCAATGGGAACCGCGCATCGATGTATTGAATGTCGATGCGGGTCCCGATCCCAGCAAACCAAACCGATTGTTAATTCAAGTTAATTATCAAGTTCGCACGACAAATAATCGATTCAATTTAGTTTATCCATTCTATTTAAGCTAACTCTTATGTCGATTCAACCGCCAAAAATTGATAACCGCACCTATGACGATATCGTCGCACAAACGGTAAAATTAGTACAACATTATACCGTCCAGGAAAATAGCGAATTAGTCAACAATCAAGCCGATTTGTTGCTCGATCGCACTCTCGCTCAAGATATCACAGACACTGACGGCAATATCATCAAAGCAGGTACGTTAATTAACGAACAATTAGCAGGTGCGATCGCCAAAGTCAACGATTTAAAACAAATTAATGTTAAGGTTAAAGGCTGGTTAAAACCCGAAAAGCCTGATGCAGGTTTGGCGCTAATTCGCATTTTTGGGCGGATGGCAGCAACAGTTAGCGATCGCATCAACCGAGTCCCTGACAAAAACTTTCTCGCCTTCCTAGATTTGCTTGGCACGCAAATTTTACCACCCCAACCCGCACGAGTTCCATTAACTTTTTATCTCGCATCTGGCGTGCCTGAAAATACAACAGCTTTGGTTCCAGCTTACACCCAAATTTCCGCGCCACTTCTTGAAGGAGAAGAGGAAGAAGTTGTTTTTGAAACAGCCAGTGATTTAATTGTAACTCCCGTGCAATTGCAAGCAGTATTTGTGCGGCAGTATAGTCAAGATAAATATAGCGATCGCACTTTACAAGCAACAGGAAAAATAGATAATTCTTTTTTAGCTTTTGAAGGAGATACTGCGATCGAACATTTTCTTTACTTAGCTAGCGAACTCTTTACGTTACCGGCCCCTAAAACAGTCACTATAAATGTTGCATCCTCAAACGCAGCAGATTGGAATAAATTATCTCTCGATTGGTCTTATTGGGATGGAACTGATTGGCAAATTCTATTATCTCGAACTTCAACAAATCCGGTGACAATTTCCAATTTTCCCGCCATTAATCCCCATACAGTTAAGGGTATAAATGCCTCTTGGTTGCGCGTTAAACTGTTTTCATCTCTCACAACATCACCGCAGATTAATCGCATCACCGCTACCGCCGAAATTCAACGCAACAATTTAACTTGCGATCGATGCTTTTTTAACACTATTCCGATCGATTTGAGTAAAGATTTTTATCCCTTTGGCGAACAACCCCGTTTTAATGATACTTTCTATATTGCCAGCCAAGTCATGTCCCTAAAAAATGCCAAAGTAACGGTGACAGTGAGACTGAGTGAAAACTTACCTATCAATCCGAATAGCGGTGATGTGGAGGTGGTTTGGGAAGCTTGGAATGGAAGTAGTTGGGAAGCATTGCAACTTACTGCCAAAAACTTGAACGGAGAAGCAATTACAAATTTAAAATTGTCTCCCATTAAATTTACAGCAAGTGGCAAGGTAGAGTTTACACTCTCGCAATCTGGAACTCAAATTGCAGTGAATGGCGAGACGAATTACTGGCTGCGCGTTCGCATTATCAAAGGGAATTACGGGAATGAAACTGCCTTAGGTCAACCCGTTACTTTGACTTACTTAAGCCAAAAAGCAAACACCGCAGAAAAGTCGCTAACCGTTCAAAATGTGAGAGGCTTTATGTTGGGCGATTCTGTTTCGATCGCGACTGCAAATAACTCGCAGACAGCTTCAATTCAAAATATTAATTTAGCCGATCGAAAGCTCATTTTGGCAGAAAGTATCCAAGAGTTTCCAGCAGGTACGACAGTCATGCTGAACTCATCTGCTAGTTTTGCACCGCCATCAGTGCGATCGATCCAACTCGATTATACCTGCAATCAAAGCGCCGACATTTCCACCTGCATAACTTACAATAATTTCAGTTACGTGCAACAGGTAATTAATAATGACACGGGATTTTTACCGTTCGTTCGTTCGACCGATACCAGGCCTTATTTATATTTAGGTTTCGATCGACCTTTCCCCAATCGATCGATCGCGCTGTATTTCCAAGTAGAATACCCGACATCTCAAGACTTATCGGCAACAACTACAAATCCCACCAAACCTCGCTTAGTTTGGGAATATTTCAATGGCAATATTTGGACGAGATTGGGCGCGATCGATGAAACGGCTGCTTTTAGCGATCGCGGACTGATTAAATTTATCGGACCATCCGATTTTACCGCAACTCAGGAATTTAACCAAACCCTATATTGGTTGCGCGTCTGTTGGGAAAGCGGCGGTTATCGAGTGCAACCGCGCTTGCGTCGCATCCTGACAAATACGATTTGGGCAAATCAAACTACAACGCTGCACAGTGAAATTTTAGGTTCCAGTAATGGCAACCCCAATCACACATTTCGCACCGTTAAATCTCCTATTTTGCCCGGTCAGCAGTTGGAGGTACAAGAACAAAAAATGCCACCTATCGAAGAACAGAAAGCAATTGAAAAGTTAGAAGGAAAAGAGGCAATTACTATCGTTAGAGATGAGAAGGGAGAGGTAGAAACTGTGTGGGTGCGATGGCATGAAGTCTCGGATTTTTATCAGTCGGGAATGCGCGATCGGCACTACACTATCAATCGCTTAACCGGAGAAATCCAGTTTGGCGATGGAAAATATGGAATGATTCCGCCTCAAGGTCGCAACAACATTCGGATGACGAGATACAAAACCGATGGCGGCGCAAAAGGTAACAAACCTGCTGCAACAATTAACCAATTAAAAACAACAATTCCTTACATCGATCGCGTCACGAATTTAGAAGCTGCTGCTGGTGGAAGCGATCGCGAACCGATCGATCGAGTTAAGGAAAGAGGACAAAAATTTATCCGCCATCGAAATCGTGCCGTTACCGTTCAAGATTTTGAAGATTTGGCTTATGAAGCATCTCCCGATATTGCTAGAGTAAAAGCGATCGCGCCTAATTACGATCCATTGACTGAAGAGTTGTGGTTGGACGACCGAGAATTAACACAACAACAACGGGATGAGAAAGTGACAGAACTCAAAAAAATTCGTGCAGGTTTAGTCAAACTGTTTGTAGTTCCTCGCAATAATTCTCCTCAACCTATACCTAGTTTGGCACTAATCGATCGCGTGGAAAATTATTTGCGCGATCGGGCTTCTCCTGCACTTAACCTCTGGGTTGGCAGTCCTCAATGGTTGGAAGTTACGGTGACGGCGGAGGTTGTTCCTACTTCCTTAGAAGTTGCCGATGCTGTTAGGAATGCAGTTATTCAACGTTTAGAAACCTTTCTCCATCCTCTCACAGGCGGTGTCAGCAGACAAGGATGGGAATTTGGCAGGGAACCCCACGAATCTGATTTTTATGCCTTAATTGAAGCGATCGATGGTTTAGATTATGTCCGTTCTTTATCGGTCAAAATCAAACCAGAACCGCCAGCGCCGCCAGAACCATTTCTGATTTTTTCTGGCAGTCATCATATTACCTTGTTTTTATCCGATATAGGAGGTTAATCGATGTCAATTCCTTTACCAAATCTCGACGATCGCACCTATGATGATTTAGTAGAAGAAGCGCGATCTCTGATTCCGATCGAATGTCCCGAATGGACTGACCACAACCCCAGCGATCCGGGAATTATCTTAATTGAATTGCTGGCTTGGTTGACTGAAATGACGCTGTATCGCGCGAATCGAGTGGGCGATCGCAACTACGAAACCTTTCTAAATCTCCTCAAGCAAACACCTTGGAATTTACCCGTTGAATTGGTGGAACCAGAAACGCGAGAAGCCGCACTCCAGCAAGCAACGCGCACCACAATTTTAGACTTGCGGCAGCGATATCGGGCGGTAACTGAGGAGGATTTCGAGGAACTTGTTTTGCTTGATTGGGAACACAAAAATAAGATTAAAAGAGTGCATGTGATTCCAGAGTGCGATCGGGAATCCTCAAACAAAAATGCTGCTGCACCCGGACATATTAGTTTAGTTATCGTTCCCGATTCCGTGCAAGTTCCAGAAGACCAGATCTCGCAATTAAACCGAGATTTAAAAGTCTGGTTAAACAAGCGAAAATTGCTGACGACTCGCCTGCATATTGTGCAACCCAATTACCTAACAGTCAACATCAGTGCTGATTTATATCTAGAAGATAGTGCCGATCTTCAAAAAGTCGAAGAAATCGTGCGGGCAGAAATCAACAGCTTTTTTCATCCCCTACAATCTGGAACTCATTGGGATGGCAAAGGCTGGCCCTTCGGTCGCAATATTTATCGATCGGAAATCTATGGCTTATTCGATCGCGTGTCGGGAGTAGATTATGTTAAAAATCTTGTACTTTCCGAGTCAAATACAACTGCGAACAACGATACTGTTAACAGTATCAGTCTCGCAGAAAGAAATTGCGATCTCGTCACGATAGGTCAGATTACTCTCAAGTTTAAGGATCGATTGGGTCATGAGTGGCAATAGCAGCGATTATCTTAAATATCTTCCCGCAATCCTGCAAGACGATGAAGTAATCGATCGCTTTTTGCTGGCGTTTGAGAAGATTTTAACTGGTGAAGATTTTCCCTCTCAAACAAATCCCGGAATTCTCGATTCCTCTATTTCAGATCCGCCGGGATTGGAAGCAGTTATCGGATCGATTCATACCTACTTTAATCCCGATTTAACACCGGAAGAATTTCTGCCTTGGTTAGCCAGTTGGATCGCTTTAAGTTTGCGAGATGATTGGCAACCCGCTACTAAACGCGAGTTTATTAAAAAAATTGTTCCTCTCTATCGCCTGCGCGGTACTCAAGATGGATTGGCACAAGTTTTGAGCCTCTATTTGAAAAGTGTTAAACTGCCAGAAAATGTCACAATCTACGAGGAGGATTATTTTCCAGACTACTATTTTCAAGTTGAACTCAGGCTACCCAAACTGGATTCCAGCCGTTATTGGCAGCAAGTTCGCATTGCTAAAGCAATTATTGACCAAGAAAAGCCCGCGCATACCTATTACGGCTTGAAAATTCAAGTTCCGTCAATGCAGATTACGGGCAATGTTTATGCCGTTCAAATTAAGCCTATTGATTTTGTACCTTCGGATGGGTTTCAGGTGACATATAAAATCGCTGTCACAATTAGCCGTACCAAGAATGAAAATAACAATCTGAGATTGAGTATTAAAGGAGGTTTGGGAAAAGTGAAGGTTTACAATTCTCAAGTTGGTACGGGCAATCTGGAAGTTAGCTATACTTTAAATGAGGAAGAAATTAAGACGGTGAAAGATTGGTATGTCGCGATCGACAATTTAAGCGATCGCGATGCTACGGGTTCGATTTCGATCGCCACAACTTACTCTGAATCTAACACGCAAAACAAATCGCAGATTAAATCGGAAACTCAGCCAAATCAAGATCGATTCTCTTTACCGCCTGGGTTAAAAATATTCACAAAACAGGGGGATAAATATATAGATGGCAATACCTTCTTGGGAACCGAGGGAATCGAAACAAACAAATAAATTATATGACTCGGCGATTGAAATCGCGTCTAGACAAACAAAACCCGCCTTCGCGGGTTTAAGAAATAAAGAAAGCCGGGTTCCCGGTTTCTGTACGTAAGTTTTGAAACAGAATAACCAAAAGAGAAAACTATTATGGCAACCAATGGAATTACACCACCAACCAACGAACGTCCGAACTATTTTGCCGGACAATATCTATTAGAAGATGACTTTCAACGCGAACAACAATACCATCGCGATCGCCAGCGCTGGCACCATCATTTACTTCATGTTTCGGGCATTGCTGAAGGGCTGAAAGTTACTAAAGGAGAAGGCAATTTAGTTGTCAATGTATCGGCAGGAAGCGCGATCGATTCTCAAGGACAGCAGATTATCTTGCGCGACCTCCAAAAAGTAGATTTAACCAAAATTGTCATTCCTAATAATCCCTCAATCCCTGATGGTACTTACACTTTATATATTGGATACAGCGAGCAAAAAATTGACCAACAAACACAAGGAAATGAGATTACCAGCAGGCGGTGGCAAGAAGAACCCAAATTTCAATTGAGTTCAGCTAAACTTACCGATTTCATTCCCTTAGCCAAACTAACGATTACTAACGGTGCAGTCAGCGACAAAATCGACAATAGCGATCGCGTCTATTCTGGTTTGCGTCTCCCTACTATTGACGGCGAAATCACCCTCAGTTCTAAGAATGATGGAAGTAAATCTCTTGCTGAACTAAAGGGTAGTTTAAAAATTACCGGCACACTTTCTGTCACTGACAATGTTGGCATCGGTACGACTTCTCCAGGTGAAAAGTTGGATGTATCGGGTAATATCAAAGCCACAGGTAGCATTACGACTAGCAGTTTAAGAGTTATTAAATCAGCATCCGATTTTGCCGATATTTCATTTAGTGGTAGCGGTATGGGTCAGCTACAGATAATTGGCTGGTCATCTGGTTGGAATATTAATACGATAACGCCTAGTAAGCATCTTTATCTCAATCGTGATTCGGATGCAACCTCAAATGTATATATCGGACGTAAAGACAAAGAATTGTTTGTAAGAGGTAGTGATTGCAGTGTCGGTATTGGTACAACAAATCCGACAGAAAAACTGGAAATTAGCGGCGGTAATTTGAAGGTTGGTGGGAATATCTCTGCTACTAATGCCACATTAACTGGTAATCTTGGTATCGGCGCAACAAGTCCAAGTGCTAAGTTAACAATACAGACACCCAATGATTACAATGGAGACACCATCAAGTTTGAATCGAAAAAAGAACCTTCTCTCTACTATTTAAACTTGAACACAAATGTCACGGGTGGCGTGGTGAGGTGGGTCTTCGATCAAAAGAATAATACTACTACTCATCCAAACGTCCTTGCATTCGATCGAGGTAACATCGGTATCGGTACAGCGACTCCTGGCGCTAAGCTGCAAGTTCAAATTGATGGTGCAACAACCGCAGCCAGCCTTAAGTTAGAACACAATGGTTCTAACTTTATCGTGCGTCCGTTGAGTGCTGGAGGAACATCCTCCGTGATAGAAAATACGGGTGGCGGTTCCCTGATCGTCAACCCTAATGGCGGCAAAGTTGGCATCGGGACAACGACTCCGGCTGGGACTTTGGATGTTCAAGGAAATGTTTATATCGGAACAGGGCAAAATGATAGTAAAAATTACAAACTCGCAATTCGCGGTCCTAACCAGCCTGGAGGTCCAGGTAGTTTTCAGGATATATCCTATGAATTTGCGATAGCAGGTAGTGCTAAAATACGCGCCTATAGAGGCACGGGTTGGGACACTTATCTACAATTTCTGACAAATCAATTTAACATCGGGAAAGACGAGCCTCAAGTTAGCTTGCATATTAATCACGATGGTAATGTTGGTATCGGGACGACAACTCCGTCAGAAAAGCTGGAAATTAGTGGCGGTAATTTGAAGGTTAGCGGGAATATCTCTGCTACCAATGCCAGATTAACTGGTAATGTTGGTATTGGCGCAACTCCTGGCATGACCGACTATCTAGACGTAAATTCAAAGATTGGAACGAACGCCAGCCTAGTGGTTGCTTCAAAAACACCGAACCTTGTCGAGAAACTTGTCAATCAAACTAAAACCTCCGAGTTAGCACCGCCAGAATCAGTTTTAACCTTGGTTCGTGATGGTGTTTCAAGCGCGTCCTGGTCTAACATAGTTGATTTTCGCATTGGACGGTATGAGAAGTCAGACAACGCTTCGCGTACCCAACTGGATATCTTACTTGCTCATCGCGATCTCGAAGAAAAAAAGGAAGATACAAAGCTTCAGCGAGTAATGACTTTGCGATCGAACGGTTACGTCGGCATTGGGATGGCGAGTTTCACTAAAAATTACACAATCGATCTTACCGGGTCTAAGGATGATTCTTCACCAGCAGGCAATACCTCCCTAAAAGTTGATAATGTGTCAATGAATATGCCGACAAAACGCGGTTTGAATACGGTTATTTTGCATCCTGACGGAACTTTCAAAAACAACCAGAACGATGATAATTTTGGCGATCCAAATCAATGGGATACATGGGCAGCTTGGGTTAATGCAAATGCTCGAGATGGTGACATCGTGGCTGTGGGCAGCCGTGGTATCAATGCTGCGGTTCAGCCCGGTGCTGACGGCACAAAGCTTTTGAGCTCCATTGGCGCTGTGAAAGCATTCGATGCGAGACCGAATAAAGGGCAACAGTATGTACTCCTGTTCATAAAAGGTCGAATTGGAGCAAGGGAAGAATTACACGATCGAGGACCTAACGCAAGTATAAGCACCACTTACGAATCGCTCCTAGAATTTACTTCTAGTCCAACAACCAAGCTGAATGTAAGCGGAAACCTGAATGTAAACGGACTCATCACAACGCAAAAACTACAGTTAGGAGGCAAATTTCTGCTATCAGAAGAGCGCTTTTCTAACTCGAATGATGAATGGTTGAGTCTGAGAAACCTAGCTAAACCACAAGAAATTTCCGGGGGTTTTGCCGCTAATAAATTTTGGTCTTTTAAGGGGAACGCTGAAATATCGGATGTACTGATGAAGAAAGATATCAGAAATTTAAGTAAAGTCTTAGATAAAGTTCTATCATTGCGAGGTGTTAGTTTCCAGTGGAAAGATTCACAACCAGAAACTTTACCTCGATTGGGCATGATTGCTCAGGAGGTTGAAACTGTATTCCCGGAACTTGTAGAAATGGGACCGAACAACATGAAGGCAATTAACTATACAGGATTCATTGCCATTATGATCGAAGCGATTAAGGAGCAACAAAAGCAAATTGAAAAGCTCAATTTGAAAATTTCAAAGTAAAAAATTTTTAGCATATTATGAAACAACAACTCGAACAACGCCTCCAATCTCTCAAGTCTGAATTTGAAGCCGGACAAAAAATGCTGGCAGACTTGGAAGCCAAACAAGCGAATGTCCGCGATACCTTACTCCGCATCAGCGGTGCAATTCAAGTCCTCGAAGAAGAATTAAACAACGCCTCTGAAGTTGCAGATGATAATCAGCCACCGGAAACTGTAAATGCAGAAGTTGTTACAACCGCAGGAGATGCAAGTTGACGATCGTTGCCATTCAGCTCGAAAGAATTCAGATCGATCGAGCTACACTATTACTAAACAGCGAAACTTGCCATGATTCAAACACTACCCAAACTACTAACCTTTGATGAGTTCCTTAACTGGGACGACGGAACAGATAGAACCTTTGAGTTAATTGATGGTGTACCGATGCCAATTAGCGAACCTAATGCAAACCATGAGGATGTGGCAGACAATCTTTGCTACTTACTTTACGAACACTGTTTGTCATTTAACCTGCCTTACGTTCCCAAACGCCTGAAACAGGTCAGACTGAATGCAGAACCGGGAGAAAAAGAGAAAAGTCGCAAAGCAGATATTGTGGTGTTCGCCAAAAGTGAATGGCAACGAATGAAAGCCAGTCCCAGTCCAGCCGCAGCTTATACAACTCCTCCGATGATTGTTGAAATTGTCAGTACCAATTGGCGTGACGATTACGGGATTAAACTGGTTGAGTATGAAGCTTTAGGTGTTCCTGAATATTGGGTTGTAGATTATGCCGCTCTAGGCGCAATTCGATATATTGGTAATCCCAAACTACCAACTCTCTCTATATACCAGCTTGTTGATGGGGAATATCAAGTGCGACAGTTTAGAGGGAGCGATCGCATTGAATCGCCCGCATTTCCCGAACTGAATCTGACTGCGGAACAAATTTTCCAGGCTCAAAAATGAGGTGCAATTCATGATTCAAACACTACCAAAACTACTAACCTTTGATGAGTTTATTGACTGGCTGCCAGAGAACAGGCGCTACGAACTACACGATGGTACGATAATAGAGATGCAACCAACAGGCCCTCACGAAGATGTTACAGGATTCCTGGCGCAGGAATTAACCCTAGAATACTCCCGGCTGCATTTACCTGATCGCATTCCTCAAAAAGCCTTAGTTAAACCAAACAACAAGGAAACTGGCTACAATCCCGACTTACTATTAGTCGATCGCCGCCAGCTAACATCCGAGCCATTATGGGAGAAAAAATCAACCCTGATTTATGGCGCATCCATCCCCTTAATTGTTGAGGTTGTGAGTACCAATTGGCGCGATGATTATGGTTACAAACTCGTTGACTATGAGGCGATGGGTATTCCTGAATACTGGATTGCGGATTATTTAGGTTTGGGTGGAGTGCGCTTTATTGGCAATCCCAAACAACCAACTCTCTCTGTATATCAGCTTGTTGATGGGGAGTATCAAGTGCGACAATTTCGAGGGAGCGATCGCATTGAATCGCCCGCATTCCCCGAACTGAATTTGACTGCCGAACAAGTTTTTCAGGCTCAAAAGTGATAAGGCTGAGAAAACAAAGTTAAGTTGTCTCGCTAAACTGCCAGCGGAATGAGCTATACTTTAAGTTATAAAATCGATAAAACTCAACGTTAAAGGAGAGATAAATGAACTGGAAAATCGAGGAAGCCCAGCAAAGATTCTCAGAAATGATGAGTGCTGTAGTTAGCGAGCCTCAACTCATTTACGAGCGCGATCGCATGGTAGCAGCATTTGTGGAAGCAAAAATTTTTCAGGAGTTCATCACTTGGTATCGGCAGCAACATAAATCTTCTCTAGCCGATGCTTTTACAGAGTTGCGTCAGTTGTGTGCGGAGGAAGACTATATTTTCGATCTGCCTCCTCGCTTAGATCGTCCAAATGACTTTGCTGAGAATTTGTATGACATTTCTTTGTGACACGAATATCATCAGTGAATTGGCACGATCGAGACCTAATCCGGGAGTGCTGGAATGGAGCCAAGGAGTTTCATCAATTGCTATCAGTGTAATTACTGTCGAAGAAATCTTCTACGGTTTAAGCTCAAAATCTAATGCCAAAATTCAAGCTTGGTTTCAAGAATTCCTGAAAACTCAATGCCAAATTATGCCTATAACTCCAGAAATTGCTCGGTGTTGCGGCGAGTTGCGAGGCAATTTGAGAACTCAAGGTAAACCTCGCTCCCAAGCTGATATGTTGATAGCCGCAACAGCCAAAATTCACCAACTTACTTTGGTAACGCGAAATATCAAAGATTTTGAAGACTGTAATATTTCACTCCTCAATCCGTTTACCTAACTCAAGTCACCCAGCGTTATTTTCGCTCTCAGAGTTTTTTATGAAACACCAATACCTGATCCAAACTAAAAATGCGATCGCTTCGAGTAATCGAGAAAGTGCGATCGCCCGTTCTTCTACTCATCCGATCGAAGAATTGCAAGGGGCGATCGGCAATCAAGCAGTCAACAAATTGTTAGCAAACCAACCGATTTTACAAGCGAAACCGATGTTTGGGGGTTTATCTCATGAATTAGTAGTTCAACCCAAACTGGCGATCGGTGCAGTGGGGGATAAATACGAGCAGGAGGCCGATCGCGTGGCATCCCAAGTGGTAGAACAGATTCGTGCGCCAGCTTCTGCTCAGTTAAATCAAGGGGAGTCGGTACAGCATCAGACGGAATCAGGAGAAGAACTACAAGCCAAACCGAGTATTTCTCAACTGGTGCGATCGCCCATTATCCCAGAGGTACAGCGAGAAGAAAAGCCCGAAGAGGAAGAACTGCAAGCGAAGTCAATGGTACAGGGTGGGGAAGTGACAGCAGATTTGGACACCGCTATTAACAGTGCTAGGGGTAGCGGACAGCCTTTAGATGCCGGTCTGCAAAGGTCAATGGGACAGGCGATGGGGGCTAATTTTAGTGGGGTAAAGGTACATACAGATGCAAGGGCTGACCAGTTAAATCAATCGGTTCAGGCGAAAGCGTTTACCACAGGGAAGGATGTGTTCTTTCGGCAGGGAGAATATCAGCCAGGGAGTCCCGGGGGAAAGGAGTTGATTGCTCATGAGCTGACTCACGTTGTCCAGCAGAATGGAGGGGCGGTGATGCGATCGCCACAAGCAAAGGCAACTACGAAAGTACCCAACAGCAAAGTGATGACCGGACTGATACAACGAGATATCGGTTTTGAATTCGAGACCAAAAATATGTACACGAAGAAATCGAACACAGGTACTCTTCCAGGTGCAGGCTTCTCCAATTCTGACGCCGCGAAGACGGTCTGGTTTTCTCCAAATAGCACGCGCGTTAAGAAGGGCAAGGCGCTTCTCAGGCAGGCTGATGTCGAGGTGCAAGCTGACGATCACAGCCACAACAACTCCGATGTCGAGGTTGTCACGACACATTTTCCACTAACTCATAGCGGTCGAACTCGACTGAACACCGCGATGCTCAACGTAAACACACTCATAACCGCATATACTCCTTTAATGACGACGACGGACGGCATCGTACCCGCCGAGGCTCTCAATGGCACTGCAGGGTTTAACACCACGATGCATGATGGAATGTTTTTCGGGGATTTCGCCACAGCAAAAACCAGCCCGCAGGTCACATTTGGCACCCGGCTGGAAAACATCGCAGATATCGTAGCCGATCTCCACGCCGACCCCACAGAGAGCAACTTGGAAAAGACAGACCGCGATCCCGGTCGGTTGCATATGCGCGGTCCAAACCCACTGAATAATGCAGAACCCAAGCAGCTCGTCGCTGATGATGAGTCGCAAACACTCGTCACTGGTAGGGGACTGGCGCAGCAAGCAATAAGGAACTATCAGCTGGCGAAGCCTCTCCTAAATCTATCATGGGGTGAGATTGAGGGTCTCCTGACGATAGTGTTTGCTTATTGCGAGAGTATGCAATACAAACGAAGTTTCCTTAAGAACCATACCCCGCTCATGGCTAAGACAGATCTTGCCACAATCTTTACGACACTGCCTAATGATGTACAGACTTATTTCTCGGCCAAAGACGATACAGGAAAGTCGAAACTAGAGGAATTAGTTGAAAGCGCCCCTGGCTATGTAGTTAAGATGAACCAGCCTCTGTTTTACGGGATCGCTCCAGATGCGGCAATCGCAGAAGACAACCACCAGATGGGACAACCACAGTGGTATCATGCGTTAACCTTGGAAAGTTGGCTAAGAGGAATTGTATTACGCGATCGAACCAAAGGCGAAGCGTTCAAGCAGTTTTTCTATGATAACTATGGCGCAAGCCAGAAGCGACGAGGCACAGACCAGCTGACTAACCAATCGTTCCCCGGCAAACCTAGGACACAGGAGGTTGAGGGCTATGGTGCCCTAGGCAAACGCATGGATCGTGATGTGCTCCACCCAGAAACGCCGTTGCCCATATTCGAGTTGAGATCTGCAAACAAAAAGATCCTCTATTCCGATGCACAGAAGTGGGCGCTCGATTTCTTCGATTACATCAGGTCGCTAAACCGCAGTCCCTGGGGAGGTCACACCCGAATGTCATGATTTTTCAACATCCCCAAAGTGCGACCGCCGATCTTGTAGGGCGCGTTAGCCGAAGTACGGCACCACCTTAACTAAATCCAGGTAGCACGATCGCTCTCCCATAGCAACCTAGATCTCGTCAAGCGATCGCTTACTCCCTTCCCACTGGAAGAATATCGAATATTGAACCGCTTTCGACGCGAAGGACACGAAGTCAGAGAAAAGAAGAAGTACAAAATCTTCTACCGGGAAGGGAGTAAAACATTAAATTAACCAGCGATCGGCAAACCGCAGAACAGAGATTTCAAGCTTTATAATAAATACAGTTAACTTATACAGTTAAACAGTATAGTTCAACTCTTAGCAATTACGGACTATATCGATAGTTTAGCTGCAGCAGAAACTCGGTATAGAAGTTGCCTTACCCCAGGCACTTGCTTATATGTCCGCTAATCCCCAGCCCCAAAAGGCAACCTTTGGTTTAGTGAGTAACGGTGCTTATTCGATGTTTGTGAAGTGGGATCGATCGCAATACAGTTTCTCCGAATATTTTTCGTTGAATCGCCAACGAAATGAGCTATACAATGTTCTGCGGATACTCAATTAGCTCAAAGGATAAGACGGTGCGCGACCGCCCATTTCATACCCAGTTATGGAGGAAAATTTTATGGAACGCCAACATCTAAGTCAAACTAAAAATGCGTTCGCGCAGTGTGCCGGATGGCATATCGCTTCTAGTAATCGAGAAAGTGCGATCGCCCGATATTCTACTCATCCGATCGAAGAATTGCAAGGGGCGATCGGCAATCGTGCAGTCAATCAATTGCTAGCAAAGCAACCGATCGTACAAGCTAAACCGATGTTTGGGGGTTTATCTCGCGAATTAGTCATTCAACCCAAACTGACAATTGGAGAAGTAGGAGATAAATACGAACAAGAGGCCGATCGAGTCGCCGAGCAAGTAGTCAATCAAATGAATGCACCCGGAAGTTCAGCCATTCAGCCCAAACAAATGCCTGAAGAAGATGAACAAGTGCAAATGAAACCAACAGTGCAGCGTCTAGGTGAGGGAAATACTATGACTGCTGCACCGGAATTAGAAGCATCAATTCAACAGGCAAAATCCGGCGGACAGCCTCTCCCCGAACAAATTCGCCAACCAATGGAACAGGCATTTGGAGCTGATTTCAGTGTTGTAAAAGTTCATGATGATGCTCAATCTCATCAGTTAAATCGATCGATTCAAGCTCAAGCCTTCACTACAGGAAAAGATATTTTATTTGACATTGGAAAATATAATCCTGGAAGTCAACAGGGGCAGGAGTTAATTGCTCATGAATTAACCCATGTGGTGCAGCAGAATGGTGTGGGCAATCATCACAGGGCAAATCAATCGATTGCCCAAGCAGATCGATCGGCAGAAGCAAACATTGAAACCATTACACCAAACTCAGCAAAAAGCATCGCACGAAACGCTTCACCCTCACTCAAACGTACCATTCAGCGAAAGATTGGCTTCGAGATAGAGACAGGAATCCCGATTACAAGAGAGAAAAATCCAGGAAAATACGTAGATCCAAATAAGGCTTTTGATGCAACTCACGTTCTAGAGATTCCTGTACTAGGAGGTTCAAAACTGACACCAGATCATATTCCCGGTCACACCAAGGATGCTATTGAAAATTTCAATAAATGGCCTATTATCGAGTTTGTCAGTGCGCCAATTGATGAAACCCAATCCGTCAGAACCTTCAAAAGGATCGCAAATACTTGGTTAGACTTGCTTGTCAATTTACGCAGCAAAGTTTCTGATACACCTCCACCAAAACTTTTATCTAGCTATGTTGGGAGCGCTCCAGGAGACATTTTCGTGGGTTATGTCGGAGAGCAGCGTATGACAGATGAACAACTGGATCGGGTAGCAATACAGGCTACAATTGGAGCACGTTTAGACCGTTTGGCACAGCCGATGACAGCAGTATCTACTGTAACAGCAGGTCCTCAATTTATCTGGGATCGCGCCGCTGCAGCAGGAGAAGCCACGACCAATGCTTCGATTTTAATCGATCGAGTGAAGGTGCGGATTCCACCGCCAACCCTAAATATATTCAATCTAGTTGGTAAGTCGAAACAGAGGCAACAAATCGACGAACTGCGCGGATTCTTGATGTTAATTAATAACTATTTAGTAGCGGGCAAGAATGTGAAGACTGGCTATCTCAAAAACCGGACTGCTTGGTTTTACAAGAGTAAGTTATCGGATGTTTGTAATAACCTGGTAGCGTCGAATAGTTATGCAAATACAGTTTTAAGAGGAACACAGGCTGCTTGGGTCAAAACTCAGATATTGAATGTCAACGTGCGATCTACCATTGACGATGTATTTGATCCTCCACCTGGTGTTGACCTTAGTTGTCAAACTTGGTTAGATGAGGTGTTTGCAGGCACGGACGATCGGGTATTTGAGAATGCAAAAAATCCGTGGTCAACCGATATTGCACCCGATCGGGTGAAGGGCAGATTAGCGGCTGTTATGGAAATGCGATCGCCCGGTGTAACTTTCGCTCCAAGTAAAATGTTTGAGCTTAGTACCGATCGAGACGATATTGTTGAATACTTAGCAGTTTTGTATAGAGCGCAGCGGGGCTGGCAGGATATTTAATACCTTCAACGATGTAAACAAGCACTAATATAGCAGTCCTAAATCAGTCATGTAAAAACAGTGTAGTCATAAATTTTCTGAAAATCGAAAACTTGACCATCGGCCAAAAACTCAAAGAGACATTTAAC
Source organism: Oscillatoriaceae cyanobacterium Prado104 (assembly GCA_025454405.1). Taxonomy (GTDB): domain Bacteria; phylum Cyanobacteriota; class Cyanobacteriia; order Cyanobacteriales; family Microcoleaceae; genus Microcoleus. The sequence goes on along the minus strand of JALOON010000004.1, from coordinate 29,761 downwards.
AGCATGAAAACAAGAGCAAAGATGATAAAACTGTCTCACAAAGGTTTTCGCCTGTAGCCAAATATCTTCTACGATCGAGCAAGCTAACGAGCAAATTGTTTGTGCCGAGCAATTTTTAGAGTTAGCTGAAAACTCGATCGGAAAATTGCAACCACCTTAAGGTTAAGCGATCGCCCAAAACATTCAATTACGTTTACTATATATATCTAATCACCATCAACGATAAAAGGTGCGATTGCGCATTTTATACCCAATTCAAGAGGAAAATTTATGAAACACCAACACTTAAGTCACATTAAAAAAGCGATCGCACCACATCAACATGAAAGTGCGATCGCCCGATCTTCCAGTCATCCGATTGAAGAATTGCAAGGGGCGATCGGCAATCGTGCAGTCAATCAATTGCTAGCAAATCAACCGATCGTACAAGCAAAACCGATGTTTGGGGGTTTATCTCGTGAATTGCGATCGTCCATTCAACCTAAACTAACCATTAGTGAATCTTTATCAGACTCAAATATAATTCAGCGAGTTACTTCCAAAACCCATCCTGAATATGAATTTTTTGAAGAAGAACAACCTCGCTCCTTGTGGACAGACAAAATATTTAAGCGTCAGACATCAATACCACTTAGGGATCGTCCGTGGACTCTGAGTTCAATTGATATAACGCTGAAGGCATATCATGAGGATAAAGCTGAGAATCAGCCCTATCGACATCTAACACGTCACCTTGAAAGGATTGTATATCTCATTAACCGAAGACTAAGGGAAACAATCTTTTCATCAAAGGAACGCCAAGCTCTAGTAATACTTAAACAGCAAGTAGAAAATGAACACCAAACAAATCTGACTGCACGCGATCTGCAGTCATCAAAAGAGCTCCAATATCTCGGCAATCCTATGAATCCACACTATATGATTTTTGCAACCAAAAGCACTTATGAAATGCTCAGTCGAGTCAATAATGAGGAAGAACTATTTAAATCAAATGACGATACGGAAGGTCCAACGAAAGAGCAAATTAGACAAGGCAATCTAGGTGACTGCTATTTGCTAGCAACTTTAGCTGCGATCGTCAATCATTCAGATGGTCCAAATTTGATTAAGCAGATGTTTAGACTTGAAAAACCAGGCGACAAAGATACTTTAAAAAATCAAATACCTGAAGTTAGTGTACGCTTTTACTCTCAATCGAAATTGGCAGAAACTGAACCTAGTGAAAATTTTCAAGAAAGCTGGGTAAAAGTCACGCTTGCTCCAGGAGAAAAAGGAGTAAGTTTCAATCCCAAGCCATCCTATGCGCCTTGGGTGCTAGCATACGAGTTGGCATACGCAGCCTGGGAAGGAAAAGGAGAGCTCAATCGGATTGAAAACGGATTTGGCTCTGACGCAATGGCAGCAGTTTTAGGACCAAAAGCTAGCCAAATCAAACGGAGAGCTCGGATAACATCTAGAAAATGGTGGAAAAAAGCTGTGACGTTTGAGGCCGTTCACAAACGCCTCAACCGCAAAACTGACGGTGGGCGATCGATCCGCGAGGTTGTAACCATAAGTACAAAAGAACTCGATCCAGCAATTTCCCTAAAATCCGGAGATAAACTGCACGGACTCCATGAATATGCAGTTGTCGGCTGCGATCCTAAGAAAAAAATATTGACACTCTACAACCCGCACGGATTGGAGATAAAGGTAACAGCAAGTGAACTCGAAAAATATTTTACTGACATCAGTTACACCAAGGGAGGAATCAAAAACGAGAGCAAAGATGGGGAAGATAGCAGTATCACCATTTTTTGATCGGAGTGCAGGAATTGCGAAATACTGAGGTAAATTGTATGGAACGCCAATATCTGAGTCAAACTAAAAATGCGATCGCATCCAGTAATCGAGAAAGCGCGATCGCCCGTTATTCTACTCATCCGATCGAAGAATTGCAAGGGGCGATCGGCAATCGTGCAGTCAATCAATTGCTAGCAAATAAACCGATCGTGCAAGCTAAACCGATGTTTCGGGGTTTATCTCATGAATTAGTCATTCAACCCAAACTGACAATAGGAGAAGTTGGAGATAAATACGAACAAGAAGCCGATCGCATTTCCCAGCAAGTTGTCGATCGGATTCAGACACATCAAAGTCAGTCTGTTCAACGCCAGGAAACTGCGGAACCAGAAGATAAACTGATGATGAAATCGATCGTCCAACGTCAATCTAGCGAAGCTGGCGGGAAAATTGCGCCCGAATTAGAAACCTCCATCCAACAGGAAAAAGGCAGCGGGCAACCGCTAGCAGAAAACATCCGCAAACCGATGGAACGAGCATTTGGAAGTGATTTTAGCAGCGTCAAAATTCATAGCGATACTCAGTCCGATCGACTCAATCAATCCATCCAAGCTCGAGCTTTTACAACCGGAAAAGATATCTTTTTCCGACAAGGAACATACAATCCTGGCAGCCGGGGAGGACAGGAGTTGATTGCCCATGAATTGACTCATGTAGTGCAGCAGGGGGCAGTAAATGTAGGAGGGAAAAATCAAATCCAGCGCAAAATATATCACGGATTTAAGATCGATGGTAAGTCTAATACAGTGTGGCAAGGAAGTGCAGAGAATTTTTATAAAGAGTTAAGTAATTGGCTGGAAACTGAGGAAGCGCCCGAAGATCTCAAGACAAAATGGTCATTCGAGGGAAAAGGTAAGAAGAAGATTATCGGAATCATTAAGGACATGATGGCAAAGGGAAGAAAAAGAACTATTCTTAAAGAAGGGCTGCATTTCTCCACAGCGTTGCAAAGATGGAATCACGTATTTATAGATCGGGAGAATGCGATCCGAAAGATATTGGCAGAGGAGTATAGAGATGAAGCGACGAAGAAAGAAGGGCAGTTAGCTACAGAGATTATAGATAACAGTGTTATTGTGGAAAACCTCAAGCAAGTAGCGGAAAAAATAAGAGGTTGGGATCTTTACCAACGTTATCAAAAGCAAATGAATGGAGAGTATGGCTTCTATCGGCGTTCTAAATATGCTTTGTATAAATCGGTAGGGGTTGACAAAGTATTAAGGACATCTAACGACCTGACAAAATTAATTAGCGCAATTCATGATGTGACAACATTTTTATATAACTTTACAGACGAAAATATCGATCCAAAAAGCATTGAAGCAAGAAAAAAAGAGATTGATGACCTAGAGCAAGAGTTGGTTAAAATAGATGATGAATACTTCAAGGCGAAGATAGATGACAAGGATGAAGTATTGAGCGCAAAGTTATTTAAGCAGAAGATAGATAAGGAATCTGAACTCAGGAAGAAGAAAAAGACAGATACAACTGTAGCAAATGAAGCAGTTAAAACACCAGATGAAAAATCTACAAGTACCTACGATTTCGTAAAATCGAAAACCCCAACAGACTGGAAGACAGAAAGAATAGAAAATGTGAGACCAAAGGGATTGTTTACCGAGAAAGATGGTGTAACGTCAGACATGATTGAATACATTGAAGAAAAATCGGAGGTAATGAAGAAGGTTCGGGAAAATAAAATGTTGGTTGAGGTGGGTCCGTCATACACTACAGGTAGACTCATGCAGTTATGTGAAACATTGGGATGCAGCGATGATGAGAAGATAGCTGTGGCGCTTGCTATATTCGCGTTTTGGAACAAAGATTATTGGAAGTCAACATCTGGAATTCACCGATTCCATTTTGTCATGGATATGTGTAAGAATTATGTTCCGTCTCTGGAATATAAAATAGCCTATCCGGAGCATATAGGTGATTTGGCTACATTCTTAATTTGAAGACTGTAATATTTCACTCCTCAATCCGTTTACTTCACTCAAGTCACCCAGCGTTATTTTAGCTCTCAGAGGTTTTTATGAAACATCAATATCTAAATTAAACTAAAAATGCGTTCGCGCAGCGTGCCGGATGGCATATCGCTTCCAGTAATAGAGAAAGTGCGATCGCCCGATATTCTACTCATCCGATCGAGGAATTGCAAGGGGCGATCGCAGCCACATACGATCGCAAATCTAGCTTTCCCTTCTTTAACCCACCGCATAACGAGTAAATTGGCGTTTAAAAGCAGAATGAAAACCGATGACAATATCTGAAGTCGGTACACCCATTTCCACCAATCTCTCGGCAACAGATTCTTCCGTCCCATTATATTGAATCCAAATTTTGCCATCTTCAATATCAAAGTGCATCACCGGACCAAATACCCGCTTATCTCCTTGCCAGCCCACATAAGCCAATTGATAATGGTCACGATCGCGATCGAATATTAACTCTGCCTTCACCGTATCATTAGTCGTTGAAATTTTGGCGTGTTCTGTCAAAATTTCCTTGACAAATTGCCGATATTGTTCTAATTTATCCATTGCTTAATTTCCTCCAGTTTCGGATCGTAAATTATCAGCTTGATTTGGTAACGTCTCAGAGCGCGTTGGATGAAAGGAAGCTGAAAAAAGTCTCCATAAGTTTCAACGGGAACGGCTAAGTAAACAATTCGCTCTGGTTCTTGTTCTTCCAGTGCTTGGCAGTAGTTAAGATATTGACCCAACGCGGTATGAAATGCGCTAATATCTGAATCTCCAACAAAGCTTTTAATTTCTACAGCTATTTTTTCTGATTCTCGTTCAGCCGCGATCGCACTTTCTGCCGCCAAATCAATTTGTACTTTGACTGCTGTACTAATGCGAATCGTCAGAGGGTCGTGGGTAATATTCCATCCATCTTTAATTAAGGCATTTTTAACCTGTTGGTGGAAAACATCTTTAGCCATTTTGATTAATTAGAAAGTTCAGGAATCCGTTGCCTGACGCAAGTATATTGATAAGTCATGTCCAAATTAATCGGTAAATAAAACCCACCTTTTAAAAACAGAGGTAGAATAGGAAGATTGCCTCCGATCGCCAGCGCTTCTTGCCAAAAATCGAGGTAAGGACTACCATCTTTTTGACCTACTTGATAAGCAACCGCATACAATCGTGCATCTAGGGGTTCAATTACCAAATTCAAGCGATTCATCAACTCGTTGTGCAAATTTGCAGCAAGTATTGTAACGACATCGACTATAATTAATCCAATGCCTCGATCGAGGTAAGTTTGACATTTAGAAACAAACGCCGATCGCTGCCCCGGACGGTCTTTATTTGCCGGACTAATTAACTCGATTGCACCAACTAGCGTCGGCCCTGCTGCGGTACTAAAAATTTGCACCTCGATCGCATCTGTGGTGAGTTGAAATGGCAATGTTGCAGTCGGCGAACTTGGCTTCCATTCCAGCATTTCAAATGTTTGATGCACGGGATTAACTGTTAGGCGTTCGCTAAAAGCAGCAACATCAATTTCAATGCCAAATTGAGCGTTTGGTTCGGCAAAGTAGCCTTCAGGAAGAGATTGGTTCAAGTCATCAGCAATATAGGTTGACCAAGCATTATGAAAACTGTGCCAGTGCCGTCTGGTACTTAGAGGCGGGCGAAAATGATCTCGGAGTGCCATGTCAGTTAAAACTACACCATCAATAAATTGTAACAACTGTCTGAACGATCGGGCGATCGCCCAATATAATTAATCAAATAGATCGCTATGAGTCCCCAGAAACTACACCCCAGAAACCCGGTTTCTTTAAGAAACCGGGTTTCTAATACCTCGCATACCTGAAATATGCTGTAATTACTTCTTTAAGTTTATTGATATTTTTCCCTCTTTTGACAATTCGTTTCAAATCTTTTTTGAACTGGTCGATCGTGACAATTATTAGCAACTTACACTCCCAAGTCTTTGCGAAGTTCGGCAAAATTATTATAGGTTGTCAAATCTTCTTTTGCCTCTAGTTCCTCGAACGCATTAATAGTTTCCTGATTAAAATTTTCCTGAATAAAAGGAATATTTTTTGTCAGGGCAACTTGACGATAAAACAACTCTATCGCTTCACTCTTTGTCAAACCAAATTGCCGAAATATTTCTTCAGCAATCGTTTTGATTTCCGATTCTATTGAAATATTTATTGCTTCTTGTTCTTTCATAAAAATTTCCGCTCAAACTGTGAGATTAGCTTCACGATCGCACAGTGCGATCGCGATATTGTAGGTTGGGTTGAGGCACGAACCCTCCGTTTCACTCCGCCCAATATGATAGCACAGTGCGATCGCTGGTATCATTGGAGTCTCCAGTTTGTTTTCTTTATTAAAACATAGAGAATGTCATACAATTAGTATAGCAATTCCAACTGAGAATAAATGCACGATCCAACAGAACCGATCGCCCGCAATTCCCCACTAGACGAACTACTACCTCTATTGCAGCGTTTAGACCAATTGTTAGAACAAGCTACAGCCGCCGCCCAAATAGTTTACGGTGCAGCAGCAGCACAAGATCCCTATCGAGGACTGCACGTTAATCTGGAAGAAACCGAACAGTTACTGCAACGAAAACCCGCCGCACCAGTATTTGAACTCAATTCACAATTACCCGATCGACCTATTAGTAATTTAATCGAATCAGGTTCGCGCTTGGCACGATTAATCGAGACATTTGAACTATCGGATTTTGACATAGATGTCATCGCGATCGCCCTCGCCCCCGAACTCGATCGCCGCTACGAACGCCTTTATGCCTACCTCCAAGATGATGTGAGATGCAAGCGTCCCAGCGTCGATCTTGCTCTCAATTTACTTTGCGATTCAGCAGCAGATAAATTAGCGCGACGCATCCATTTTTCTGCTGATGCGCCCCTGGTTCGACATCATTTATTGCACCTGGTTTCAGAGAGCGATCGCGCCCCAACTACCCTACTCGCCTGCGAATTGCACCTCGAAGATCGAGTAGTTCGCTTTTTATTGCAACAACCGGGATTGGACGATCGACTTGCTCCTTTTTGCCAACTCATCCATCCTACTATTTCCCCCAGCAATTTATATCTAAATACTGAAATCAAACAAGCTTTGACAACTTTAGTTATCGAAGATTGGCGACCGCAAAAACCGCTGCAACTCTATTTTCAAGGGTGCGATCGAGCTAGCAAACATCTCGCTTCCGAGGCTTTGGCAGCAACAGTTAACGCTCCTTTGCTATCGGTAAATTTAGCAAAAATTGCAGAAAACAAAGCTAATTTTGCAGCTACTTTAGACTCAATCTGCCGCGAAGCCTGGTTTCAAAATGCACTGCTTTATCTCGACGGATTCGATGCCTTGCCAAACGATCGAACAATACTTGATGAAGACCTGATGCGTGCGATCGCGCAACACAAAAGCATTACTATCTTAGCTGGAATTCAACCATTAATACCTGATGCTGCTGTTCCAGTTGAAATGATAACCATACAGTTTCCCATCCCCGACTTTGCCCAACGTCGCACCTGCTGGCAAACTCAACTGAAAACAGCAGAAATCTCGATCGAACCTGCAGAATTAGATACCCTATTAGATGTCCTAGCAGACCGCTTTCGCCTCACTCCTCACCAAATTACTAGCGCCGTTAAAAATGCTGGCAATGCTATGCGCTGGCACGCGGCAGCAGAGAAAAAAACTGACAATACTTTATTATTATTTGCATCTGCCCGCGCTCGCTCGGGTAGCGATTTAACCGCACTAGCGCGGAAGATTGAACCTCAATATACCTGGAACGATATTATCCTGCCCGCCGACCATCAGACTCAACTCAGAGAAATTTGCAATCAAACCAAATACCGCAATCTGGTATATCAAGAATGGGGGTTCGATCGCAAACTATCCCTCGGCAAAGGCTTGAATGTACTGTTTTCTGGACCACCCGGTACTGGTAAAACAATGGCGGCAGAAGTCATCGCTGGGGAATTGCAACTCGACCTTTATAAAATTGACTTGTCACAAATGGTCAGCAAATATATCGGTGAAACCGAGAAAAATCTCAACCGGATTTTTACCGCAGCGGCGAACTCCAACGCCATACTTTTATTTGATGAAGCCGATGCTTTATTTGGCAAACGTTCTGAAGTTCGCGACGCGCACGATCGCTATGCCAACATCGAAATTGGCTACCTGCTGCAAAAAATGGAAGAGTATGAAGGACTGGCAATTCTGACTACTAACCTGCGCGGCAATATGGACGATGCTTTTGTCCGGCGGTTGCGTTTCATTATCGAGTTTCCTTTCCCCAACGAACAGCAACGCCGTCAAATCTGGGAAAAAGTTTGGCCCGATCGAACACCTTGCAGTTCAGATTTAAACTTAGATTTCCTAGCGCGTCGCTTTGAAATTACAGGCGCTAATATTCGGAATATTGCCCTAGCAGCCGCTTTCTTAGCAGCAGATGACGGTAGAGCGATCGAGATGAATCACCTAATCCATGCTGTGCGGCGAGAATACCAAAAGCTTGGCAGAATTCTCATGGAAGCAGATGTTATTTTACCTGATTAAATGTCAGAAACGTATTTAGCAAAAAAGATTAGGCGATCGCTCAGCGGGCAGAAGAATAGATTTTCATCCTATCGGGTGATGGCGGGGGAAAATCGATAAAGCAAAATGAAAAATTCATGCAGGAAACTGCTTGAGATTTTCCACACCTGCCGTCGCTTATCATCTCATAAATACAAGGAAAGATGAACAAGGAAAGACGAGCTGGTGTATCTAACAAGAGGAGCAAACCTGGCTGTCGAAATTGCTGAGTTTCCGCTTCAGGGAAAACGGATGCTTCGATGTGGTGCTTCGATGTGGAGAAGTAGTCGAAATTTATGATTTCTCAGATGCTAAGCCTTTTGGAACTTTCGATAAATAATTATTTATGACTCTGGATGAAAAAACTCAGCACCAACCCCGATCGCAAAAAAATATCCAATTGAAACGGCTACCAAAAGGCAGAAGTTTATTTTTCCAGAGGCTAGTGCTATGTTCGCAAAAGAACCGCGAGTTGCCGATCGAACTCAACTTGAAAGGATGAGTAAAAGTGTTCCTGATGCTCCTGTGCCAACAAGACAATTTGCTCAATGGGATGGCATCGCGTTGGCTCACTGTTATCATTCCCCATGCGAGTTTCCCGAGCATCAATGGACGCAGCATTTGATTGGGATTGGACGCTCGGGATCGCCAGCAAAGGTAGAGCATCGATTAGACGGGAAATTGCATCTACACAACTATCACAACCACGAATTTATGATTATTCCTGCCAATGTCAGTTATGCGGCATTTTGGCAGCAAGAGCATGAATTTTCACTGCTGGGCATGGCTCCATCATTCCTAGAGAAAATCGCGCGGGAATCGGTCAAAGCAACGCAAATTGAACTCATCCCGCAATTGATTGCGATCGATCCGCTGATCCAGCAAATTATGTTGGCACTTCATACCGATATGATGGCTGGACACCCAACCGGGCAGATGTTTGGAGAGTCATTAGCGATCGCGCTAGCCGCCCGTTTGCTCCAAAATCATACAGTTTGGAAAGCTCGATATCCTGCTGCTGATGCAGGCTTGCCGCCCTATTTGCGCGATCGCGCGTTGGAGTTCATTGAATCTCATTTAGATCGACCCTTTACCCTCGCCCAGCTTGCCGATGCGCTAGGAATGAGCGTGTTTTACTTTTCCCGTCAATTTAAACAGTCAATGGGAGTTGCACCCCACCAGTATGTGACCCGACGGCGCATTGAGCGGGCAAAAGATTTGCTCTGGCACAGCCAGTTGCCAATTACGGATATTGCGCTTCAGGTTGGCTTTGAGACACCTAGCGCCTTCAGCAGGCTATTTCGGCAGTTGACCGGAACAACTCCTAAAGACTTTCGCAAGCAGCGATAACGAGCGCAAGATTGGCATAGTTTGAGCAAGGATGGAACAGTTTCTTTCTTGGGGCGATCGCTACATTCAAAATGTTGCATCTTAGCATCAAAATTTCTTCGAGTTCTACAATATTTCAGGAGATTATTGTGACTAATTTAGACAGAAATTTCAGCAGCACTTCAGATCCGCGCCCGAAAATTACTTATGCGATCTGGGGATGTGCCACAGGGATGTTTGCGCTCTGCATTCCACTTACTGCTCTAACCAGAGGTTCTGTAATTATCCCGGCTGCGGTTGCTTTAGGAGCGGGAGCGGGTACGGTCGCAGTTTGGCGATCCGATCGTCATTCTAAGCATAAGCTTGAGGCCGAACAAAATGCGCGATCGCTCGAAGCACGAATTGCCAATCTGGAAGCGATCGCAAGCCATAGCGAGTTAGATATTCAGCATCAGTTCAAACAATTAGAGTTGAAAAACCGTCAAAAATAGGTAGAAAAATTCAATCTGTAGAGGCAGTAAAATTTATGATTGACCATACTGGCATTAACGTTAGCAACTTTGAAAAAAGCAAGGATTTTTATACTAATTCCTTAGCTCCCCTTGGCTATCAACTGCTGCACGAGTTCGATCGTGCTGGGACTGGTTCTGCTTCTGGCGCAGGTTTCGGAATTGAAGAAAAGTCACCAGATTTTTGGATTTTTCAGGGAGAGGTCAACACACCGAGAATCCACATTGCTTTTCGTGCTGAAACTCGCGAGTTAGTTGAGGCATTCTATGAAGCAGCGTTAAAAGTAGGTGGTCGAGACAATGGCGCTCCGGGTCTAAGAACTCACTATCACCCTAATTATTATGGTGCTTTTGTTTTAGATCCAGATGGGCATAACATTGAGGCAGTATGTCATGCCCCTGTTTAACCGCAACCTAGCAAGTGACTGAAGCAGCAAACTGGATTGGTTGCGATCGATCTGGGTTCAATCAACGCAAAGTGTTGCATTTTAACCTCAGAAGTTCTATGAACGATCTCCACATTGAGTCGATCCATCAATTATTTTCAGAAGCAGACAAGATCGACTTGCCCCTGTGGTTGCAGGGCGGTTGGGCGATCGATGCGAAATTAAATCGGATTGCGCGCGAACATGAGGACATTGATATTGCCTATCCGGGCGATCGCAGCACTGACTTTCTCGCACTGTTGCAGACTTTCGGTTGCGTCATTACCGAACAAACTTCCTATGGTTTTTTGGCTGAAAAACAGGGGATTCTGCTGGACTGCGAACCCTGCATTTGGGTGGGCGATCGCTACGAATTGGAAGGACTACCGCCGGGAACCTGTCCGCCAGAACCTACCGGCACGCTGGGCGGCAAATTACTTCGCTGTACAAGTTGGGAAGCGATTCTTTGGGATTACTTCTATTACATCGAAGAGGTGCCTCAGAGTGAGTGGCGGGCAAAAGATTTTTCTAGTTTTGCACTAGCTCAACAATCGTTTGGCGAAACTGCAACACAAAGCTTGCACGAGCAATTCAAACGCCAATACAAAGCTTGAGGTGAAGCAGCGATCGCATCGAAAACTAGAACTGCGTGCAATTTTGATAGGAGTGAATTGGAGAACAATTATTTACTTTCGGAGCAGGTAAACCTATGAGTTCTTATGTGCTTGGTTTTCAGGAAATTGACAAAACAAAACTCATATTTGTTGGGGGTAAAGGCGCGAACCTGGGGGAACTGACCGGGATTGAAGGAGTCCGCGTACCGGATGGCTTTTGTATTTCTACGGTTGCCTTTAAAAGAATCATTGGGGAAACGTCATCGATTAATAAATTACTCGATCGGTTATCGGTTCTAAAGGTAGAAGACAGAGATAAAATCCGCGAACTTAGCAGTGAAATTCGCAGGGTCATCGAAGGGATAGCCATTCCTCAAGATATTTCTGAAGAGATCGCCCGCCACCTCTCCAAGTTTGATGAAACAACTGCCTATGCAGTCCGATCGAGCGCCACTGCGGAGGATTTACCAACCGCCTCGTTTGCAGGTCAGCAGGATACGTATTTGAACATTATCGGCAAGCAGGCAATCTATCAGCACATCAGCAAGTGCTGGGCATCGCTATTTACCGAAAGGGCAGTAATTTACCGCCGGCAAAACGGCTTCGACCACCGTAACGTCTACCTGTCTGCGATCGTTCAGAAGATGGTCTTCCCGCAGGTAGCAGGAATTTTGTTTACTACCGATCCCGTCACTTCTAATCGAAAAGTATTATCCATTGATGCCAGTTTTGGACTGGGTGAGGCTATGGTTTCCGGTCTGGTGAATCCCGATCTCTATAAAGTGTGCAACGGCAAGGTTATCGATAAGAAGATATCCACCAAGAAGCTAGCGATTTATGCTTTAGAAGAGGGCGGTACGACAGAACAGGAGATTGAACCCGATCGGCAGAACAGGCAAGCGCTGACGGACGAGCAAATTTTGCAGCTCGATCGCATCGGTAGAAAGATCGAAGCACATTTTGGTCGCCCCCAAGACATCGAATGGTGTTTGCTTGACGACACATTTTACATTGTTCAGAGTCGTCCGATCGCTACCCTTTTCCCAATTCCTGAAACGAACGATGAAGAAAATCGCGTCTTTGTTTCTGTCGGTCACAACCAAATGATGACCGATGCCATGAAACCATTGGGATTGTCTTTTTTCCTGTTAATGACCCATGCACCCATGCGTACTGCTGGTGGAAGGTTGTTTGTTGATGTTACAGCGACGCTGGCTTCACCTGTCGGCAGAGAAACTATATTAAACGTCACGTTGGGAAAATCCGATCCGCTCATGAAAGACGCACTGACAACCATCATAAATCGGGGAGATTTTATAAAATTGTTACCCGAAGATCGGAGTCCCGGCAAAAGCAATACAGGTCGATCGCTTGCGGATTTTCAAACCCTAAACGACTACGATCCGGCGATTGTTGCTGATTTGATTCAACAGAGTCAAACCTCGATCGAAGCGTTAAAACAAAATCCAAACTAGATCGGGAGCGGATCTGTTTGATTTTATCCTGGAAGATATCCAGCAATTAAAGAAGACCAACTCTGATTCACAGAGTTTTGGTGTGCTGATGACTGGGATGAATGCTTACTCCTGGATCGATGAAAAAATGAACGAGTGGTTAGGCGAAAAAAACGCAGCGGACACGCTTTCTCAATCAGCACCCAACAATATTACTTCGGAAATGGGTCTGGCACTATTGGATGTTGCGGATGTGATTCGTCCTTACCCGGAAGTCATTGAGTATTTGCAACAGGTAAAAGAGGATAACTTTCTGGATCGACTGATTAAGTTCGAGGGTGGACAGGAAGCCAGGGACGCGATCGATGCTTTTCTTCACAAATACGGAATGCGATGTGTTGGAGAAATTGATATTACGAGAACTCGTTGGAGCGAACAACCAATTACACTTGTCCCCATGATTCTTAGTAATATCAGAAACTTTGAGTCTGGTGCCAGCAAACATAAATTTGAGCAAGGGCGACGGTCAGCTTTGAAAAAAGAACAAGCGTTATTGGAGCGATTGAAGCAATTACCGGATGGCGAGCGAAAAGTCAAAGAAACAAAACGCACGATCGACCTGCTCCGGAATTTTATCGGCTATCGTGAATATCCAAAATATGGCATCGTGAGTCGCTACTTCGTTTATAAACAGGCTTTACTGAAAGAAGCCGAACAACTCGTACAAGCTAAGGTGATTCATGACAAAGAAGATATTTACGTAAGGATTCAGGTCTAAAATTGGGGAACAAGAGAAGGCATCAAAAAGTTACAAGAATGGGCAGATAGAGCATCACGGAAAAAAGCCATTGCACTTTTGCCTTGAAACCGACAAGTCTGAATCACAGATAACAAATCAGCAGTTTGTTCAAACCGAGACATCGATCGGGAACCACCAGATACCTTACGTTTAGTCACGGCTAATCGTAGAGAACGTTCCGCCAAATTATTGTCGGGGGGGATGGATGGGTGGTCTAAAAAATACCACCATTGGTGAGCTTTCTCACGTAAAGAACGCAGTAACAGTCCCGCAGCATGACCCACCTGACCTTGCCAAGTATTTAACAATGCTGCCAGTCTGGTCTTAAAGTCCCTCGCCCAAGCATCATAATCGATTTCTTCGGGGCGATCGCGCCATTTTCGATGTTGTCGAAATGCCTCATCAATTAAATCCAAGAATGCCTGTGCGACAACTTTGTTGTTACCGTGCCCCAGAAGCAGAACTTTCTTAAAATGTCGTCGTAGATGGGCTAAACATTTCTGCTGCGCTCCCACAGAAACACCATGGACATTGGCTTGTAACGGTGCCCATTGCCATAAGTCTTCAACGGCGGGCTTGACAGCATCGGCTACCCGTGCGTTGGTTGTTTGTAAAGTACCGATACCAATTTCAATGCCACCTAATTCCCGCAGCAATTCTTGTTGCTTTTCATAGGACATATGTCCATAATTACCCAGCCATACCAATAATGCTTGCAGGTTGATGCTTAAGTCTTGTCCTGGGACTATGCCGTCTGTGTGTGCTGCGATCGTGATTGCTCCACATTCCAAGCATCGGCATTTGGCTCGTTGATATTCCACTACTTCAATTGGTTTATCTACTAAGCACGCTACCTGCTGCGAGCTCAAACCAATCATCTCACTTAATTCTCTGCTGCCACAATGCCAGCATGAGTCAGGAATGCTGATTTCATACCGATCGACTCGCCCAAATCCTTTGCGGGTTTTGCCGATATGTCCCGGCTGTCCTCCTGGTTTACGCTTGGGTTCTGTTTCTGATGCTTTTGAGCGATCGCTGGAGGCTGTCTCTGATTTCTGTATCAGATCGCTCGATGGGGGTTTCGATGATGTTTTGCTATTGGTGGGCACTCTGTCTTTGAGCTGTTCGAGTTCTGCTTGTAGTTTGTCAATCAGCTTCTGTTGAGTCAGCACAATTAGGACCAGTTCTTCGCGGCTCAACTGCTCCACTTTTCCTAATTTTAGTGGTATCGATCGCTCTGGTTGTTCGCTCATCTGACTACATTACCATATTTTTCGGCGAGCGATCGACTATTTTTCACCTGAATCCTTACCCCGGTTTCTTAGAGAAACCGGGTTTCTATGCTTTTACGAATGATTTGCGATCGCTATAATACCATTTTATTGTTATTTTGGGAATAGGGGCTGTTTGAGACTTGAAATCAGGAATTTGTACTCCGCGTAACTACTAAAGTAAAAGTCTCGTTTTCATGCTATTTCTTAGTCGGTAAAGAGGTTGAATTGCCAACAAATGAAAAGCCACTCCGCCTGGAATTATTGTTGGCAATTTGTACCTCAAACCTCACGCTGTCAACCATTTTACCTGCTTTGGCTTGCAAATCCCACTTTCCGGGTTGAAGCTGCCAGAATAGCGAATTAGACGACTGCGCGGCTAATTTCTTACCATTCAACCACCACTCGATCGGAGTAGTGTTTGTTCCCGACAATTTAAACTCCAGCCGTGATTCTTCCTGCAGATCCATCAAGAAATAAGCATCATTTTGAGGAAAAACTATTTGGAAATTACTGTCAGTCAAACTAGATTGACTCCGATTTGCTAACCAGCCGTTATACTCTTCAGATAACTTTAAACTCCCCGACTCAGTTTCGTACTTACTAATATCTTCAGGATAAAAATATTCTTCCACGACTGAGGGACAATCAGGGTTGGGTCGCCACCCAGAAATAGCACAAATTGGGCGCTGTACTAACCCTTTCAAAGTCGGAAAAGCCGCAGGTTCTTGATGTTCGTGTAAGTGGAGCATAATGTGATTCCAGAGGGGTGCAGCACCCATAACTCCAGAGACTTTTTTCATGCGATCGCCATTAAAATTTCCGACCCAAGTAGCCACAGTATAATCTGTAGTAAAACCCACCGTCCAAGTATCTCGAAAATCAGAAGAAGTTCCCGTTTTTACCGCCGCAGGAAAGGGTAAAGCTAGTACCGAATCTACCCCAAATTCTTGAGCGCGGGCGTGAGGATCGCTGAGCATATTAGTAATTAAAGCTGAGGTTGTGCGATCGAGTATTGGTTGAGAATTAGGAGTTGGTTCAGCATTTAATGCAGTTACAATTGGTGTAAATTGCCCTTGTCTCGCCAACGTAACATAAGCCCTAGCTAACTCAAACAAACTAACTTCACCGCTACCTAAAACCAACCCCAAACCATAGTATTCTGGAGGGTGAGTTAAATGCTCAAAACCCAGTTCGTGCAATCGATCGAGAAAAGCAGGAACTCCTACCTTTTCCAATACCCTAACTGCTGGAATATTCAGGGAATTTGCCAAGGCAATCCGCACCCGCACCGGGCCTAAAAAGCTGCGATCGTTATAATTAGTCGGACTGTAAAGTTTGGCACCGGGAATGGCATAATAAGTCGGCACATCGGGCAAAATCGTATTAGCTCTAATGGCACGTTTTTCTAAGGCTAATTCATACAAGAAAGGTTTTAGGGTAGAACCGGGCTGACGCAAGGCTTGCACTCCGTCATTCCGACCGATTTCTGTTAGATCGAAATAATCGGGAGAACCGACATAAGCTAAAATTTCCCCAGTATGATTGTTGATGACTAAAGCTGCGGCATTATGCACGTTATGGGGAGATAAAGAGTTGACGACTTGCTGCACTTGTGCTTCAACAAACTCCTGTAAAGATCGATCGATCGTGGTGCGAATATGAGACGGATGCTGCTTGGGTAATCGATCGGATAGCCAGAATAAAAAATGAGGTGCGGCAAGAATTCCCTGCTTTGCTGGTGCGAGTAAAATTGCTTCGTTTAAGGCTCGATCTGCCTGCGATCGCGTGATATATTTGTCCTTGACCATGCGATCGAGTACGTAAGCTTGCCGTTTTTTTAAAGATTGCCAGCGGTAGTAAGGATTGAGATTATTTGGATCGTTAGGAATGGCTGCTAAAAGGCTGGCTCGAGCGAGATTCAGATCGGCAGCGGAAATGCCAAAATAAGTGCGAGAAGCGGCTTCTACACCGTAAATATTGCCGCTCATGGGCAATCTGTTGATGTAAGATTCGAGAATTTCATCTCTATTCATGCCGGCAAAAATACGCCAAGACAGCCAAATTTCTCTAACTTTGTGAGGTAACGTGCGAGGGGCGGGTTCCAACATCCGTGCTAACTGCATGGTGATGGTTGAAGCACCGCTAACTATGTGTTTGGCTTGTAGGGCTTCGAGGATCGATCGAGCAATTGCGATCGCATCTGTGGCACCATGTTGGTAAAATCTCCTGTCTTCAGCGGCGATAATTGCTCGTACAAAATGAGGAGAAACTCGATCTAAAGGTACTGTGACGGTATGTTCTCGATCGCGAGTGAGAATAGTACCTAGGGGAAGTCCGTTGCGATCGCTAAATTCGATCGCCGATCCATTCTGGGCGATGTCAGCAGTACGGATGGGTGCGAGATAAGGGAGCGATCGGACAATTAGGCAAATTAATACTAACACCAAAAATAAACGAAATTTTGGGTTTCTATATTTGAGCAAAACTTTTTGGATAATTTCGATCGACCACAGCCTCAATATCTTCATAATTAATCCCTCCGCCAACAAAGGTTTAATCCCAAATCCGGATTTCTTATCCCCTTTATCTCTCAGTCGGCCTTACTGCCGACTTTGTTCGACAAGACGCGGTTGAAACCGCCGATTCATAACAGGGATATCTAACTCTGACTTGGTATAAAACATAATTCGAGGTGACTGTAATGCGCACCTCTTTGTATTTGATCTCGAGCATACTCTACCTCATCTTCTATTTCTTCTTGTAGATTTTTAGCTTTTTCAGAAACACAAAAATGAGACTCTTCTGCATCCCTGCAAATTTTTTCGTGTTCCTCAATTTCCCAGCGGTCTATAGCATCGAAACAGCCACTAGCATCCCTACCCATCTTTTCGTAAACTGAATCATCAAAATTATAATATGTGACTGTTTTTCCGAGAGCTATACATTTCACTTTACTAGCACCTGCTTTCAGAAGTAACTCTTTGCCTGCGCGTAAAGAATTACCAGTCGTTGATACATCATCGAGCAAAAGAACATTTTTATTTTGAATCAATTCTAAATTGATTACTTTCATTGATTCAAAATGAACGTCGAGTTCGCGATTGCCTCCTGTAGATAATCGATCGATGTTTTTAACTCGTATTAAGCAAAGAGTTGCGTCAGTAATATGTTCTGGAAGAGATTTAGCTAATTTTTGGGCTACTAGATGGATACCCGATACTCGATCGCCTGACGAATGTGAAGGAACTACAGCAATGGCAAAGCTCTCATCCCTCTTTAAATGCTTTTTTAGCTCATGAAACCAGAAATCAACACTTGTTGTTTCTTTGTTTTTCAAGTCAAGTATTTTTTCACTAAAGTAATCAAAACAATCGTTCTCTTCGCCTTGCCACTTAAGAGGATGATAGTTCCTTAAATAATAGATATCTTGAGAATCGCTGAAGATTATCATATCTCATGAGTTGCTGATATTTTACTTGCCCATCCTAGCATACGCAAGAGGTGAGAAACCGGGCTTTTTCGTAAATTTTTCGTCTCTAGTTTGATATTTTTCAAAGAAACCCAGTTTCTGCGCTAAAGTCCTATAAAATGAGATATTGCACCATTTTCAATAGCCTGTAGGGGCGGGTTCGCCAAGAGTTAAAAACGAAGCAAACAGGTTAAATAAACCCGCCCCACCCCACGAATAACTTCCAAATCCCCACTGGTTGACATCGCTGCAAGATCTCAGACAATGCAAGATCTCAGACAAAGGCTACAACCCAAAGATACTTGCTTCCAGAAACTACGGAGTTTCCACCTCATTAAGAAATAATACAAAATTCTTAACCTTATAAATTTATCTGGAAACTCGATCGTATCAACTGTAGATGGATTATCCGTAAAAGAGATATCAGTTGTCAGTAACTCAGTCCTCTCGTAGACTGAGCTTGTAAGAGTAAAATCTTGCAAGCTATGCTGACCGTGCCCCTCGCTTTATTGAGAGGTTATTTATTATGAAATTAAAAAAATGGATCGGTGCGGTACTTGTCTTCACCCTCGCCCTGGCAATAACCACCTGTGGAATCCCTAATAAATCCTCAAAAGTTGAGCCGCTTCCCTCAGTTGCTCCCCTAATTGCTCCGCAACTGGTAGACTGGATTGAAGAAATTAGTCCGACTGGGCAAGCTCAACCTCTCAAGCAAATTCGGATTCGGTTTAAAGAACCATTAATTCCAGTTGCCAGCCTCGATAGTTCCGAACGGCAAAGTCAACTCAAACTATTTGAAATTAAACCTGCTATCCCCGGCAAGTTTCGATTTTTAACTCCGCGGATGGTAGGATTTCAACCAGAACAAGCATTACCCAAAGCTACTCGCATTCAAGTCGCCATCAAAGCAGGTTTAACCGATTTAAAAAATCACCGCCTAGAGAAAGATTTAGCTTGGACATTTAACACAGAACCCATCCAACTATCAAATTTACCAAATTCTAAGTCAGAGAATTCAGAATTCCGCCCCCTTGAGTTAAAGCCTACCCTCCAATTCACATCAAATGTAGAATTAGATTTAGCTTCAGTCCAAGAGCATTTGAAGCTAATGCCAGAGGGACAGACAAAAACAGTGCCCGTTAAAGTAGAGTTAGCAAAAGCAAAGACAAAAGCAGAGGAAAAATCAGAAGAGTTGCAAACTCCAGCAGAAAAGTTCGATCCATCTGTTCGCACTTTTGATTATACGATAGTTCCCCAACAAACACTAGAAAAAGCTACTAAGTACCGTCTACAATTTGACTCGGGCTTGCTACCGCTTCGCGGCAATCTTCCCAGCGAACAACCCTTTGTCAGTCAAGTAGAAACCTATTCACCACTGACATTTAAAGCTATTAAATTTTTCGGAAAACCCGATGCTGGGGGCGCTTACGGGCGGTTCGTTAAAGGCAGCGGTCAGTTAGAATTTAATAACGGTCTTGTCGCCGATTCAGCACGGAAAAACATCACCGTTAATCCCGCACCTAAAAAATCTCCGACACTCGTTCAAGCCTATGACAATGAATCCTCAGTTAGTCTCAACCCTTGGAGTTTAGAACCCGCAACACAATATACTATTACTATTGGCGCTAACCTCAAAGATAAATTCGGTCAAACTTTGGGTAAACCCGTTACGTTGCAGTACGAAACAGGCGATATTTCTGGCGAAATTTGGGTGCCAACCGGCTTAAATATTTTTCCAGCAGGTAAAGACTTACAACTGAATATTTCCGCAGTAAATTTGCCAGAATCCCAGTACAAAGCAGCTTATAAAGTCATTCAACCCACCGATTTAGTCTATACTGCTGACGCCTATCCCAGGGAAGAGCAAAGTGATTTACTTCCCAAGCCTTCTGAGTGGCAAACTTTCCCAGTTTCAGGTACAAAAAATCAGACAAAGGACATCACAGTTCCCTTGCGAGAAAAACTGGGTTCGGCAACAGGAATGCTTGCCTATGGAGTGCGATCGCGCACGAATTTTTACTTGGATGAAAAGGGCAAACAGCAATGGCGAGAACCTGCCAATTACGGCTTAGTGCAGTTGACTAATCTGGGAGTATTTACCCAGTGGTTCCCAGAGTCAGGTTTAATTCGAGTCCACCATCTCGATGACGGTTCCCCAGTAGCAGCATCAGTCGAGATTTATGAATCTCAATTAGAGGCAAAATCTCGCCCTCAACCTACTCCTTGTGCAACAGGTAAAACTGACAATAACGGTACATTACTGCTAAGTCGCGAGAATTTACAAAAGTGTATTAACTCTCGATCGGGCGGCTTTGAAAAAGCACCAAAATTATTAGTTATTGCCCGCGAAAACAAAGACTGGGCATTTGCTAGAACCGAAGAATATAGCGGTGCTTATGGCTACGGCATTGATGGAGATACTTGGAACAGTAACCAGCCACAATCGCGCGGTACAATCTTCTCTGACAGACAACTTTATCAACCGGGAGAAAAAGCTTGGTTTACGGGAACTGCTTATTACCTGCAAAATGGAGTTATCAAACAGGACAAAAATGCTAGTTATGCAGTCACGCTGCAAACTCCTAGCGGTAAGGAGACAGATTTAGGTACTCGTACAACTAATGAATTTGGCACATTTTCCCTAGAATTACCGATCGGCAGCGATCGACCTTTAGGCTACTATTCTATTCTAGCTAAAGGAACAAGCGGAGCGAAAATTTCCGGTCAATTTCGGATTGCTGAATTCAAACCACCCAATTTTAAGGTAGATTTAAGCCTCAATAAAAAATTGGCAAAGATTGACGATCGAATCGAAGCAAACGTCCAAAGTAATTATCTGTTTGGTTCGCCAGTGTCAGGCGGAACAGCCAAATATTATGTCACTCGACGCCAAGCAGAATTTACCCCAAAAGGTTGGGAAAAATTTACCTTTGGGCGGCAGTGGTTTTGGCCGGAAGAAAGCCCAAATGTTCCTACTGATGTACTGCAACAAAATGCCGTATTAGATGCTAGCGGTAAAGGCGATCGCGCATTTACGATCGCCAAAGATTTACCTTATCCGATGAACTATCGAGTAGATGTCGAAGTCTCCGATGTTTCAAATTTGTCTGTGTCAAATTCTCAAACATTTACTGCTTTACCCAGCGATCGCTTAATTGGTTTGCAAACTAATTTCGTTGCCGATGCAGGTAAACCTTTACCGATTCAATTAATCGTTACCGATCCTGCAGGAAAACTACTAGAAGGTCAAACAGTCCGCGTTGAAATGCAAAAGATTGAGTACAGCAGCGTCACCCAAGTAGTCGAAGGAAGTCGCAATCCTGTCAACCAAATCGAATACAAAACAGTAGCAAAAACCGAGGTAAAATCTAGCAGCAAGCCTCAAACAGTATCCCTCAATCCTCCTGAATCTGGTTCTTACCGCATTCGAGCTAATTTTGCTGGTAGTAATAATGAAGTAACTGCCACCGATTTACAGATTTGGGCAACAGGCGAAAATGTCGTAAGCTGGGGTAACAGATACGATAATAATCGCTTGGAAGTTAAACTCGACAAGCAAAGCTATCAACCAGGTGAAACGGCAACAGCTTTAATTCAATCACCTTATCCAGAAGCAGAGTTATACTTTGCAGTTGTCCGCGATAAAAATCTCTATCAAACTGTCACTAAAGTCAAGGGCGGTGCTCCTCAAATTCAATTCCAAGTAACGCCAGAAATGTTGCCGAATGCAGCGGTAGAAGCTGTGCTAGTCCGTCAAGGCAAGAGTTTAAAAGAGTTGGAACCTGGAAGTCTAGAAAATCTGGTAAAAATTGGCTTTGCTCCTTTTAAAACCAGTTTAGATGCTAAATACTTGAAAGTTCAAGTCACGCCCCAGAAAACAGAATTACCACCCGGTGCAGAGGAAACCATACAACTGCAATTGCAGGACGATCGAGAACAGCCAATTAAAGGGCAATTTACAGTTATGGTTGTCAATGAAGCAGTGCTGCAACTCACTGAATATCGCCCGCCAGATTTGGTAAAAACTGTCTATGCCGAACAGTCAATTTCTACTCGCTTCAACGATAATCGACAGAATGTAGTATTAGAAAATATGTCCTCGCCGCTGGCAAAAGGTTGGGGTTATGGCGGTGGATTCTCTACAGGTGCGGCAAATACTCGCGTCCGTAAAGATTTTCAAGCTTTGGCTTACTACAATGGTTCTGTTGTTACAGATTCTAAGGGGAAAGCAAGCGTTAAATTCAAACTTCCTGACGATTTAACAACTTGGCGCGTGATGGCTGTTGCGACTGACGGCAATTTAGATTTTGGCAATGGAGAGGCAACATTTATTACCACTAAATCGCTGATTTCTCAGCCAATTTTGCCGCAGTTTGCGCGTCCGGGCGATCGCATTCAAGCTGGATTATCCGTTACTAACAATACTCAGGAAAAAGGCAATCTAAAAATTAACGGTCAAGTAGCAGGTGCTGTAAAATTTGCAGCTAATAATCCAAAGTCAGCGAACTTAACAACTCAGGCTGAGTCGGGAACTCATGCTTATCGTTTCCCCATTGTCGCCAGTAATGCTGGTGATTCTAAAATTCAATTTGCCACGCAATTAAATAACAATGTGGATGCGTTTGAAGTGCCTTTAGAAGTGAAATCTTTAGAAGTTACAGAAAACGTTGTGGAAACGGGAACAACTGTCGATCGAGTAAAAATTCCGCTAAAAGTCGATCGCAATGCGATCTCAGATGTCGGCGGTTTGCAGATTTCCCTAGCTAGTACATTGATACCAGAAATTATGGCACCGGCGAAACAAGTTTTGCAGGACGAACAATTGCCATTTTTGGAACCAGCAGCCAGTCAGTTATTCATCGCAGCTAATTTGCAAACCCTTTCTCAAAAGTATGCTCAAAGTTTCAAAGAGTTTAACCCAAGTAAAACAGCGCAAAGCGCCCTTGAAAAACTACTAAAACTTCAGCAACCAGATGGCGGTTTTACTGCTTATCCCGGACAAAAGAAATCCGATCCATTTTTGACACCTTATGCTGCAAGCGCGATCGCATCTGCATCGAAGGCTTTTCCCAATACAGTCGATGCCGGGATGCTGTCTCGCCTGACAGAATACTTGAAGAAAACTCTTGCTGACCCCGGACAATATGAGTTTTGCCAACAGCAAATTTGCAAGAATCAAGTAAGGTTATCATCTCTGATTGCCTTAGCAGAATTAGGCGAAAAACGCAATGATTTTCTCGCAGATATCTACCAGCAGCGAGGTGAATATAATCCAGTCACTCAAATCGAGTTAGCCCGTTATCTATCGCAGTTCAAAGACTGGCAAGATGAGTCTAAATTGCTGGCTGACGAGTTGCAAAAAAACATCTATATCACCGGTCGATCGGCTGCGGTGAATCTGCCTCAAAATATAAGCTGGCTAGCATCTCCTACCGCTATTCAATCTCAAGCTTTGCGGCTATTTATCGCTCAAAAAAGCAAGCCTGAAGATATCGATCGCTTATTGCAAAGTCTCTTGAATTTGCGGCGAGATGGCACTTGGCAAAGCACTTATGACAACTCAGAAGCACTTGCAGCTTTAGTAGATTACAGCCAAACTCAACCCGCACCGCCCAAGTTTCAAGTTACCGTAAAATTGGCGGGCGAAACCTTAGATTCAATGCAATTTGATGGCTACCGCAATCCCAGTAAATTTATCACTGTAGCAACAGATAAATTACCGCGCAATGGCGATTTAATTCTTGAGAAATCCGGTCAAAGTAATCTGCACTATCTAATTAATTACGGCTATCGCTTGCAGGGAAATCAACCGGGACGCTTAAACGGGTTGCGAGTAGTGCGAGAAATTCGAGCTGCGGGTCAGGATCGAGTGTTAGGAACGCAGCAACTTGCTATTCCTAAAGACCTGACTTTGGGAGTCGGACAAGTGTTTGATATTGGTTTAGAAATTATCGCCGATCGTCCTGTGGATTGCGTGGTAATTACCGACCAATTACCTGCTGGTTTCGAGCCAATTGATAACAGTTTCCAAACCTCTACAAAGGCGGTGGAAGCTCGAGGTGATAGCTGGCAAATAGGGTATAAAACGATGTATCGCGATCGCATTGTTGCCTATAGCGATCGCCTCGAACCCGGAGTTTACAGCCTCCACTATCTCGTCCGTTCCGTCACCTCCGGCACCTACCTCTGGCCGGGCGCAGAAGCTCATTTACAATACACTCCCGAAGAATTTGGGCGATCGGCTTCCTCTACTTTGATTGTGTCGGACAAGTAGATTCTGTTTCCAGTTCCCAGGCTCAGCCTGGGAACCCTATAAAAATATCACATTGTCTGTTAGTAATCCTCTTTTTCAATTAATGACTCAAGCTTATTTTCACTTAGCTACTATATAGTCTTTACTGCCAGAAGCCAGTAATTTAAAGTAATTATCAGAGCTAAAAAAAGATACTTAATAGATTACTCTACTTTAGTTCCCAAATATAAATATTGTTTGTTTTACACCCATAACTTAGGAGCCAGCTAACATTCCCAATTACTCCCCGCCGATCGCCTTTCAACTCCCACAAAAAATCTAGCATCAGTTTGGGGGCAGTGATTAGTTATGCTTTGATTATTTCACAATTCTTTAGACTCGGATATCGCAGCTCATCTTTCGGGATTCAACAATATCAACAGATTTTTAGTCGGCTAAAAAAACTCTCAATGGCGCAAGCTGACACTTTCCGGCGTCAAACCGATCGGACAGCCTCACTGGAAATTTGAGTGTTTCTGGTTGTATGGGAAGGCAAATGAATCTAGGATGAGAACCACCTCTTTAATAATTAATAATTAATCTTCCTTAATAATATCGACGTTGCCTGTTGCTGCGGCGTCAGCAAGCGATAACAAATTTGTTTGACTCAGTTCGGTGAGGCTGTCTAAGGTTTGCAAGCCTTCCAGCAGAGCATTGCGGACAAAAACTTCAGGTTCCCGGCTCAGCATCAAGCGAAAGCACTCGACGGTACTCTCAGCCGCGATCGAACTTTTGAGCGAGTTCTGTTTGCCAAACTCCGGATTGCTGACCAAATTGGTGATTTGCCTGACTGCTATCAAACGCTTCACAGGGTCGAGAGCCGTCAAGTCCGCCAAAATGCGATCGAGAACAGCTTCATCTTTTAAGGTACTTTGCCCCCGCGGTTGGCACCACAGGAGCACAGCAATCGCGATGGTGGCGAGATTTTGCAAAATCGCGTTGCAAGCGATCCAGGGACTCTCGGAGTCAGCCCAAATTGCCAAAGTCATGTAAGCTAATACAGTGGCTAGCGCACCGCTACCCGAGGCGAGAACCAAACGGCGGTTGGGCCCGTCCCAAAACTGCTCCAAGTTCGATCGCAGCAGTCGCCAGTTCCACGACAATGCCCGGTACACCAGTACCATTACTCCTATTCCCACACCTGTAGCCAGCAGCAACTGACCGCTCATATGCTCACCGCCTGTTGACATCCTCCCTCCATCCCCTCCTTCTCCACATTTTACATTACGCACTTTGATGACAGGGTAGATGTCCAACAGTTATCAACCCCAAACTGCTAAGCTTTTTGAATAAAGGGAATCGGTCGGTAGGGTTTTCGCAGGCCGCGCATCTCTGTCACGAGAGAAAGCTTTTGCAGAAAATCCAATTTGATAGCAGCCCAGCACCAAAATGCGCCGGTAGAGGTTAGGCTAGTGAAGAAAGAAAAAGAACACTTGCGATCGAGGCTTAATTACTCTACCTTGTAGTTTCTTATTAAGTTGTCAAGCCCAACTGTTTTGCATTGTCTGGCAAGCGAGACTCCTTGCATTGCTAACAAGTGCAAGACTCGACCTCAAAGAGCTTGGGTTTGATAGCAAAGCCTTTATCAGAGGCAAACACCTTATGGGAAATCAGGGTGGAATGCTGGTTGTGAGTTCAAGCCGCGTCCTCAAAGGACAGCTTCTAAATAGTACATCGTCCAAGACTCGCAACAAATACCGTGGGGCGCACGGAAATTTAAGCTTGAGGATTGAGCTGTAAAGCTCAGGAATGCTTCGTAAGACCGGAGGGAACTAACGGCAGAATCAGCCCGAGAATCACCGCACAGGCTGCTAAGCTAGTCGAAGCAAGAGCGGTGAACGTCAACGATCTCGCTGGAGCAATCTTGCAACAAAACCCATGTCTAGTATGCAAAACCAATTTACGGTTCACTTCTGGGGCGTTAGAGGTAGCATAGCGTCTCCCGGAGCTGAAACAGTACGTTACGGGGGCAATACGCCCTGTGTTGAAATGCGAGTGGGTGACAGCCGCCTAATTTTCGATGGCGGTACTGGATTGCGGGTTTTGGGACAAACTCTTTTGTCGCAGATGCCCGTAAACGCTCATATGTTTTTCACTCATTCTCACTGGGATCACATTCAAGGATTTCCTTTTTTTGTACCCGCTTTTATTAAAGGAAACTGTTTCCATATCTACGGCGCTGTTGCTCCTAACAAAGCTACTATCCAGCAGCGGCTCAACGACCAAATGCTCCACCCGAATTTTCCAGTGCCCTTGCAAATTATGGGTGCAGACCTTAAGTTTAACGATATTGAAGTGGGCCAACCCGTGGAAATCGGGGATATTAAGGTGGAAAGTGCTTTGTTGAATCACCCGGGTGAAGCTGTGGGCTACCGCGTGAACTGGCAGGGCTACGCTGCTGCTTACGTGACCGATACGGAACATTATCCAGACCGTTTGGACGACAATGTGCTGTATTTGGCTCGGGATGCAGAGCTGCTGATCTACGATGCTACTTATACGGATGAGGAGTATTATGCGGAGCGGACTAGCAAGGTCGGCTGGGGACATTCGACTTGGCAAGAAGCTGTGAAGGTCGCAAAGGCGGCTAATGTCAAAAAATTGGTGATTTTTCACCACGACCCGCTGCACAACGATGAGTTCTTAGACAGGGTGGGAGAGCAAGTAGCTCAAAGATTCCCGAACAGTCTGATGGCACGAGAAGGTCTGTCGTTGCAGTTGCTTCCACCCCACAACGGTTTGTCTCTGGAGTCTGAGGAAGCACCCCAGGTGCCTGCGTGAAAGTTCAAGCTCCCAGATCGCGCTCTGTGGAGTTAATCTAAAATCTCAAATCGAATGCCATCGCGCGGGCAAAGTGTGTCAAAATGTAAAGCGTGTGGGTAACTTATTCTTGTACCGCTGCTCTGACTCCAACTGCCGTTGCCTTGGGAAACTTTGACGGTTTGCACCTAGGGCACCGACAAGTCGTGCAGCCAATTTTAAATCGATCGGTCCAGCAAAATTCTGTGTCCGGGTCAAACCAGCAATCGCCTGCAAGCGATGGCGAAAGTTTAGTTCGCGCGCGGGAGGCGAACAGCGACAGCGACTTAGTAGAGTCGCCTGCAATCGCGCTGCTGGGAAATAATTATGATGCCACCAAGTCGCCGATCGAGGCTGAATCCAACAGCCAAAAAGCTGACGATTTCGATGGTGCGGATGGACTCTACGGAACGGTGGTAACTTTCGACCCCCACCCGCAAGAGTTTTTCACGGGTCAGCCGCGAAAACTGTTGACGCCTTTAACAGAAAAGGTAAAATTGCTCGCAGCAATGGGCGTCCAACAACTGGTGCTGCTGCCGTTCGATCGAGAACTGGCAGCTTTGAGTGCTGATGAGTTTGTCGAGGAAATTCTGGTGCGACAATTGCAAGTTAGTTGCATTAGCGTGGGCATGGATTTTCGTTTTGGCAAGGGACGGGCCGGGACGGCTGCCGATTTGCAGGCGATCGCGAATAGTTACGGCATTGATGTTACTCTCGTAGGGCTGCAAACCTGCGGTACGGAGCGAATCAGCAGTTCTATTATCCGCGAAAGTCTGGCGTCGGGCGACCTGCGACGGGCGAATCAGTTGCTGGGACGCCATTACAGCTTGGTGGGGACAGTTGTTGGGGGACAGCAGCTTGGCAGAACGATCGGATTTCCTACTGCTAATATCCAGTTACCAGAAGAAAAGTTTTTGCCGCGTTTTGGCGTGTATGCGGTGCAAGTTTTGGTGCAACAAGCATATACCAGAATCGAAGAGGAAAGTTCTCCAGAGCGATGGGATTTTCCCGCACCTGCAATCGACCATCGAGCATCAAATTTATCCTTCATCAATGGGGTGATGAATGTTGGGTGCCGCCCGACGGTAGACGGCCAGCAACCCACTGTGGAAGTTCATTTGTTAGACTGGTTCGGGGATTTGTACGGGCAAACCTTGAGCGTGAGTTTGGTAGAGTTTTTGCGATCGGAACAAAAATTTGCTTCTTTAGAAGCTCTCAAAACTCAAATTCAGGCAGACTGTGAGGTTGCTAGAAGGGTACTCGCTGCCGATAGCGGATAATTAGTCGATGGTTCAGGATGCGCATTTTTAACGAGCCAGCAACCATTAGCAATTAGTAATTAGTAATTAGCAATTAGCGATCGGGGATATGAGAGAACATATTGAACGGCTCAAACAAAATCTGGGTAAAACTATTGTTGGCAAAGAACAGGCTATTCGTTTGGTATTGGTAGCCTTACTTTCCGGGGGGCACGCGCTGTTGGAAGATGTACCCGGTGTTGGAAAAACGCTGTTGGCTAAATCTTTAGCTCGCTCGATCGACGGCAAGTTTCAAAGAATTCAATGCACTCCCGATTTATTGCCGACGGATATCACGGGAACTAATATTTGGAATCCCCGCAGCGGGGAATTTGAGTTTTTGCCCGGACCAGTTTTTGCTAATGTTTTGCTTGCCGATGAAATCAATCGGGCGACGCCGCGAACTCAGTCGGCTTTGCTGGAGGTAATGGAGGAAAAACAGGTGACAGTAGACGGCGTTTCTCGGAGTGTTCCAGCGCCGTTTTTTGCGATCGCGACTCAGAATCCGATCGAATATCAAGGAACTTTTCCGCTGCCGGAAGCGCAAATGGATCGGTTTACTTTGTCTTTGAGTTTGGGTTATCCCGCTGCGTTGGAAGAGTTACAAATGCTGGAAAGACTTTCCGATCGTTTTGTGGTTGAAGATTTGCAACCTTGTATTTCTTTGTCAGAGGTGAAGGAATTACAGCGTTTGTGCGCGGGCGTAAAGGTGGAAGAGTCTTTGAAACAGTATATTGTGAATTTGGTGCGATCGACTCGGGAAGATGAGGAGATTACTCTGGGGGTGAGCCCGCGGGGTGCTATCGCTTTGCACCGGGCGTCGCAGGCTTTGGCGTTTATTTCGGGGCGGGATTATGCGATTCCCGATGATGTGAAATATTTAGCGCCTCACGTACTTTCTCACCGTTTGATTCCAGCGGGAGGCAGGAGGGCGAAGACGATTGTTGATAAGTTGTTGGCAGAAGTTGCTATTCCTTAGTTCCCCCCTGGCAAAAACTTGAAACTGTCTCACTGTGCGACTTCCAAGTATTTTAGAGCCGCCATACTCAGGGTACAATCGCTGAAACGCATATGTA
>JALOON010000129.1 GCA_025454405.1 Oscillatoriaceae cyanobacterium Prado104 | reverse complement strand
ATGAGCAGGTGAGCGGATGCAACCAACAGAACAATAACTTAACCTAATAAGCAGTTGTTCGATCGAAAGGAACTCAAAGCTATTAAGCTTATAGGGCTAACGATAGAACCTCGCTGTCATACCAATTATCCAAAATAATGCAACAGTAGGATGGAGCGCAATCGATCGATCGTCCGAGCAAACGATCGAACGAACTTATTTTCGCTTGCGCCTGCGATTCGCTGAAGTTTGATCCTTCATTTTGCACAATTCTTTAAATCCTTCTATCAATTCCAATTTACTCATCTCTGCATAGCCTTTAAGTTTGTACGTTGATGCCAAAAACCTGAGTTGTTCGATATCTAAGACGTGAAGGACATCGTAATTGCGCGTATCTGTTGTATCGGTTAGTTTTCGAGCCATTTTTATTTGCAATTTGTATCTGGTAAGGATTTTACAATATCTTACTAAGGATATAAACCGA
This sequence comes from Oscillatoriaceae cyanobacterium Prado104, assembly GCA_025454405.1. Taxonomy (GTDB): domain Bacteria; phylum Cyanobacteriota; class Cyanobacteriia; order Cyanobacteriales; family Microcoleaceae; genus Microcoleus. The sequence continues at coordinate 10,418 of JALOON010000129.1, read as the reverse complement.
CTGGGCTAAGACCTTGCTGTAATTTTTGATTTTTGCTTCTACCTTCGACGACAAAACTCAATACTAAAGTCTTCTTCTTCTAGCAAATCTGACCTTGCTTAGCAGCAGTAGAGTGACCGATAGGGTTACTGCCAACCCACCTTTCATCCACTGGTTCCGATGCCAATTGATAGCGGCTGTCCGAGGAGAGTCGAATAGCAGGAGAATGGTTATCCAAACTGGCATGAATGGTAAACATACCAAAAATCAGAACATCTCCAACCTCGAATTCGGAACTCAACCAACGTCCTCCGTATTTACGGCGCAAAGAAACCGGGTTTTTGGATAAGGCTCCATCCCACCATTTTTGATTGGAGGCATACATTGGGGCCGTTTTTCTGTTGGCACAATAGCGATCGACATCTTTACATCCATAGCTATTTTTAATAGTCTCTAGATGGTGGGAATTTTCTAAAATCATTAACCCCCCTAATTCCCAAGGAATATCGCCTAAAGGAGTCCAAACCGTGTAAACCTTGTCAGTTCCCCGTCCCATATACACAATGTCACAATGAGCGTAAGTTCCTTTTCCGGGAGCGACGGCTCTCAGCCAGGTGTAATCGTAATGCCGCACTTGACCGCCTAAAAAAATTCCCAAAAATTCCATCATCCGTCCCGAATAAAGCAGTGCTTTCAGTGTTGAACTCCTGCTTGCTAAATCGGGACGGAAACGCATGTTTAATCCTGGTTTTGCGATGCAATCTAGAACGGGGCTCTCAAGTTCCAAGCTTCCCTCAGCAGCTAAACAAGCTGCAATTTCCTGACGAGCTTGCCAAACTTTTTGAGAGTTAAGAAAGGCTTTTAAGTATAAGTAACCGTCTTGTTGCATCCTCCGTCGCAATTGCTCTGGCTGTCCGAGTACATCGGAGGAATCCTTTAAATAACCAAAAGCCTCTTCACGGCAATCTAGTTCGTAACCTAGGGAACTTAGGGTTGTTTTTGTTTGCCTAATCAGCATCGTCGCTACCCGTTTAAGCCGGGACAGTAGAAACTTCAGCATTCAACAGATGTGCTGGATAACACCTTTACCGGGGGGTGGATTATCCGTCGGCTCTGCTGGATAACACCCTAATTTTAAATTAAACAGAAACGAAAGCAGGTTAAGTCCGGGATTTTGGGTGTTATCTGTCACTTTTGCTGGATATTATCTCGTATATCGATCTTAACCGCGCTCGCCCACCTGCGATTAAGTATCAGTCAACTTTACTCATTTTACACTAAAATGCTCGATCCTCAACTTTAAACTATTGATATTTCGCTCAAATTGTACCTGTTCCTCCATATTAAATAACTCCAATTGCTTAAACTCCGGTTCATCAAACTCTTTTTCAATACTAAGCTTTAACTCAGTTAAAATAGCCGTAATATCCGCCACCTTTTTATCAGTTTTTTTGGTGAGATACTGGTGCGATTTGATAATTGTATTATAATTGTGTTAGCTACACCCTCGATCGATATCGCCTCATGCCGCCAATCCCAACAGCCAAAGTCAAACCTGGATACAAGCCGCAGTCTGCGGATACCAGCATTGATGCTGACGTGCTGGTATTTCAGCTATTGCGGCAGTTAACGCCCCAACAAAAAATACAGCGGACTTGCGCTTTCAATCAATCGGTGCGCCGTCTGGCAATATCGGGAATCAAGAGCCAGTATCCCAACGCAACGGAGGCAAAAGTTCGGCAAGAATTTATTAAAAGATGTTTGGGTGCTGAGTGGGTAGAAGTTTTATCAGAAAGTAGAGATTGGGAGAAGTTCGTGACGGCAGATCCGATCGAATTAGCGCAAAAAATAGCCAGCATTTTGTTACCGCTGAATATTCCTTATGTAATTGGCGGTTCAGTAGCAAGTTCGCTGCTGGGAGAAAACAGAGCCACGCAGGATTTGGACTTAGTAATTGATTTGGAAGCGCAAACAGCACCCATGCTAATTGATGCTATGTCAGGCGAGTTTTACATCAGCGACTCGGCTGTAAATGAAGCAATAGCCAAGTCAAGAAGAGCGCCGCGAGAATCGTCTTTCAACGTTATATATTTACCTTCAATGGAGAAAGCAGACATTTTTGTAATGAGCAGCGATGACCCTTTTTCCGCTTCGGTGATGGGCCGTCGCCAGCTTCACCCTGTAAGCAACTTACAAGAAGAGGGAATTTACATCTACTCGCCCGAAGATATCGTCCTGCAAAAACTCAGTTGGTACAAACTCACTCGGGGCGGTTCCCAAAAGCAATGGAGAGACGTGTTGGGAGTTTTGAAAGTGCAATTGGGGAGGCTCGATATTGCTTATCTGAATCAGTGGGCAGAAGTGCTAGAACTAACAGATTTGCTGGAGGAGGCACTGCTGCAATCGGGGCATTAGGAGCGGACTCAAAGAGCTGACAAGTTAGGCGAGTTGGTAAAATAGGGTTGCTCCGGCTATTGGCGAAGCAACTCGAAGGTATGGAGCAAGCGCGGTGGTCGATCTCGGACAAAGGAAAGTAGGGGCGATCGCTATTAGAAACTGCCTTCTATGTATTCAAATTCAGGAATTTTACCGGAACGAAAGCGCTCTACACGATTGCTCCTCGTCTCAAAAATAATGCGATAGTTTTTATCAGCGGCATCTCTAGGAACAAAAGTTAAATACTTTCCATTGTGCGGCGGGCGACTTACATAAGGATGGGGCGTTGCTTGAATTTGCCCAGGATATAGCGAGAAAATCCTGCCTTCAGTGTCCCCAATTAGACACTTACAAAATTACCATTAAACTTAAAAGTGATTTGTTTTTCATGAGTTTTGCTGCATCGTGCCTAATACTTTGAATCTGAGAATTTTGTCAATCTGCCTCTATCGCTGAATTGGCTATCTGAATTATAGTCGCTTCATCCGTTTTTAGTTGTATAGTGTATAGGACTCCTTTATACATCCACTCGATTGCTGATACGCGACGTGGCATTTCAACAAAATATCCCGTGATACCTTTTGTTAAACGTACTTCTTTGTCAGCATTAGAATTGCGTATGCCACCTCGCTTTGCCTCGAAATAACCAAAGAAGCAAGCAGTCACACTTTGACAGTTTGGAACCCTGCCTAACTGGATTTTATAGCCATTTGCTTCACCCCAACCTTCTACATAAATGCTCTGCCCCAGTTGTGAAAAAAACTCTAACTCGCTCGGTAGCAGAATCGGAACTTTAGTTTCCCGTTGCAGTTTGGGTAAAAGGGGGCGAAACAATACAGCTACTTGCCTCGAAGAGCGTGCTTGCCCGTAAAGTTGTTTTTCATTAGGAAGATTTTGTATCCCCTGTTTATATTGAGCCATAACCGATGCTGAGGCAATCCCTAAGATTGTCAAACTCATCATAAATCCAAAAAGCGATCGACCTTCCATTCGTCCTCTCATTATTTTTCAGTTGGTAGCTTTAATAGGCAACTCATTTGCCATCGAAATAGCAACATTAACTACTTGCTCCCTCGACATCGAGCGAGACATGACCCCGAAAATCATTCCGTCTTGTTCCCATATAATTTCGTGCATTTTTCCTCGGGTAGGCTGAATGTAAGAACGATAAAAGCCGCGAACTCCTGTTTTGAGGCTGATAGAACTCCCTTGTTGCTGATTTTCACGAAGCCTCTGGTTGGTATTTGAATTACGTCTCTCAACAAAAATACGTCCCGTATCGCATACGGCTACAAGGCGCGTTTCCGGACAATTAGATGTAACTAATACAATGGCAAAATATCCTCCTTCTCGATCGTTAGAAGGTATTATTGCTGGGCGATATCCAGGTATGCCACTTGGCGGGTTGGGAATAGCAGCAGGCAATCGCATCACCATACCTCTAGGAAGCCGATTTTGAATATCGCCCAGAATAGGCCTAAACATAGGTGCTGGTTCGGCACTTGCAGGTTGGGGTTTTGTCAGACAGTAACCTCCCAACATCGTACAACTAAGAAGGATTCCCAAAAGCGATCTACTTTTCATAAACTTTGCCCTCATTTTTAGTTTTAACGGGTTTAGCAAGCTCGATCTATCGTTGCTGTGGCAGGGTATGAGTGCAACCAGCTTCTTTAAATTGGTTCAGCAATTGGTTCCTTTTAGCTGGTGGGATGCCGCGCATTAATTCAGCAGGATTGACGGGCGGTTTGGGCCAAGCGTATTCGTAAATACCCGGTCGATCGTTGCTAGTGTTGATAAAAGTTACTCCTAAATAGTTGCCTTGTTGAACCAAAATCGTGCGTTCGCTTGTTCTGAGTTGTTTGCCAGAGATAGTTCCTCCAGCAAAACTTATCCCGATACCATTAGGTGGAGGAATAAAAGTTTCGATAATACACGCTCGACCTCTAATACTTGAAGGGTAAATATTGGTAGTTTCTTCTAACGCCGTCCATTGACCGATGAAAGGTGTTATGTCGGGATTGACTGGCAACCAAGCTCTGACAAACGCTTTCAAATCCCGAGACTGCGCTGCATTGCGAGGATCTCGGAGATAAAACCCACGAGAGCCTTCAGGAGGCGAAGCCACAAAATTGCGGAACTGATTCATTAGTTGTTGTAACTGATTTTCAGTTGGGTATCGTTTAGATTGTTGTGCAACAATTGGTAATGAGGTTGTCGCTAAAATAGCTAAACTGATTGTAATGGTGAGTGGCGATCGTTTTTTCATATTTACCTCAATTTTTCTGTGGAATTGCTTTTCCTGAACGCAGAATGCGGCTGATTTGCTCGTTAGTCATAAAAGGATATGTCAGACAGGTAGCTCTAAAACAGCCAGTTCCTTTTTCAGTAAAGCTAACTTCAGTGTCATTGAGATATTTTAAACCCGAGTTCCCTAAATTCCAGTAAAACTTGATTGCTTTGCCAGATTTTACATACCTTTCTCCTAGGTTTGAGTCAATTTGCTCTAGTCCAAGTTTTACAGATGGATAGTTAGATAAAACTTGCTTGAGAATGTAAGCATCAATAGAGCTACGTCTATAATTAAAATAAACGAAACCATTCCTAAATTCTTTAGGTAGGTCATAATCAGTACGGATTTCGCGTCCCCCACCCTCTTCTACAAATTGTTTCCAAGTTATAAGCTGAGGTTTTGGTTGTTGAGCAACATGATAAAGCGATCGCCCGCTTATTACCTGAGAATTAGTGACCATCGAACGAGCTACTTCAATTAATTTATCAGCAGGCACAGCAGAGTAAATTTGAAAATAAATATTGTCTTGAATCCACGATACTTTACTCCAGTCTTGACCTTGTAAATGGTATCCGCGCAGGTTTCTCGATAGCTGAACGGCAGTTGTCCTCGAACCTGGCTTTATTTGGTTCCGTTGATAATATGTCGATGTCAGGGTGCTTGATGTCACTGAGAAAAGCCGACACACTAACTCGTATGCTCTGCTTCCTTTTTTATTAAACCGTGGTGGACAATTCTCGTCTTCAAGGTCGAGATGGGCTCGTTCGCTGTTGGCATCAAATGTTAATTTGGGAGACATTTCTTTAGTAACAGGTCTAGGTAAACGACTGGGCAGCCGAAAGACTAAGTTGCTAGGAAGTTTGTTTCTAATTTCACCGATAATCGGTTTGAATACAGGATCTGGTTCAGCATTTGCAGGTATCGGTGCGAATCCTCCCGCGACGGCAATTGCCAGACTTAACGTTAAACTTGAAAGCGATTTGTATTTCATGAGTTTTTCTGCTGCGTGAATCTATCGTTGGTTTGGCAAAGAAGCAGTACAACCAGCCGCCTTAAATTGTTGAAGTATCCTCGAACTGTTCTGCGGATCTGTAGTAGATGGTTGGATAAAATTAGTCAGTGGACTTCTCCAAACATAAGCAGAGATACCTGGTAGATTATTGATAACACTCATCACTCCTAAGTAGTCACCTTCTCTAATAAAAATTCTGTAACTTTCACCATTAAAACTTTCACCTTTAATGCGAAGTATACCGTTCGATATAGAGCCTAAACTAAAATAACTATTGCTGGGTGCGCCCCCGCGGCTGGGCTGATTGAAAATGACGCAAACACGACCTCTGGTAGTTGATGGATAAATGCTCCAATCAGGTGCTCCAGCATTCCAAGTACCGAGAAAAGGTGCAATAGCTGGATCGACTTGCGACCAAGCTCTTTCAAATAACTTTACTTGCTCGAATAGTTGTTTTAGTCTTGGATGTTTAAGGTAATCACCTCCAAGGTCAGATGAAGCACGAAACCTAGGAATATCCCGGCGAAATTCTACAATTAACCTTTTTATTTCCGCATCAGTTGGGTATCGTTCAGATTGCATTTGTGCAAAAACTGGTAAAGAGCAAGCTCCTAAAATTATCAAGTTTATTGTGAAGTTAAAAAGCGAGATCCCTTTCATAAACTCTATCCTCATTTTGATTGTTGATTGTTTCACCGTTGTTGAAATTCTCTGATAATTTGCTGGATCTCTGCATTGGTCGGATATCTTTGAGACTGTGCGTAAACTGATAAAGAACAAGTCGGCAATACTGCAAAACTTACTATTAGACTAAGAACCTATCGCTCTTTCATAAACTCTTCTCTCCTCGATCTTCGTATTAGAAACAGCCTTCAATCGCCTCAACTTCAGGAAGTTTACCCGAACGAAAACGCTCTACACGATTTTTGCTAGTTTCAAAAATAATACGATAGTTTTTGTCAGCAGCATCTTTAGGAACAAAAATTAGATATTTTTGATTGGTAAAGCGAGATCTCTTTCATAAACTTAATCCTCATTTTTGTATTGATTATTTCAGCGTTATAAATACTACCGTCTGTTTGGTAATGAAGCAGTACAGCCAGCAGCCTTAAACTTCTGAATTATCTCCTGCTTTACCAACTCTGGTAAGCTGTTGATATTGCGCCCAGGAATTTGTGTAACTATAACGCTTGGAGGTTTTAATGCACCTATCAGACTATAAACGTAAAACCTTGGTTGATTGTCTTTCTGAACGTATGTATCTACCAAATAATCTCCTTTTTGAATAAATACATGATTGTTACTTGTACGGATAGTTCCATTAGATACGGAACCAACAGTAAATAATATACCGTAGCCTTCTGTTGTATTGGTCCTACCATCACCGATAAAAGTATCAATTATACAAACCCGACCCTTGGTATTTGAAGGATAAATAAATTTTCCTTCTTCTAATGCTGTGTACGCACCCAAAAAAGTAACCACACCTGGATCTACTTTTGACCAAGCAGAGCGTAAAGTTCTCAACTGGTCAATTTCTGCTGGATTTTTTCTGCTGATTTTTGACCAAGATTTAGTTTGATTTTCAAAATCCAGCCTCAACTTATTAAGTTCGGCATCAGTCGGATATCGCTCAGAATTTGCAAATACTGATAATGAACCAGTCGCAACTATTGCGAAACTCATGATTAAACTAAGAAACGATCGCCCTTTCATAAACTCTATCCTGATTTCGATTGTTGATTGTTTCAGTCTTTATTTGACTCAGCGTATAGAAGCAGTACACCCAGTCGCCTTGAATTCTCTAACAAGCTTAGAATTTTCTTGCGGGTTAGCTCTCGATACAGCTAACTTTGTAGGATCTTGAGGAAGTTCTGGATATGTATAAATATCAGAGCCTGGTTGGGCTCTTGCTACATTGTCGCGATCGACAAAAGCGACTAGCAAGAAAACATTGCCATTTTGATTTTTCTGGTTAATCAGTACCCTACCAGCCAACTCTCTGGTGAGGCGAATGTGTTGCTTGTCAATGGAGCCTACACTAAATTTGTAGCTCGGTGCGGGAGAAGCCCGAATGACGCATACACGACCCCTGACATTTGATGGATAAACGCCTATTTCACCATCGTTATTGACCCATTTTCTCGATCGCGCCGGTTCAGCTTTGAGATAACTTGTTTGTAAACTTCATTAAGCCGACGATCTGATTCTCGATAAAGAGCAGCCGCACAATTGTTTATTTGAGCTGTGGTTTGAGGTTGGTTGCAAACAGCAGGTTCGCTTGCAGGGGACGATCGCCCTTGACCCAACACCACTGAACTGCTAGCACTCAAAAATATTAAACTTATTATCAACCTAAACAGCGATCGCTTTTTCATTATTTTTACTCGTTGAAGTAGCAAAGAATATTCAGCCTCAGTAGAAACAAGGATCTATCAAACTAACCCCCCGCCGAATTTTCGACCACTCCGACACTAGCCGAGTTTCATCAGGTTGTATTCTGCGGTAGCCTAATCCTGGATAACGAGTATAAAAGACTGCATCTGCTACTTTATTCAGTACGGAACTAAATGCAACTAGCCCCACCCCGAATCTTCCGGGAGTGTCATACTCGGAAAGTCGCCACTCCAATCTCACGTTACATCCTTGCTCGTAAACCAAGTTACCATCGCGCAATACTTTTCTAATAGCAGCCCATTCGTTAATATACTGCGTTTCGTTAGAGCGGATTTTGCGGTCGTTCAGTTGTGGGTGCAATCTGTAGAAAATCATGTCAGTGAACTTATCGAGATCCTTTTCAGGAGCGTTGTTAGCTGCAATCGTTACCGAATCGGCAACAGGATAGCTGATTGGTTGTGCGAGAGCCTTTACGGACAATAAAGGAAAGGTGATTAATCCCAATATCAAAAAGTTCATTGCATACCTCGATATTTCATCATTTTTACTCTCTATTTTCTGAGATGTTTTGTTTGTTCGATCGCCCTCTAGTTACTTGTTTTTACAGGGGACTATCTGCCTTTCATATTTACCTCACTTTTTCTGTTTTATTTCTCTTTCAGAACGCAGAATGCGGCTGATTTGCTCGTTAGTCATAAAAGGGGCTTCTAAACAAGTAAGTCTTAAACATCCCCAACCAGGATTTCGCAAAAATCGAACTTCAGTATCTTTTCCATGAGTTTTAGCAGAAACGGCACCCCCTCCCCAATTAAACCTAATTGCTTTGCCCGAGTTTACATACCTGTCTGCCACAGCATAATCAATTTCTCCTATTCCACTTTTGATTGCTGGATAGCTAGATAAACCTTGTTTGAGTATATAAGCTGTAGTATTATCGGCTCCGGGATTGATGTAAACATAGCCATTCCTAAATTCGGGCGGTAGGTCGTAATCGTAATTGACAAAACGCCTGCCACCCCGTTCTACAAATTCCTTCCAAGTGATAAGTCGAGAGTTTGGCTGTTGAGCAACCTGATGAAGAGATCGCCCCCCCAATATCTGTTGGTTTGTCGGGGACGATTGACTTTGTGCCAAAACCGATATCGAAGCACTACCCAACACAGCCGGACCAACTATCAAACTCAAAATCGACATCCCTTTCACGCTTTTCCTCCTGCTTTATCAAATACCTTCACCGCCTCAACCTGCTGCACCCTAGATATTGCATACCTCGATTACATAAATCTGTAGCCGAAACGCTCGGGAGTAATGCTTTAGCAATTACAATGACAGACCACTCAATAACATTAATCCCCCACTGACAATCAAAGTTTTCAACTTGAACTTAAACACGATCGCTCAATTGTTTGAATAACAATTTATCTGATGAGCTATTATTCCAGTAAAACTGCATTACTGCATTTTTCTAAGGATTTTTTAACAAGCTCAGCATTAGAAGGTTCTCCTCTAACCCTCCACATCGGGAGGCTCTATCTATTTCTCAGCCTCAGTCCGCAACTTTTATGCAAAACACCGACAATTTTTACAAAACTTTACATAAAGTCGCAAAATCCGGCTGAATGCGAACAACCGGGGCGGATTGAGGGCGGGCAGTGCGGCGAGTCGATCGAAGTTTTGATAGATGTGCCCGACAGAGTTGCTTGTCATTCAACGCTCCAGACATTCTTCGCCGATCGGATTGAGTGTGTTATTTTGTGCTATAAAAGTGCTACTCAACCTGCTGCCCCAAGCCGTTCGAGATACCAAAGGTTTTTTAGTATGCCTTTAAAGCACGGTAGCCGCATACTCAGATCGACCAGCGAACACCAGCAGCAAGCACCTCTAGCAGCAGACTCGCTCCGAGCGAGCGAAAGTTTGCGTGGGTTCACCGCATGCCAACCATCCCGAATCAGAAAGCTAATGGCAACCAAAAACATCAGAATTGTCGGCTACTTACCACCAGACAACTACCAAAAGCTGCGCGACTACATGGCAGAACAATCTCTCACTGAAAGCGCCGCACTCGTCAAAATCATCAAACAATTCTTTGAAGCCGCCCCAGCACTTTCTGTCGAAACAGTAGCTTCCGAAACGAGGGAAACTTTCGCCCAAATGCGATCGGAAATTGCCGAACTGCGAGGGCGAGTTGCAGCTTTAGAAACAGCTGGAATTCAACGCCAATTCCATAAAACTTCCCCCAAAAACTTTGGAGTGCAGCAGCCTTCCATGATGCTGCGCCCCCTGAAAGCTGCCGATTTAGCAAAA
>JALOON010000057.1 GCA_025454405.1 Oscillatoriaceae cyanobacterium Prado104 | reverse complement strand
CTCTACACCAACAATAACTTTCACTCCAGCTAATTGGAATCAACCGCAAACAGTCACAGTTACTGGCGTTGACGATAATGTTGCTGACGGCAATATTGCTTACAATATTGTTACTGCTGCTGCTACTAGCACCGATAGCAATTACAACAATCTCAATCCCGATGATGTCAGCGCCACCAACACCGATAACGAAACTCCTGGAATTACTGTCAATCCCACATCAGGATTAACTACTACAGAAGCTGGAGGAACTGCTAATTTTTCAGTGGTTCTCAACACCCAACCGACATCACCTGTTACTATTAGTTTGAGCAGTTCCAATCCAGCAGAGGGAACAGTTTCTGTCCAAAATCTCACTTTCACTCCGAATAACTGGAACCAGCAGCAAACAGTAACGGTGACGGGTGTTAGCGACAATATTGCTGATGGCAGTCAAACTTACAGCATTATTACTGCGGCTGCTGCGAGTGCGGATAGCAATTACAACAATCTCAATCCTGCGGATGTTAGCATTACCAACACCGACAGCAATGCAGCCGGAATTACTGTTAATCCCGTCAGTACGACGGCGACAGAAGGCGGCGCAAACGGCAGTTATACAATTCAGCTAAATTCGCAGCCAACTGCACCAGTTACTGTTAGTTTTGCTGCGGGAAATCAAATAAGTACGATCGACCCCATCACCTTCGATGCTGCTAATTGGAATATTGCCCGAACTGTGACTGTAATTGCAATAGATGACGCAGTTGTCGAAGGCACTCACAACGGCACAATTAATCATTCAGTAACGAGTGCGGATGCGACATATAACGGAAGTTCGATCGCCCCTGTTACTGTTGCAATTACCGATAACGATACAACTCCGCCAACGCCGACTCCACCGACACCAACACCACCGACGCCAACTCCGCCGACACCAACACCACCGACACCAACACCAACACCACCAACACCAACACCACCAACACCAACACCACCAACTCCAACACCGTCGGTGCTACCAGTAATCATGCCACCGACGATACCTGCTAACAATTTAGCCAGAAAAATTGCCATAACTTCGAGTAACAAAATCTACAGGGATGCTGTTAGTAGCAACAACATAGATGATGTCTACAAATTCAGCTTGGGTGCTAGCAATGACTTTAGTTTATCGCTGGACGGACTCCAAGCAGATGTCAAAGTTGAACTGCTAGACAGCAGCGGAAAAACGATCGCCAGTTCCAACAATATCGGCACCGCATCCGAATCAATTAACCGCACTTTAGAACATGGAACATACTTGGTTCGAGTTTCCTCTCCCAACGGTGCAGGCACTCCTTACAATCTCAATCTATCTGCAATACCGCGCCTGCAAGGCATCACAACCACAGGTTCAGATGCCCCTGTTTTCAAAACAGGTGAGTTGATATCAGTTATAGACGGAACATTCACTCCCACCACGGACATATCTGGCCCGCTGATTAACATGGATGACTTCCGTGCAGCACCGCGTTTTGCTGGAATTGATGGCAGTGGTTTTGCAACAGTAATTTTGGATACTGGCATCGATTTAGACGACCCATTCTTTGGTCCTGATGGTGACTCTAATGGCATTGCCGATCGCATTACCTACGATTACGATTTCGCCTATGGTGATGCGGAAGCTGACGATGTTGACGGACACGGTTCAAACGTTTCTAGTATTGCCACTTCTCAAAATGGAGTCCACACAGGCATGGCACCGGCTGCCAATATTATTCACCTCAAAGTTTTGGATGATAGTGGCAACGGAAGTTTTGGTAATGTAGAACAAGCCTTGCAGTGGGTGGTAGCAAACGCATCAACATACAATATTGCCAGTGTAAATATGTCACTCAGTGACGGCGGCAATTACAACAGTTTCCAAACAAGTAGCATTAGCGATGAATTAGCAGCCCTAGCCGCACAGAATGTGATTGTTGTTTCCTCATCGGGCAACGCTTTCGGGCCGTTGGGTTTCAACAGCGTTCAGGGTGTAGCCTACCCTGCAGCCGATGCCAATTCGCTTTCGATCGGCGCAGTTTACGATGCTAACTTGGGTTATCGAACTCACGGAGCGGGCGCGATCGGCTATACCACCGATGCCGATCGAATTACACCATATTCTCAGCGCCATTCTACTTTAACAACGGTGTTTGCTCCCGGAACTTTGATTACCGGTGCTGGCCCTAATGGCCCTTTGACTAACTATTCCGGTACGAGTCAAGCTGCACCTCATATTGCTGGAATAGCAGCCCTAGCGCAGCAATTAGCTGAACGAGATTTGGGCCGTCGCCTGACACCAGCGGAGTTTGCAAATTTCTTGCAATCCACTGGCGTTACTATCAATGACGGCGACGATGAAGACGATAACGTTACCAATACTGGCTTAAACTTCCGGCGCGTTGATATGCTAGCGCTAGCTCAAGGTATTGTGGGAAATAACCCGCCAGTTGTCAATCGATCGGTATTTTCGCAAAGTGCAGCGTTGGGTTTTTCGCAAACAGGAAATGCTTTTAATTTAGCAGCAGATACTGATACTGACTCCGATCCGGGTGACAGCATTAATTATTCGATCGCCCTGGCAAATTTTAGCGATTTAAGCTTCTCTGCATTTACCTGGCAAACCGATCTCAATGGCGGTTCCTACCGCCAACCAATTGCAGGTTCAAGTTTCCCAGAAATTCCTTTACCTTCCTGGCTGACTTTTAATTCTGCAACTCGCACAATTAATTTAGGTCCCGGCCGTCCCGCATCTTTCAACTATTGGCTGAAAGTGACGGGAACCGATGAATCCGGCGCGAGTACAAGCGAAATTATTCGGTTCAAGAGTAATGCCCTCGGCGGTTTTGTAATTGACGGTTATATCGCTGGCGCTACTGTCTTTTTTGACGCCAACAAAAACGGAGTTCTGGATGCTGGAGAACCTTCTGCCACTACGGGCGACAACGGCGAATACGATCTGGATCTAGATTCCAACATTTTCGACAAAAATCAAAACGGCGAACTCGATCCAGAAGAAGGCAATATTGTGGCTTTCGGCGGCATCGATACCGCTACGGGTTTGCCTTTAGAAACGCCCGTTACCGCGCCTCCTTACGCTACTGTGGTGACGCTGTTAACGAGTTTGGTAGCAGATTTAATTGACAAAGGAATTGAGAGCGATCGAGCCGAATCTCTGGTCAAATCTGCTCTTTCAATTCCCGCAAATGTTGACATTACTAACTTAGATCCGATCGCAGCTACCGAAAATGTTGTACCGGGCGGATTAGAAACTTTGACCGCAATGGTTAAGGTGCAAAATGTCATTACCCAAACTGCTGCATTAATCGACGGCGCGTCGTTTTTGGACAATACCGATACGGTGAAAGCAGTTGTCAGCGCCATCTCCGATCGAATTCAATCCGGTGCAATTATCAATCTCAGCGATGCAGGTCAAATACAGTCGATCGTCCGCCAATCTCTAACGATCGCGCAACAATTTGACTCGACTTTGAACGGCCAGCAATTATCGCAAATTGCCCCCGATGCGGCGAAAGTAATGGCCGAAGCAAATCAGCGGATCGATCGAGTTGTATTGAATACCGCAACAGTTTCAATTAACCGAGAAATTGCCCGCGTCCAAAAAGTAGCCCTCGGCAACACTTCCGAAGATTTAAAAGCAGTCGGAATCGGTACAAAATCGATCGCCCAAGTTGTTGCCGAAAATACGGGTACTGCATTAGATACCAAAATCCAACAAGCTACCTTGCCAGAAACACCTGCGGTGCCAGTTATTGCAGGAGAAATAGATGCGATCGCGGCTAACTCAAATCTCATCGGTACTGACGGCGATGACAGCCTTGTCGGCGGCAGCGGCAGCGATACAATTAGCGGCAAACGCGGCAGCGATACTCTCACCGGTGCGGGCGGCAGCGATTGGATATACGGCAATCGAGGCAATGATTCTATCGATGGAGGTGACGGCGATGACACTCTTTATGGAGGTAAAGGAATCGATAGTTTGTTTGGCAATAATGGGGAAGATATCCTGTTTGGCAATCGCGGTCAAGATAGCTTAGTTGGAGGTGAAGGCAATGACACTCTTTACGGTGGCAAAGCTAGCGATATTCTGCTAGGAGGCAACGGCGACGATTTGCTCGTTGGGGAAAATGGAGATGACAGTTTGATAGGGGGAAATGGGGGCGATCGCTTTTTAGTCTCAGCTAATTCTGGCAGCGATATAATTTTCGATTTTGCCGACGGCATCGACTCGATCGCGCTTGGAAACGGTTTAAGTTTCTCGCAACTTTCAATTACCGATAGTAGCAATGCAACTTTCATCCGCTTGAGTGCAACCAGCCAAATTTTAGCTGTGATTTCTGGAGTAACAGCCAACCAAATTAGCATCGCCGATTTCAGTTAAAACTTACATCTTGCAACATTTTCAATAATCCTGTAGGGGCGGGTTCACCAACCATCTCTAATGAGTACCAACAATTAAAATAAACCCGCCCTCCCCACGAAAAAACCCCAATTAACTGATGTCCAAAATCTCTGTTTTAACTGAAAAATAGCCTTTTTTAGTAACATGACTTGCACCCGGACATAGGGTATAGGGCATAGGGCATAAGGGCACAGCGAACAAGTTTTCTGTACCTCACCTTATTGAGAACTGCTATATTGCACCATTCTCAATCAGTAAGGGGGAGGGCGGGTTTATTTAACTTATCTGTTGCCTCCCGAGGCTGTTGGCGAACCCGCCCCTACAGGTTATTAAATACGAACCTGCTCAATCTCATGCCCGATCGCAAATTCAATAAAATCGTCAATCAAAAATCTCAAAACAATCCTAAATCCCAAATCCCAAATCTAAAATCCCATGATGCCTGCCTTTGCAACTTACTTGTACCCTCACACCTGCATTACCACAAAACCGCTCGATCGAATTAAATTTATCGGTCATTCCTTACCTCACTTTAACCAAGTTAGAGAACAACTTGCCAAACATTTGAACGACTACCCGCAACTTCCCCTGAGAAAAGCCGAGGGAAATGAATATTTACGGGTTCATTCTCGGGCCTATTTAAAAAAACTCCTGTTAAAAGCCCAAAATCAACCGCTTGATGAAACCAGTCTCGCTTTACCTGCTAATGGTGGTGAATGTGAAGGCTTAGAATTCAGTTTACCGGGCTATTTATACGGGTTAGGGGGAATGTTAGAAGCGATCGATCTCATGCAGCGAGGAGTCTTAGAACGAGCTTATTGTTTTAGTTTAGTCGGCCATCACGCCCACCGAGAATGGGGACACGGTTACTGTTTGCTAAACCCCCAAGCTGCTGCCGCCAGATACGCTCAAACCCTAGGATTTAACAAGATTTTAATCGTAGATTGGGATATTCATCATGGAGATGGCACTCAATCGATTTTTAGCGGCGATTCTAATATCTATTGCATCAGCATTCATAGTGCAGTTGATTTGTATATGGCAAAAGCCTCGGATCTTAAAGCTGGTACAACAACAACCGCTGAATCTGTAGGTCATTGCAATATTCCCTTATTAAGTGAAACATTTCCAGAAGCTGTACTAACTAAACTGGGAATTACAGGAAATTTTTATAGAAGCTGCGAAAGTTTAATTGCCTTCGAGGAGGCATTGACTCAAGTTCCTTGGCATCCCCATCTCATCTTGATATTTTCCGGCTATGACTCCCATCGAGATGATTGTGGCAAAGAAATCACAGATTGGGGCGATCGAGAATTTCAGCACTTAACTCGACTGGTTTTGGAACTGGCACAAAAGGCTAATTGTCCCGTTCTCTCCTGTCACGGAGGAGGATATCAATTACCGATTACTGTATCGGCTGCTATTAGTCATATCAAAGTTTTAGCCAGTTAATCTCCGCCAAATTTTACTGTTTTTGACTCAGAAGCAACCAGACTAATAATTTGCAAGGCTCTTGTTAAGCTGTTTCGCATTTAAATTGTGAATTTTTTGTTCCCTGTTCCCTGTTCCCTATTTCCTTTCGTAGATTTTGGTATCCCAATCTGAATATACAACAGCTTATGAACTTTTCTTAAAATTCAACCCCGAGCTTGTGAATGTGATATAATAAGTGCGATCGAACAAAGCTCACAACCGCCAAAACAATAAAACTTCTTAATTGCTGAAATCTTAAATTTTCTAACGATCTAAATAACTTTCGGGAGGACAAATCTATGGCAATTATATGCGGAGACAGTCTCGATAACTTGCTAGTTGGTGGAATTGACAATGATTCCCTGTGCGGGCTTGAAGGCAACGATACTCTATCTGGTTTGGGCGGCAACGACACTTTAGATGGTGGCGAAGGAAACGACAGTCTTGCAGGTGATTCTGGTAGAGATCGTCTTTCGGGCGGTGCAGGTAACGACAGTCTTAACGGCGGCGGTGACAGCGATACTCTCAGCGGTGAAGCAGGTCAAGATAAGCTATATGGCGAGTCTGGCAATGACAGTCTTAACGGTGGCGAAGGCAATGACAGACTGGAGGGAGATGCTGGCAATGATACGATTGAGGGCGGATTGGGAGACGATTTGTTGAGGGGAGAAGAGAATAACGACAGCTTGTTTGGAGGGGCGGGCAATGACTGTGTTAACGGCGGTCAAAATAACGATACAGTAATCGGAGAAGATGGAGACGATCGCCTGTTTGGCGGCAGCGAAAACGACTTGCTAATTGGTGGCAAAGGTAACGATCGCTTGATAGGAGAAAGTGGCAGCGATACCTTGAGGGGTGACTTGGATAACGACTACATCAACGCCGGTACGGGAGACGATTTGCTGGAGGGAAATCAAGGCAGCGATACCCTAATTGGCGGGCAAGGAAGGGACACTATAATCGGTTACGGTTTTGCAGCAACCGGAACTCAAATCGATAATTTAAGCGGGCAAAGTGACGCAGATCTATTTATTCTCGGCGCGTTAGATGTCCGCCCTTACGTTTTCTATGGCGCTGCTGGCAGCCATGCAATTATTAAGGATTTTAACCGGGGAGAAGGCGACAAAATTCAAGTAGTTAGTTTCGTGCAGGATCGAGACGGTTCTCGCTTTTTCACTTACCGCTTTGAATCCTATGATGAAGGGGGAAGGCGCGGAACTAAAATCTTATTTGGCGGGGATTTAATTGCTGATGTGGAAAATGTTACTGATGTGAATTTATCAGACTGTTTAACTGTTTCGACAGGATTTACACCACCATCGCGAGATTTGCCATTTATCCCATCTCTTCCAGAAATTCCTTTTCCGATACCGCCGATTCCCGATCCTTTTGTGCCAAGTTTGCCGGGTTTTAGGGAAAGTTTGCCTGCTTTTCAATTGTGAGGTACAGCAGCTATTTGGTTTAATTACAGTTGGATTGACTCGTTTTGTTGAACTTACTTGTTTTTTTGTTTTTCCCCTTGCTGATTCCCAGTTTCCTATCTTGCCATTTGCCAACTCTTTTAATCGATTCACGGCTGGATTGCTATTTGAGGAACGCACCAGAAACCCGGTTTCTTTAAGAAACCGGGTTTCTCAGCAGCTTAGTTTTCGATCGATTCAGCCGCCAATTGCAGCGCTTCTTCCCGAGTCGAAATTTTGCCTTCCACCCGTGCCAACTGAATCTCTAATAGCAATTGACCGATGCGCGGACTTCGGGGTAAATTCAAGTATTCCATTAACTCAGTCCCGCTAACCAATTGTGTCGGATGCGCAACTATATCGCCCGCATCGAGATAGCGATCGATTAACGGCGAAATTTCTTCAATTGCAATTCCCGCAGCTAATGCCAAAACAGCTAAAGCTGGAAATACTGTTCCGACATCGCGAAACATAAAATACTGTTCTCTCAAAGACATTGCAGAAGTCGGTGTTGCTTGCAACTTCGGCAAGTATTTAATAAGTTCGATCGCCCCTTTAATCTCGGCATTGCTGTACTTTAAATTCATCAACTCAGTTTCCGCAATTCCCGGATCGGGATTTGCCAAAATTGCCAACTTTGCCACCGATAATAACGGCGTTTTAATTGTATCTCGAATCCAGCGCGCAAATTCACTTGCCAAATCTGGATAAATTGCAGCCAAATTTACAGCAGACGCATCAATCTCTGTCAGAATATGGAATCGATCGCCCGCTGTTTTAAACCAAATCGAAAACAAACCATCTTCCCAACCCCGACAAATCCAAGGAACTCCGTTATTATTATTCAACAAATAACTTAATTCCGCCCGCACCCGTTCCACCGCCACCCGACTCAACAGCGGTGCTAATTCTTTAATTGCAGATAAAGTTTCCGGTTCGATCGCAAAATCCAACTGCGCCGCTTGGCGGTAAGCTCTTAATAACCTCAGCGGATCGTCCTCTAAATTTTGCCGCGAAACCATCCGCAGCAAGCGCATCCGCAGATCGGTTTGACCGTCCAAAGGATCGATGATTTCTCCAGTAAAAGGATCGCACGCGATCGCGTTAATCCGAAAATCCCGGCGCTGCAAATCCGCCTCCAGACTCCCCCCTTCCGCCTGCGCGAAATCCACCGTACCGCCCGCAAATACCACCCGCGCAATCTGCCTTTCCGCATCCAGCAACACAAAGCCAGATTTAGTGAGATCGGCAATTTTTCGAGCAGCCTTCACGGCGCGTGCTAGCATAACAAAATCCAGATCGAAATAGTCCGATCGCCTTCCCAGGAGTGCATCTCGCACCGCACCGCCGACTAAATAAGCAGGCGGTTTCAGCAGTTCTCGATCGAACGGCCAAACATCGGGAGATAATGCAGGGGGCAAATTCACTGACATTGCAACAAAAATCTACAAACTTCGGAACCGCAAAACTCTTGCTACGCTAGATTAACAGAAAGCTCGAATTTCACCAATCTTTTTGAAATGCACAGAGGATATCGAAAATGTGTATTTGTATTAACTGCCACTATGTGGACCGCTGCTTGACCTACCACGCCGTAGAAACCCAGCACGAACAGCTTCACCTCACTGAAAATCCCGATTTCGACCCCGTAGAACCGACAATTAACGTCAACATCCGCCCCCGCCAAGATGAAATAGAAATGGAATGGGATGTAGTCGGCTGTTTGAGTTTCAAACAAGAGACTGGCAAATGGGCAAAATTGCGGCCGGGCGAACTCGTTCCAACTTGAGTAATTAGTCATCAGTCATTAGTTATTAGTCAGCAGTTCTTAGTCAGCAGTCCTTAGTTATTTGTTGGTTGTTGGTTGTTGGTTGTTATTGGTGGGCGATCGTAACTATTAACAACTAATAACCAATAACTAATAATCAATTACCAATCCCCAATTCCCCATCCGCAATTCCCAATTCCCGATCTAAAATCTAAAATCTAAAATCTAAAATCCCCTAATCCGATGTCTTATTGTCTAAACCCAACTTGTCAGAATCCGCAAAACCCCAGCGATGCAAAATTTTGCCAAAGTTGCGGCTCTTCGCTGTTGTTGACAGACGATCGAACGCCCTCAGAATCTCGCTACCGCATTGTAAGGCCGATCGGACAAGGTGGCTTTGGCAGAACTTTTTTAGCAGTTGATGAAACCAAACCCCCGATCTTTTCCCAGTGCGTCATCAAGCAATCTTTCCCGCAAAACACCTCAGCCGAAAAAGCAGCGCAACTATTTCAACAAGAAACCGCCCAGTTAGAAACCTTGGGCAAACATCCTCAAATTCCCGAATTGTTAGCGCATTTTGAAACAGATGGCAGGCAGTATTTAGTACAAGAATTTATCGACGGCAAAAACTTAGCTCAAGAATTAGCACAAAAAGGCGCATTCACCGAAACTCAAATTCGGCAAATCCTCAACGATTTATTGCCAGTCCTCCACTTCGTCCACAAATCAAAAGTAATTCACCGCGATATCAAACCAGAAAATATCATTCGCCGCCGACTGTCTCCCGCACCTTTACCCGCATTAGAAAATTACTTGCAACCTCCCCTTTTTCAAAAAGATATTGTTTTAGTAGATTTTGGAGCATCTAAGAAAGTAACAGTAACTGGCTTGCCGCAAACAGGTACAATTATCGGCAGCGCTGCTTATACAGCCCCAGAACAATTGATGGGAAAAGCTGTTTTTGCCAGCGATATTTACAGTTTGGGTGTCACCTGCATTCACTTGCTGACGCAAATTCCTCCCTTCGACTTGTTCGACAGCAGCGAGGATAATTGGGCTTGGCGAAATTACTTGAAAACAGCAGTTAGCGACGATTTCGGCCGCATCCTCGATACGATGCTGCAAAGTGCTACCAACCGGCGCTACAGTGGGGCATCAGCAGTCCTGAGGCAGTTGAACCCCAAACCAATCTATTTAGATGCCAAACCCGCCTTAAACGCGCCGGAAACGCCCGCAAAACCAATACCAGCACTGCCGATCGCCCCCCCGATTTTCACTCAGGAAGAACAAACCCAAATCCAGCAAGCTTTGCAAGATGCGATCGCGCCTTTCAACGTGACAATTCAAGTCAATCAAGCCAAACAAAAGCTGAATGTTGTTATCAACAGAACTGAAGACAATCCGGTTTACTACCCGCATTTATCTCAAATAATTTCTACCAGACTGACCGACTTGCAGTTAAACAAATTTGCCACCGTTAAAATCTTGGGAAGAGTCAACAATTCTCGGAGGCCGGAGTGGAAGCAAGTATTGCAAATCGATCCGAAGATTCAGTTAAGAAATAAACTGGTACTGCACCGCAGAAAGTTAGTCAAGAAAGTCGCACCGATCGCTACCAAAGATTACTGGCTGCCGAAGTTGAGAAATCAGAAATTTTGGATAGATTCGCTGATGTTTGCCTTAGTTTGGTTTGTGTTTGGCTCTCAAATCGTGATTTTTAATACTTGGTGTGCCTTAATAGTAGCATCGGGTTTTATGGCTGTGAAACATCAAGTTTCCCAGAACAAAGAATTTGCCAATAACAATTTATTTGCCAGTTTGGTCGTGCTGTTTTTGATGGCGGGCGGCATGGGAAATTCCCGAATTTTAAATACTGGGGTATTTGGCGTACTTTTGGGTTGTTTGGTGGTAGCGATGCCCCTGTTTTTTGTGAAGGAAAACTATCAATGACTGGGAATTCCCTAGAGGCGGCAGGAGTGAAAAAATACGGGTTGGCATTGCATACTGGAAGTCCTGAATTGGGTTTGGCAATTAGCGATTTTGCAGGGGATTCCCGGTGTCAAACTTGGAATTTGGGGCGCGATTTGGCAACGGATTTGCACCAGCGTTTGGTGGAGTTTTTGCAGCCGCAAACATGGGCGGATTTGGCTTTTATTGCTGTGGCAAAAGGGCCCGGAGGTTTTACGGGTACTCGGATGGGTGTGGTAACTGCGAGAACTTTGGCGCAACAGTTGGAAATTCCGGTGTTTGCAATTTCTACTTTGGCGGCTGTTGCTTGTGAGTGCGATCGAAAATCTCCCTCAAATAAAGATATTGCGGTGCAAATGCGGGCGCAGCGCGGGCAATTGTTTGGGGCTGTGTATTCAGTTAATAAAAATTCGGGTGTCACTGAGTTGTTTCCCGATACGGTGATGTCGCCGGAAGTTTGGCAGGAAAAGTTGAAAGATTGGGCAAATTCCTATCAGTTAGTTGAAGTTGATAGTGAGTTGGGATGGTCGGTTTCTAGCGTGTTGGAATTGGCTTATTTGGAGTGGGAAAAAGGAAGTCGGCCCGGATGGTGGGAAGCTTTGCCTTATTACGGGCAACATCCGGTTGAGGGAAAATGAAAATTGGTAATGGGAAAAGCAAACAAAAAAACAAATTTCAACCACCTGTAGGGGCGAAGCATTCGGGCGACGATCGAATAGAAAAGACTAAAATTTATATACCCGAATGCTTCGCCCAATCCCCGCGAAAAACCTCCGATCGCGCTGTATTTTTCATAAATGATTCGATCGCGGCGAACTTTCTCAGTTTAGCAATTCAGTAAAAAAATCGATCGCCCTTACTTCTTCCTACCTTTATACCAAGCGGGCTAAAGATTAAAATAGAAGTAAATACAAAAGGGGTAGTTATGTTCGATCGCACTCAATTAATTTTAGCTGGAATGTCGATCGCACTTTCGGTTCAGCTAAGTCAGCCAGTTGCAGCAGTCGTGCCCGTTGGTAAAGTCGTACAAACAGCACAAACTAACAGTAACGAAGCTGCTGCAAAAGCATTAAAGGAAGGACTACAACTCTACCAGCAAGGAACTGCGGACTCAAAAAGAAGTGCGATCGCTAAATTTGAAGAAGCCTTAAAGCTGTTTCGGGCAACAGGCGATCGCCGTTGGGAAGCTGTCACCCTCACCGGCATTGGCAGAGTCTACTCAGATTTGGGAGAACAACAGAAAGCGCTGTGGGGAAGCTGTTACCCTCAACAACATCGGCGGTGTCTACTCACAATTGGGAGAAAAACAGAAAGCGCTAGAGTATTACAGCCAGTCGCTTCCCCTGAGACGCGCAACAGGCGATCGCCGTGGGGAAGCTGTTGTCCTCAACAACATCGGCAATGTCTACTCACAATTGGGAGAAAAACAGAAAGCGCTAGAGCATTACAGCCAGTCGCTTCCCCTGTTGCGGGCAACAGGCGATCGCCGTGGGGAAGCTCTCACCCTCACCAACATCGGCTTAGTCTACTCACAATTGGGAGAAAAACAGAAAGCGCTAGAGTATTACAGCCAGTCGCTTCCCTTGAGTCGGGCAACAGGCGAACAACATCGGCGGTGTCTACTCACAATTGGGAGAAAAACAGAAAGCGCTAGAGTATTACAGCCAGTCGCTTCCCCTGACTCGGGCAGTAGGCGATCGCCGTGTGGAAGCTGCCACCCTCCACAACATCGGCAATGTCTACTCAGAATTGGGAGAACAACAGAAAGCGCTAGAGTATTACAGCCAGTCGCTTCCCCTGAGACGGGCAGTAGGCGATCGCGGTGGGGAAGCTGTTACCCTCACCAACATCGGCTTAGTCTACTCAGAATTGGGAGAACAACAGAAAGCGCTAGAGTATTACAGCCAGTCGCTTCCCCTGTTTCGGGCAACAGGCCAACATCGGCTTAGTCTACTCAGAATTGGGAGAACAACAGAAAGCGCTAGAGTATTACAGCCAGTCGCTTCCCCTGTTTCGGGCAACAGGCGATCGCGGTGGGGAAGCTCTCACCCTCCACAACATGGCTTATGCCAAACGCGACCAAAACAATCTTACCGAAGCCCTCAACGACATTGAATCCTCTCTCAAAATCATCGAAAACCTGCGCACCAAAATAGCCAGCCCAGAACTCCGCAGCTCGTACTTTGCCACAGTCCAGGACTACTACGAATTCTACATCGATTTGTTAATGCAACTGCACAAAACTAATCCTAAATCCGGTTATGATACCAAAGCCTTAGAAGCCAGCGAACGTTCGAGGGCCCGCAGCCTCCTCGAACTTCTCCAAGAAAGTAACGCCAACATTCGCGAAGGCATTTCCCCCGAGTTACTGCAACAAGAAAAGAGCCTGCAACAGCAACTTGATGCCATTGAAAAGCAGCGCATCGAAACAATCAGCACCCCCAATCCCAACGCAACTAAAGTCGATGAAATCGACAAACAGCGCCTCGCACTTTTGGAACAATATCAGCAACTTCAAGCCCAGATTCGTACCGCCAGCCCCCGTTACGCTGCCCTCACCCAACCCCAACCTTTAACACTCCCAGAAATTCAGAAACAGATTCTCGATGAAAACACGATTTTATTGCAGTATTCCCTCGGCAAAGACCGCAGTTATTTGTGGGTAGTGACATCAACCGGACTCACCACCTATGAATTGCCAAAACGCGCCGACATTGAAACAGCAGCCCGCGACTTCCTAGAGATAATAACTAGCCAAATCCAGAGAGATATTCCCCAACAAGTTGCCCAGGCAAGTGCAAATCTGGGTCAAGTAATTTTACAACCCGCAGCAACCCAATTAGGAAACAAACGCTTATTAATTGTTCCCGACGGCGTGCTGCACTATACTCCTTTTGCTGCTTTAACAATTCCCCAAACCGTCGGACAAAATACCAATAATTTCTTAATTACCCAACACGCTTCAACTCTCGGCATTCTCCGGCAAAATTACGCGGACAGAAAACCGCCGAACCAAACCTTAGCAATTTTAGCCGATCCGGTTTTCAGTCCCGATGACGACAGACTCAAAGGAAAACTTACCCCGGAAACTACCGAAAAGCTAGCATCAAACAACCTCGGTTTAAATCGATCGCTTCGCGCTTCTAATCGGGAATGGCCGCCAAAACGCCTACCATTTACCCGCCAAGAAGCCCAAACAATATCCAGCTTATTCCCCTCAGCTTCTACCCGTCAAATACTTGATTTTGATGCCAGTCGTACTACTGCTACCGATCGCAATTTAGTCAATTATCAAATCGTTCACTTCGCCACCCACGGCCTTGCCAACAGCAAAAATCCCGAACTGTCAGGAATTGTGATGTCGATGGTTGACGACAAGGGCAATCTTTTAAATGGCTTTTTGCGACTCAATGATATTTTTAACTTGAAACTGGCAGCAAATTTAGTGGTTTTAAGTGCTTGTCAATCGGGAATGGGACAGAATATTCAAGGCGAAGGGATGGTGGGATTAACTAGGGGTTTTATGTATGCAGGCGCGCAGCGAGTAGCGGTGAGTTTGTGGAATGTGGACGATGAAGGAACTTCTGTATTGATGCAAAAATTTTATCAAAAAATGCTGCAAGAAAAGTTAGCACCAGCGGCAGCTTTGAGAGCGGCACAAATCGAAATGATGCGGGAAGAAAAATGGAAGTCTCCCTATTATTGGGCGGCTTTTACGCTTCAGGGGGAGTGGAAATGAAGCGATTTGCGATTTGCGTGCGATTTTAAATTGGCAATTTGGGATTTGATAGGGAGATTAAAAGTGAGTGGAGATTGTAGATTCTGGATCGGGATTTACTAGGAGATTGTAGGTAATTTATGAATATTTTAATTTTGACTGGAATGTCGATCGCCCTTGCCCTGCAATTAAGTCAGCCGCTCGCCGCCTTACCAGTTGCGGCAGCATTACACGCAGCACAAACTAGCAGTAACGAAGCGGCAGATAAAATATATGAAGAAGCAGAAAAACTTTACGAACAAGGAACAAAAGAAGCTTTAACCAGCGCGATCGCCAAATACGAAGAAGCTTTGAAATTGTATCGAGAAACGGGCGATCGTGCGAAACAAGCTGTCGCTCTCAATAGCATCGGTTTGGTTTATTCAGAATTGGGAGAACAACAAAAAGCTTTAGCATATTTAAACCAGTCATTGCCTTTAAGTCAGGAAGCGGGCGATCGCAAGCAAGCAGCTATTACCCTCAACAACATCGGCTTCGTTTACTCAAATTTGGGAGAACCACAAACAGCTTTAGAGTATTTCAAAAAATCCTTACCTTTGGCTGTGGCTGCGGGCGATCGCGCTGGGGAAGCTGCCACTCTCAGCAACATCGGCAAAATCTACTCGGATTTGGGAGAAAAACAGCAAGCTTTAGAATATTACAACCAATCTCTTCCCCTAACTCGGGCTGCGGGCGATCGCCAAGGAGAAGCAATTACTCTCAACAATATTGGCAAAGTTTCCTCGGATTTGGGAGAACAACAAAAAGCTTTAGAAAATTACAATCGATCGCTTTCCTTGAGTCGAGAATTGGGCTTTCGATCTCAAGAAGCTGGCACACTTAACAACATGGCAGTGGTATATTTAGCTTTGGGAGAAACACAGAAAGCTTTAGATTATTTCAACCAATCCCTGTCTCTGAGTAAAACATTGGGCGATCGCAACGGCGAAGCTGTTACCCTCAGCAATATCGGCGCTATCTATTCAGAATTGGGAGAGAAACAGAAAGCTTTAGAATATTACAACCAGTCGCTTTCTCTAAGTCAAACAGCGGAAAATCGAGCGTTACAAGTTAATATATTCAACAGGATCGGTGCCGTTTATTCCGATTTAAGAAAACCAGAGAAAGCTGTGGAATATTACCACCAATCCTTGCATCTAAGTCGGGCTGCAGGCGATCGCATTGGAGAAGCTACTGCACTCAACAACATCGGCAGAATTTACGACGATGCCGGCAACAGACAAGCAGCTTTAAAGTATTTCGATCGAGCTCTTTCTTTGAGGCGGGAAACGGGCGATCGGAATGGCACAGCTAGCACCCTCAAAAACATCGGCTTAGTATACTTAAAGTTGGGAGAAAAACAAAAAGCTTTAGCATATTTTAGCGAGTCACTTGTCCTGAGTCGGGCTGGGGGAAACCGGGTAATCGAAGCTGTTACCCTATTCGGAATGGCTGCTGCCAAACGCGATCTAAGCAAGCTTAATGACGCGATCGAAGACATCGAAGCTGCCATCGAAATTATCGAAAATCTCCGCACCAAAATAGCCAGCCGCGAACTCCGCAGCTCGTACTTTGCCACAGTACAAGACTACTACGAATTCTACATCGATCTGTTAATGCAACTTCACAAAAATCAACCGAAATCCGGTTATGATGCTAAAGCTTTAGCAGCCAGCGAACGTTCGAGGGCCCGCAGCCTCCTCGAACTATTAAAAGAAGCAAAAACCAACATTCGCGAAGGTATTTCCTCAGATTTGCTGCAACAGGAACAGCAATTGCAACAGCAACTAGACGACATAGAGAAGCGCCGCATCGAATTAGTCAGCACTGCCAATCCCCAGCCAGATGCAGTCGAGTCGATCGACAAAAAACGCTTAGAATTATTGCAACAATACCAGCAAAATCAAACCCAAATTCGCAATGCCAGTCCCCGCTATGCCTCCCTCACCCAACCCCAACCTTTAACCCTGCGAGAAATTCAGAAAAATATTTTAGATAAAAACACCATTTTATTGCAATATTCCCTCGGCGAAAAACAGAGTTATTTGTGGGTGGTGGCATCAACTGGAATTACCAGCTACGAATTGCCAAAACGCGCCGACATCGAAACAGCCGCCAAGAATTTTCGAGACACAGTTACCAACCCCCGTTACAGGGATATACCCAAAAGAGTTGCCGAAGCTAGCGCAAATCTCAGTGAATTAATTTTACAGCCAGCCGCCGCTTCTTTAGGAGACAAACGCCTCTTAATTGTTCCCGATGGCGTACTGCACTATACAGCTTTTGCCGCTTTATCACTGGCAAAAACAGCCGAACCCAATGCTAATAATTTCTTAATTGCCCGACATGAAATTATTACCTTGCCTTCTGCCTCAACTCTGGCGATTCTCAGGCAAAATTATGCAGATAGAAAACAGGCAAATCAAACTTTAGCTATTTTAGCCGATCCAGTTTTCAGTCTAGATGATGAAAGAGTTAAAGAAAAAGTTGCTCGATCGACCGCAGAGAATCTAGAAACAAATAACCTCGGTTTAAATCGATCGCTCCGCGATTCTAATATGTCATGGCCTCCCCAACGCCTGCCTTTTACCCGCCAAGAGGCCGATATCATTTTAGCTTTAATTCCGACCGCTTCTACCAGTCAAAACTTTGGTTTGGCAGCCAGTCGCAACGCTGCTACCGATCGCAGTTTAGCAAATTATGAAATCTTGCACTTTGCTACTCACGGCATTGCCAACAGTCAAAATCCCGAACTGTCAGGAATTCTGATGTCTATGGTAGACGACAAGGGGAATCTTGTCAATGGTTTTTTGCGATTAACTGATATTTTTAACTTAAAACTAGCCGCAAAATTGGTAGTTTTGAGTGCTTGTCAAACAGGTCTGGGACAGAATGTTAAAGGCGAAGGCATGGTAGGATTGACGAGAGGTTTTATGTATGCAGGTGCCCAGCGAGTAGCGGTGAGTTTGTGGAATGTTGATGATGAAGGAACTTCTGTCTTAATGCAAAAGTTTTATCAGAAAATGATCCAAGAAAAGTTAGCACCGGCAGCAGCTTTGAGAGCGGCGCAACTCGAAATGATGCAGCAGTCAAAATGGATATCGCCCTATTATTGGGCTGCTTTTATGCTTCAAGGCGAATGGAAATGAAGCGATTTGAGATTTGAGATTTGTCTCAACTAGCGCTGGGAGAATTCAAATTATTTCGCAATGTTTGTTCCTGCCGCTTGACTGCCGCCAACAATTCCGCATTTTGCAAGATGACGCCAACTTGATTGTTGAAAATTTGCATATAATTTTGATCGTTTTGGTCGAAACTTGCCTGAAAACAATCCGGCACATTTTTGTTAGATAATTCAGCAGCTTTAGAATCGGCATCCGCTTTGATTTTATTAATTAATTGCGTGACAGCAATTAACTCGCCATCAGGATTCCACACGGGCATGCACAGCAAGCTGCAAGTCCGATATCCTGTTCTTTCATCAGTCTTTTTCGCTGTTTCTGAATCTGGATAATCGTAGAGGTCAAAAGGTATGTTTAAAGGTACTCCCATTTGAGCAACTTTGCCTACATAACCCTGTCCGACTGGCAATCGGATTTCGAGGAAGTCACCGTCTGGTAAAAGAATCTTTGTCCACAACTCATTTGCCTCTCGATCGAGCACCCAAAAACTGCTGCGATCGGCATTCATCAATTCTTTTGCTGATTCCATCACTCGTTTGAGAATCGAATCGATTTCTAAACTGCTTTGACTGATGGAACGGGTAGCTGCCATGAGGGCGGCCGCCACTCTTTGACCTCTCGCTGTTTTGTGATAGGAACGGAAACTTTCTAAAATCATTTGAATTAAGTTCGCATCTTCAGCAAACCGCAGTTCGTCTTCCGCAG
This sequence comes from Oscillatoriaceae cyanobacterium Prado104, assembly GCA_025454405.1. Lineage (GTDB taxonomy): Bacteria > Cyanobacteriota > Cyanobacteriia > Cyanobacteriales > Microcoleaceae > Microcoleus. The sequence goes on along the minus strand of JALOON010000057.1, from coordinate 49,469 downwards.
TAAATCCTTGCAAGTCTATTTTTTCTGACAAACCTGCCGTGCGATCGTAAAACTTTTTAAACTTGTTAATTAATTGAATTACTGCTACTAAATTTCCCTGTTCGTTCAGCAGGGGCATCGTCAACATTGTGTAGGTGCGATAGCCAGTTTTTTTGTCTAATTCTTTTGCTATAGCCGATCGCGGATCGTCGTAGAAATCAAAGTGAATGTTGCTACTTTTTTTGGTAGCTGCTACCTCGCCGACAATTCCTTTATTAGCAGGAACTCTCAGTTCTAAAGACCGATCGCCCTCAACTTCGGCTTCAGCAATAATCGACCAAAACTCGTTTTTCTCTTCATCTAACAGAAAGATTGTCGTGCGATCGGCATTTAAAGATTTGCCCATTTTCAAGGTAATCGATCGCAAAGTAGCGTCAAGAATATCGTCAAAACCCTGCCCGTCCATCACCTGATTTAGCATTGCCAGAGTCTGGCTGACCACATTTTGCGGGTGGTCTTCTGCTTGCCGTTTCACCGCTGCAAATTGCCTCGCATTGTGCAATGCTACCCCGACTTGCGAGTTGAAAATTTGCATATATTTTTGACTGTTAGCATCGAAGCTATCTTGAAAGCATTCCGGTGCTTCCGGCCAAGTTTCGGGGTCGTATTCTGGCAAATCTCCGGGTCTTTTTTTGTTAATTAATTGAGTTACTCCCAGCAATTCACCGTCGGGGCTCCAAATTGGCATGCACAGCAAACTGCAGGTGCGGTATCCTGTTTTTTGGTCGGTTTGTTTGGAGGTTATTGAGTCGGGGTGTTCGTACAAATCGAAGGGAATATTGACAGGTTGGCCGCTGGCAGCAACTTGACCGGCAAAACCTTGTCCGACTTGAATTCGGAGTTCGCGTACAGTCCCGTCTTCAAAGCGAATTTTTGTCCACAGTTGGCTGGTTTCGCTGTCTAACAGCCAGAGGGTACTGCGATCGGCATTCATCAATCTCTTGGCAGCTTCCATGACTCTAGTGATAATTTCTTCGGAGTCTAAGCTGCTTTGAGAAACCGATCGCGTTGCTTCTGTCAAAGCTTCGGATGCTTGCAATCTTTGAGTGAGTTTGTAACAGGATTGACACCTATCTAGCAACCTCTGAATTGATGGTGCGTACTCGGAAATTAAAGTGCGATCGACCTCTGTAAACCCTTCTAAATCAATTTTATCTGCAAAAGTTGCTGCCGGATCGTGCTGTTTTTTTAGCTTATTAACTAACTGTATAAAAGCAAAAATATCACCTTTGTCAGTCAACATTGGCACAGTTAAATTACTGTAAATTTTGTAGCCTGTCTTGCGATCTTGTTCTTGCGCTACATCAGAATACCAACTTTCGGATAAATTGCCGGCAAGGCTGACAGCTTTTTTGTAAATTGTGACTCTGCCGGCAGTTTGATTGTTTGCCATTATTTGAATTTTTGTCGAACTGCTATTAGAAGTCCTAGCAATAATCGACCACAGTTCATTTTTATCCTTATCTATGAAAAATATTGTGATGCGATCGACACTCATTAATTCCCCTAATTTAATGGCGATCGAACCTAAAATCTCATATAAAAAATCGTCAAAATCTTTGCCTTCCATACTGCTAAGCATGGAGAGAACTTTTTGCTCTTGATGGGCTACTAATTGTTTGAAATCCGGTTGCAGGGCTGCTAGAGCTTTTTTTGTCCAATTTTGATTGAATACCGCAGCATAAATTTTATTATAAACTCTTAAATTCCCCCCCAACTTGACAACTAAGCCGGACAAGCGCAGTTCCATTTGTTCGAGGCTTTCATCAGCAGGAATTCCGACTGGGCTGCTGCAGTTTGAAGCAATTAAAACTTGCTGGTAAATTTTGAGTAAATTCTCGGTACGCTGTCCGCTTCTGAGGATGCGATCGCGAATTGTTTTCAAATGCGGCGGTTCGTCTTTAACTTCCCAATTATCGATAATTTGCATCTGGACTAAGTGTTCTATCCAGCCTGGAATGTGAGATTTATCCTGAGGAATGTTAGCTGGGGAATCTTCGGCTTGCTGGTAAATATAGTTGCAAATTTTTTGAGTTAAAAATGGCTGTCCTCCCGTCCAATTCAATACAGATTCTACCACTACTTCAGGATGGTTGACTTTCCCGGCTAAACCTTGGACTAAAGGTTCAGCTTCCTGCAATTGAAAGCCGTACAATTCGACTGCACGGCCGAGATTAAACGGCGTACAAAGTTTATCTTGGATTAAGTCTGAAGGAGTTGCAACCCCCAGCAAAGCAAAAGTCAGGCGATCGTATTCGTGGCAGGCACGAATGAAGGCAAAAAAGTCATCAGCCCGAAAGTTTAAACTGAGAATGCTGTCAATTTCATCAACAAAAATTACAATTTTTTGTTGGATGTTTTCTAATAATACTTGTTCGATAAACTCGCTCAAACGCTGCACTGGCGGGAGAAATTCCCGTTCCCGCACCCACGATCGCAAATTAATATCGAGGTGAAAACTGGTCACCAAACGCCTCATTACTCCCGCGTACCATTGATCGGGAGTAATATCTTGAGAGCCAATTTTAGTTAAGTCGATCGCCGCGCAAGCAATACCTTCTGCTTGCAATTTGTGCATGGTACGCACCCGCAAGCTAGTTTTACCCATTTGGCGGGAATTGAGTACGTAACAAAATTCGCCACTCACTAAACCTTGATAGAGTTCAAAATCAGCTTGACGCACTACATAAGTGGAAACATCTAGGGGCAGATGTCCGCCAACTTTGTAAGTGTAGGTTGAGTTGTTTTCTCGATACATAACCTGTTGTTAACGAGTAGAATACACAGCCGATAGTGAATAGCTACTTAACTGACGCGGAGGCGGGTTTGTTTGAAAACATACTGCATTCCTGCTTTCAATCCCGGCAAAAAAACTATTTTTTTCTATCAGACATTAAATCCGGTTTTAATTCCCCCTTAGCAATAAGGGCCGCCAGTCTCTCTTGCTCTCCCCCCCTATTCCGATCGCCCACTATCGAGCAATAAAAAGTTTTTCACCTGGATTTGACACGATTTAGCAAGTTCGATCGCAATTACTCTGCAACTTCTGTGACTTGACTGAAAAGACGCTGCAAGGCATCAAAAGCGCAGCGAGCCAAATTGAGGTCAACAGTAACTTTTTCCTGCTGGAAAATCACGCGATCGCGAATGTCCAATGCTGTCACCAAAACTTCATAATCCTCCTCATTTATTAAGCGGTGAGCGAAGAATGTTTGAGCCAGAATTTGCGGCTCTTGAATTTCAAAATTAATAGAGTGTTGTTCGGCTACCATGCGCATCACTGATTCAGTAGTAGATCCGATCGAACAAGTAGCAAGATCGAAGCTACCTCTTTCAATCATTTCTAATGTTTTTTTCATGTAAAATCGCACATCTTCTAAATCTTTCTTAGAATAGTCATACAAACTCTCATTTGCCTCCGCTTCTAACTCTTGTTGGCTTTTTGACTCGGGAGAACGCAGTTTTAATGCCGCGATGACAGATTCTTCAACCGTACACACTATCGAGTCTATCTGCTGATTCTGAATGAATTTTTGCCAGTCATAATCCCTCGATTTGACTAACACTTGATAACCTTGATGGCGATATTTTTCAGCAATCTCTGCAATTTTTGTTACTTCTACTTTTTCTATAGCTGCTATCATCGCTCTAGCTCCATTGGGTTGGTTGGTTGGTCAATTTTAACATAGATAAATTCTTCGCCCGCACCTAAAGCTTCAGCTATTAAAGGAGATATTGCTGCGAGATCGGCAAATTCCTTAAATTTGCGCCGTTTTACTGTGAGATCGGTAACTTGCCTGTCATCAATGTAAACTATAGAATTCATGGAATCAACAATCGGTTTAACGATGTTATCTAAATCAGATGTTTGAACAATACAATAATGAGTGATGATGACGTGAACTGTCTCCCTAGTAGCTTCCATTCCGATCGGTAAAACTTCGGCCGCTGTTTCGCGCACTTTAGCTTTCCACTCTTGAAGTTTGGCTCGGTTATTTGTTTGTAACGAAACAGGCGTACCCGTGATGATAAATTCAAAGGGAATCAAGATTTTTACTCCTCTTAACTTAATGATAACATTTTAATCGATTCCCGTCCCCAAAAGTCGCTATTTCTCAAAACAATGCAACTGCCAGCACTAGCCAAATTTTTAGTCGATCGCTCATTTACCAATCTCCAATCTCCAATCTAAAATCTAAAATCATCTAACTCCTCTTTCCTGTAAAAGTGCATTAGCCAAAACAGCATCATCTTCCTTGAATCGCGGTACGGGTGACTGAGTGTAGTCGATCGACAAATCAAATCCGGCTCTGTCATAAACACCCTCGAACAACGCTTGCAAATCTACTTGAAACTCTGTATCTCCCTGCTGCAATGGCAAGAAAAAAGCTGGAATTGCTTCTCGCAGCGCAAAAGCATATATTTGAGTTTTGGGTCGGCAATTTACCTTACTAATTAAAATGCGATAATCCGTGTTAATTCCGCTCGTAACAGGCATTTGTTTTCCCGATCTCAGCAAGTCAATTTCTACTAAATGAGATGCACTTTTCAACACTTCTTGCCGCTTGTTTTCATATTCCTCTCTACCTTTGTCGGTGCGTTTGTTTTTGGGAGAAAGAATTTCTATGACTGTAATGACCCGATTTGTACCTACTTCTCGGATTTCTAAATAGCCTTCCCTAGATTCTTCCAATATCGGCACCGTAACAGTTATCGGTTCGGAATGCGGCAGCGTTGCAGTTGCAGTAGGCGGGCTAACAGTAGAGGGTCGATCGAATACTGTCAAGTCAGGAATTCCCAACAAATCGCTATCTGCTGGCTCGCTTAAATAAATTCGCTTCTCAATAGCCACTCGGTATTTCGGGCGCACTGCGGGCCCGATGGCAATGGCGATCGCAGTAATTAACCGATGGTGAACTTCCGGCCAAAAATCGGGATGTTCTAAGTAAGGATCTACCCCTGGAAATGGAGAGGGCATTTTATTACCTCCAGCAATAATTTTAGATGGTTCTTAAATATATTTTAACCGCTCGCTAAAATACTGACGGTACAATTCAAAGCGGGCAGTTACTTCATTTCCCCGCAACTGTACCAGCCCCAAACTGTGCAATTTAAACGCTAGCACCGATTCCAATTCTACAGGTTCATTCGCTGCCAGGATCGTGCTAAAAGCCTCTCCCAACTCGGGATGTTCTTGCAAATGCCACAAGTGACGGCGCAAATGATCGCCGTAAATTCCCTCTTCAGTAGGAGCAAGTTCTAATAGTTCATCTAAACTGCCACTTACATCTTGCGGTGCTGGCACGCAGCCTGAAAATCCGCGATCGCCCCCGGCAATTTTGCGAGCAATATGATATAATGCTACTCGCACTAAATAGGGATGTCCGCCCACAATATTCATCAATTTTTCTACTGTATTCATTTGCCAATTAAGCCCGTGCCGCCGCGCTAAATCTGCCACTTGTTCGGCGCTAAACTCTGACAATTCTATGGGCAATCCTACATTAAAAGGAGATTGATTCACGTTCAGCGGGATGTAAACTTCTGTCGAATGCACCACCACCAAACGCAGCTTTGCCCACAGTTCGCTGTCGCTGTCTCCATATCCCGCTTCTTCGTACCAAGCCCTCAGCAAACCAAAAAAATCATCGGCAATTTTAGGATACTGAAACACTCGATCGACCTCATCCAATCCCAACACCAGAGGCGCGTCGTTTTCCGGTAGCAAACAATCTTCAAAATAAGCGGTACAATTATCTTTGCTGCCGTAAGTATCCGTCCAATAATCGTCAATTTTGTGGGGCAAATGCAGCTTGCGCCTAATCTTCGTGCAGAACCATCTCAGGAGTTCGTCGAGATTGGCAAATGCCGCCGCATCTGCGTGCTGAAAACTCAGGGGAACTGTGCGGTAGCCTTTTTCTTTGGCTTGATAAAGAATCCTCGCCATTAATGAAGTTTTCCCCATTTGTCTGGGTGCTTTAATTCTAATTAAAGTTCCCGGCTGCAAAATTTCTTTGTAACATTGAGCTTCCCAGGGAACTCGATCGACATAAAAAGCCGAATCCAACCTGACTTGTCCTTGCGGAAGTTCGGGTTCTGCGGCTGGCGATGGCGGATTTGACAGCGGCAGCGTTCGGGAAATACTTACAGCAGATTTAGCAAAAGAATGTTCTGGCAATCGCAGCTCTAAATTAACTATAAATCCTGCCGACGAGTCATCTTCTGCATCTTTGCAAGCTGCGCCTCCCTTTTCAGGTACTTTTTCTGACAGCATTGCGTTCATTTCTTGCAGCAAAAGTGCCGTATCATCTGGCGATCGCCACTCCCGTTGTCGAGTATCGCTGATGTAGTTGCGCAAGTCGTGATTGAGCGGTATGGTGATGGGATAATTAACTCTAATTGGTAGCAATATCGGAGTAAAAGTTTGACGCCGATCGCGCAACTCTTTGAGCCTGCGCAATTCTTCCATCACTATTTCACTAACAGCAGTTTGCCCCGACAGCAGCAGCAAAAAATATTCGCAATTTTCTAACTGAAAATCAACCCGAGCCAGCCAGTCTTGGGCTGATTCTCGATCGGGATAAACCGCGCCAATATTCGCTGCAAATACTTGATGTCCCGCCGCATTTATTCCCTCCGCCAACTCCAGTGCCAAACTCCGATCTGGTTCTTGACTGTAATAACTGATAAAAACTCGCCTGCCCCTCTCGTTTCCTCCGATCGGTTCATTCTGAAAATCCAGCTCTGGATGCTTTGCTTCTAGCAATTCTTGCCGCGCAATCGCCCGCTCGATCGCTCCCCGCACCTTCTTTTTTGTAACCTTTTCCCCCAACACATGTGACAGCTTCTGCCACAGCTTGTAACCCACATCCTTTTCCACATATTCGGGGTTGAAGGGGTAAATCTGCTCGTAGGTTTGCCCTTGCCAAGTTCCGATAAACACCTGCCTTTCCAAATCGTTGAGGTGTTTGCCGGTCTTGGTATAAACTGAGTTATCTATAAATTCTAAAGCTTCTTTAAAATTCATCTAGCTGCTAAGGTATTGCTATTTTAGATTTGAGATTTTAGATTGGGCAATTCCTCAGGTATTTGCGCGATCGCAGCTCCCGCTAATTGCCAGTTCGATCGCCGCCAAATATATCTGAAGGTATAAATAATACCGATTGTAAAAAATAATACAACACTAGGTTGGATTGAGAAACGACACTTTTGTTTCACTCCCTCTCATACCTCCTTTGTAGCAAAACTTTCGGGAAATTGTATAACTTCACGGGTTAATCTTCAAGCCAGAAGTTGGACCGATCTCCAATTCCCGGACTGCCACAGCCCCTGTCCTGAGGTTTTATGAGTTTTTCTGAGGTATCGCCCTACCTGCCACACAAACTGGGAATTGCTGAGGCACAAAAACTGTCAAACTAATGAGCTTTTCTGGTTGCGATCGGCAAGAGCGATCGGCGATAATCAAAACAAGCGGTCAATGTAAAGTGGCTCCCGCTAACAAATTAGAAGCAAGAGATTTAAAGTTAATTGCAAATTATATTCAACAACCCCTACTGGCCCAACAAAAGTCTTAAAACCGCAATAAAAATATATAATTGTTAGCACTCTCCCGCTCTGGTAACTCCCGATGTTTAACCTCTCAACGATCGCAGTCAATTCCTTAACCGAAAGCTTAAAAACCGGATACCGCAATACTTACGGCAACCTCAGCTCTGACAGCGCCCGACTGATCGAACAAGTTGTCAGCCTAGCTTTAGGAAACATTGCCTGCAGTGACGCTCTGTATCACAATATCGAACATACAATTCTCGTCACCTTAGTAGGACAAGAAATCCTGCGCGGCAAATACATCCGCGAAGGCAACGTCTCCCGCGAAAATTGGCTCGAGGCAATCGTTTCTTGGCTGTGCCACGATATCGGCTACGTCAAAGGCGTTTGCTCCCTGGACAAACACAGCCAACGATTGTATGCCACCGGCACCGACAGCAATACTGTTTATCTAGAACCGGGTAAAACTGATGCCAGCTTAACCAACTATCACATAGACAGGGGAAAAATGTTCATAAAAGAACATTTTTCCGATCGCGATTCGATCGATACGACAGCAGTTGCGCGAAATATTGAATTGACTCGTTTTCCCGTACCTAACGACGCAGAACACTCTTGTACTGCCAACTATCCCGGCTTAGTGCGTGCAGCGGATTTAATCGGTCAACTTAGCGACCCCCATTACTTGCAAAAAATGCCGGCGCTGTTTTATGAATTTGAAGAAATAGGTACTAATAAAACACTCGGCTACTGCCATCCGGGCGACTTGCGGGCAGGCTATCCAAAGTTTTTTTGGAATGTTGTCTACCAGTATATCAAAGATGGATTGCAGCATTTGGAAATGACGGAAGCGGGGAAAGAAATCATTGCCAATCTCTACGGAAATGTGTTAACAGTAGAACAAGAAATAGCTGCCAGCGCTACCAATGTGGAGGAAAAAAAAATCTCAAAGTTACTGAACGAACCTCTCGGATTGCAATTTGAGAATTGCGATCGGCTTCCGGGATGGCGCAACATATCTACAAACAGCAATCAAAAAAAAATTATAAAAGCTATCTGGTAATTGAGAGTTGACAGTTGACAGTTGGTAAGAAGTTTTGAGTTGTGAATGCGTGAGTTTCTCGGGAGTTTTGAGTTTTGAGTTTTGAGTTTTGAGTTGAAGAGGGAGTGCGTGAGTTTCTCGGGAGTTTTGAGTTTTGAGTTTTGAGTTTTGAGTTTTGAGTTTTGAATGCGTGAGTTTTGAGTTGTTCGGGAGTTTTGAGTTGTGAATGCGTGAGTTTTGAGTTAAAGAAAGTTCACAATTCACGCACTCAAAACTTAAAACTCAAAACTTCCCCTCTCCCCCTCTTTCTTAAAGTTGTTCGCTCTGCTGTAAATACTTACCAATTTCTCGATGGCACAGGTGCCAAAAATACAGTGCTAAATTTAGGAGCGCTAATAATTTAGTGCCATCTTCTAACATCGCGTGCAGTCCTTGACTTTGCACCTCCAACAAATCCTCCAATCGGGAAACAGCAAATAACAGAAATCCTGCAATTAAGGGCAGGTAAGCAGTAGTTCTGATGAACCGCCAAAACTTCATTCCGTAAATGACAACAGCGGTTCCATAACACAAATAAATTAATTTAGTAGAGATTCCCAACCTAGTAAGAATTAAAGTCACGCGAAATCGATCGTCAAAGAAAAATATTCCCAGCAACACAGCACTAAACAATAAGAATGCGGTCGATCGAGCGCGCGGATCTTTGTGCCGGAGCGCTCCGAATGTAAATGCACAAATTGCCACCGGGATGCACCACAAAACTTCAGAAACTCCTGTAAGAACTCCTTCGTAAGGAAACCAAAAATTAAAAGGATCGCTAAACAGGCGTTCGACTCCATCTCCCTGTTTTTTGAGTTTGGCATATAAGGCCAGCCCGCCCAACATCAAAACAGTCAGAATGTTAAAAATTGCCAAAAAAGGTACGGCAAAAAAGTGTTTTTTAAGAGTTGCTAAAAATGGTTGCATATTATTAAGCAATCGCTCTAATTAAGCAGATATTTGATATAGCAACGATCGAGGCAGTTAGGACATTTTCGCTAGCGGTCAATATTGCTATGAATGCATTGCCCTTGTTGCTTCTTCCTGCAGCTATACAATTAGTATTGCACATTAACTGGCAGCCAAACCAAAAATGTAGTACCGCGATCGGCAGGAGGTAAAGCTGCATTTAAATCGGTCTTTACGGACGGCAGCCAGTCAGGGTTAATCGGTGAAAATACTTCGATTTTTCCTTGAATTTGTCTGACTAAATCGCTGGCAATGGCCAAACCCAATCCAGTGCCGGGAATCTCGGTTTGCGCTTTTTCTCCCCGGTAGTGGCGCTCAAATAAATGCTCCAAATCCTGCGCGGGGATTCCCGGACCCGTGTCACTGATAGCAATTGCGATTTGCGACAATTGACCGTCAGTCCGGGGGCTGTTGTCCGGTGCAACTTGGCGTACTTGAACGTAAATTTGCCCGCCTGCAGGAGTGTATTTCAAAGCATTGTCAATTAAGTTGCTCAAAACTTCTCGCAAAGCTCGATCGTCCGCACGGACTGGCGGCAAATCTGCCGAAATATTTGCCAGCAATTTCAGGTTGCTGTCACTGGCGATTGCCTCTGCCGAAACCAACAGCGGTTTTAAAACTTCAGCAACGGAACAATTGCCGCCAACATCCGCAGCAGGCGACAGCGACAGCACAGAAGGGCGGATTGATTCAACATTGGGAATTGCGATTTTTGACTCGCCAGACGGCACCCTGAGATTTGCTTCGCCGGCGTCCACTGTTCGATCGAACTGCAACAGTAACTCTTGCAATCGATCGCTTTCTCTGACAATACTCAAAGCCGCATCGCGGTTCTTGTCTTCTGCCAACAGCCGCCTTGCCAGCAGTTTACCAAAAGTTCGCAAAGCTGTCAGCGGACTTTTGAACTGGTGCAGCAAGTTGTGCATCGTGTCGTAAACCTGAGTTTGGATCTGTCGCTGCTGTCCCAATTCTTGGTGCACCCACTGCGATCGCTGGTCTAAAATGCAAGCTAGGGCGAGACTGCAGGCAATTTGCTGCATAGTCGCCTCCTCTCGATCGTTCCAAGCCCTGTCTTGCCGCCCGGACACCAACAACCCCATAACCGCCCCTTCGTGGATTAGAGGCGCAATAATCTGCCTGCGCTGCTGCCAAACATCTTCAGGGCCCGGACAGCGATTGGCATTGCTGCTAGCACCCGGCAGCGGTTCCGGCGCGATCGCCCCTGCTGCTACTGTTTCCAGCACCTGAGCCTGCGGCAGCCGTCGCTGCGGGGCTGTTTCAACTGCCGAGTTTGCTGGCGGGGGCAGTCGGTTTCCCCGATCTTCTTCCCGTTCCCCAGATGCTTCCGGGTAAATCGCGATCGGAATCAACTTCGCCTCGGTGCCTTCTACCAGTTCCTCTGTCAGGTAAACAGCGCTGAACGTCGCACCCAAACTGACTGCGATCGCCACCTGCGACCGGCAAAGAGTAACAAATTCTGAACTTGCAGGCATTAACATGGGCGCCGCATTAAGATATCTAACAAAAATTATAAGTGAACTACCCAACACCCATCTGAGTACATATAGGATTTGGGCTTCCCAATTCACAGGGGATAGCCTCGGTCTTCAGGGATTTTTTACGTCTCGCTACTAAAGTTGAGAACAGGGAAAAAAACGACCGACTTCTTGAGCTGTTAACGTAAATTACAATCTCTCTAAGGTCGATTACCGACAAATCGAGCAAGGGGTTACAACCCTCTCCCGGCTCTCAAAGCTTCGCTGGGCTGCACTTCTGGCTAACCAACCGCAACCGCAGCACTTTTTTCGCTGTTTGGCAAGATTAAGATTGTATCGATATATTAAAAAAAGTTGAAGTTTAGAGCTAAAACAGATATAATTTCCTCGGATTTGGTAGCTATAATTACACCTGTCTGCTCAAAGAGGAGGTAAAGAAATTGGCCAGGAGACGCAAGCGCAAAAGTCGCCGCCGACAAGAAGGACGGAGAATTTTAGAGTGTGTGCCTCAGTATAGCATCGAGAGCGGCGAAGATAAACCGGTGACAGCGGCCCGTAAATTCATCCACGCCGAGGGTATTACTCCACCCGCTTTGTTGTTGGTCAAGCGTAACGAGCATACCACCGATCGATACTTCTGGGCTGAAAAAGGTTTGTTCGGAGCTCAATACGTAGAAGAAAATCATTTCTTGTTTCCCAGCTTAAAGATGATGCTGGAATCGACCCCAGAAAAAATTCCTGCGGTTGCAGGGAGCCGTGCTTAGAGCCAAACGCTCGAACCAAAACGCTGGAACGTTCGTAGATGTATAGCTAAATCTGCTCGATCGCAACCAAATTGAGTAGGTGCTGCGAACGTGCAGCCAAGCGAAAGCTCTGTCTCAGGCTGCTATACAGCCTAAGTTGATTGAGTCATGACCAAAAAAATGGGATACAAGCCCGTGCTTCTAGCACGGCTTTTCGATCGAGTTTTGTTAGAGTTAAGGCTCTTCTGGCTCTAGGCTCAAGACACGTTGAAACAGCAGGGCGTGAGAGCAGGCGTAGAGAACGCTCTCTCGGGCAAGGGTCTAAAATCCACCCCCGAAGCATCAAGCAAGTTTTTAGCTTGTATTTGAAAAGCAAAGTCGGCATGGGGAATCAGCACGACTCTAAACGGACACGGATCGACCGTAAGACTACTCCGGTAGCAAGTTGAAATGATGTGTCAAAAATCCCCGTACCTTCAGGTCGGGGAGTATGTCAAAAGACAAACTTTATTTAGCAATAAGGATGGCTTCTGAAGCCCTGAAGGTATTGACCGAAAGGACAATACCTTCTCAATTTGGAGAAAAATTTCGAGAAACGAGAGTGCGAGCGTCCTCGCTCGCTATCCAAGTGCCAAGACATCGAACAGCGAGTCGGGACGCTCGTCCTGGAAAATTTCACAGCCACCGGATGAGAAATCATCCCACAGGTTTCAAATCTAAAGCTTTTTGCATCGCAGCAAGTTCGTCGCGGTGAGCTCTGACAGTAACTAAGCTCCCCGTTTCACTTCCCGCCAGGCTGGCAGATTCGAGTTTGAGGGAAACTTGCTCGGAACGTCCGGCTTTTTTCCAATAAAAGATTCCCGCTAGCGGCGACAACAGCACCAAACCCAGAAAAATTTGACCGTTTTGAGCAACTAGCATTGCCAAAACCAGTCCCAAGCACAAAGCGCCGCCAGCACTTAGCAAGGTTAAAAAAATAGCTAAGAACCAACTGGGTCGCACAAAGCCTTCAAACGTTACTTGGTGGTTGGGAGCATCGACGGTAGCTACTCGGTAGGCTCGATTGGTAAAATACTGTTGCAGGTCAGTTAACAAAGACTCTTCGGCTTTCTGGGAAGACAATTTAACTTGTTCGGTGCGGTCTTTGACTGAGGCCTTAATGAAGAAAAACAAGCCTACAGCCAACAGCAGCGTCAGCACAAACGTTGATGGAAGAACAGCAGTATTCATTAGTTAGAAATTTGTGTCATTGAAACCCTCTACTCCTACTTTACCTTTTGTGGGGATTCTTGGGTGTCTTGCTAAACAGACGAGAATGCCCCTACTAAGCGCGCAGCTTGGGACTAAATGCGGACTTTAGTCCTCACTACAAACCTCTGTTATGATAGTCGAATCGATCGAACATAATATGAAACATTTAAAATCGAGCTCCGCTGATTTGCGAGATTTATTTAAAGACAGCATCACGGTTAAATATCTCGCGGAACCTCTAAAATCTGTTCCCTCCTGCGAAGATGCGACTAAATTGCGATCGTGGATGGAAAACCGCGATTTTGACGTACTCGGGCTCGAAGAAAACGGCACAGTTTGCGGCTATGTAGAACGATCGCACTTAAAGACAGGCAAATGCAGCGATTACCAGCAAATTTTCCATCCTGCTGAATTAATCGCCGCCGCCACTCCTTTAATGGAATTGCTGCCGCTGCTGCGCGAAAAACCTAGATTATTTGTATTAGAAAGCAACTGCGTCAACGGGATTGTCACCTGTGGTGATTTGCAAAAAGCACCTGTGCGAATGCTGCTGTTTGGATTGGTAACGCTTTTAGAAATGAATTTGCTGCGAATTGCGCGCATTTACTTTCCCGAAGATTCGTGGCAGCAGTTTTTAAAAGCCGATCGAATTGCCACTGCAAAAAATTTGTGGGAATTGGGGCGATCGAGAAATGAAGCGATCGATCTCATCGATTACTTGCAATTTTGCGACAAGCGCGATCTAATTTTGACTTCTGCAGAAATAGTCGCTCGCCTCGGACTGAAATCCAAACGTTACGGAGAGCGTTTTTTAAAGTCAGCAGAAGCTTTGAGAAACAAATTAGCTCACGCCCAAGATTTAATCAACGGTTCTTCTTGGCCGGAAGTAATTTTTTTAGCTCAGGAAATAGAAGCTCTCTTGCAGCGCTGCGAAGAAATAGTTGATAGTTGGTAAGGAGTTTTGAATTTTGAGTTTTGAGTTGTTCGGGAGTTTTGAGTTTTGAGTTTTGAGTTTTGAGTTGAAGAGGGAGTTTTGAGTTTTGAGTTGGGAGTTGGGAGTTGGGAGTTGGGAGTTTTGAATTGTGAATTATGAGTTGAGAGTTGTGAGTTGTGAATTTTAAATCGTGATTTTTGAGTTTTGAAGTTTGAGTTGTGAGTTAAAGACAGTTCTTAATTCAAAACTCAAAACTTAAAACTCAAAACTTAAAACTCAGAACTTCCCCTCTCCCCAACCTACTTATCTAAGGAGTATAAATAATGCTAAAATAAATCCCCGAATCTTGCAAATTATCCCCCCGATCGCTCAGATTAACAAAAGGCAAAGCATAGTCCAAACGCACGTTCACTTGCTGTATCGGCGACCACAACAACCCCAAACCCGCACCTGCTAAAAAAGTTTGATTCGTTAACTTATTAGGATTGCTACCATTGTTCCAGACCGCACCCGCATCAAAAAATGGCGCTAATTGCAGCGTGGGCAGGCCGGCACCGTTGCGCCGCAAAGTAATCCGATCCTCGATCGAAATTCGGAAACCATTATCGCCAGATCGCGCGTTTTGCCTGTAGCCCCGCAAAGACTGTCCGCCGCCAATTACAAATTGTTGGTTCGGCAGCAAGCTGTTAGCTGAAAGTTGCAGATCTCCCTGTACAATTAATAAATGTTTGCTGCTCAACCGCTGCACCCGCTGCACTTGACCCAACCAACTTAAAAATTGTCCGTCTGGATCTGAACCTTCGTTCTGGGTAGCATCAAACAAGCTAGTACCGATCGTAAATTGCGATCGCAGCGCCCAAGCACCTTGCGGATCGCGTCGAATGTAATCCTGTCCCAGTTTAATTGTACTCGTAGTGCTGACACCATTTTCATCCGGACCGATGCCAAAAGGAAATGGTTCGCCACCGAGAAAAGTATTGCCTCTCTGATAGGTAAAACCTGCAGATACCGCAAATTCTTGTAAGGGCGATCGAATTAACGGCTGGCGGTAACTAACCTCAAATAAATGCGATTTTCCCGAAATGTCGAACTCGTCGAAAGGTGCTTGCACGATACTGTTGCGATTGGGCGCTGCCCGCAATTGCAAAGTACCGTTCATCGCATTTAACGGAATGCGGTAGCTGAAATCAAACACATCGGAATCGCCGAGCGATCGATAATAAGCACCCGAAATTTCGTCACCCCTTCCCGTAAGATTGCGGTGGCGCACAGTAACTCCCAATCTTTCCGAACCGACGCTCGGAGGTGAGTAATTGTCAAAGCTAAAATTAACTTGAAACGGATTAGCTTCTACGATGCGGACGATTAAAATGCTCTCGCCTTCGTTATCGCCCGCCCGCAAACTTGCCTCGACATTTTCAAACAAAGGATCGACGCGCAGCAGCCGCAGTTGGTCTTCTAATTTTGCCGTGCTTAAAGGCATTCCCGCACCCAGGCGAATCCGGCTGCGGATGTAATCTTTATGCAATCTTTTATTGCCTTCTACCTCTATTCTGGCGAGTCTTCCTTCAATGACTTGAATTTGAACTACCCCTGCGGTGATGGTTTGCGGCGGCAAGACAGCCCTCGAAGTAATGTAGCCCCGATCGAGGTATATTTCGGTAATTTTGTCGGCAACCTGCCTGAGTTCTTCTAACGTCGAAGAACGACCCTCGATCGGCTTAATTAAAGCATTAATTTCCTCCTGGCTTAAAATCGTGCTGCCCGTTACTTGAATTTTCTGAACTAGAAACGGGGTAGCAGGCAGCGGTTGGGGAACAGGTGTAGGGCGCTGCGGTCCAATTGTTGGGGGCGCTTGAGGAGGTTCCGGGACGGGCTGCGGGGCGGGTTGCAGGAAGCGATCGCGGTTGGGATCTGGCTGAGTAGATGGCGGTGGCACGAAGCGATCGCGATTTGAGTCTCGATCGGGCGGCAGCGACGGTGGCAGATTGCCCGGTGCAGTCTGGGGGGTTTGGGCTAAAAAGTTGCTCTCTGGCTGGTTTCGCTCTTGTTGGCTGCTGTCAGTCAGCTTGCTTGCTGCAGGTTCGATATCTGCACTGCCAACGGTTTCATTAATTGTGGCACTGACATCTTCGCTGTTTCCGCTGTCATTTGCAGCAGGCAAAACAGTCGCACCGCCAACAGTTTCATCAATTGCCGGATCGGTATCTTGACTGTGGGCGATATCGCTGGCTGCGAGTAAATTGGTTGGGGTTTCATCAAAAATTTGGGTAGAAACCCCGTCCTTTACCGCAGCGCAGGACGGCTTTGCATATTGTGTTAAAAGTGGTACAGACACATTGACCTTTGAAGGTGGGTGAGACTCCCTGCGGTTGGACGTTGTGGCTAAATGGCGGTTGGTTGAAATAACTAACTCGGTATCTCTAGATACTCCACCTCTAGCCTCTGCAAGCAACGACTTCAGAGCGAGTGAATCAACCAATCCACAAGTAGACTCTATACCCGTTGGGGTGGAGAGAGTAGGCGCAATTGGCACCGCGCTGTGCTGTGCTAAGGTATTCGGTTGCTCGGTATCTTGGTTCAGGCTACCCATAGAAATATGGCTCACAAGAATCCTCCTACCTTTAGGTTGAGGAGTGTCAACCAGCTTAATTTCCGGTTTTTGCAGTGCTAGCGCAGTCAGCCCGGTAGCAGCAGAGTCGGCATCGGCAGTAGGTAACTGAGAAATATCGGAAGTTTGTGATATAGCTTTATTTGCATACAAGCAAGGAATGGAAAGTGCGCTCAGAAGTGCGACTCCAAACCTAAATATTGCAATATTTGCACTCCAGCGCATAATTAAATATTATCTCTTCAATAAGTCCGTCTCCTGGTTTACCCAGCCAGTTTATCATCGCTTCCCAGAAAAAATGCGCTCTGTCGATCGCCCTGCTTCGGCTGCTCCATTACAAAACTCCTCAGTAAAGCCTGTTGCATTCTGCAATCCCGAACTAGCTCGAATCTAGCAGCTTTAAAATACGAAGCGCCATCGAACTTATCCGGAACTCAACCGGCTAAAATTTGCATCTCCTCCAAAGAGGCGATCGTCACATCAGCTTTTTCTAAATGGCTGACTTCTGCTTTCCCCCAACAAATCCCGATACAGCCCGCAGCCCCCGCATCTGTTGCCATCTGAATGTCGCCCGCCGAATCTCCCACCATCAAAGTTACTGCAGGATCTACTCCGAGTCGATCGCAAGCTTGTAAAAACAATCTCGGATCTGGTTTGTTCAATTCCGTTGAATCAACTCCCATTTCTAACTGAATCCATTCGCTTAATTCGTGGCGTTTGACGAATTCCCGCACTGCTTGAGTCGTAGCGGCTGACAGAATTCCCAGTTTCAAACCGGCTTCTGACAGATATTTCAAGACTTCCAAACTGCCGGCAAACATCGGGGAAGCAGGCACATTTTTTAACATTTGGTCCGCTTCATCAAAAGCGCGCCTCGCAATAGCTAAAGATTCCAACCATCCCCTGCCGGTTTCCGCGATATATCCCGCAGCAACAATTTCGTTTTCCCGGCGACTGCCGACGGCCATCAAGCCCGTGGGGTCAATCCTGTCGCCTTCGATGCCGAAAGCCATTTGCAATGGCTCGCCAACGCCCGGAATTTGAGCGTCTGCGAGGCGCGCTCTTTTGATCCCCAAATTCCTCAAAAATTCCTGAGAATCCTCTAGAGTGCCGTCTTTGTCAAAGATTACGGCTTGAATATTGGTGAAGGTAATACCCCGACATTTAACATTTACCAAGAACGATCGCTCCCGAATTTCTAGATTTTTTTCTATCTTCTCATAAAGAAGGAATAGTTGACAGTTGATAGTTGGGAATTGGGCATCGGGCATCGGGCATCGGGCATTGATAGTTGTTGGGAATCGGAAATTGGTAATTGGAAATTCTCCCATCCCCCCATCTCCCCATCTCCCCCTTTCTAAAGAATATTGCTGCCCAAGATGAATTCTCCCACAGAGGATTCGGCATAATAATCTGTTCCGGCAATTTTAGCAAATAAATCGGCATTGCCGCTGCCGATCGCGCTGGGTGCTAAATCCATTGCAGTTGCTACTAAATACATTGTTTGGTAAAGCGCGCCTGCGTCTTTTAAAATCAGAGCGTAAGCAACTGATTCGTAAGCCCAACTAACTCTAGGAAAACGCGCAGCTAAGATAATTAAAATTTGGGGTACGAAAGACGGCTCTCCCGTGGCATTTCCTGCTTCTTTTAAGAGCTTTTCTGCATCTTCATTGAGTTCGCTAACCAGGCTGAGGGAGTGATTTTGAGGGCAGTAATGATACAAGCCAGGGGGAATGTTTTCGCAGCGGGCGATCGCGATGTAAAGTTCCAATTCATAACAAGCACCGCCGCTCGGATAAGGTCGCTTGCTGCATTCCATCGTGCCGTTGCTGAAGGTATTTTTAATTCTAGCCGATCGATACAGAAATTCGCCTAATTGTTTGTCAGTTATCGGTTGTTGTCCGTAGCGACGCAGAGATTTTCGCTCTTCTAAAACCCAAGTGAAAGGGCGATCGGTGTTTTTGAGACGATCGATATCCGGTTTGTAAAGCTCGATAGTTTCGCCAAATTCGCGCATTTTTACAACTGGCAGCGATGCAATTTTATCTTTAAATCGATAGGTTTTACCTGCTGGGTTGCTGTGTCTCCCGATGCGGCTTCTGGCGTGAAATAGCAAGTCGTGAAATTCCCATTGAGCTAATGCTTCAGTTGCTGCTGGCGGTTCATTCTCTTTCATTTCATCCAGCATTCCAGCACTGAGTAAAACACCCAAAAATGCTTGTACGCTTGCTTCAGAAATTGCCGGAATTTTTGCGATCGATTGACTGCAAATTTGAGGCTGTGAAAGCGAACTAACGATCGCTCCTCCCCGCCAATCGCTCAAGACAACCTGCACTTTAGACAGCGGAGATTCTAAAACTGTGCGATTTTTGTCGCTGCGACAGTAGGCGAAACGGGATAAAATGTAAGGGCGATCGGGAACTGCTTCTCGGAACTGAAACTGACAATCCGGTACGAGGGGAACGACCGTCGCGATCGGCAATCCATCGGCGCAAAATGTCTGAGATAGTATACCAAATTCTTGGAATTTGTGCAAGTAATAATTAAAATTATTTAGTCCGTTGAAGCCGTCAGTTTCTAACACCAAATCGCTAAGTTCGTCCTCCGTTGCTCCCTCCGCGACAAGGATGCGAATTACTGCTTGCATTCCGGGAGAAAATTGCGAGATGTCCAGACGGGCGATCGGGGTGTGCAGAACATTAACAAATTCGGTTTCTTCTAAACGAATCTCTTGCTTAAAATTTAAAACAAATGAGGGAATCATTGAGATTTGATATTTGAGATTGGAGATTGGAGATTGGGGTTTTACTCATTTTTACTCGTTACCAGGCTCTTACTCGTCTTACTCGTTACCAGGCTCTGCCTGGTAATGCAGATCCAGAGGCTCTGCCTCGACTGTTGTTGTGTTCCCAAGCCCCGCGAGGCAGAGCCTCTAGACATGGATTCCCAGGCAGAGCCTGGGAACCAGCGAAACCAACGAACCAGGGATTTGTTGTGTTCCCAAGCCCCGCGAGGCAGAGCCTCTAGACATGGATTCCCAGGCAGAGCCTGGGACCAGCGAAACCAGCGAACCAGGGATTTACTCGTTTTACTCGTTACCAGGCTTCAGCCTGGTAATGCAGATCCAGAGGCTCTGCCTCGACTGTTCCTCTAGATGCCGTAAAAGCGTCTCGGATTATCCCAAAGAATTTTTTGCAAAATTTCTTTGGCAAGTCGCCCTTCCCAACTTACAGCTTCAAGTGTAATATCCGAAGAATAGTCAATGTGAGGGTAATCAGTACCAAAAATCAAATTATCCTCACCAATATATTGGGTAATTTCTGGCAGATAAGGCTCCGAAGGTTCCACAGAAATAAAACACTGCCGTTGAAAATACTCGGAAGGCTTCATTTTCACATTGTCTTTGACTTCCCAATACAGGTTTTTGTACTCTTCATCCAACCGCCACAGCCAATAAGGAAGCCAGCCGCAACCCGACTCTAAAAACGCTACTTTTAAATTAGGGTGGCGTTCTAAAACTCCCCCTTCAATTAAAGCTAGCAGTGCCATCATGTGTTCCATCGGATGCGAACAAGCGTGCATGGCAAACCGCGAATGAAATCGATCGGAACCCACAGTAGGCAAGTGGCTGTGAGTGCCTTCATGCAAGCCGACAGCAATATTTAACTCCTCGCATTCCGTCCAAAATGGCTCGTAATCTGGATGGCTCAACAATCTTCCTTTTACCGGATTGGGACGCAGAAAAACAGCCCGCCAGTCGAAGCTTGCGATCCGGCGCAATTCAGTTACCATTTCTACCGGATCGTGCATGTTAATTGCGCCTACACCGTTGAGCAATGCGGGGTCATAACTGCAAAAATCTCGCAGCCAATTGTTGTAAGCGCGGGTGAATGCACCTGCTACTTGCGGTTCCATTTTATCGATCGCCAGCAGCCAAAGTCCTGTCGTTGGATAGAGAAATGCCAGATCGACTCCTAGTTGTTTCATTGCTTCAACTTGAGATTCCGAGTCGTAGCCGCGGGCGGCATACAAAGCTGCATTTGGCAGGTCTTTTTTGCTGCCTTCAGTCCAGGCACCTTCGGGGATGTTGTAGTAAATTTTTTCGCCGGAAACTGTCAGGTTTTTGAAGGGAGGTTCAAATAAATCGATCTCGAAAACTTGGCGCGATGGAGTTTCGACGATCGCCCTGTGTTCTTTTTGAGGGGCGAAACTTTTAAATGCGGGTTCGAGGTATTCTTCCCACATTTCGTTGGGTTCCATTACATGGCTGTCAGCATCGAGAATTTTGTAACCTTGTAACATTTGTTTTCCTTTGTGTGTATGAAGAAGTGAGAGGGGGGGAAGGGGAGAGTGGGAGAGTGGGAAAGTAGAAAAGTTGGAGAATGCCCCATGCCCCATGCCCCATGCACCATGCCCCATACCCAAGTGTTGTTTTAGAACCAAATTGGAAATGGATTGAGTTGGTTTTCTGGCAAAGGTGCGGGCAGCCAACCCAATTTGACCGGCACTTCGTAAAGGCGGCCGGGCCCCAATCTTTTCCAAAACATTCGCATTCCGGGAACGACAACTCGGGCAACATTTAGTCCGATGTCGGGGCGGGTTTGGTCTAAAACTAATACTTCCATTCCCTGTTTTTGAACTATTTCGACACAAGTCATGACATCGGTTTTGATGTCGTCGCCCGCTAGCTGGATAAAGTCGGAATATGTTTTAGGTGCGACACCCGGATCGGGAAGTAAGTAAGGCTGATTTTTCAGCGTTGCTTTCTGCCACCAGGATTTGGCGAGTTTGTCAGATTCGGGATATTTGATACTGCCATCTGCGTTAGCTGTGGAAACGGCGGGAAGGCATTGGTTGACTTCTGTCAAGGCCCGGTTGACGGCAATTTTTGGGTCGAAATGGGCTCCGAAGCCGTAAAGGATATCTTCGACAGGTTTGTCGGTTCTCGCCGAGATTGCCGCAAAAGTCGGAATGTTCAAGTCGCAGGTGATGTCTATTACCCAAAGCGATCGATTTATGCTCTGGTAGTAGGTTTTCAGGTCTTGAAAATACCGATCGCCAAAAGTCTCTAAATCGACTGCCGGCCTTTGAATCCGGTTGTACCACCACATGGAAACGGCATCGCGTTCGGCCAATTCCATAAATCCTTGCAAAATTGCCTCTTCTATGTTGTTGCCTGCAGCGCAGCCGTTGGAGTTGGCGATGCAAAAAGGTTTTTCTCCTGACTGATAGGCGTAGTAACAATATTCTGTCGGCAAATATTTCCAGGTTTGGTGGGTGAGAGACCACAGGGGCGTCCACTCAATTTGTTGGGTTTCGTCAAAGGGTTCTGGCACTACTTGGGGTCGATCGCACTCATCATTCCATGAAGCGCGGTTTTGGTATTGTGCCTCGCTGAACATCATGCACTCGTAGGGGTGCACCGCCACCTCTCCCAGATCGACATAGGAGGCTGTTTTCCGGATCTCGTAGCCCTGAAATACGCCGGAATAACGTTCTATAGCCTCGCCAAATCCGCTGGCTTTTGCTTGGGCGTCGGTTTTGCCTTTGCCCCCGCTTTGGCCGCGGACGTTTTCGCGCAAAAAGTACAAACTGTCGGATATCCTTGCAAAGTTGTGTCCGGCGACATAGGAGGGCGTTAAGTTCGTGTCCCCTGACGGGACTGGCACTAGCGCCCGAACTACACCCGCGATCGCACCGATTTGGTGTCCGTACTTTTTGATGGTGGCTTCCGGAGAAGAACTGCGGTGCCCGCCGTCTGCCGTGAAATTTTTTTTCCGGCTTTCGAGTAGCACTGGTTCGGGATGTCGGGGCGACCAGTATTCGGGATTGCCGCAACTTTTGCACTGCGGGCGCTTGACTGCAACGTGAATTTGTTTGTCAAGTGTTAGCGTGTCTAAGGTAACGATTTGTCCCGTTAGTTGTTCGTTTTCTCCGGTAACGACCCACTTGGCTATTTCTGTTGCAGCGAGGCTCAATCCTGTTTGCAAAGTCGTCGGCAAAACGGGTTTGGAAGTGGGAAAAGCTGTAGCTTTGTTGAGGCGTTTTTGAATGAAACTCTCAACGGGCCGATTGTCTCGCAGGCGCTTAGCTAAACATTCCCAGCAAGCTGTTTTGTCCGGGTGGAATATGGGGCCGAGCCAAATAACTTGGCCGACAGGTTTGACTAGCATCCAAGGGCGTTGGGACTGCAAGGCTTTATGGTTGAAAGTCTCTAAATCTGGTTGGAGGTAGTCGTCTGTCAGGACAATTTCGATGTCTCCAACTTCTGCTACTTGGATGTCGATCGACTCCAAATTTTGCAGAAATTGGTCTCGGATTTTGTCGGAGATGAGATTGCCGATCGCCCTAACAGCTACTTTAGTTGTTTGGAGGCGGTGTTTGGCATCTTGACTAGCATTCAACCCTTCCCAAAAAGCTGCCTCTACCTCCGGCAAAGAGCTGTCAGCTTCGACGATATAGCCCTGGCGCTCCATCTGCATCAAAGCATAGTAAATTTCTGCTGCCGGAATGCGATCTTCTAGTTTATCAACTATTTCATCTGCGGTATTGATACCGTCGATCGCGGGTATTATTTCCCAATAAATTTTATCTTCAAGAAAAAAAGCGTCTTGCTCTGATAACAGAAAAACGCCTTCTTTTTCCACTGTTTCCCGATGAAAACAGCGTTTAAATTGTGGTTTGTTGAGCATTGCCATCGATTCGGTATAAGCCTATTCTCAGTGCTATTCTGTACGAGACAAACCGCATAATTTGCCGATAAATATCTAAAGATAAAGAATAAAAATTATGCAGGATATTTATTCTTTATTCGGGACTTGTTCGATCGACCTGGCAGTAACATTGCGTCCGATCGGATTAGCTGCCTGCAGAGGCGATCGTTGCTGGAATTCTCGATCCGCCAGCCCAAACTTTCATTTTGTTTATTGAGCAAAAAAGCGTCTTACTCGGATAACAGAAAAACGCTTTCTGATGCAACTGTTTTTTAAGGAAAACAGCGTTTTAATTGGTTTTTTTTGAGTATTGCTCTCGATTCGGAGCCAGCTTGTTCTCACTGAGAATTTGTGCGAGCCAAGCAGCAGGATTTGCCCTCGCCAAAATTGAAAATAAAGAAGAAAAATTGTGCACTATTTTTCTTCTTTAGGTGGTGGCGTTCTTCATTGAGAAGGCAGCCACTTAAATTAAGGGCGAGATCGGATTAGGAGCAACAGCCAACAGGTGCTTGCATCATTTCTCCACCAGCGAAAGCTGTTAAATTTTCGCCTGCAACATCGCCCGCTTTGGTCGCGAGGGGAACCTTGTAGATAAATGCGAGAGAGTTGCTCAGCTCGTTAAAAATTTGTTCGATTTTCAAATTGCCACAGGCTGAGGGTTCTAATTGCAGCTTGACATTCTCTGGAATCATCACTCCTGCTGCTGCCAATTTGCTTTCAGGATTGTTGATGAACTCTTTTTTAAAAGTCGGATCGCACCAAGATTGGGCAATCATTTTTGACAAGACTTTGCTAAATGCTTTATGCTCTTGGAGTAGTTGCATAGTTTCTCCTTTGCCTGTAAGTCTGCGAGCTTATACTGAGATGATTTCCCACAGATTCTCAATCAACCGCAACTCATGCGTTCTAGTTTTAAGCACAAATCCCCGGCGCTGGCGATCCGCAAAACACTTTCAGCGCTTTGATGTGTTAAGGGAAAGCGAGGATTCTTCCTGCTTTATTCATGTCTGGCTTTTGTTGCGTAAATTTTTTGAATTCTGTATTAAGCACTAACAGTATCAAAAGCTAACTATTTAAGTCAATACCTAGGTTGATTTGCCTTATTTATGATTTCTTAAGATTTTCTTGATTAATCTTTTAGGTGGTGAAGGTAGGAAGGGGTAAGGGGTATTTAATCCGGATTGATTGCCGATCCCGAAATCTGAGATTTCACAGTGTAATTACTCAGAAAACTCTATTGCCAAGCGATAAATTATGGCTTTAAACTTATTTTATCCGGTAATATACGTAACTAAAATAGAGTTAATAGTTTGTTTGCTCGATCGAGATCGGTAAAAACCGAGGGTGACAGTTGGGGGTGCGGAATGTGAGTCGATCTCCCTTGACAGGAGTTGGATAATTCTCTGTATCGAAAGTAACTATTTTGGATCGTCTGAGAGCGAGCGTCCCCGCTCGCGGCTGGGTTGTTCGCGCCTGGGCCCCTCGCGAGGCAGAGCCTCGGGACATGGATTCCCAGGCACAGCCTGGGAACCAACGAATGTGAGTTTGAAAAATACTCGATCGGGCGATCGCACCTGCGGAATGTGGGTTGTACGATTAGAAATTTGACAGTTTCACCGGAATTTCAACAATCAATTCAGCCCCCTTATTTGGTTCAGAAATGCAGCGCAACGTACCGCCATGTTTCTCGACAATCGAGTACGCAACTGACAGTCCCAAACCTGTACCTTTGCCAACAGGTTTGGTAGTAAAGAAAGGATCGAACATTTTAGCTCGAACTTCCTCTGTCATCCCCTGTCCGTTATCGGCGATCGAGATTGCAATTTGCGAATCGCCGACAGCATAAGTGCGAATCTTAATAGCAGGTGGATAATCGGGCTGATTTGCCGCGCCGCCTCTCGAATTGAAACCTATTTCCAACGCGTCGATCGCGTTGCTGAGAATGTTCATTAACACTTGATTGAGTTGGCTGGTGTAGCATTCCACTAGCGGCAGTTTGGCGTACTCTTTGATAGTTTGAATTCCCGCCGATTTCTGTCGGTGCTGCAAAATTAGCAAGCTGCTCTCAATTCCTTCGTGAATGTCAACTTCCTTGAAGTCCGATTCGTCCAAGCGGGAAAAATTCCGCAAGCTGAGGATAATCGAGCGAATGCGATCTGCCCCGCCGTGCATCGATTTGAAAATTTTGGGAAAGTCTTCCTCAATGTAATCCAGTTCGATATCTTCTATTAGCTGTTCGATTTCGGGAGTAGATTCAGCATAGGTTTCCCGGTAAGCATGAATCAGTTCTAGCAATTGTTCGGTGTATTCTTGCGCGTGAGTGAGGTTGGTAAAGATAAAGCCGATCGGATTGTTGATTTCGTGAGCAATCCCACCTACCAACTGCCCCAAAGAAGACATTTTTTCAGTTTGAATCAATTGTGCCTGGGTTTGCTGCAATGCTTGCAAAGTGTGGGTAAGCTGCTGGTTGTTTTCTTGCAATTCTTGAGTTTTTTCTCGAACTTTGTCTTCTAAATCTCGGTTGTAATCTCCTAATTTATGGTTGGCTGCTTCTAAATCGCCGATGAGGCGAGCGTTTTCAATGGAGGTAGCTGCCTGAGAAGCCAGGAGTTTCACAATCTCCAACCTCTCGGGATTAAACATTCCGGGAGCGAGATTGTTTTCTAAATAAAGCAAGCCGATAACTTTACCTTGACTGACAATGGGCGCGCACAACACGGACTTCAATTTGTGGTTTTCAATATAAGGTTCGCTGGCAAATTTGGTTTCGCAGCGGGCATCATCGAGTACCAGATTCTTTTGAGTTCGCCACACGTAATTGAGGATGCGGACGGGTACTGCAGTAGAAATTTGCACCGGTTCCGATAGCAGCACGCTGACATCAACATCCTTCCCAGAAAATTTTCCAGTAGCAACAATTTCTAAATTATCTGACTCCACCAAAACCAGGCATCCTTTTTGAGCGCCAGCATTCTGAATAGCTATTTTGAGCAATTTGTGAACGAGTTTGCTCAGCACTATCTCGCCAGAAATCGCCTGGGACGCTTGCATAAATGATTCAAAATCTATTGCTCCCAAACTCTTACTATCTGTCGTCGCTGCTGTTTCTGTGGAACCAAAAGCTGCGGTTTGCAGCAGTAAGTGAGGGTACTTAGATGCTAAATCTTGAAGTTTTGCCTCAGCGCCCCAGCGACTGTAGGAGTGGTAAGCTTCTTGCAGGTAAAATTTAGCCATTTTTTCCCTGCCGCGGCCTAGGTGAAACTCGAAAGCCAGTTCGCTAGCAATCGCTGCTTCGTGAATGTAATGGTTGTCTGCCGCTCCTTGAATGGCGCGATCGTAACCATCCATTGCTGTTTCGTGCTGCCCCAAAATTCGCGCTATTTCTGCTTGGACTAAATCGTATTTGTGCTGAAAGTTTGACGGTGCGTGAGTTGCCCATTCCTGCATTTTTTCTTGCAGGGATGCAACTTTTTTCAGGCACTGGTTTTGACCGTTGCTGTCGAGATTGGGATATTCAGCTAACAAAGCAAGAGAATAGTAGAAGTTGTGTTGGGCTGCGATTAAAAATCCAGGGATACCCCCTGCATACTGTTCGGCCGTGCGAGCGGTATCAACAGCCTGCTTTGAATATTTAAACAAATACAGCAGCATGGCTTTGTAGGAGAAGATAAAGAACAGCGGTGTCAAACTATTATGTTGTTTCAAAATTGGCACCACTGTCTGTTCGTCAAAAGCTTCGCCAGTTAACTGCGTTGGGGAAGTTGATTTGCCCAGCAAATTTAACAAAACTTGCTGAAATAGCTTCAGGAAAATAGCTGTATATTCTTGCCTGTATTTCACTGCTAAACTCATGTAATTCTCGCAGTGATTTGACAATATTTTTAGTTTTTCTCCGGCATAAAATACATGAGTGCAGTAGTTGATCGAGGCTATACCTGTAAATATGAGGTCGCCAGTTTCAACCCCTATTTGAATTGCTTCTGATAAAGGTTCTATAGTTTGTCTTAGAGGCTGTTTCCAGTGGCGGACGTGAGCGTTAAATGTGTTTAATACTTTACATTTGACTTCTTTGGCACTGAGTTTATCTAACAGCTTGAGAGCCTGTTCGCCGTAGTAGTATCCAGCATTCATATCTCCTATCGATCCGGAGAGAAGCAGAGCATAATCAGCGTAGGTGACAGCAGCTAGTGGTGAATTTCCGTATTTGATGCACAGATTTACTTTTGTGGACACAATCCGCGTAAATAATGCAGGATTCACCACAAAAGTAGCGCTACTTACAGCATCTAAGATTTGCATTGATGCCAGCTTATCGGGTTCTGTCATTTCCGGCAAGTCAATTAAATCCTCAACAATAACTTCCGGAAATAGCAGTTCTTCTTCTAAACTGCATCCCAGCATTTCCAAAATTCGCAGACCTGTATCTATAGCGAGTTGCAAGTGGTTTTGGCAAAAGTAAGACTTGATGTTGACTTCGTAAACCTTGATTTTGTCTAGCAAGGTTTTTGCTTGCCGCAGCACAACTCCTGCTAACAAGTGCGATCGCCCGAAATTAGCATTGAAGAATTCTGTTTCTACCAGTTCGACGTGAAGTTCTAGCGTCAGCGGATAATTGCGAATCCAGTTAAAATCTTCTTTGCTTGCCTTGCTGGCAGCAGACTTCAGAATTGCAAAACCTGCGTTCAAGTAGGTAATAGCTACTTCGTAAGCGCTAGAAGCTTTGGCTTTCTTTCCTGCTATCAAATTGAGTTCAGTTAGCTCGTCTTTTTCTGCTTGAGATTCCAGAAGTTCGATCGCGCAATTCAGTTGTTTCACCACCGCGAATATGTTCTCTTTGATTTCCTCGCGATCTTTATCTGCTATCAACAGTTGACCTACTTTTAGGTGAATTGCTTGTTTGCGATCTTCCGGGATCTGACCGTAAATGGTTTGCTGCACGCGATCGTGCAAAAATTTGTAAGCAGTTTGGGAACTCGGAATTAGCGATCCGGTGTTGTTAGAGGTCGATTGTCGGTCAGCGCTGGGAGTGTCAAGGGGTGGAAGTTTGCAAGTTGGCGGTGCAGCTAGAATTAGGCCTGCTTGCAGTGCTTCCCACAGCATAAACTCTGTATCGGCAGGAGATTCTGCGATCGCGGCTGCCATTATTTCCAATTCAAAGAAGCTGCCAATACAAGCGGCTAATTGTAAGATTTCTTGGGTCGCGTCAGGCAGTTTGCTAATATTTCTAGCTATCAACTCGACAGCGCTGCAATCGACAAGACCGACAGCTTGAATATCTGCGATGTCCCAGTTCCAAATATTGAAATTTGGGTCGTAAACTAACAGGTTTTCTAAATACAGGGTTTGCAGGAATTGGGTCAATAAAAAAGGATTGCCTTCGGTTTTGTCAAACAGCAAATCCGCAAGCTGTATGCTGTATTTTTGCTTGTAAATAGCATCATCTTCGTAGAGTGTTTCTGCCACTAATTGACGCAAATGAAACAGGTTTAAAGGTTTGACATCCATGCTGTTAACCACTGCACCTGCTGCTGCAATTTTCTCAATAGTTTTGAGTAAAAATGGATTGTCACCCACTTCATTATCTCGATAAGTGCCAATTACCAATAGATGCTTGCAATCCCATTCAGTAGTCAGCCATTCCATGAATTTCAAAGATGCTGAATCGCTCCAATGCAAGTCATCTAAAAAGATAACGACCGGATGTTTTTCTTGGCAAATCGCATCCAACAGCCGATCGAACAGGATCTTAAATCGGTTTTCGTTTTCAACTGCGCCGAGTTTTCGCACTGGTGGCTGAGGTCCGATCAAAAGTTCTATTTCGGGAACGACTTCAGCAATTACCCGACCTTGTTCGCCCAGGGCGCGCAAGATTTTTTGTTTCCAAGCTTCTATTTTTGCGGGACTTTCTGTCAGGATCTGGTCAATGAAATCGACGAAAACTTGACTGAAACCTACGTAAGGAATATTGGGTTTGAGTTTTTCAAACTTACCCGAAATAAAATAGCCGCCAGCTTTGGAGGTGAGTTTGCGTGCTTCGCGGGCGATCGAACTTTTGCCGTTCCCAGAGGCACCGTAAATCATCATCACTTCCTTTGCCCCATAGCGGATGCGATCGAATGCTTCCTCCAACTCGTGCAATTCTTGTTCTCTACCGTAGAGTTTTTGAGGCAGGGCAAGCAGCTTGCCTTTGTCGCGCTTGCGAATGCGGAAGCAGTCGATTTTTCCGTTTTTTTCCAGTTGAGATAGACAAGTTTCCAAGTCAAATATTAGTCCGGCAGCGCTTTGATATCTGTCCGCAGGGTTTTTTTCTAAAAGTTCCATCACAATTGATGAAACTACCTCGGGAATTTTGGGGTTGATTTGATGTGGCGGTATTGGGTCTTCTGCCAAGTGGCAGCCGATTGTTTCGATGTCGTCCGCCTCCTCAAAAGGCAGCCTGCCAGTCAGCAATTCATAGCAGGTAACGCCGAGGCAGTAATAATCGCTGCGGCAATCGACTAATCGATTTGTTCTACCAGTTTGTTCTGGTGAAATATAGGCGATTGTTCCTTTTAATTTCTCGATATCGCAGAATTTTGCAGTTTCTACTGCTGCGCGAGATGCGAAGCTAAAACCGCAGAGTTTTAGCTTTCCTGTCGTGAAGTTTACAATGATATTACCCGGTTTAATATCTTTGTGTATAATCGGAATTTGATGCAATTTGGTAATAATTTTAACTATCGCAATCGCGATTCGCAAGACATTTTTGAGATCGAGTTTCCGCAAAAGGAGCGATTCTTCGAGAGATTGACCTCCGATATCTTCCCATCCTGTATCCATATCGCGATCGGGAAGTTCGAGACCGTAACACGTAACCGCATGCGGTAAATAAATGTTATCAACGATACAATATGCTGCGTTTAATCCCTCAGTGTTGGCTGCGGGGTTTTTGCTAGAGAGAGTTTCGATTATTACTTGCTTGCTATCCGGTTTTTGAACCCCTCGATCGATAATTGCCCTGTTTTTCGAGACAACGGGTTCTGCGACTTCTTTACTGGAGATAATGAATACCATGTTATTCTTTTGACCCTCACGATCGGCTCCCTATCTTTATATATATTGCCATTGTTTGCTGTGCTTACAAATCCGGGAAATTACTTAATTTATCGCGGCTAGTTAATAGCTGCCTTTAATACCTCAACGGGTGAGCTTTTAAGCAAGTAAGATGCGTTCGCGATCCGGCTCGATCGACTTTTAATATTTCACTGCGGTAGCATCGAAACTATGGAGCAACAAGTTTTCAGTCTATTTTTCTATTTGACTGAATTGAATAAGTCTTTTGGTGAGGGGGGCATAGGGCATAGGGCATAGGGCATAGGGCATAGGGCATAGTTTTTCTCCGTTTCGAGTCGGGAATTAGACACACAACACAAAGGAAACTGTGCTGTGGTTTTGACCATCTCTATGCGATCGTCCCGCACTAAATCGATTGCAAAAGGCTCAAAACCCTTGCTCTCGGGGGCTGAGAGTTTTATTCAGCAAACCCTAAATAGAGAGGGTATTAGAGTCAGTAAATAACAGGGGTTTTCGTGGCGACGCACCTTATATTTACAAGACGATCGAAGGGGTAAGCAACCCGGATTTAGTATAACTGACAAAAAAAGGACAAAAAAAAGAGGGTATTGCCCTCTTTCAATTACAGTAACTCCAAAATTACTCGACCGCGGGAGGTAATTCTTCCTCAGAGATTGCTGCCGGTATTTCTTCCGGTATATCCTCTTCCATTGCCGACGGTATGTCTTCGAGTATTTCCTCGGAAATTCCCTCAGCATCGGCAGGGTCTACAGGAATTTCCATTGCTGCTTTAGCTTGCTTTTGAGCTAGCATTTTTTCCCGGAACTTAGCAGCCATTTCCTCAGCTTTTTCGTACACCAAATCGCGATTCTTCACCATCGCGCCCGGTTCCGGTTCTAGCTGCTTGGTAGAAAGCGAAATTCGACCCCTCTCAGCGTCCAAGTCAATGATCATCACTTTCACTTCGTCGTTGACATTGAACACGCTGTGGGGCGTATCGATGTGATCGTGCGAAATTTCTGAGATGTGCAGCAAGCCGCTGACGCCGCCGATGTCGATGAAAGCACCGTAGGGCTTGATGCCGCGTACTGTTCCGATGACCACCTCCCCAACTTCGAGGCGGTTCATCTTCCGTTCGACTAAAGCGCGGCGGTGGCTCAACACTAGCCGGTTGCGGTCTTCGTCTACCTCTAAGAATTTCAAGGGCAATTCTTCGGCGACTAATTCTTCCTTCGGTTTGCGGGTGCTGATGTGAGAACCGGGAATAAAGCCCCGCAAGCCTTCAATTCTCACCAGCGCGCCACCGCGGTTGGTTGCAAATACTTGCGATCGAACTGTAGCATCTTCTGCTTGCAGTTGGCGCACTCTTTCCCAAGCCCGCATGTACTCGATGCGCCGGATTGACAGGGTTAATTGACCGTCTTCATTTTCATCAGTGAGGATGAAAAATTCTCTGGTTTCGTTTGATTGCAATACCTCTTCAGGGCTTTCCACTCGATTGATCGACATTTCCTGAATGGGAATGTACGCTGCGGTTTTAGCACCGATATCAATCAGAGCGCCCCTCGGTTCTATACTAAAAACTGTACCCGCTACTACATCGCCCGGGCTAAAGTGATAGTCATATTTATCAAGTAGGGCTGCAAAATCCTCGTGAGTAAAGCCTATTTCTTTGACTGTGGTTTTCAGGTTGACCATGCGAATAATTTCCTAGGATTTCTCTCCTTCGTATTTTTGTTGTTGCTGGCGGGTGCTGCAGATTTTAGTTAAAAAGCGGTTAACTTTTTTCAAAATCCTTGACGAAAGTTAGTTGTTGCTAACTTTTGTTTGGTGCAACCGCACACCCTCCGTTGCCATTGCTGTTACGCCAAACTCTGCGTTAAAACGTTTCATCTTAACTTTCAGAGTCAAGTAGATTATTATAACTTACCCCCGATACTGCTGTGAAATTAATTTGAGCGAGTTTAGCTAGATCGGGAGAGGGTGGAGGTGGGGGAGAGAGGAGAAATTAGCGATCGACCCTCAAGCAGCCAGCAAACCCGATCGCCATTTTTAATTGGAGCGCGGATTCTGTGTCAATCTGATGCCCGTCAGCGTGGAGTACCGCAAGGTGCGGTAGTTTCTCGATCGCCCGCTGCTTCTTGGGCCGGCAATTGAGCAGTCTCCTGGGGCGGATTTTCTTGACCTTCAGCTTCGTTGGGGGGGTTCTGAAGGCGATCGAGAGTATCTACAAAATCTCGGATGCCTCGAAACTGGCGGTATACGGAGGCGAAACGGACATAAGCTACTTCGCTCAGGGGCTGCAGGTGCTGCAGTACCAGTTCCCCGATTTCCGAACTGGGAATTTCTCGGAGCGATCGACCTTGGAGTTCGGCCTCTATTTCTTCGGCGAGAGTTTCCAGTTTTGCCGGTGACAAACCCGTTTTTTCGCAAGCTCTAATCAGTCCCCTGACTAATTTTGACCTGTCAAAGGACTCGCGCTTCCCATCCCGCTTGAGCACCCCCACCGGTACAAACTCGATACGTTCGTAAGTTGTAAAGCGGTGCTGGCATTTCAAACATTCGCGCCGCCGCCGGATGCTTTGACCGGATTCGGCTGAACGCGATTCGAGAACGCGGCTGTTGGTGTGCTGGCAGGAGGGACAGTGCATGATTGCTGATGTTAAAAAGCGTTTCAAGCAAATTGCAATTCATCCGACCGATCGGGCCAGATGAATTGCGGGACTAGAAAATTGACTCAGCAAGGAATGGTGGCGCTGAAAATTATCTGAAAGCTTTTGAAGGTAGAAGGGTAGAAGGAAATACAAATTCTCGATCGCGCAAATTTTACCGTAGCAGACTGATGCAGGTCAAAATTTAGCATAGCCCCTTCTACCTTCTATCGAAGGATGAGCTAATTATTTGCCGATCCGGGGCGGTTCCCGGAAGGCGATCGCAAAAAACAGTACGCCTAAGGCTAAAGTCAAAACCAAAATGTAAGCAACACTTTCCATGTTAAATTTTTCCTACGTTCCCTTTCTGTATTATTTTATCCCAATTATTGCTTTCTCAATTCACAGATATTTGAGAAAATTCTAATTTGCCTGTATTGGCGACCCTCAAGCTTAGGAGTTCCCGATCGCTTGTCAATCGGTAGGATTACTCAATCGATGCGCTTGCGGCAAAAAAACCCGGTTTCTCCAAGAAACCGGGTTTTTGAGTATCGGGAAACTTTGCAGTTGCCCGATCGTCCTAAATCAAACCTAGATAGTTTCTTCTTTTCTGGTAGTCAAGTCGCCCAATTTTTGGAACAAACCGAACTCGACTTGCTCTTCCAAATCCGGATCGATACCAGCAAACACGTCGCGGAAGATAGTCCGAGAACCGTGCCAGATGTGACCGAAGAAGAACAGCAAAGCAAAGCAAGCATGTCCGAAAGTGAACCAACCGCGAGTAGAAGTGCGGAATACACCGTCAGATCCCAAAGTTTCGCGATCGAATTCAAATACTTCGCCCTTTTGAGCGGCGCGAGCAAAATTCTTCACTTGCTGGGGATTCTTAAACGTTTGACCGTTCAGTTCGCCACCGTAGAAGCTGACAGTAACTCCGCTTTGTTCAAAGCTGTATTTTGATTCGGCGCGGCGGAAGGGGATGTCAGCGCGGACGACGCCATCTTTATCCGTCAAAACCACCGGGAAAGTTTCAAAGAAGTTCGGGAGGCGGCGTACCGAAAGCACCCGACCTTCACTGTCTGTAAATACTGGGTGGCCCAACCAACCTTTAGCAATACCGTCGCCGTTGACCATCGGACCCGAACGGAACAAACCGCCTTTAGCAGGAGAGTTGCCCACGTAGTCGTAGAAAGCCAATTTTTCGGGAATTTGCGCGTAAGCTTCTTGATAACTGCCGCCTGCTGCCAAAGTTGCTTGAGCTCTGCGATCGATTTCTTGTTGGAAATAGCCGCTGTCCCACTGATAGCGAGTCGGGCCGAAAAGTTCGATCGGAGTAGCGGCACAACCGTACCACATGGTGCCGGCTACCACGAAAGCTGCGAAGAATACGGCAGCGATGCTGCTAGAAAGTACAGTTTCGATATTCCCCATCCGCAGGGCTTTGTAAAGCCGTTCGGGCGGGCGCACGGTCAAGTGGAACAAACCGGCAATCACGCCGACGACGCCCGCTGCAATGTGGTGAGCGACGATCCCGCCGGGATTGAACGGATCGAAGCCTTCAGGACCCCATGCAGGAGCCACGGGCTGGACGTGACCTGTTATGCCGTAGGGGTCAGAAACCCACATTCCCGGACCGAAGAGACCCGAGAGGTGAAATGCTCCGAAGCCGAAGCACAGCAGGCCGGAGAGGAACAAGTGAATGCCGAACATTTTCGGCAAATCGAGGGCGGGTTCGCCGGTGCGGGGATCTCTGAAAAGTTCCAAGTCCCAAAACACCCAGTGCCAAACCGCTGCTAAAAACAGCAAGCCCGAGAGAATAATGTGAGCGGCGGCAACGCCTTCAAAAGACCAGAAGCCGGGATCGACATTGGTTTCGCCGGTGATGCTCCAACCGCCCCAAGAACCCGTGACACCCAAGCGGGCCATGAAGGGGAGGACGAACATCCCTTGACGCCACATCGGGTTGAGAACGGGGTCTGTGGGGTCAAAAACTGCTAGTTCGTAAAGGGCCATTGAGCCGGCCCAACCTGCCACGAGGGCAGTGTGCATTAAATGTACAGAAATCAATCGGCCCGGGTCATTCAGGACGACTGTGTGTACGCGATACCAGGGTAATCCCATTTTTCTGATAAAAATGAAAGTTATCTAAAGAAGTGTATCGATTCCCCAGTACCTTTGCAAGAGTTTTTAACTGTAAGTCACCTTTTGGCCAATCTACTCAAGACCGACATCCGCGATTTCCCGCATCCTTTCGCCAAAGCTTTTCCAGCCCGATCGACCGTCGCAACACGATACACCGAGGGCTGCTGGCGACGTTAGCATGGCATTGGATAATGTTAAAAAATATAAATCAGATAAGTTGCGGGTTGCCGGTTTGACATCGGGCCGCGATCGTCCCGAGGCGATCGATGACTTGTTCGGCATCGATGAACCTGCTGAGGACGACGTTGCCGATATTTTTGGAGGCGTCGCTGCTGTCTGCGGGGCCGGTAGGTTTGACTTCTACCATGAGAACGGCCTCTTCTACGCGGTAAAGCCACATTTTTTCGTCTTTGTCCCAGAGACAGAGGTCGAGTTTTTGGATGTCGGGGGCGCGCCTCCAAGCGGATTGATTCCACTCGCCGCCGACTCCCCAGACGCGACCGACGATCCAGCCGTCGGATAAGAAGAAGTATTTCACTTGCTGTGCTTGTTGGTATTTTTTTGTCTAAGATAGCGCGGATGGTTGCTTCGATCGCACAATAGCAACCGCGAAGGCGCGATCGGCAAAGCCTTTGGTGAAGGGTAGGACGCGAAGGATGAACAGAAAATAAGTAGGTAATATCTTCGGGAGTTAAGTGCTAAAGCTAAAATACAAGCCGATCGATAATTATACAAACCGTTACAAAATACCTGCCAAAATGGCAATATTTCCAGCGAATTTTAAGCTAGGAAAGCGGTTATTTATGCAGTTCAAAATCTCACTCTGTTTATTAGCTGTAACAGCCGATCGGCAGATTAGTGGATGGCAGAGGAACTCGGCGCAGGGCGCACGCAACTTCGATCGGGATCTGCAACTTTTTGCAGTCAGGCTTGTAAAAAAATAACTCCGCACTGGCAACACGGTTTCTAGCTGTATCGATCGCGGGTTTGTTTGCGATTTATTGGGCGGTGCTTCAATTTTGCGGGCGATTTTTTATCAATTCTAGAAGTTTCTTTAGTTGCTTGGTTCTTTTCTCTGACACCGCCAGCGATCGCTCGACTTTCTCTACGTCGTCTCGGACAACTATTCTTCCTACTATTGTTTGCTCACCTTGTTGGCATTTTCCATCGATAACATGACCGGATTTTGTCATTTGCAACTTACCGCAAACTTTACCAGAGTGAAGTTTCACAAACGTGATTATCTCATCATCTTCTAGTGCGGATAAATCGTAAACTTTTGAATTACAATGATTGCAATGGCGCACCAGATCGTCTCCCTTCATGCTATCCCACGAAACCGGGCATCGAAAGACATTTCTAATCACTTCTGGTTGATTTCGATCGAATAAATTAAACATATTTATTTTCTCCGGTGAAGGCTCAACTATCCTCGCACAATTTTTTTATACAGAACTTACGCACAAATGTCAAATAAACTAAGTTTTTTTACCGAATTCACAAACATGGAATCTGCTGTAAATATCTAGTAATAGTTTCATAACAAGGCATCCCAAGTTACGAGGTTAGAGGTTGGCTTGACGATATCTCCGATTATTTGGCCACTATCTTTGGCAAAGCCGAATGCCACTCGTTTACTTTTTTTGATGGGAGAGATAATAGCAACAGGTCGATCGTTTTGGGCGATCGTCAGTGGTTTGCCTGTTTGTATGGCTTGGGTAAGTAGGGCTTGAATGGTTTCGGGAAGGTCGGAAAGGGCGATCTGTGTCATGGTGTTGGTGGGGTTGAGGATAGCGACCTGCACGTAAATATTGTTACTCGATCGACTATTGCCTATAATATGTTATGTAAGGCATAATTTACCGAAATGACATGGAACATCGACTTTCACTCTGATTTTTATTCTGAGTTTACTGAATTCCCCACCGATGTCAAATTAGAGCTGTTAGCCAAACTTACACTACTACAAGAATTTGGTCCAAACCTCAAGCGTCCCCATGTCGATACTCTTAATGGTTCTAGCTACGCCAATATGAAGGAACTCCGGTTTCAGGCGGCTGATGGAGTTTGGCGGGTAGCTTTTGCATTTGACCCCCGCCGATCTGCCATTCTGTTGGTAGCTGGGGATAAATCTGGTAGTAGTGAAAAGCGATTTTACAAACAACTCATTAAGATAGCAGATAGTAGGTTTGCTGACCATTTGACCGAGTTAATAGAGGAAGAAGCAGATGACAATTAGCCTGAAGAGTATTATAGATAATTTACCTCCCGAACAACGAGAAATAGTTGAAAAGCGATCGGCCCAATTAATGGCTGAAGAAATGACATTACAAGATTTACGCAAAGCGAGAAAACTTACTCAGATTCGTATGGCAGAGTTACTCAATATGCGTCAAGAAAATGTCTCCAGACTCGAACGCCGTGCGGATTTATTGATGTCTACTTTGCAAAGTTACATCGCAGCAATGGGTGGGGAGTTATCATTAGTTGTAGAATTTAAAGATCGACCGCCCGTAAAAATTACTGGATTGACATCAATGTTTGAAGAGAGAAGCTACACTAATGGAGAGGAAGAGTTTTGATTGACGGTGCCAATATCCAGAGTTCAAGCCGTCATACTCACTTTTTAGCATTCAGGTTCGCATTCAGAGACCGATCGATAAAAAACATGGTATCCGATAAACAAGCTCCTGGTTAATCCTCCAGTCTAAAATCTAAAATCTAAAATCTAAAATCCCATGACCGCACAAACCTCAGTACAATTTCAAGATAGTTTCGATGTCGTTGTAGTCGGTGCCGGACACTCCGGCTGCGAAGCCGCCCTCGCCACTTCTCGCCTCGGCTGCCGCACTCTTTTACTCACCCTCAACCTCGATAAAATTGCGTGGCAACCCTGCAACCCAGCCGTTGGCGGCCCGGCCAAAACTCAACTGACAAATGAAGTAGACGCATTGGGCGGCGAAATTGGCAAAATGGCCGATCGCACTTACTTGCAAAAGCGGATTCTCAACGCTTCCCGCGGCCCCGCTGTCTGGGCGCTACGAGCTCAAACTGACAAGCGGGAATACGCTGCGGTGATGAAAAACATCGTCGAAAATCAAACTAATTTAACCGTGCGCGAAGGCATGGTTACAGATTTAGTTTTGGGCAAAAATGAGGAAATTATCGGTGTCAAATAAATCGATGTCGGCGGGACGCGCCGGGGAATTTGCCGCTGTCGGTTTGACGGAAACTCTCAACAGATTGGGTTTTGAAACTGGCAGGTTGAAGACAGGAACTCCGGCGAGAGTTGACAAGCGCACTCTCAATTATACCAACCTCGAACCGCAGCCGGGAGATCCAGAAGTTCGCTGGTTTAGTTTCGATCCGGAAGTTTGGGTGGAACGCGAACAAATGCCTTGTTACCTAACTCGAACTACCGCAGAAACTCACCGTTTAATTAAGGAAAATTTGCACCTGTCTCCGGTTTACGGCGGCTGGGTTGATGCGAAGGGCCCGCGCTACTGTCCGAGTATTGAAGATAAGATTGTGCGCTTTGCTGATAAGGAAAGCCACCAAATTTTTATCGAACCGGAAGGCAGAGATATTCCCGAACTTTACATTCAAGGATTTTCTACTGGTTTGCCCGAGAATTTGCAATTGCAAATGCTGCGGAGTCTTCCCGGTTTGGAAAATTGCGCGATGCTGCGTCCCGCTTATGCTGTGGAATACGATTATTTGCCGGCAACTCAATGCTATCCGACGCTGATGACGAAGAAGATTGAAGGGCTGTTTTGTGCCGGACAAATTAACGGTACGACGGGCTACGAAGAGGCGGCGGCCCAGGGAATTGTGGCGGGAATTAATGCTGCGCAATTTGTCAAGCATCGGGAGATGGTAATTTTCCCCCGCGAGCAAAGTTATATCGGGACTTTGGTTGACGATCTGTGTACGAAGGATTTGCGGGAACCCTATCGAATGCTAACATCGCGATCGGAATATCGGTTGTTGTTGCGATCGGACAATGCCGACCAAAGGCTGACGCCGCTGGGACGGGAAGTTGGTTTGATTTGCGATCGGCGTTGGGAATTGTTCCAGCAGAAACAAGCTAATATTGTAGCAGAAAAAGAGCGCTTGTACTCGACGCGAGTTAAGGAGCACGATGATGTTGGCAAGGCAATTGTTGCGGATACCAATCAAGCGATTAAAGGTTCTCTGACACTGGCCGATTTGCTGCGCCGTCCCGGTTTTCACTACGCTAATTTGGAACATTACAATTTAGGTAATTTGAGTTTGGAGTTGGCGGAAAAAGAAGGTGCGGAAATTGACATCAAATATTCCGGTTATTTGCAAAGACAGCAAAATCAAATCGACCAAATAGCGCGCCACGAACACCGTCAATTGCCTGCGGATTTGGATTACATGGCAATTGAAACTCTGTCGAAGGAGTCGCGGGAAAAGTTGGCTAAGGTTAAGCCGCTGACAATCGGGCAAGCTGCGAGGATTGGCGGGGTAAATCCGGCGGATGTTAATGCTTTGCTGATTTATTTGGAGGTGCGAAACCGGCAGCAGCCTGTTGGTGCAGGAAAATAAAAAGGAAAGTGAGAAGGGCGATCGATCGTGCCTTGATTGTTGGCTAAACTTTCCGCGATATTTGTAGGGACACGGCATTGCCGTGTCCTTACCCGTAGCATGGTGTCCATCGTGTTTTTATCCTCCTGGTAACCAAGTTCGATCGATACTGGGAAAGAGTTGATTAACCTAATAAAAGTTTTTGCAATCAATAGTCCATTAATGGCCTCCCCATAATTAAATAATAAAAACAATAAGCTGAACTAGCTTTTGGCTGCAAGTTGCATTTAATCCACCTACCTGCGATCGTAACTGGTGAGACATGATAAAATATGACCGATCTTAAGTAAGCTAACAAAGGAAACGCGGTCATGAACTATGATGAGATAGCTGCATTGTGCCAGCAACTTGGATACAGGGACAAATTGCGTTTGGCTCAAATGCTGATCCAGCTAGCTAGGAAAGAAGAGGAAAATCAAAACCCTCAAAACCGCATTGAAGGAACTTGGAAAGACTCATCAAAAGGTCAAAATAACTTGCAAGTAATTCAATATGTTTTTGAAAGGATTATCAAGTTAAAGCCAACCCGAAGAAGTACCCTTCAAAATTCGATCGACGCCATGTTTCAATTTCAAGGTGGCATTTCTGAGTTTGAACAAGAAAGAATCATCGCCGAACTTCAACGATTGCAATACATCCGCATTGATGAAAATAATAAGGTCACGTATTTAAAGAAGAGCTGATGACTGACAGATCCTAAATCGCGGTTTTTAGCTCCTAATTAGTGCGGGTAGATCGAGCTTGACGGGGCATGAAAACCAGAGAAACACTCTCGATCGCACTAATCATCAAACAACCAAATATTTCAAGCACTCTGCTAATTTTAGCAGTCTCTAACTGGGAAGATCGGACGCTCCCCGAACAGCCACGAAGCCGATCGCACTCGCTCCGGCCAAACCTCATTATTTCAAGCTCATTTAACAACAGAAATTGTTAAAAAATATGCAAACATCAACACCATTTATTGGCTTTCAAGTTACTGAACTTACGGCGATTAATGTCGCTAAGGTGATGACAATTTTATGTCTAATTACCTTAGCCCTGATTTATGGCATTCACGATCTCCGGCAAATCATTTACCTCTGCCTGCATATCAGCTATTGCTGTTGGTGGTTGCTCGAACAATGGTTGTTTCCCCTACGCCGCCAGCAAATCTTCACCGATAAGATCGGGCCGATCGCATTTCTATGTGTTTTGTTGTTCGTGGGTGTATTTTACGCAATGCCCGGTTACTTCACGTTTGTCAACCCAAATCCCATTACATACTCTACAGTCGGCGCGGCACTGCCTTTATACATTTTTGGAAGTCTGATTAATAGCACGGCTGATGTTCAAAAAATGACAGCTAAGAGTATGGGTGCTAGCTTAGTTAACGACGGTATTTGGCGTTCGGTTCGCCACGTGAATTACTTGGGAGACTTGATGCGATACGCGAGTTTCAGCGTTCTCTCTGGATCGTTATGGTCTTTCCTATTACCTGGTTCGATCTTTCTACTTTATTTGTATCGGATCGCCCGAAAAGAACAGTCTATGACTGCTAAATATCCCGAGTTTGCAGCTTATCAACAAAGCAGCACTCGTTTGTTTCCTTGGCTGTGGTAATGGTAGCGATCGGATGGCTGCTAAAACTGGCAATTGGCAAGATGCGATCGATTAAATAAGCATTGTTTGTAGTGCGGACTTAAGTCCGCATCTTCTAAGGACTAAAGTCCTTACTACAAACCAGTGAGGGGGTACTAAACTCGGATTTGGTATTAGTTTCAAAAATCTGCAAGCAAGGACTGAAGTCCTTACTACAAACATCTAGTTGTTAAATGTCAAACTTTTGCAGCTTTTGCCAACAAGGGAAAACCCAATTTTTCTCGCTGTTCTAAATAAAGCTGTGCTACCCGCCTTGCCAAATTCCGAATTTTGGTGATGTACCGCGTTCTTTCTGTTACTGAAATCACGCCCCTAGCATCGAGCAAATTGAAAGTATGCGAGCATTTTAACACGTAATCGAGGCTCGGCAAAACTAATCCTTTTTGCGTGAGTTGTTCCGCTTCTTGCTCGTACAGTCCAAACAAAGTAAACAGCAATTCTGGATTAGAAGCTTCAAAGTTATAAGTACATTGTTCGATCTCTCCTTGCAGGTGAACGTCGCCGTAACTTAACCCATCTTTCCACTGAATGTCAACCATCGCATCAACTTCTTGGAGGTACATTGCCAGCCGTTCCAAGCCGTAGGTAATTTCAATGCTTACGGGTCGGCAATCAATGCTGCCGCACTGTTGGAAATATGTAAATTGAGTGATTTCCATGCCGTCGAGCCAGACTTCCCAACCGACGCCCCAAGCTCCGAGGGTAGGGGATTCCCAGTTGTCTTCGACGAAGCGAATATCGTGGTCTTCCGGGCGAATTCCTAATGCTCTGAGCGAGTCTAAATAAACTTCTTGAATGTTGGGCGGAGAGGGTTTAATTAGGACTTGATACTGATAGTAATGTTGAAAGCGGTTGGGGTTTTCGCCGTAGCGTCCGTCTGTGGGGCGGCGGCAGGGTTCGATGTAGGCAACCGACCAAGGTTCGGGTCCGATCGCCCTTAAAAACGTATGCGGGTTCATCGTCCCCGCGCCTTTTTCCGTGTCGTAGGGTTGGGCGATCGTGCAGCCTCGATCGCTCCAAAATTGATTTAATGTGGCAATGACTGATTGAAAGTTCACTGGTTTAAATCTGGTTAGTGAGTGTCTAAACTTATTTAAGCATACTCAAGGCAAGGTTGATTGAAATAAATCATGCGGAAATTAGATAATAATAGATTCTCAACTCGTCATTTTCGATTATACTCGCTCCATCAACAAGCTTAGTATATCAAAAAGGCGATCGCCCAACGGTTGTAGTTTTTTACTGGGCAATCGGAGACTTCTAGGATAATTTGCATTCTGTTTTTTGAGGGATTTTGGAACAATCAGTAGCAGTCGGATTTGTTTATTCGCTCAAGCGCTCTAAATCAGCTAAATCTTGCAGCCTCCCTGATGCTTTCTTATTAATTTTGAGATTTTCGAGATCGATAAAATTAACTTGAATTTCTTGAATTTCTACTTCTATTCTCGATTGGTAACAGCTTTCAAAATTTACACCATCAGGGGTTGTCACTAAGTCAATACGATTAGGAGGATAACCCAATTGAATCACTCGATCGGGAATGATAAAATCTTCTTGAGTTAGCCCAACAGAAGCAAAACCAAATGCTGCCAGAGCATCGATTAGCCTTTTAGCGTTATTCAATTCCATGTCAACCCAAATGTCTAAATCTTTGGTGTAACGTGGATGTCCATGTAAGGCGACGGCATACCCACCAATCACTAAGTAGCGAACTTCATACTCGTTTAACAATTGTATAAACTCTTTGAAATCTTGGTTCAGCATGATACTTCCATTGATTAAACTCGCGACGAATAGTTTCTAAAGCTGCCAGCCTCGCTGCATAAGGAAGACTCCGCCAATAAGCCACGTCAGATGTGGAAGATTTTAGGGTCGTTTTAGTGACCACGATCGCACGTTTTTCTAGCATAGATTCTCAACTCGTCATTTTTGATTATACTCGCTTCATCAACAAGCTTAGTATATCAAAAAGGCGATCGCCCAATGCGTGCAGTTTTTCGCCGAGGC
This sequence comes from Oscillatoriaceae cyanobacterium Prado104, assembly GCA_025454405.1. Lineage (GTDB taxonomy): Bacteria > Cyanobacteriota > Cyanobacteriia > Cyanobacteriales > Microcoleaceae > Microcoleus. The sequence goes on along the minus strand of JALOON010000057.1, from coordinate 5,979 downwards.
GATGGGGGACTTCTAGGATAATTTGGATTAGCGCTCATGTAAGGATGGGAATTATAGCAATTGAAAACTATCGCCATCATGAAAACTGGGCATTTATTGAAACCTCTCGAATCTCATCCACATCGCCAGCAACGATAAATTTAGCACCAACCTATGACCACGCCTCCAGCTTGGGGCGGGAATTGTTGGATATCAAGTGGCAAGAAAAGCTTAACAATCGTTCCGTATTAGCCTACGCAGAAAAATGCAGAGGCGCACTATATGTTCAAATAGGAGACAGAAAAGCCCTCAAACCTTTGGGTGCGTTTCGATTAGCCGCACAACGTTATCCTCTTGCTGCTAGGGTATGGTTAGAACGTCTAGCCAGCATATCGATCGCAAATACACTGGCACTGTTTAACCGAATTCCTAATGAGTTGATTTCAGAAGTAGCGATCGCCTTTGCTCAACAAATCCTAGAAATCAACCAACAACGACTGCTTAACTTGCAAAAAGAACTACTATGAAAACTTTATTTCTAGCTTGGCAAAACCCAGTCAATCGCACTTGGTTTCCGATCGGGCGGTTAATCTTTGACGGAATTAGCTATCAATTCTCTTACATCCAAGGAATACTAGCAGCACGCGAACAATGTGGCTTAAGCTCATTACCTTCATTCCCAGAATTAGACTTAGTTTATCGATCGCCAGAACTGTTTCCATTATTCGCCAATCGTCTCTTGCGTCGCAGCAGGCCAGACTATGCAGATTTCCTGCGGTGGTTGAACATCCCAGGCGATCGAGACGACCCAATGGCAATGTTAGCGAAAAGCGGAGGGCAACGGGCTACAGACACCTTGTTTGTCTTTCCTTCTCCAGAACCAGATGAGAATGGATTTTATCACTTCCACTTCTTTGCTGGAGAACTCCTGAATTTGCCACCATTAACTGCTAGTCGAATTAGTCGTTTACAGACGGGCGAGTTGTTGCGTTTAGTTGGCGATTCTCAAAATCCGCACGATCGGCGTGCCTTGATGCTACGTACTGAAGATGATTATCTAGTAGGCTATTGTCCTCCTTATGTGCTCGATCTTGGCTTCGATTTGTCGCGTCAATCTCTTTCTCTAATTGATGTGGTAGTTGAGCGCATTAATCTGCCTCCTGCACCATTGCAATTCCGGTTGCTTTGCCACCTCAGAGTACAGATTTCGCAGGATTTGCGCCCGTTTTTGGGTGCGATGTACCAACCACTTAGCGCTTTGAATGCAGCGGCTTGACTGCAAAAGCTGCCAGTCGCGCTGCATAGGGAAGACTCCGCCAATAAGCTACGTCTGACGTGGAAGATTTTAGGCTGGTTTTAGTCACAACGATCGCACGTTTTTCTAGCATAGATTCTCAACTCGTCATTTTCGATTTCGGCGCTCGGTAACAATAACGTCTTTTTAATCTCCTCTCGTATAGCGACATTGACATTTTCTACGCTTAGACAATCAACTAACAGTTGATTGGCAGTATGATATAGCTGAATAAAAACCATTTCTTCATCACTAAATTGCCAATTATATCCGATATTGCGGTGCTTAATTGCCAGATTTCTTAGTTGTTCTGTCCAAGAGTTGCCTTGTTCTTTCCACCACTGCTCGGCATCCTCAACAAAGCAATCTGGAAATTTATAGGACAATGCTTGCATTTGATTTTGTAACTCGACATCAACATAAGCCGCCAGATGCAGAGCGCCATAAAAGTTATTATGTGCTCCAATAGGTAGCATAAGCTCGTCAGCAAAATCAGGGTTAATGGCAGGATTGAAAAACAAGGTTTGACAGAGATGATTGTCAATACTAAATTCATAATTATCAAGCATAAAATAAAAATCATCAGTTGAATCATTTAATTTATATGTCAGAGGGAATTTAAAGTCTACGTAAGGGTTAAGAATGCCAAATGTGCGGTTTATGTCCAGCGCCAGCTCAAGACCATAATTTCGATTAAGCTCTAGTTCAAAATACAAAGCTTTAATAACTACCTCTTCATATGGCTTATCTACTATCATATTTGCCTTGTTTTCTACCCACTTCAAAAATTCATCTAATTTTTTCTCTTTTTTAATCAAGCAATCAATTTTCTGTTTAATAAGTATAAGTAAATCATGTAAACTTTCTTCATTTATAAAACTAAAAATTAGTAAATAGACCTCACGCCAATGGCGAGGATTAGTAATCTGCTTTGCTAAGCTATCCCAGTCTTTACAGCCAATAAAATGCTTTGCTACTAAATACTCTTGAAACGTCAAATGCGAAAAAGACCAAACCTTCTGCGATCGCTCAATCAACAACCCATGCTGCGCTTCCATAGCCTTCAATACCGATCGACTATCCCGCGGCCCAATCTCCAAAAACTCCGCAATATAACCCTCAATCTCCGCCTGCTCAAACAACACATATTGCTCTTGCTCAAACTTCTTCACTGCCAGAAAGCTCAATAACTCCAGCTTCCGCTCTACCGACAAATCACGATAAATCTCATCCCGATCGATCTCCCGCGACTTGTCCCACTGCTCTAGCAGCAACTCCAACCCTTCTTCATAAAGCTTGGAATGCTTCGAGTAAAACTTCCCCGTCTGGTGAAACACCGCACAAGTCAAACTCAGCAAAATCGGCGTAATTGTTAACTCCCGAATCGGCTTATTTGCCTCTAAAAATAGTTTTTCTAAAAACTCTCGTGCTTTCGCCAATCCTCCTGACTCATCCCCCATCACCGTCTTAAACCAATGTTCTGAAAACGATTGCACCTGCGACTCATTAAAATCAGCTACTTCTACATAATCAAAACGCTCAAATCGTGATTCCTGACTCTGCGTCCGACAAGTTATAATTACCTGCACCTGCGGATAAATACGAGCAAATCGCTTGATTTCCTTGGCGATGTTTTTGCCATCTTCTCCCGTCACTTCATCCAATCCATCCAGCAGCACCAGCGATCGACCTCGATCGAATATCAATTGAGTTTCTGCATCCGATAGCCGCCAGCATTGCTTTAGATAACCCTCTAGTGAATAGGCAACCTCACGTCCATCCTCGACAAAATCTCGAAGTTTAATCAAAACCGGAATCCGGTGCGCTTGTAAATTCCCTGCGTTGCACTCCATTACCACTCGCTGCAAATACGTAGTCTTCCCCGAACCCGGTTTGCCAACCACGAACTCGCTGGTTTACGTTTCTGCCGCTCCTCTAAATAGCGCCGTAACTCCCTTTCTTTCACAGGACCCGGATCGTTAATTCCAAACTTTTTATAAACCCCTGTTAGCCGCGTACTAACAACGCTTTCAGTTGTATCAAGCTCAATGGCAATTTGCACCTTATTTTTATCTTGACCAAATAGCAGCAAAAAAACAGCTATCTCTAGGTCAGTCAGCTTTTGCATGCGAGCGATTTCGGTCAAGAAGTCATGAGGAAAGGGCATTACGAGCAAATTGGCGAAGGCTACACAGATAGTTTAGCTAATTTTTTTCCCGGAGCCAGCTTAAGTCAGGCTAAATCAGCCTAAGTCAGTCAAGTCAGTTTAAATAACTCTCAATTCTAATTGTTCCAATGGATTTAAGCATTAAAAAAGGTGATTCTAATGTCTAAATCCAACAAAAAGAAATGGCTCAAAGTAATTGAGTTTGCCGTAGTCGGTGTTGCCACTTGCCTCAATCCCCACGCAGGATTTCTGCTGTTTCTGCTCAAGCTGTGCTTTCAAATTCTGACTGCGTTGCAGACAGACGATCCGAGTGAAACAAACAAGGATAAACGAACAACTCGGTGTTTGGCCGATCGCCAGCGATTCGATCGAGAGGCAGCCATCACGAGGCGATCGCTTCCTCATACTCCAGTTGAATCCACCAAGCAGCAAAAGTTAAGTTAGACTCGCGATTTGTAGGTGCGATCGCTCCTCAAACTATCGAGCGATCGCCCGTTTGTTATAATCAAAGTAATTTTCATCCTGCTCTCATCGGGACAGCACTTTTAGAAGATTATCATCTTAGTATTGATTTTTGCGAAGGAGGAACGGTACTGGTAGATGACATCATGTAATTTCTCGATCGAGTCGATTGAGGAAAATCAGTAGCTTGTCCTCGCTAAACTGTTGAAACTCTCCGTTCATTAAATGAGATACTTCTAGCTGAGAAATGCCAAGAAGTTGACTAATTTCGTGCCGTTTCAAATTGCGTTGCTTCAGGATGCGGATTACTTGAATCCCGATTTTGCCACACGCAAAAAGTTCATCAGCATCTGCTAATCCAATGTCAGCAAATACATTGCCGCTGCTTTCTTCAAAAATTGGTTTTTGTGTCATGATTCCTCTCTTGGCATGGTATAGTACCCATCTTAGATTTGCACCGATAACTGATGAAAACAGACACCATTTTCTACAGCCTGTTTCAAGAATTTCCCAGCTTCTTCTTTGAACTGATCGATCGCCCTCCAGACGAAGCGGCCACCTATGAATTCACCTCCCGCGAAATCAAACAACTGGCATTCCGCATCGATGGCTTATTTCTCCCCACAATCGAAGAACCGGAACAACCATTTTACTTGGCAGAAGTTCAGTTTCAACCCGATCCCGACTTGTACTACCGCATCTTTGGCGAACTCTTTCTCTATCTGCGACAATACAAACCCGTCAATCCTTGGCGCGTGGTTGTCATCTATCCCAGCCGTCGCATCGAACAGGAACAGATGCTGCAATTTCAAGAACTTTTAACCAGTCAGCGGGTGCGACGGATTTACCTCGATGAATTGCCAGAAGCGGCCGATCGCTCGTTGGGAGTCAAAGTTGTTAAACTGGTAATCGAGCCAGAAGAGACAGCAGCAGAAAAAGCAAGGCAGTCGATCGCAATGGCCCGCCAACAGTTGTCCGATCCGATCGTTCTGCGCGATTTAATTAACCTCATCGAAACGATCGTTGTCTACAAACTACCCCAGAAAACTCGCGAGGAAATTGCCGCCATGCTAAATTTAAGCGAACTCAGAAACACTCGATTTTACCAAGAAGTCAAGCAAGAAGGTTTGGAAGAAGGACTCGAACAAGGACTCGAACAAGGACTCGAACAAGGTCAGCGGCGGGCGAAGTTAGAAGCCATTCGTCGCACGATCGGGTTGGGGATAAATTTAGAGACGATCGCCCAATTGTTAGATCTGTCTGTCGAATTTGTGCTGCAAACAATTAACAAAATTCAACGCGAATCGATGTCAATCTCCGAACAAAATATCGACTCGTTTCTCGAACTATTAACTCAGCAGCGAAATCTCTTCTCGGCAGAACAATTAACCGAACTATCGCAGTTAATTGAACCTTTACCCGACGAGCTAGATGTGCTTTCCGAAGCAATTGCCAATTGGTGTGAAAATAACCCTGCAATTGGAGAAGCTCGATCGAAACTTCTCGAACCGCTACCGCCGAATAGTAAAGCATCAGAAACACCAGCCGCAAGTTCTGAAAATAGCGAATCTCCAACGGGCGATCGGCTCAACAAACAAGCTCTCCAAAATGCCATTTTATTGTAATACAGCTCCTTGATAATTCGGCGGTTGAAACCGCATAGCCAGAGCCCCGACTTCTTTAAGAAGTCGGGGCTCTAACCGCGAAAAGGTTTGAATTACTTTCTAGCTTAATCCGCAGGGGCGATCGAAACCATCAGAGTAATATTGTCAACGCCGATGACATAAACAGTATCTCCAGGTGTTAAAGTAATCGGTCGATCGCACTTTGCCGGCCACCAGCTACCTTGGAAGCGAACGCGGCCTGTTTGATTCGGATAAATCGATTCATCAACAACCGCTTCTTCGTTCAAATAGCTAAAACTGAGGTTTTCGTAATTTTCGATTAACAGATTGCGATCGGTGCGGTATTTGCGAGGAGAGAAAACAGCACCTAAAACTTTGACTGCGTTAAACATTTTCTTGGCCCCTGTTGAGTTAGTAATATATGCGGACTTGTAATTTTTTCGGAAACTAGA
>JALOON010000128.1 GCA_025454405.1 Oscillatoriaceae cyanobacterium Prado104 | reverse complement strand
GGCGATCGATAATAGTTGCAAGCGATCGATAATAGTTGCAGGCGATCGATAATAGTTGCGGGCGATCGATAATAATCGCGGGCGATCGATAATAATCGCATCGCAAGCGTCAAGCGTTCGGGTCTGTAAAATCGTTGCACCGCGTTGGTATTATCAAACGATAGAATTGACAAATAATTGAGCGATTGTGAGGTCAATAAATATGGGTGCCAGTCGAAAAACCAACCGTGACCACGCCAAAAAGATGACAAGGCCGATGGTAGAAGACTCGGAGATCGCCTCACAACTAGAGGCATTACTAACACCGGCTATCACCTCACAAGAAAATTACTACCGCCAACTGGGTTTAAGAGCAAGAATTCTTAACTTACCGCTGATGGTAGCAGCGGTATTAACTTTATTGTGGCGAGGCGTAGCAGGAGTAACAGAACTCACAAAAATGCTGGCAAGAGAAGGTTTTTTGTGGTGCAGACCTACGACGGTCACTCAACAAGCAATGTCTCAACGATTTCTCAGTTTTCCCGCCACATTATTTGAGGGAGTCTTCAAAAATTTACTGCCGACTTTAAGTAAGTCTTGGCACCAGAGAAATCAAAGACCGCTACCGGAAAGCATTCAATTTTCCTCTCTGAAATTTTCGAGAATTTGGATAGTAGATAGCTCGACGCTCGAAGCGTTGTTTTGCAAGCTAAAAAGCCTGGAAGATATACCAAGAGGGCAGTTGGCAGGAAAAATGGCAACAGTTATAGATTTAATGACGCGGCTACCTATCGAAGTTTGGTTTCTCGAAAATCCCAGAGCGTCTGATGTGAAGCTCGAAGAAAATATCCTGCAATTAGTGCCAGTAAACACCTTACTTTTACTAGATCGAGGATTTTATCACTTTAGCTTTTGGCTCAAATTAATTGAGCGAGATATCCAGTTAATTAGGGCTTGCTGAATAATGAGCGAAAGGGTTACACAGTAAGCTTTAGAAGATGGTGCGATCGAAGTGCAAGTGCGCCTTAAAAGGCTAAAATAGCATCAAACCCTTGCACCATCGTTGAGTGTCGTGTACCGAAAAGTCGATCCAGATGGCAGAGCGCCAGAAAGTTTTGAATTCCCTGACGGGGGGAAATTAGCCTCAGATAATCGTTGGGTGATGATGTCTCAACTAATACCGTGGTCGGAATTTGAAACAGAATACGCACAAAATTTTGACCAATCTATGGGAGCGCCCGCCAAATCATTTAGGATGGCATTGGGGGCATTAATCATCAAGGAAAAATTAGGAACGAGCGATCGCGAAACTGTAGAACAAATCAGGGAAAACCCATACCTGCAATATTTTATCGGTTTATCTTCATACAGTAATCAGCTCCCATTTGACGCATCACTCTTGGTGCATTTTAGAAAAAGAATAAGTGTGAATTAGTCAACAAAGTGAACCAAAAGATGGTGAAAACAATCCGAGAAGCCACCACCACTAAATCGAAATCAAACAAAAAAGAACCATACAAATAGAATTGATGATAGGATCGTAAGTTTAACCCAACCCCATGTTCGTCCCATAGTTAGAGGAAAAGCAGGAAAAGCCACAGAGTTTGGAGCCAAACTCTCAGCGAGCAGTTGTGACGGCTATATATTTTTAGATCGAATTAGTTGGGATAACTTCAATGAATCAGGAGACTTAATCGCCCAAGTAGAAGCATTTAAAGAATTCACAGGACATTACCCAGAATCAGTTCACGTTGACCAAATTTATCGCACTCTATCGAATCGAGCTTGGTGCAAAGAAAAAGGAATTAGGATGAGCGGCCCACCTTTGGGCAGACGACCAGCCCAGGTGAATAAAGCAACAAAAAAGCAAGAATGCGGAAGATGAGAAAGCTCGTCAGGCTATAGAAGGGAAATTTGGTCAAGCAAAAAGAAAGTTTAATCTCGATCGAGTCATGGCAAAACTAGATAATACTTCCCAAACAGTTGTTGCAATTGCTTTTTTAGTCATGAACCTCGTCGCAGGGTTAAGAAAGTTATTGTGGCTTTTTTTGCGTCAATTTTTATTACTAGCAACTCAACTGGCACCGAAGATTATCAAAAATTATGCTGTGGCATCGAACTCAAAAGAAAAACTTAACTTACTCGTGGGCGAGCAATAGCGCGATCGAACTTTTTTGAGTTTTTTAGACTTATTCAGCAAGCCCTATTTAGTTGAGCACCATCAAATGTTGGGTTTGATTAAACAAGAGCGAAAGCGGCATAGAGAGAAGGCCGCTTTCGATCGAGAAATTTGGGAGTCAACTGCTTAAGTTGACACCAATGGGCATTGCCGTGTCCCTCGCCATCTATCTTGTTTGTAGTCAAGTCAGAAACCGGGTTTTTACAAAAATCTTGCGTTACAACCAGCAGGCACAGTAAAAAACCCAGTTTGTTAAAACCTAACGCGCAACCGCTTCTGGCTAAGGCAAATCAGTCTCGCCCATCAAATAAAGGTCGCACTCTCGCGCCACACCGCGCCCTTCATTAATTGCCCACACCACCAAACTCTGTCCCCGCCGGCAGTCACCAGCCGCAAACACTCCCGGAAGGCTAGTTGCATACTTTTCGTGTTCGGCTTTCACGTTGCTGCGGGGGTCGCGTTCCACTCCCAAAGCATCCAGCAGCGGCTGTTCCGGTCCCAAAAAGCCCATCGCCAACAACACAAGCTGCGCCGGCAAAACTTTCTCCGTAGCCGGAATGTGTTTTGGAATAAATTGTCCTTTCTCGTTTTTCTCCCACTCCACCTCAACGGTGTGTACGGCCGTGACATTGCCGTGTTCGTCGCCCTCGAACTTCGTCGCCGTCGTGAGGTAGCCGCGGGGGTCATCGCCAAATTTAGCTGCCGCTTCTTCTTGGCCGTAGTCGAGGCGGTAGACTTTCGGCCATTCCGGCCAGGGATTGTTGGCCGCCCGTTCTGCTGGCGGTTTGGGCAGGATTTCTAGCTGGATCAAGCTTTTGCAGCCGTGGCGGATCGAAGTTCCCACGCAGTCGGTCCCCGTGTCGCCACCGCCGATAATCACAACATCTTTGCCTTCTGCGGAGATGAAGTTGCCGTTGGTACTTTTGTCTAAAAGTGACTTGGTATTTGCCGTCAAAAAGTCCATCGCGAAATGGATGCCCTTGAACTCGCGGCCGGGGATGCCCAAATCGCGGGGTTTGGTTGCGCCGGTACAGAGGACAACGGAATCGTATTCTTTTAATAGCTTTTCTGCGGGCAAGTCTTTACCGACTTCGGTGTTGCAAACGAAGTTCACGCCTTCAGCTTCCAAAAGTTTCAGGCGGCGCATCACGACTTGTTCCTTGTCCAGCTTCATGTTGGGAATGCCGTACATCAACAGTCCGCCCGGTCGATCGGCCCTTTCGTATACTGTGACAGTATGGCCTGCTTTGTTGAGTTGGGCGGCTGCGGACAAACCGGCGGGCCCGGAACCGATAATTGCGACTTTTTTGCCGGTGCGTTTGGCGGGGAGTTCCGGCGTTACCCAGCCTTCATCCCAGCCTTTATCGATAATTGAAGCTTCGATGTTTTTAATTGTGACCGGCGGGTTGTTGATGCCGAGCACGCAAGCGCCTTCGCAGGGCGCGGGACAAACTCTGCCGGTGAATTCCGGGAAGTTGTTAGTTTTGTGGAGTCTGTCGAGGGCTTCTTGCCACAATCCCCGATATACCAAATCGTTCCATTCGGGAATCAGGTTGTTAATGGGGCAGCCGCTTGCCATGCCGCTGATGATGGCACCGGTGTGGCAAAAAGGAGTGCCGCAGTCCATGCAGCGCGCGCCTTGGGTGCGGAGTTTGTCCTCCTCCATCGGCAGGTGAAATTCATCCCAGTTGCGGACTCTCTCGGTTGGTGAGAGTTCCGAAGGCAATTCGCGCAAGAATTCGATAAACCCTGTTGGTTTTCCCATAGCTGTGTCTGTTCTGTGTCTGTGTTAAAATTTACTATTTTGCCAGTTTCTCAAAGCTGAAGTTGGCTGGTTTCGAGAGTAACTATTGTCATATAAATTGTGGACGATCGCCCTTGCGTTTTAACAATTCGTACATGAAATCTTTACTATCGGCGATTGTGGCGCGATCGAGACTGACACATTGAGACTCAAGAAACCGGATTTTTTACAAAGATAAAAGCTTTAAACCAACTATTATGCTAAAAACCCGGTTTCTGCTATTGTTTATTCTCTGACGATCGCGCTTACCGATACTGCCACATCTGGAAACGCTAGCGGGTTCACCGTTCCCGTCTTCACCGTCACCTTGGAAGCGTAGTCGCCATCTTGAGGGTTTCTAAATATTATCAGATATCTGTTTTTCAGGTTAACCACCCAATATTCGGGGATTCCCACTTCAGCGTAAATTTTTGTTTTTGTCTCCAAATCTTTAACTAACGTGGAATCAGAGTATTCAATCAACCAGAAAATATTTTCTGGATAAGGGTGGTGTTCGAGGTATTCGCGACCCAACCGCTGTACGATCGCAATATCTGGTTCTGGTTCCGAATTGTCAGGAAGCGCAATCGGTTTTGCCGAACGGATAGTCGCCCGATCGCCCAACAGCCGAATTAAATATTCTCCTGCTTCGCTGCTAAAATAAGCGTGGGGTTCTCCTTCCGGTGCCATTTCTACAATTTCTCCCTTCAGCAGTTCCACTCGCCGATTTTCTAAGATACCCGCCGATATCATTTTGTGATATTCGGCGATCGTCCATTTAGCTGCAATTAAGCTCATCTCGATTCTAGTTTATCGCTGTTTTTATTATAGCTGAAAATTGGACTGCGATCGCGGACGATCGATTACCATAATAACAAAGTTTCGTAGTGCAGTCAGTCGATCGTCCGCTCAGACATTTAGACCAAAGAAACCTGGTTTTCTACCCGACTGCTGGTTGCAGTCAATGATTTTTGGAAACAACCCAGTTTCTGACAACCCTTGCGTAATTACCAAGAAATTTTGTGCGTTTTCGCTATCAACGCTCAATCGATTTTCGATTTTCGATTTTCGATTGAGGGATTGAAGATTTTTGATTTTAGATCGGAGGATTGGGGGAGAGAGGGAGTATTGAAGATTTTTGATTTTCGATCGGGGGATTGGGGGAGAGGGGAAGTTCTGAGTTGTAAGTTTTGAGTTGTGAACTTCAAAACAGTCTTTAACTCAAAACTCAAAATTCAAAACTCAAAACTCCTTAACTGTCCGCTGACATTTCATAAAATTTTCTGCACAACTTGAACGTCTGGCAAACCAGTCAGTTTTTCCACCGGAACTTCTTCTTCGACTCGCGGTACAAAAATAGTTAATCCTCCCGGTACGCACTCCACAAACAGCGGAGTCATGCCGATAATTTCCCCATCTAAAACAACTTTTTGAGTCGGATCTGTTGTAATTTTCACTTTTTTTGCCCGCAAATAACCTATGTCATCGCGATCGACTGGATTGCCGCTTAAAGCTGTTTGCAATAAGTGATAAGAAGCCGCGATCGCACCTGCTTTATTCTGAGGTGCAACTAATGTAATATCCAGCAAACCGTCATCAACAATAATTCCCGCCGGCCCTTGAGCTAAAATTGAAGTAGCCGGTGCCGCATTTGCTACTGTTACAGCCGCAGCAGTCAGGCTGACAATTTTATCTTCAGTTTCGATTTCGGCTTCAAATCTTTCTAAATTATTTAACTGTTTGATTCCCGACAAAATGTAAGCCAGCATTCCCCAGCGATTTTTCATTTCGCGATCGGCTTGTTCTACAGTTTCCGCTTCAAAGCCCACTCCTGCTAGCAAAACCATCGGCATTTCACCGTTGCAAATCGCCGCATCTACTACCCGCGTAAACCCTCCCAAAATTGTTGCGCAAGCAGTTTCAATTGTATTGGGAATTTCTAAAGCATTAGCAAAAGCATTTGCTGTACCGCGCGAAATTATTCCGAGGGGAATATTCTTGCCGACGATCGCGCCTGCAACAGCAGATAAAGTGCCGTCTCCACCAGAAGCAACGATCGATTCAACTCCTCTAGAAACTGCTTCGCGGGCAATGCTAGTAGCATCTATTTCTGGAGTTGTCAGCCGGATATCTAAGTCGATCGCAGGTTCCAAAATTTCCCTAATTTGAGCCAAATCTCGATCTGGATCGCTGTTGCCCGCAACGGGATTGAAAATTAGACAAGCTGAACGTTTCATAAGTTTAAGAAGAAGGAAGAAGGAAGAAGGAAGAAGGAAGAAGGAAGAAGGAAGAAGGAAGAAGGAAGAGGGAAGAAGGAAGAGGGAAGAGGGAAGAGGGAAGGAGGAAGAAGGAAGAGGGAAGAGGGAAGAGGGAAGAGGGAAGAGGGAAGAGGGAAGAGGGAAGAGGGAAGCAGTAGGAAGATGCTCTCTAACGGTTCGATTAAGACTTGACAAAAGTCCATTCTAACAGTTTTTTCGGAGCTTTGTGCAGGGCTTCCTTGATTTCCTTGTTGCTGTCGAACTTAATTTTATCCAAATAAGACGCTTCGACATTAACAGTAAACTTTTCATCTTCAAAAGGCCAAGGAGTTACTGTCACGAGTTGGTTGCTATCTTGCACGATATCGTAGCGCTTGCCGTCCGGTCCGACACCAATTTCCAAAGCTCGTTCCCCGGCAGGCAATTCGCCATTGCAAAGAATTAAAGACAGTCGATCGCACCATTGGAAAAAAGCATAAGCCGCCTCGGCATCTTCCTGAGAAATCTCCAACTCTTCGCGCCATTTCTTTTGATTTGCGAGTTGTTCGTCCAAAAACTCATCGAGTTCTGGCGACTCTCCCCGCTTGCCCTCATTCAAATAGCTCATGTGCATCGAAATCAACATTGCTACCCACCGACCGCGATAGAGAGCATTCTGCGTCAATCCTTTAATTTTAGGCAGGGAAGTTTCCGTGTCTAAGGTAAAATCCAAAGGCGCGCCAGCAGGAGTCAAAATGTTTTCTTCCCACTCTTTTTCTAAATCATCGTGGTGAGAAATAGCTGCTATAGTTTCGTAGAGGCGAATCGGAGATTTCGATCGCTTCCACTGTCCGCCAAGCTGAGCCGCGAGCAAAGCATGGGCGCGGTGATAAATAATTTCCCAACCAGTTTCAGTTAAATTAGCAATCATTTCAGTTAACAGTTGAGAGTTAAGAAAAGTTTTGAGTTTTAAATTTTGAGTTTTGAGTTAAAGAGATTTCTTAATTCACAATTCAAAACTCAAAACTACAGAAGGAAAGGTTCGATCGAAATATCCTGCCATTTGCCCTCAATTCGTTCGACAACCAACGGTTTGACTCTGAACTTAGGCGGACATCCGTCAAAAACATCAATCCGCAAACACGAATACGGACGGCGTTTCTGCGAACCTTGACCGCTGCGGCCGACAAATAGCAAGGATTCCGCTACGGGGCGAGTGCTAGTTTCGATCGCGGGCGATCGACCCGTTGCTCGCCCCAACTGGTAAGCTTGAGGACTCGCCAATTCCTCCAACACCGGCCCTTCTGGCCGCTGGCGGCGGAGGCTGTGGCCGCTTCCCCCACAGACAATCCAGTTAATCCCAGAGTCAGCGTGTCCGGTATCCCCAGTCCGCAGGTATTCCAAGCAGTGGGCGTGTCCCGCCAGCACTAAATCTACTAGCGGGCGTCCTCGCGCTTCCTGAGTGAGTGCGCCGGCTACCGCATCAAATACCTCGCGCAGTCGCAAGCGCACTGCCAAAGTTTGAGCTTGATTCCACTTTGTCGCCTCCGTTACGTAGGGGGGATGGTGCAGGTAAATTACCCGCCCCCGCACGTCTGCATCGCGCCACGAGTCGATCAGCCTGGTTTTGAGCCATTCAAGCTGTGCTGTGTCGGTAGCGGCGGTTCTGTCGGGCGACAGTTGTTTGTCGATATCCATCAGCATTTCGTCAACTTGCGCGAGTTTGGCGCGCAAGTCGTCTAGCTGTTCCTCTTCCTCGGGATTGTCAGGGTTCAGCCGCGCCGAGGTTTCCAGCATTGCCAATTTTTCTTGCTCTAACTTCTGCCTGTCGAGTTCCAAATTCCGGCGCTGGATGTCGCCCTGTTTGGTTTTTGGCAGGGGCAATGGTTCGTTAAAGGTGTTGGAGTCGAGGGCGAAGAAGTCGATGCCGCCGCTGCGGAAGGTGTAGTAGCGGTTGGGCAAGCGGGTAAAGCGTCCGGGCTGGTAGCGCAGACAGCGGCCTGTGCTGGTGTTGGCGGTGTAGTGGGTGTCGAGGTGCCGATCGAGATCTCCCGGCAGTTGGCGGGTTTTGAGATAGTCGAGAAATGCCTTGGCGTAAGCATTTCCGCGATCGGAACCGTGCAGCCCCACATCGAAATCTAACTTGGAACCCAACAGGCGGCGCAGCGGCAGGGCACCAACGGAAAGAATGCCGTAAATTAAGGGCAAGTCGTAGTAGTCGTGATTTCCCGGTACGGGCAGGAAGGGAAAGTTGAATACCATTCGATCGTAGGGAATTCGACCGGGATCTTCGCCTCCGACGAGAAATTCTCGGTAGGGGCGAATAAAATTTTGCCCGTAATATTCGCTGGAACCGACTAAATAAACTACATCGCCGGTGTGAAGGAGAAAACGGCAATTTTCCCTTTCTGCAAGCATTCGTTGGGCTACCTGACGCTGGGGGTTGTGTCCCCGGTGGTTGCCGGTGCCGCTGTCGCCCGCAACTAAAAATGAAAACTCCGGACTGTCGGCGATGTTACCGTCCAACACCATCCGTGTTTGGTCGATTCCCCGATGGCAGATCGGTTTTTCTTGCCACCGCACCCGCTCGTTCATTTTGCGGATTTTAACTGCAATGTGCGGGTCCGACACGAATTTCACTGCCACTTCATCCCCTAAATAGCTGAGTTCCTTGTTAATTTTGCTGCGATCGACCGCTTTCTTTCATCTCTCTAAAAGCTGAACTCACAAAAGAGAGCGGACGAGAGAAAAATCTTCCTCGGACTCTTGCCGCATCTGTAATATTTGCTACTTAATTCGCTGCCGCACTTTCTGCTGCCTCGTGAGTTAGCTTGAGGCCAAGTTTTCCTGAAGACTCCAGCAGTCTGTAATGCCGATCGTGCGAGTTCTGCAAATCACCGCAAATTTCCAATTTTTAACCCTTAATTCCGTTTGTAACTAACTCTCACCCTCTCCCTCTCTTTTTATTTCTCCCACTCTCCCAATCCCCCCCTCTCCCCCTCCCCCCCTCCCCCACTCTCCCTCTCACCATCTACCGAAAGTAGGAAGTTTTCAGTCAAGAGTAATGGCACAATCGCAGCGCCTTTTGATACCATGACGATCGAACCCAGGAATCAGGGAATGCACGGGAGGTGCGTACATGGAGCTGTTTGGAGAACAAAAACGGTGCTTGGATGGTTTGGTAACGTCGATCGAGCAGTTGGGAGGCCGAGTAGATCTCCCAAAGCTCGAACAAATAGCTGAACTGATCATTCAAACGATGAGGGGGCCCTGGCGGTATTTCCACACGTCAGAGCATATTTTTGAGGTTGGCGGGTCTGTCGATCCGATCGAGGTTTTGGCTGCGCTGTTTCACGATTTGGTGTACGTACAAGTCGATCAAGGCGTAGGTTTTAATATCAGCAGCGCTATTTGTCCTTTTGTCAAAGAGGTGCGATCGCAGTTAGTTATTAAAAATGAAACCGAACTCCCGGATGATGCTATCTACCAACTTGTAGAGGCAGTTTTTGGGTTTGTTCCGGGTCAAACTCTGTCGCCGTTTGCCGGTCAAAATGAATTTTTGAGTGCGGTGATTGCCGGTAAATGTTTGGAACCTTTCTTGCCAGCAAGTACGATCGCTCAAATAGCAGCTTGCATTGAAGCTACTATTCCTTTTCGTCCGGCTGGACCCAACGGTTTGAGTGCGATCGAACTTTTGCACCAGCGCTTGATAAACATCAACCGCGATTTTAATTTCGGATGGAGCGATTCAGAAACCATTGAAATTGTCAAGCGTGCTGTGAGATTGGCAAATCGGGATGTCGAGAATTTTGCTTCGCCAAATTCCTCTAATTTCTTAGACAATACTTGGAATTTGATGCCCGAAACCAATCACGAATTGAGCAATGTCAATTCTTATACTGTTGGCGGATACCGCCGCTCGCTGCAAAAGATGGAAGGATTTTTGAACTTCCTCAAACCCGAACTGGTTTTCCAGCAGTTTATGTCGGAACCGGACAATGCTACCTATGAGGCGATGATTGCCCAAACCCGCAAAAATATCGCGGTAGCAAAACTTTATTTGGGTGTCAAACTAATTACAATCGCAATTTTAGAAGCTCTTGCTTACCGGTTGGGGAGGGATATTCCGCTGTCAACGATGATGGGAGAACTGCGCGTGCCGGGATTTACAACCTCTGCTTTAGAGGATTATTTGCCCGATCGACCGATCGCCTATCCCCTGGAAAATCAGTTGCAAAGTGAAGTTTTAGATCTGCTAGCAATCGGACGCAATAAAGAATCGCCTTATGATATTAAAAACTCGCCTGTTTCTACGTTTATTATCAAATCGATCGGCTTTGCTGAAACTGATAACTATTTGAAGAGAGCCAAAGAATTTTTTAAAGGGGATGTTCCGTCTGAAGATTTTCTCTCCGAATGCGACTCCGATGTAGTTGAAACTATATCTTCGGGAGTGATGAAACTTTTTGACAGCCGAAAGACTGCTTTAGGGAAAGTTAAATTGGTTCACAATGCTATGTCTTAGGATGCGAATGCAAAATGTGCGATCGCAGCCCTCAATCTTGTTTAAAAATTCGGTTTCTTAGTCTTAACTATTTTCTTAGTCTTAACTATTGGGCAAGGACGTAGCACTGCTGTGTCCTTAAATTTAAGCTGTTGTAAATAGAAAGTTTATTGCTTTAACCGGAACTTACCCCCTAGGGGGTAGTTCCGAAGAGAGCTCGCGCATACGAGCTATAGTTTTCCCCGCCCTCGATCGGTCTGTTGGTGTAGTCA
>JALOON010000056.1 GCA_025454405.1 Oscillatoriaceae cyanobacterium Prado104 | reverse complement strand
TGACGATAGACCTCGATTATTGAAAATCAGCTAACAAAGAATCAATGATTTCAGGGCACGAGGGTTTGCGATCGCAAATATTAAGAAAGATCCTTATAAGGGATAGCTTAAAAAGGGGGACTTTGAGCACTTCCGGTCCCCCCCTTCTTAAGGGGGGCTAGGGGGGATCTAAATCTCAATGTAACGCACTTAAACCGCAGCAAAGAAGACCTTAGACTTGACCGGATCGGGAGTCATCGTCTTGTCACCGGGCTGCCAGCCTGCAGGACAAACTTCATCGGGGTGAGATTGAACGTACTGAATAGCTTGCAGGGTGCGCAGGGTTTCATCGACGTTGCGACCGAAAGCCAAGTTGTTGATCGTAGCGTGTTGGATGACGCCTTCTTTGTCGATAATAAACAGACCTCTCAGGGCAATACCTGCTTCGGGGTCGAGGACGTTGTAGTCGCTGCTGATGGTTTTCTTGATATCCGCAACGAGAGGATAGTTCAGGTCGCCTACGCCGCCGGATTTGCGGTCTGTTTGTATCCAAGCGAGGTGAGAGAATTCGCTGTCAACGGAAACGCCGAGAATTTCGGTATCGATTTTTTTGAAGTCCTCGTAGCGATCGCTAAATGCTGTAATCTCAGTAGGGCACACAAAGGTGAAGTCCAAGGGGTAGAAGAACAGAACGACGTATTTTTTGCCTTTGTAGTCCGACAGCTTAACAGTCTTGAATTCCTGGTCTACTACGGCTGTGGCTGAGAAGTCGGGCGCAGCTTGACCGACCCGGAGGCATTCACTCGTCATAAATTTTGTTTCCTTTTTTACGAACTGTTACAAGTATATCATAGTCATAACGACTACAACTACCTTAAGAAAAAATAAAAAACACGCTCCTAATGTTGAGAGCGTACTTTACCGAGTGAATAATTGAAGAATCTATTTTTTCGAGGTTGGCGCTGCCTTTCGCTTGCCCCAGGGTTTAACGGTGGACACGATGATGACTGCTAGAAGTGTCAGAGTTTGTAGTGCGCCACCAAGGGTAACGGTATTTTGTAGCATGAGATAGTCAGAATTCTGCAAAACTTGCGATCGACCTGCTTGAGAGAGGGCTGTCATCTCCTTCGTCATGGGTCCCAACCAAACAGAACCTACCACGATCGAAATCAAGGTGACGATTTGTTTGAAGATCGTCCAGTAGTGTTTAAAGAAACCCCTGTTAAGCTGTTCAAAAAACTCTGCTCTGGTGCCTCAGCTTTGTCTAAATAGCAACTATAAAAATTCCAGGAAGCTTGTATAAAGCACCCTGGCACTATTGAAATGTATATGGCTAAGGCGGGATTTGAACCTGCGACCTCGGACCAAGTGCCAAGCTAGACCTTTATTTTTTCAAATTTCAGGCACAATTAAATCTCGTTTGTTGCCTGCATAGTGTTTGTAAATGATTTCTGGGCTATTGCCAACCAGACGGGCTACATCCTTAGCATCCAACCCAGCCTCTAACAAGAGAGTGATAGCTGTATGGCGTGTATTGTACTGAGGTAAATAATGCTCTACCTTGCCATCCTCCACTAATGCTTCTACAACAGGTTTCCAGATCCGATTAGAAAAGTTATGCGAGTCCATATAATCCCCTCTTGGAGAGGGAAAAACTAGCGTCTCAGAAGAAACACCTTCAGGTCTAATCGACTCCAGCAGAGTCGTTAAACTAGCATTACATGGAAATGTCCGCACTTTCCCTGTTTTGGTTTCCCCTAAAACACCAGTATCACTGGGCATGGCTTCCCTGAATTGAATCTGCTTGTTATCGGGGCTGATGTGTTTCCACTTCAGCGCGATCGCCTCTTCTGGTCTAGCCCCAGTCAAAAACAAAAACCGTACATAAAGCAAGTAATACGAATGGGGGATCGGCGCATATTTGGATGAATAGGTATTATTCTCAAATGCGGCCAGAATTGCATCCCGTTCCTCTTTACTGAATGCTTGCCTGCTGGTGCCCCTAACTGTCTTCTTAATCTCTCCCGCCATTCCTTCAAATGGGTTTTCAGCCAGATATCCAGACTTAACCGCCCATTTACAGCAAGCATTCAATTGCACTAACGTTCTCCTAGCTACTTCACTAGAGAACTGCTTCAAAAGCCAATCACGGATAGCTATTTCATCCTTTAACTCTTTAGGCATAGTTGCCAAGCGTTTGGCAATCTTGCCATAGTCCCTGACTAAAGTGGAGGGTGCAACCTGATTGGATTTGTATTGGGTATATTTTTCCCACAAATCCTTCAGGGGTAATTTATCCTCAGGGACTCGATCGATTGGGGTAATTGTTGGGGTAATGGTGCTCAGGGCAGATTGCGACTTGTACTTGGCAAGGGTTGGGTCAAAGCGGTCAAACACAATATCTGACTCAATTAACTTTGCCTTTGCTTCTGCTGCCTTGCGACTTGCAGGATTGTCAGGTAATCCCAAACTCAAATAATGCCGTCTCCCACCATGTGAAAAAACTAACTGCAACCGTCCGTTGGAAACCTTCATTTGGACAGAACCCTTAGTCGCTTTACCTGTAGAAGTATTGGAATGCATAATGGAAACTGTTGGGGTAAGCTCCTCTATTCTAATCTGTCTCCCCCAATCTACCCCACCCTTACCCCAATTTTTTGTCCAAACCTGCCCCAAAATGACCGATAAAAATTCCAGGAAGCTTGTATAAAGCACCCTGGCACTATTGAAATGTATATGGCTCAGGCGGGATTTGAACCTGCGACCTTGGGCTTATGAGTCCCCTGCGCTAACCACTGCGCCACTGAGCCTTATTGAGTTCACGATTTACTATCTTAACACGGCAACTCAGCTAAAAAAAATTTGCGATAACACAATTACTCATAGCTTTCTATCGAAGTTATGAGTTTTGATAATAACTCAAAACCCATAACTTGCGATGGTGGCAATTACCGAGAAGCCCTGGAATCATCATCGGGCAGAAAAGCCATCGGATTGACAGCCCCCTGTCCGGCAGGATGGATTTCAAAGTGCAAGTGCGGTCCGGTGCTGAAACCCGTACTGCCCATTTCAGAAATCTGCTCGCCTCGAGCGACTTGCTGACCTTTTTGTACCAAGATCCGGTTGTTGTGGGCGTAAAGCGTCTGAGAGCCATCGGGGTGGGTAATTTCCACCAAATAGCCGTAGCCGCCATCGTTCCACTGTGCATAAGTCACCACCCCGCTTTCGGCAGCCACAATTGGAGTGCCGATCGGCCCTGCAATGTCAATTCCCCTGTGCATCCGCCCCCAGCGCCAGCCGTAGCCGGAAGTGAGAACGCCCTTAGCAGGCCAAATAAACCCGTTAGCGGACTGCTGCAGATTTCCTCCGTCAGGCAGATAAGTATCCGCGCCCGAAAGCGGAGGAAGTTCCGGCGAAACCATGCGCCCTAAAGATGGGTTGCTCAGAGGATCGTAACCCTGGGAGCCCAAAGGAGCAGTTGCCACGACTGGCGGCTCTGCTACAGTCTCCACATTAGCAGCCGGAGTCAGGTTAATCGGTTGCAATTCTGCTGCCCGCATCGGATCGAAACGCTCTTGCTGCTGTCGCTGAACTTGCTCGCTCCAAGCTCTCGAAGTAGGTCTAGCAATCTCGTCTTGAACTGACTGAGCGTATTCGGTAGCGCGGAAATCTGGATTGAGATTTTGCATATTTGCAGACGGGCTGCCCGTTGCGACTGGCACGGACGCTTCGTCAGCTACTGCCAGCGATACGGCATTTGTCCCGATCGAATTGCGCTCGGCCCGATACTCCTCTCGCAGTCTGACAATTTCTGCCCGCAGGCGTTCGGCATAAGGATTGAGTGCTGAGGTTGGTACCGACCGCGATGGCTCGCCGACTGGCAATTCTGCTACTGAACCTGCACCAGACAGTGGTGTCAAGTTAGCCGGCTGCGGGTACGATCCGACTGCGCTAGCGCTGGCAGTTGCGCCCCCCGGCACGGGCAGCGCGCTGGTGTCAACTGCACCTGTAAATGTCGGTTCGCCTTGAAGTTCCAACTTTCCAGAATCGCTCATGCTTTGAGAAACCTGAGTCAGCGGAATGCTGTTAATTTGGGGAACCATCGGCGCTGAAATATTGTTCAGACCCTCAATGTTGGCAAGGGGGGACACGAGCGGCACTTTTGGCGCGATCGGTGTCATGCCTGAATTGGCAACTTCAGGGGCAGGCGAGCTGGGGAGCAAAACTCCTGGTCCTGCGGCCACAGCAGGCACAGATGTAGAGTTGGAGGCAGAAGTAGATGCTGCCGCTCGCACCGCTGAATTATTAGACCCGATTTTTTGGGGAATTTTTAACCGCTGGTTGACATTCAAGAAGTTCGGATCGCCGAGCTTGTTGAGCGCGATCAGCTCTTGTGCAGACACGCCGTGACCTTTGGCGATCGCGCTAATTGTATCGCCCGGACGCACGCTGTACAGCATCGGAGCTGGTGCGATCGGATTCTCCGCAGGGGGAACGACGGCAGCAGAATGCAAGCTGGGTGTTGGGTTCGATTGCTCAATTGACTCGAAGGGTTGAGCTACCGTCGCTTCTGGTCTAACTCCGGTATTTCGAGCGTCGATTTGAGCGCTGGGAATTACGGGTGTTGTCGATAAATCGGGAATCGTTGTCTTGGTTGCTGTAGCTGCAGGTGCCGGGTGCTGTCCCGATATTTCTACAGGTAAAGCAGATTTTGATGAACTTGCAGGCTCCTCAAACCCCAGCTCCGCCGGACGCACTGTTGTGGTGCGGTTTTCCTGTTTTTTCAAACTGTCGATCGCCCCGTTGGCATCGGGCAACAAGGTCGCATCAGGCTCTAATGCAGCAGTTCCGGGTGCGGGCGATAGAGGTTGCGAGCCAGTGAGATCCAACTCCTGGTTCGGGTCGATCGTGACTGTCGGTACGGGTACTCCGGCGGTGGTGGCTTGCTGTTGGAAAGGAATTCCTTCTGGCGTCAGCCAGCTTTGCTGCTGCCCTGGTGGGAGTACCGTTTCAGTTGCAATGCTGTTAGCTGTTGCGGTGTTGCCAAGTTCGGTTGCTGCATCAACTCTTTCTGAACTGGCGGCCGCGTTGGCGATGGAGGCGGTTTGTACTTCAGCTGCAGGTTCGGCAGCGGGTGCGGGTTCCGTCGCGCGAGCGCTGTCCCCGCTTCTCGGCAGCAAGATGCCGGAAGCACCCACCGATATTGCCAGTCCGATCGTGGCGAGAGAGCGGACTCTACCACTGCTGGCTGTTACCAGAGATTCGATCGTTTGCTGTTTGGACGGTTCGGCCAAACCGTCCCTTTCGATTTCACTAGCCTCAACAGGCTTAAGTTTTTGGGGATATGCTCGTTTCAAAAAAACGACCTCCTACTGAGAAGCGCTTAACTGTCCTTGGAAACACTCAAGGGGATTGCAGGACGCTGCGGAAATCAACAAATAAGAATAATTCTTATCGCTGGCAGCTATCTTGCTTAGGCAAGATTACCTTGCTTTTCTAATTTAGACAAGCTCGCACAGTCAAAAATTTTAAAATTACCGGCTTATCTTGTCGCAGCGATCCCCAAAAGCCTTACGCGGCAATAGCTCTAACCAATGAATGCAATTCCCCTGCCGGCAAGGCTCTGGTGCCACCTATCATCCGACTCTATGCTAATTTACGGAACACCTACAACCGTATATTTACTAGATGTAGCGTTTACTTATTGCGCGGGTACTGCCAGAGGCTGTCGGTCGCACTAAATCTCTGTTTTTTGTTGCTAAATCATCTGTTCGGGGAATTGGTTATCTCGATAACAATTTACTTTCAGATCGATAAAATTTATCAATCTCTTCACTCCCGGCAGTCGTCGCTTTGATACAAATTTCTTATCTTTAAATCGAGTTTTGAGGGTGGTCGGAACCTATTAAATTTCTATATGTTTATGTGTTGATAATGCTTGATTCCAGCTCTCCCAACTGGCGTTTGGCTTCAAATAAACCCACGGCAGCACTGACGGAGAGGTTTAAACTCCGCACCCCTGGCTGGCTCATGGGAATGAACACAGTGGCATCGCAGCCATCTAAGACAAACTGCGGCAGTCCCACAGTTTCCGAGCCGAACAGCAGCCAGTCGCCGGCTTGAAATTGGAATTGCGCATAACTGTATCGCCCGCTAGTGCTGAATCCGATCGAGCGCCCCCCGCGCTGCTTCTGGCAAGCATAAAAAGCTTCCAAGTTCTCGTGGCAGTGGAGGTTGACGTAGGGCCAGTAGTCTAAACCGGCCCGTTTCAGGTAGCGATCGGTAATTTCAAACCCCATCGGACTGACTAAATGCAATTGAGTGCCAGTGGCAGCGCAAGTGCGGGCGATATTGCCAGTATTCGGCGGAATTTGCGGGTGAACCAAAACAATTTGAGGCATTTAAGTTAACTGATGCGCTGATAGCAGCAATTAAACGCATGGTAACTCTATCTCAAGATAGATGTAAGTTATAGCTTTTAGTTATAACCTATCTGAGGTTTCGATCGATTAAATATTCTGATCGATCCTTCAGGGTACTGCTGCCCGCGTCCTCCTCAAGCCACCAACTGCGGGCACAAGTTATCCTCAAGTTCCCATTCCTGGCGGGCCATAGCCTGAATCCCTTGCACGATAATGCTTCTGCTGTTGGAACCGCCAGCGTAAAGCTTCAGCCACTGTTGGGCGGTGTTGCCTTCGCGGAGAATTTTTTTGAGGGGCGACAGAAAGCAGCTAAAACCGCGTTTTTTGGCGATCGGCCAAACTTCCTGGTAAATTTCCTCAATCCAATCGCGGGCCAAAATAGGTTTGCCATCCCGCCAGTGCCTGAGTTCGGCATCCAAACTATCCCGCGAAGCAGCAATTTCATTAGCATCCGTCAGGGCAACTAAATCGGCGTTGCGGTTAGCGGCGGGCAAAGTGCTGGTTTCCAAAGGGTCTAAACTCGGGTCTTCCATCATCTGCCACAGGCGCGCTTCCAGCAAGGCCGTGATTGCCAGCAGCGCCAGGGGATTGACTTCGAGGTCACAAATCCTCAATTCGAGGCGGTTGAGACAGTAAGGGCGGCGATCGCCGTTGGGGCGCACGGCAGACCACAGGTGGCGGACGTTTTGCATCGTACCCAGTTGCAACTGTTCTTCCGTCCACTGGATGTAGTGTCTGTGGCTTTCAAACAAGGGAACTGTAGCCGGAGTTTTGGGGAACAATCCCCAGCGGGTGGAATGATAGCCCGTAACTTCGCCGTCGAGGAAAGGGGAAGAAGCACTTAAAGCAAGGTAAAGGGGTGCTTCGACGCGGGCGAGGCGGATTGCCCGCATCAGCATTTCTGGTTGGGAGATGCCGATGTTGATGTGAATGCTGGCGGTGACGACTTTGGTGCCGTAGGTTTGCTCGATGTAGGTGTGGTAGGGATTGTTAGGATCGGAACGGTAAAAGCGATCGCTCCCGCCCAGAGACAGGGTACTCCCCGGCAGCAAGGTATAATCGCCCAGTTTTTTTAAATACTCCCGCAGCCGGACTCGCGGCTTGACTAGGGCGCACAGCAGGCGATCGTAGCAGCACAGCGGGGCCGTCGTGTACTCCACGTTGCGACTGTCGGGTTCGCGCACGAATCCATCTAAATCGGCAACTATTCGATCGGAGAGACCGACAATATCACCTGCAGGCGTGCCGGTATACATTTCTACTTCAAAGCCTTTTGATAGCAGCACCTTTGTTCCTCAGTTAAATCGATCGATCGATCTCAGTATCTCAAAAATTGAGCTCTCCACAGTGTCTTTCAGAAGGCTGAATTTCCGTCGATCGCGCTGGGGATCTCAAAAAGGTTGTTTGGGTCCAAGTTTACCGACTCTCTCCCCATCCTCAAATTCTGCTAGGGTCGGTTTTCAAACTACTCCTTCAGCTTCACATCCCCCTCGCATTCCCACACCTAACACCTACTTCTTCCTTCTGACTGATGACTGATGACTGATGACAACTATCAACTATCAACTAAATTATTCCTTCTGTTTGGCCGATCGATTTTCTGTCTCGCGGTGGATAGCCTTACAGATAACACAAGTGTAATTCTAAAGGAGAGTTCGGCAATATATTCGAGCGATAAATAATTATCGGAAATTCCTGTGAGAGAGCAAGAAAGAAACCCTCCCAATTTTTGGAATATGCTCAGCAATTTAGCTCTAGTGCGGTTTTTGCTGTTATTTGCGGCAGGTTGGGCTGCACTGCAACTTTTAGCTTACTTTGAAACAGCAGTTGCCGTTTTCACAATTGCTACCCTCGTAGCTTTTTTGCTCAACTATCCGGTGCGCGCTTTGCAAAAAATTTTACCGCGCAGTTTAGCCGTAGCTTTGGTAATTTTACTCGCTATTTTAATTTTTGGCGGCCTGACAGTCACGGTAGGCGTTACTCTTTTATCGCAAGGGCAGCAATTAATTGACAGCGTGACAGATTTTGTCAATGCTCTGGCACCGCTGTCCGAGCGTTTGGAAACTTTCCTCAAAGCGAGAAACCTGCAAGTTAACCTGAGAGTTATTGAAGAACAACTGAGAACTCAAGCTCTGGCTGGAGTAGTGACAGGTATTGCTTTTTTACAAGTATTTTTAACCAATTTAGTGAATTTAATCTTGATTGCGGTTGTAGCTTCTTTCATGTTACTTGATGGCGAGAGGCTTTGGCTGTTTGTTCTCAAATTCATCCCCCGACACCTGCACAGGCGTTTGTTTTTAACGCTCGAACGTAACTTTTTAGGTTTTTTTCAAGCTCAAATCCTATTAATGTTGTTTTTAACAACAACAAGTTTTGTCCTTTTCTTGCTGTTAGATGTGAGATTTCCTTTGGTTTTAGCGTTTATTATTGGGTTGTTCGATATGGTTCCAGGTATAGGAGCTACCTTGGGAATTAGTTTAGTCTGTTTTATCGTACTGTCTCAAAATGTATGGTTGGCGTTAAAAGTTTTGGCTGCTTGCATTGTTTTGCAGCAGATTCAAGACAATTTTATTCATCCAAGATTGATGCAAAATTCGCTTAACCTCAATCCGGTAGTGGTATTTTTTGCGTTGTTAGTAGGCGCGAGGGCAGCCGGACTTTTAGGCGTATTTTTGGCTATTCCGCTAGCGGGAGTTATCGTCAGTTGGTTTGAAATTGATGAAATGAAAGCGGAAGTTGACAGTTGAGAGGGAGTTTTGATTTGAGAATTGAGAGCTAATATTTGTCAACTGTCAACTGTCAACTGTCAACTGCTAAATAAACTGCAACTCAGTAGGAAATCGTTCTTCTTCTGGGTGGGGATCGTAAATATAATCGCTGTCAAACTCAAAAGATTGAGAGTGCCTGGTAATAGTAAATCCGCACTCAGTAACCATTTCAGTATTGAAAGTTGCCATGACTAGCTCGATTAACTTATTGTAAGAAATGCTGGGCGACTGAACGTAATAATGGCGTCTGGCAAAAAAGATTCTCTCATCTTTTGGTATGATGATGCCGTTAAGTCTGTGCGCGTGTTGAATTGGCTTGATAAAAGTGTTGATAAAGTGGGATTCGTTTTTTTGCAACCTAGCCAAGCGTTCGTGCTGCAACCAACTCATTTGAAAAACGATTTTAATAAACTCAAAACCCAAAATGTAGTTGAAAACATTATTGCGTTCTTCCGTACTCAAGACGAAGCGGAGTGCTGATTCTAAATACTGGTCTGTTTGTCGGCGCACGTCTTGAGCTGAATGGATGTAAAATTGTCTGATGTAGCTTCTTAAATCAATTTCGTTTAATTCTTTTTTCACTCGAAACCGGATCAGATACTGTTTGACGCGGTGCAGGGTGTCGATATCTTCAAACATTTTAGATATCAAACCGTCGGCTGTGTAGTCATCTAAAAACTCTGCTTGCAGTTCGGGAGTAGATGCACACAATATGTAACTCAGAGACAATACATAGCGCCGCTGATGCCAAGGCAGACTTTGAGCCCAATTTTTAACTTCTGGAGGCAGTTTGTCCAAAATGGCATCCGCACGCGCGTGGGTAGATTGAGAAAGGTCGGCATCTTTATAGTTGTGCTTGCTCATCGCCTCAAACCTTAAATTATTCAGTAGACAGACAAGACGGTGTAGTGTTGGTTGCAGGAGATGCGATGCCCTCCTCAAATTGCGATTCCCAGACCTTGGCTTCGGGGATACCGATGCTGGAGGCTCGGGATACCGATTTCTAAATTCTTTCAGAGTGCAAAGTCTTTTTCCTCTTTCTTTACTTTACCTTTTTTTTTCCTCGATTTCGTAAAGTTATGTTATCCGTATTTTCACCGATAGCGGTGGCGCGATAGTGTTTTCCAGATAGGGTTGTAAGAATAGTGTTTTTTGGAAGTGCGTTACAAAGTTTTATTGGTTATTCTATTATAGCTCGAATATCTGGCTTTGCGGGCGATCGCGATCGCGTTTTTGCGCATTGAAAATCACAAGGACAAGCTGCGAACATCACAAAGGACTACTGTCAGTGTCACGCAAAAAACTTATTGGCGTCACCGTATTAACCAGGGGTTTAGAAGATGATAAATACAGGTTGCAATAAACCTTTCGCTAGTAATCATAGGTGAGGTCAGTCATGGAGTTGACTGCTAGTATTTTTCCTGAAAATCGCCACCGACACGTAAGTATTGCAGACAGACTTTTGCACCCGGTGCGGCAGTGGCTGGATAGTTTTGAAGTGCGAGATGCGCGAGTGGCACGGCGGCTGTGCCTGCTGATTCCAGCAAGTTGTCCTTTTGAGAGAGATATTCAGCTATTTGGGCGGCATTTGTTCCACATACCGCCGATGTGCAAGCTGAATCCGTTGTACGAACAATTGGTGTGGCTGCGTTTTCGTTCTCTCTCGTTTTTGGCGGATGTCTGCGGTGAGGATATCGCACCTTACTGCTAGTTCCTGGATGCCAGATAAGCTGTTTCGCATCTACAATCGTTTGGAGAGGGAGGGAACAGGGAACAGAAAACAGGGAACAGGGAACAGGGAACAGGGAACAGGGAACAGGAAACAGGCAATAGGGAACAGGGAACAGGAAACAGGGAACAGGGAACAGGGAACAGGAAACAGGCAATAGGGAACAGGGAACAGGAAACAGGGAACAGGAAACAGGGAACAGGCAAAGATTTTAGGGCACGGGCAAGTTTGGGTCAAATCCCAGTTTAAATGTGAAACAGCTTAACAGCTTAATCGATCGCGCGCGTTGATATCTATTATTATTGACAGAGTGCATTTAGTTCGGGGTAATTCGATCGCTCTTGTCAGCGGCGGTCGTTCCTAATATTAATCAACACCTCAAATAGATGCGGCCAAAAGACAGTCGAGATACCTATCTCGCAAGATTTATTGGAGATGTCTGGCAGGTGTCGCTCGATCGCAGCCGACACCTGCAACAGCATTGAAGTTAAAATTAATACAAAGTGCAGCTTTAAATGCAGTCGCAAAACTTCGGTTAGATATAAATTTAAAAAAACTTGTTTAGATAAGGAAAGTCAGAGATGTTTAATACAACTGAACTGCTGATTGACGCTTTCGTCGATCGGCTAATTAAAGGCTACCATCACACCTACGGCGGTTTTAAGTCTGATTATGCAGAGATTATTGGTTGGGCCGCCGATATGGCGTTGGAAAATATTGCCAATAGCGATGCCCTTTACCACAACGTAGAACATACGATTTTAGTTACATTAGTAGGGCAGGAAATTCTGCGCGGCAAGCACATTCGCGATGGCGGCGTTTCTTGCGAAGATTGGCTGCATTTTCATATTGCTTTGCTGTGCCACGATATCGGCTACGTCAAGGGGGTTTGCCGGCAAGATAGACCCGATTTTAGATTGTATGCAACGGGAATCGAAGAGCAAAAAATTAAGCTGCCTCCAGGGGCGACTGATGCGAGTTTGACACCTTATCATGTAGATCGGGGAAAAATGTTTGTTAAGGAGCGTTTTGGGGGTCACAGACTGATTGATGCCGAGCAAATTAAGCGGAATATCGAGTTAACTCGTTTTCCTGTTCCGGCGGATGAAGACCATCAAGATACTCTCAATTATCCGGGTTTGGTGCGTGCTGCCGATTTAATCGGTCAGTTGAGCGATCCGCGATATTTGCAAAAGATTGCTGCGCTGTTTTACGAGTTTGAAGAAACGGGGCAAAATCAAGTTTTGGGCTATCGAACTCCGGGGGATTTGCGCGATGGTTATCCGAAGTTTTATTGGAATGTAGTTTATCGATACGTTAAGGATGCGATCGGCTATTTGGAACTGACGCAGCAGGGCAAACAAATTGTTGCCAATCTGAATGCAAATGTGTTCCGCGTCGAGCATTCTGAGGCGGGAGTTGATGAGTTGGCAAAAGTGAGTTGATGCTTTGTCATTGCTACAGTTATGGATGCACTCATACCAAAAAAACCGGGGTTTTTTACCTAATCTTTGGGCAACGCGAAGGATTGGAGTAAAAACCCGGTTTATGACTATCCCGGAGTCCAGGATTGTTAGATTAATGAAGCAATCTTTTTAATTTGTATAGTCGAAAAATGTCGGATAAAGTAGTATAATGCAAAAAGTTTTGAAGACGAGCAAATCGCGCAATGCTTGGATCTGACGCTAGAAGAAATTCAACAAACCGATTTGAAAAATGGGTTATAATCATAGGTAAGTCAGCGCCCTGGCTGGCACTTGGTGGCGATAGCTCAAATAATCGATCGGACAAACCATTAGTGATTGAAGCGTTAGGAGAACAAGAAATAGCCATGAGATTCATTAATCCTAAAACTGACTTTGCCTTTAAAAAAATCTTCGGTTCCGATGCAAGCAAACCAATTTTAATCAGCTTTCTCAATGCCATGATTTATGGTGGCGAACCCACCATAGCTGACTTAGAAATTCTCGATCCGTATTCACCATCGAGAGTTCCGTCTCTGAAAGACTCTTTCTTGGATGTTAAAGCCAAACTTGCAGGAGGAGAAATTGTAATTATCGAGATGCAAGTTTTAAATGTAGCATCTTTTACTAAACGGGTAGTTTATAATGCTGCGAAAACTTACTCTACTCAACTGCTGCGCGGCGAAGGTTATTTTAAGTTAAAAACCGTACTTGCTTTGACAATTACTGATTTTGAAATGTTCGATAACGATCGAGAAGTTATTTCTCACTTTGTTTTCAAAGAGAAAAAGCGTTTGTTCGATTACGAGCCAGAAATTGAACTCATTTTTATCGAACTACCAAAATTTAACAAACAATTGGACGAATTAGAAACTGTAACTGACAAGTGGATTTATTTTATGAAAAATGCCCCCATTTTGGAAATAGTACCAGAAACAATGGAAGTAGTTGCAGAAATTCAGCAAGCTTTTTCTATTGCTAACGAAACCAACTTAAATCCTCAAGAGTTGATAGATTTAGAAAATAGCGAGAGGTATATTATGGATCAGCAAGGTGTCTTACTCAAAGTTATTGAAGAAGGACGGGCGCAAGGAATTCAGCAAGGAATTCAGCAAGGAATTCAGCAAGGAATTCAGCAAGGAATTCAGCAAGGAATTCAGCAAGGAATGCGAGAAAGATCCCTAGAAATTGCGAGACAACTTTTGAATGTAATGGACGATCGCACCATCAGTCAAACTACTGGTTTGAGCGTGGAAGATATCCAAAACTTGCGACAGGAATGAAGGGAGAAATTTAAGCTCGATTGCGCAATTACACCTTTTATTCTAGCGATCGCGAGCGAGCCAATAGCGCGCCGCTAAAGCCTCTGTTATCGGGCTAAAAACGATGCCAGAGTTCAATTTGTGCTGATTTGCTCCTTAAGAATGAGTCCGCCATCCGTCTCAAGGAAGATTTTACTCAAGGCTAAATTTCTTATGATGCTTTACAAATCGCTCTGAACAGCTATAATTTGTTGATTCAAACTGCGATCGACCGATCGACCTTACTATATCAAAAAACTCATCTCATGGCACGAGTCACTCCCACTCAAACTACATCTCAATACGAAACTACTGAACCCGAAGAAAAAATTGAGTCGCTGGTAGAAGAAGTTAAGCCAGAAAGCGAAATTGATTTAGAGTTTCTCTACACTAGAGATATTGAGTTCCGGCAAGAAACAATTTATTTCATTGTAGTCGATCGCTTTTACGACGGCGACCCCGAAAATAGCCAAGGCCCCAATCCCGAACTGTACGATCCAGAAGCTAAAGACTGGGGCAAATATTGGGGCGGTGACTTGCAGGGAATTATCGACAAACTCGACTACTTAAAAGACATGGGAGTCACCGCACTGTGGCTGACTCCTTTATTCGAGCAAGTTGAAGATTTATTTGTCGAACAGGCGGCGATTCACGGCTATTGGACTAAAGATTTTAAACGACTCAATCCCCGGTTTATCCGTAAAGACGAAAACCCCTCACTGAACCAAACTCAAGAAACTAGAGATACCACATTCGATCGCTTGATTGCCGAGTTGCACTCGCGAAAAATGAAAATGATCCTCGATATTGTTTGCAACCACAGCAACCCCGATTTTAGTGGAAAAAAAGGCGAACTTTACGATGATGGTGTCAAAATAGCTGACTTTAACGAGGACAAAAATCACTGGTATCACCACTACGGAGAAGTTACAGACTGGGAAGATGAATGGCAAGTCCAAAACTGCGAGCTTTCGGGTTTAGCTACTTTTAATGAAAACAATCCCGAATACCGCAACTATATCAAATCAGCAATCAAACAGTGGCTCGATCGAGGTGTTGATGCTTTGCGAGTCGATACTGTCAAGCACATGCCGATCTGGTTTTGGCAGGAATTTAACGCTGATATTACAACTCACAGACCCGATGTTTTCATCTTTGGCGAGTGGATTTATAGCGATCCGAGAAACGATCGATCGGTCGAATTTGCCAACGAATCAGGCATGAGTATTTTGGATTTCGGTTTGTGCGTGGCAATTAGGGAGGCGCTGGCAAATGGAGCCGAAAGTGGATTTCATTTAATTCAAGATGTGCTCGATCTAGATAGTCGCTACTGCGGGGCGACTGAGTTGATTACGTTTATTGACAACCACGATATGCCTCGGTTTCAATCGCTAAATCCAGATCCGGAAATGCTGAAGTTAGCCGTTAATTTAATTATGACAACTCGCGGCATTCCCTGCATTTATTACGGTACTGAACAGTACCTGCACGACGATACAGAAGGGGGAAATGACCCTTACAACCGCCCGATGATGGAAAAGTGGGATACTGATTCGCCGATTTATCGCGATGTACGGTTGCTGTCAGGATTGCGGCGGTTGAATCCGGCGCTTTCGATGGGCAGTCAGTGGCGCAAATATCTGACTCCTGATGTCTATTGTTACGTGCGGCGCTATCGAGATTCAATAATATTTGTAGCGATGAATCGAGGTGATTCTGTCACTATAGAAGCTGTTGATACTGAATTGCCCGACGGAGAACATACGGATGTGTTGTCACGCCGCAAGTTTGAAGTGAAAGATGGGATGCTGCACAATTTAGAATTAGGGGCGCGGGAAGTAGTTATTTTCAGTCACGTGGGAGAACGAATTAAGGGAAAAACTATTGTGCGGGCGCAGCTTAACGGCGTTCAAACTCAGCCTGGGGAAAGGGTGGCGGTGATTGGCGACTGTCCGGAGTTGGGGAATTGGGATCTTAGCAAAGCTTGCCCCCTAGAATACATCAATACTAATACTTGGTTTGGGGAAATTCCGTTTGAGGAAAGTGCGGGGAAATTGATTTCTTACAAATATGTTTTGCTGCGAGAGGGACAGTCACCACTGCGAGAAAATTTGGTTTGCCGCCGCTGGGTTTTGGCTAGTGAGGGGACGGTGAAATGGCGGGATAAATGGGCTACCGGGCGGGAGTCTTGAGTTTTGTTTTGAGTTGGTAATAGGGTGCGCAGCGCGCACTTTACTGCTGATGCCGATCGAACTTTTATGTCTGGCTTGCTGAATAAGTAAAGGAAACTCCAAAAGAGATTTATAGCTGATTCCAGCAAGCCAGTAAGTTAAGTTTTTGTTTGATTTTGGATTCCCGGACGCAATTTTTGACAGTCGCCAACAAGGAGCAAGTTGTTGTTGATAATAATTTACACAAAACTGCCATTATCACCCAATCTCGAAATTAAAGATTGAGAAATAAAAATACAAGATTGCGAGAAATAGCAAGAATCAACTATCGCATCAAGACACCTGCAAAATGCGAGTAATTGGCAGCAAGCTCTAGCAAAAGTTTTGCTGTCGATCGACCTTCTGGCTGTTATTCCCTTAACTTAAAGATTCCTCCAGATTCGAGATTTCTGCTGGCAATTGGGGCAAAGTCACAGTAAAACAGGTGCGCCACAATTCATCAGTTTCAGGACTTGCTAGCGGATTGCTAGAAACCTCAATAGTACCGTTCAAATGCTGTACTAAACTCTTGACCAAAGCCAGACCCAAACCAGTACCTGGAATGGCTCGATCGGTAACACCTTTACCGCGGCGGAACTTTTCAAAGATGTAGTCCAAATCGTCAGCAACAATACCCTGCCCCAAATTAGACACTTTCAACACAATTTGGCCGCCCGCTTCAGACAGATCCAAAACTACTGAAGTTCCAGCAGCCGAGAATTTGCCAGCATTTGTCAGCAATTCCTGCAGGATTCGTTGGAGGCTATCGAAATCTGTTTCCAAAGATAACGCTCGCCTCGGTAATTTTGCCTGCAGAGCTAATCCGCTATCGACCCATTTTTCCTCAAAATTTCGAGCCAAATCCTGAATGAAAGGCTTGAGTTCAATTTTGAGACGAGACATAGGCGCTTGCTGGGACTCTAACTCTTTTAGCTTCAGCAAATCGTCAATCAAATTGATTTCCTGAGTGCATTTCAGATCTAGAATATCCAAATACTTAACTCGTTGTGCCGGCGATAGATCGAATTCCCGCAAATTCCGCACCGCCATCCTGATAATTGTTAGAGGAGTTTTCAACTCGTGACCTACGGTGTCGAGGAATTCGTCTTTGAGGTGATTTAATCGCTGCAGTTGCTCTACTTGCTTGCGCGATTGTTCGTACAATTTTGCCTGTACGTCGAGACTTTGTTTCAATTGAGCAGTTCGATCTTCAACCAGACTTTGCACTTGCTTGAGAGTCTGAGTTTGAATAATAGCCGTACTCAATTGAGCTGCCACTAATTCTACAACTTCTAATTCTTCAGGCTGCCATTGACGGGGCGCAGAGTGCTGCAAAACCAAGAATCCCAACACGGTTCCCTGCCCGTTTGTCCCTATTAGGGGAACCAACAAAACGGCACCGATATCTTGCAGTTTCAAGATTTGTTTGACCTGTTCTTGCTGTTGGGCGAGGAGTTCGCGATCGTCTGCAAGGGCAAGGGGTTGAGGAGCTTGTTTGAATGCTGTCTCGCACAAACTAGATTCCGACATCCAAAAAGTCGGGAACAGATCGGATTTTGGCTGAGATGTTTTGGAGCGGGAATTAGCTGTTTTTTCCTTGTTTTTTGTTTTAGATGTCGAGCTTTTTTTTCGCCCCTCGCTCGGTTCTACTACTTGTTGGTTGGCATCTGGTTGTAGGGGAGATTCGCAAACCAATTCGACTTTAGCTTTGGGAATGCGATTGGGAGAGCGAGTTTTAAATAGAGGGTCTGTATATTTCAACAGCAGGATTTGACCTCTATTTGCTTGCAAGGTATCAGCAGTGGTTTCAATTACTCGCTGCAAAATTCGATCGAGTTCGGAGTTAGTGTCGATCGATGCTGCAACTTTGCTGAGGAGATTTTTGTATTCAGCTTGTCGCTGTAACTGCTGTTTTAAATTGGCAATTTCTTGGTCTTTTTGAATGCGATCGAGCGCTGATGCGATCGTGTCCGATACTGCTTCTAGGCGCTGTCGGTCTGTCTCTAACCATTCGTGGGCCTGCGACTTGCCAATAATAATCGTGCCATTTACTGCTCCCTCCAATCGGGTCGCTACCGCTAACATTGCCCGGAAAGGAAGTGCAGTTAAGGAGGCCGCGGGCTGGTTTGCCAGCGAACAATCTTGAATGTCGGAAATCGCGACTACCTCGTCGCTTGCGAGTACCTCAGCTAAAACAGGATGTTCGATCGCAATTAAAGGCGAGTCTGTTGTTTGAAGAAATTTTGATGCTTGAGTTAAATTTGCTGGGGTATCGGCATGATTTGTCCGAGCGCTCTTATTTTGCCAGCAAGCATTGGGATTTACTACTTTTTGGTCAGCCACAGCCGCCACCAAACAGAAATCTGCTTGACAAGCAACCCCCAAAGTGTTTGCTATTTGCAGCAGTATTTCTCGATCGGAACTAGCTGCGATAATTTGGCAAATTTGTCGCCCGATTTGGGCAGGATCGACCTGGTGCTGCATTATCCGATCCAGAAATTTTTGAACTGATACGGTTTCTGCTAGCTGCGGTAGATGCAATTTGTCCGACTCTAACAGCAAGCGCTCGATTTGAACAAAGTCGTGATTTCCCTGGTAATTTATCATGGCAGCTAAGCGTTGATTTTCAGATATTTCAGTCTGCTCGCGGTACTTGAGTTGCCGGCAAAAGCTAGCTATTTGCTTTTTTTCGTCAGAAAAATGCTGCAGCCGTGGCAGGCAAAATTGCCATTTCGAGCCAACAAGCTACATCAGTATCTAGCTTTTCTTGAGACTGTCTGGTGATACCCCTCTCTCTCACCCGTGATGTTTCTTATTTCAGTCTGCGATCGCAGGCATTTTTTTTTGTGATGCAAGTACGTGAAGTGTGTGACCCCGATCGCAAAAAGTGGTTTGGGGGAGTATGGGGGAGAGCGGGGAAGTGAGAGAGCGAGGAAAATCGATCGTCCGAGCTTGCTTACCTATTTTGAGCTTCTTGTTGAGCTTTTTCACTATTTTGGCGGTAAAGTGCCGATCGGTTGGCAGCCGTGGCGTGCCGGGGGTGTGAGGGCGGCACCACTGCCATCAAATCGGCAGCTTGCTGCCATGTAGCAGCGACTGCCAACCAATCTTCGCGCGATCGAGCTGTTTTACCGTTGCTGACAGCTTGTTCTGCCAGTCGCACAGCTTGCGCAAAAGAGTCGGAAGCTGAGGTGGTAGTTTTCTGGGAAATTTTCTGTGCTGCTGCCTCGGGATTGGGAGTAACAACTGCTTGAGTTGTCGTGCTGTTTGGCACTGAGGAATTTATGCCCCTGTAGATAGCGATCGCGCCTGCTAGCAACACCACGCTGAGGGTGACACCGCCGGCAATGCCTCGCTGAAATTGTCGTTGTTCTCGGAGGGGGCGCGGTGGGGCCGTTCTGGGTAAAACCAGTTTGCTCGATCGAGCTTGGCGGTCCTTGCGGGCGATGGCGAGACGCTTGAAAATATTTGGCTTTCTCAGTTTGATTTCTTGAGACCACAGCAGTTGATTTTCCGGGTCCCGGCTAATTTCTTCGAGCCACAAAAGTTGGTGTTCCCTGACAAGCCGGCTGTTGATGTTGACTCGGCGAATGTTGCGGGGCGAAATTCCCTCCAAAATTTGGCGGAGGCGATCGACCAAACTCGACTGTTCTAGCAACTCGGCGTTGGCTGCTTCGCACAGCAGTTGCAGCACCCCGCCAGCAAACACAGCCCTAATTCTGACACCTACCTGTGCCAGTTTGTCGTTAAGGATTTGAACGATCGCTGCAATAGAACCCTCGCGAGCTTGTCGGTCAATGTCATCTATTGGATTTGCCATAGGAATATCTGGACGTTTAGCAAGCTGTTAATTGTTAACCTTGAAGCTCAAAGCTGATTTTTACAGAAAAAACCTGAAATTCTGTTGCCTTAAGGCATGAGATTGTCAACCTTGTCAACTGTACAGATATACAGATTATCACTGACACTCCCAGGTTAAAATGGACAATTGCAAATCTTGCACCGCAAATTTGACATCAACAGGACTTACGCAAAAATTGCCTGGGATTGCGAACGGGGACGAGCTCACTCATCTGGCGGTAAGGTGCGCGCACTGCGCACCCTACATCAGCGAGTAAGTGCGTAAGTTCAGATCGACATCTCGCGGCAGCATCGGAGAAACTAACAGAAATAAACTATGGGCAAAGTAATTAGCGGTCAAATTTTTGTTGTAGACGACAACATCGATACAGATCAAATTATTCCAGCAGAATACCTGACTTTGGTTCCCTCAAAGCCTGACGAGTACGAGAAACTGGGCAGTTATGCGATGATTGGATTGCCCGATCGCTACGGAAAATTCATCGAATCCGGTGAAATGAAAACTCGCTATCCAATTATCATTGCTGGCGAAAATTTTGGCTGCGGTTCTTCGCGCGAACACGCGCCCATCGCCCTGGGGGCTGCGGGAGTTGAGGCAGTAGTAGCGCTGTCTTACGCCCGGATCTTTTTCCGCAACTGTTCGGCTACTGGGGAATTGTACCCGATTGAATCGGTCGAGCGGCTCTGCGATTTATGTGCGACCGGTCAAGAAGTGACGCTGGATTTGGCAGCAAATCGCCTGGTCAACCACACTCTCGATCGAACTTGGGAATTAAAACCTTTAGGAGAAGTCGGCCCGGTAATTGATGCGGGCGGGCTGTTTGCTTATGCCCGCCAAACGGGCATGATTGCGGCCCGCTAGATTAGTTGTGCGGACTTAAGTCCGCACTACAAACAGTTTTTATCAGATCGGCGAAACAAAACTAGAATTCGCAAACACACCGAGATTTGCTTCAGAAACTCGGTTGTTCTGGGCTGGTGGATCGCAATTTGCTGTATACTATACTATAATATAGTATATGTATCGCCTCAACCCGCTGTTTGAGCCAGTAGCGGATCTAACTGTCCTTCGGCATCAAGTTTGTGAATGTCATCGCAGCCGCCCACGTGCTGGTTGTTAATAAAAATTTGGGGTACAGTGCGCTTGCCGTTAGCGCGATCGGTCATTTGATTTCTAGCCGCTTCATCCCCGTCAATTTTGTACTCAGTGTAATTTACTCCCTTCCACCACAGCAGCAATTTGGCTCGAATGCAGTAGGGACAAGTTTGCCAGGTGTAAATTTCCACATTGGCTTTCACTCGATCGGGCGATCGGCCCAAGATGGGATTGAGAAAATCAAGCATTTTCATTACTGGGATAAGGGTTGATTGACACTCTCTGCCCTAAAAGCGCGGAGATTCTTTAGAAGGAGATAACCAATCTAAATATAAAGCCGTCGTAGAACGACGGGGTTTCCAACCCATTTTTTCTGATGACTTAGAGCAGTCATTTTGGGACGCATCATATCACGTCCGATCGAATGCTTGCAGTTAAGCTTGTGTAGCAATCAGCTAAGGAAAAAATCTTGGTTTCCCTGCGAGCGATTAGCTTCTATTCATTTCGCTCGCTTTTGACTATTGCATTTTGACTTTTGCAATTAATTGACCGCACACGATCGTGACTCATGTATGTGTGTCGTTGAGATCGGCAGAGTTAGCTTTCGCAAACCGAAGTCAAGCAACTACCGAATCTATTTTTCAGCGTTTTGGAGCGAACCCTAGTATTAATTGCTCTCTTTGTTGTGCAGATCTTAACTGGATGTGCTATGAGCGATCGGCAGAATCCGCTGTGACTTCGATCGCAATTTTATCGTAATTAGATGCCGTGTTTTCAGCTCAAACAATCACCTGAGAAAACAATCAATATCACGGATCTTTTCGGAAAACACGGAGATGATAAAGATATCGAATTCAACCGCACTGCCATGACTCCCCTACAACTTCTCCCCGGCGCTATCTGCGAAATCCTAGCTTCTGCAACCGAAACAGGTGTTTTGACTTTAGCCGATCGTTACGGTTTGATGGCTGCGACTTTCGACGAGTCGCTGGATGAAGAAGAACGAGGCTGTGTCAACCGCTTGCTGCGGGCAGTACTCAAAGGCAGAGTGAAACTTGTCAATGAAATTTCAGCAGAAGCGTAAAGGGAATTTAAAGTTTCTTTCTGATGCTAAGTACGATTCGCGGTAGATAAAAATAGCGGCGAAGCTGGCTGATGTCGGATCGGAGTCGCAGGGATGTGAGACAGCGGAAATTTGAATTCGATCGAAAGTTTTCTCCTACTAACTCAACAACGGTTTTTTGACGGGCAGCCTGCTACAGGCTGCTTTTCCATTCCGGACGCAAAACCTTTATTGTAGGGTGCGTACTGCGCGCGTTACTGCTTGAGTTAGCGTGTCAAACTATGTTTTGCGTACTTCCTGTATGTGTAGGGGCGCGTAAGTAATATCTAGGGTGCGCTGTACGCACCTTACCGCTTGTAGTTAGCGTGTCAAACTCAGATCGAACTCGCGCCACCAACCAAATTTCACGAGTTTGAGGATTTGCTTGACGGGCGCGAGATCGGGCTGGCAGCATCCACCCTTTTGTTGCAGTTCTTAACCCTCCCGCCATAAATGCCCAAGTCTTGCGGATTGCGGGCGATCGTTGTGGTAATATCTTTTAGCTTGCTTAAGCTTGCAGACATACTTTTATCGCTGTCAATGTAATTAAGCGATTATGAAAATTTTGGATTCACAAGGCCGACTGTTCGGCAAACTCAGCATCCTAGACATCGGTGCTGTTCTGATCGTCATTCTAGTTGCAGTCGGCATTTTCTTCTTTCCCGGTACTTCCGGCGGTTCCGTAGCTCAAGTCGGCGGCGCTAGCGTTAAAACTGTAGAGATTGATGCGATCGCGATCGGTCTTAAAGGCACAAACTTTCAAGACTTGTTCAAGGCCGGCGATAAAATCAATGTAGTAATCCGCAATCAACCTTCCGGTCAGATTACGATCAAAGATGTCAAAACCATAACTAGAACTCTAGCAGTTCCTCAGCCTAACGGCTCGTTAAAAGCTCTTCCAGATCCTCGAGAAGAGGAATCTTTCAGCAGAAATATGAGATTTACTTTAGAGGGGAAAGGTCAAATTACTGAGAACGGTCCGGTTTTAGGCAACATGAAAGTCAAAATCGGAACTACTCTCGAACTTGAAGGCAAAAAATACATTTTTAATGCTAGCGTCATTGACGTGCGGATTCAAGAATAGTCGATCTTTGATAGTTGGTAAGGAGTTTTGAGTTTTGAATTTTGAGTTGTTCGGGAGTTTTGAGTTTTGAATGCGTGAGTTTTGAGTTAAAGACAGTTCTTTTTAGTTGTGAATGCGTGAGTTTTGAGCTGTGAGTTAAAGATAGTTCTCAGGACTTGTGAGTTGTGAGTTGTGAGTTAAAGACAGTTCTGAAGTTCAAAACTCAAAACTTAAAACTCAGAACTTCCCCCACAACTCAAAACTCAAAACTCAAAGCTTAAAACTCAAAACTCAAAACTTAAAACTCAAAACTCAAAGCTTAAAACTCAAAACTCAAAACTTAAAACTCAAAACTCAAAACTCAAAGCTTAAAACTCAAAACTCAAAACTTAAAGCTTAAAACTCAAAACTCAAAACTTAAAACTTAAAACTCAAAACTCAAAACTCAAAGCTTAAAACTCAAAACTCAAAACTCAAAACTTAAAACTCAAAACTCAAAACTTCCCCTCCCCCCTCTTCACCTTTCAGACAGCAATTTCAAATATTGCCGGATCAGACCGATCGTGACAGCGGGAACTTCTAGCTGCGGGGTCAAACCCACATTTTCCAGATGTTGAAAAACT
Organism: Oscillatoriaceae cyanobacterium Prado104; assembly: GCA_025454405.1. Lineage (GTDB taxonomy): Bacteria > Cyanobacteriota > Cyanobacteriia > Cyanobacteriales > Microcoleaceae > Microcoleus. Next base: position 74,502 of record JALOON010000056.1, on the reverse strand, counting down.
TTGATTGCTTCTGGATTCAAATTTGCCAATCTCTGACCGATCTCGGGGCCGGTAAACTGCGATTTTTCTCCCCAAATAATTCCTGTAGGTGTTGTTAGCTGGGGGACGTAAAGCGACAAATCGAAGCACAAATCTCCCCGAACAAAAGAGAGAGCCGCGTATTCTGCATTTGGCTGCGAAGCTGATTCCAAATAAGCAGCGCCAATTTCTGGATAAATGCGCCGCGGCTCGGCAAATTGTCGCTGTTCTAAAAAGGTGCGGATTCCAGCTTCTGTAGCAATTCCCGTACTGTAGAGAAATTTATCTAAGAAGGGCGTGCTGACTATCCGAGCAAACAAACTACCGCTGTAATCTTGTCCGAAATCGGACAAACCAGCAGGAGTTGTCAAAATTAAGGATTTGAAAAGATCCGGCCTCTGTATAGCAGCGCGAATTGCGATCGCCCCTGTCAGTGAAGAAGCAACAACATCTGTGGCGCTCCCGCAAGTTTTTTCGAGAAATTGAATCAAAGTTGTGATATAATCTTCGACTTGGTAATTTCGCGTTGGGTGTTCCGATCGTCCCCAGCCGATTAAATCTGGTGCGAGAATGCGATACTCGGCAGCAAAAGCCGGATAAACTTTCGACCATTCATAGGCACTCGAACCGCCACCAAAACCGTGAAAAAATACCAAATTGGGTAAATCGTGGGAAGTTGAGGTCGGCAACCTCATCCAAGGCGTTTTTTCAGCAGTGTAGTATACCATTCTGCCTAAAGAAGTAACTATCGATTGCTGACCGAATCCCAGGGGCACAAGCATAAAAAACCTCAATCGCTGTTAAGTTTTAGATTTTTGTCCGACGCCACATCTTTGTTAAAACAGTTGCAAGGTCGGCGGTCTTTTTGTAAAGATTTAGTGATGATTTAAATTCATTTTAGTACGGCAAAGCGTGAAACTACAGGCAGCAAGTAAGTTTTGAGTCTTAGCAGTTGCGCTCGGGTGGTTGTCCCACCCTTGCAAATTACCGCAAATAGGAGATAATACCAATGTGATGGGTAAGACCCCCTACCGAAGTCGAGTCTGTTTGCCTGTCTTGCAACAGCAGCCTTGGAAAGTTGGAGTGTTAAAAATCGCGACCGGCAGCGCAGCGATTTTTAACACTCCACAGGATTTTAGGAATTTAACCGCGATATTTTGCGGAGCAGCAACTTTTGGAGTCGAAAGTAAGTGTATGGGGGCTGACGATATGTTGTTTATTTTTTATGGGATTTGGCAAGAATTTGCCTGATTGCTGGAAATTTTAACACACCAACAACAACCACTCTCAGGGAGGTCTATTAACAATGCAACTGCTCAGCAAAGGGGAGCGCAAGGGTTTTATGGTTGACGCAAAAAGTCTTCAATCCGACGGCTTCGGAGAATTCGATCTTCCCGGTCGCAGCACGGATCTCAACGGCAAAACAGCTTGTGTCGCAACTCCAGATCGCTCCGGAGGAGGGCTAGATGTGCGATCGCCCGCTGTCGTACCTGCTCGCGTGCGCTTGGCTTTAGAAGAATTAAAATGCTTTGAAGTAGTAGAATCCCAGTTCGGGCATTGGGGGCTAACATTTACCAATACAGTCGCCATCCAACCTTCAAACCCAGCATTTGCAACCGCAGCCGGGCGGACAGTTTTAATGGGCGCGCCAAAAAGCGGGCTGATCGAAGTTGCTTTCGCGCATCCAGTTCGTTATGTTTCGGGATTTGTGACCAGTTCGCGACGAACGGTGTTATCGGCTTGGGACTTTGAAGGCAACCAAATTGCTCAGGATGAAATGCACGCTCCCAACCTAGCTAACTCGAATTCTCCGATCGCCCCCAACGCTAAGATGTGCGTAACAGCCCCAAATATTTATCGAATTACCTTTTACGCTTTTGACGGTCAGTTAGTAGTGGATGACTTTTCTTTTGGCTTTTAAGAAGTTTTGAAATAACTTAAATTGATAGTTTTCCATCATCCGGCTCCTCAATAACTTAGTTTTTTGTCAAAAGAACCTCAACTGCCATCTTTGGCAGTCTTTTTACCGTGTCAAAAGGAACTACAGTGCTCCGGCAGCCCTTGGCAGTTCCTAGGGCAGTGTCCTATGTGCGCTGTAAAAAATAGTCCCAAAGGTGAATTTAGTCTCGGCGGCTGGCAGTGCTAATATCGTCAAGATACAAACTCCTGGCTTGCCCGAGACGGCTTCCCGAAGCTCGATCGCCGATCGATGCGAGTCACAGCCAACTGTCAAGCAAGTCACCGAAGAAATGGGCGGAGCGAAGCGGAGGGCTGAAGCCCCGCCCTTAAGCGGGCGGCTCTTAGTCTGGAATTTCGTTGGAACGAACGCGCTGTATAATCATTCATAGTCAGATGTGAGATTTTTTGAGCCGTGGAACATGTCTTAACGCTAGTTTGCAAGCTTCAACTAACAACCGAGCAAGGCGCTAAAATTGATGCTTTGTTGGGTGCGTTTGCGGAGGCTTGCAACTTGACCAATCGGATTGTTAAGCCATCGGTAAAGAGCAAAACCACGATTCAAGGTTTGGTGTATCAAACGTTGCGAGAGCAATTCGGGTTAAGTGCTAACCAAGCGGTCAGGGTGTGTGCCAGGGTTGGTGCAAACCGCAAAACTGCCACAGCCAAAAATAAACCAGTCAAGGCATTTGAACCCGCATCGGCCGATTATGATGCTCGGATTTTCTCGTTTCGGGAACAGGATTGGACGGTGAGCTTGACTCTGTTGGGTTGCCGGGAGCGAATCAAACTTGTTATTGGCAACTATCAACAGGGCAAGCTCAAAGGCAGAAAGCCAACCAGCGCCCAACTGTGCTTGCACCGAGACGGGCAATATTACATCCATATCCAATTGAAGAACGCTGTAATATATCCGCAATTCTTGAGAAAGTCTGAAAAACGACTCAAAAAAGCTCAACGCAGATTAAGCAAAAAATTTGTGAAAGGTGCTAAACCTCAATCACAAAACTACCACAAGGCACGGAAACGACTGGGTAAAGTTCATCTTAAAGTTCAAAGACAGCGTAAAGACTGGGCGATTAAGCAAGCTCGGTGCGTAGTCCACTCTAACGATGTGGTTGTCTATGAGGATTTAAAGATTGCAAACATGGTCAAGAATCATCACTTAGCTAAGTCAATATCCGATGCTGGCTGGTATCAATATACTCAATGGCTAGACTACTACGGCAAGATTTGGGATAAAGCGGTTGTGGCGGTATCGCCTAACTACACATCTCAGGATTGCTCAAATTGTGGTCATCGAGTCAAGAAGTCGCTCAGCACTAGAACGCATTCATGTCCCAACTGCAAGATTGAAATTTGTCGAGATACAAATGCAGCCTTAAATATTTTGCACAAAGGTTTAAACGTACTTGGTGTTGAATGGAATAAACACAGTACCTCTGGGCAAGAGGAATCTGGGTCGCAAGACCGAAAGCATGGGGAGAAGATTGCCACTGCTGTTGATAAGCAATTTGATTCAGTAAGTAAACTTCTGTGAACCATGAACAAGAATCACCGTTGCTTTAGCTCGGTGAGTATGTCAAAAAATATAATAAAATTTGTAGTCACAGCAACAGCGATTCCTCCAACCAAACAATCGCCCCCATCTAAAAACAAAAATCGACATGAATGTCAGAGTCCGTCTAGCCCCCAGTCCCACCGGAAACTTACACATCGGTACCGCCAGAACCGCCGTATTTAATTGGCTGTTTGCCCGAAATCGAGGTGGCAAATTTATCCTGCGGGTAGAAGACACAGACTTAGAACGGTCTAAGAGCGAATACACCGACAATATTTTAGAAGGATTGACTTGGTTGGGTCTCAACTGGGACGAAGGTCCGAGTTTCCAGTCCCAGCGCCTGGAATTATACCGGCAAACAGTCCAAAACCTTCTAGACAAAGGACTTGCTTACCGCTGCTACACCAGCGCTGCAGAACTTGACAAAATGCGGGAAGAGCAAAAGGCAAACAAACAGGCCCCCCGCTACGACAACCGCCACCGCCATCTCACCCCCGAACAGCGCGAAACTTTTGAAGCCGAAGGGCGGCAACCCGTAATTCGCTTTATCATTGAGGACGATCGCGCCATTTCCTGGGAAGACGCGATCCGCGGCACCGTTACCTGGAAAGGTAGCGATCTCGGCGGCGATATGGTAATCGCTAGGGCTTCGGGTGGCGGGGAAATCGGTCAGCCTCTGTACAATCTTGCTGTAGTTGCCGACGATATCGACATGGGAATTACCCACGTCATCCGCGGGGAAGACCACATCGGCAACACTCCCAAACAAATTTTGCTCTACGAAGCTTTGGGGGCTGGCCTGCCGGAATTTGCCCACACACCGCTGATTTTGAACAAGCAGGGACAAAAGCTTTCCAAACGCGACGGCGTAACTTCGATTTCCGATTTTAAAGACATGGGTTACGTCCCGGAAGCCCTGGTTAATTACATGACTTTGTTGGGGTGGACGCCGCCGGAGTCAAAGCAAGAAATATTTACATTGGCCGAAGCAGCAGAAGTGTTTAGCTTCGATCGAGTTAACAAAGCTGGTGCCAAATTTGATTGGGATAAACTTAACTGGCTGAACGCTCAATACCTGCACAAAATGCCGGTGCCGCAATTGACAGATTTGCTGATACCTTATTGGCAGAAAGCAGGTTATGAGTTTGATGCCGGGGCCGATCGTCCTTGGCTCGAACAAATAGCTGCTTTAGTCAGTCCGAGTCTCGTTCGCTTGACCGATGCTGTTAGTATGTGCCAGCTATTCTTCTCTTCAACCTTGGAGTGGGAAGAAGAAGCACTCGCACAATTGCAGCAGCCCAAGGTAGCAGACGCTTTGCAAGCTGTTCTGGAAGCTGTGGAAAGTCATCCAACCCTGACATCAGCCGAAGCTCAGAAAATCGCCAAAAAACTCAGTAAAGAGAAAAATCTTAATAAAGGGTTAATTATGCGATCGCTCAGAGCGGCTTTGACAGGCGCGATGCACGGCCCCGACTTGATAGAATCTTGGGTAATCCTTCACCAACGGGGAACGGATAAAACCCGCTTGTCCGAGGCGATTAGCAACTTGAATTTGCCGGTTTCTGGTGTCGGAACCGAAACTCCTGCCTCAGAAGGACACAACGCGACAACAACAACCGAAACTCCCGCCGCAGCACAGCCACCTGCGGAGGTTTCAGTAGCGGAAATACCGCCCTCGGAACCAATGGCAACGGAGAGTTCAGCAGCAGAAATACCCATTTCTGAAACCTTGGCACCGGAGAGTTCAGCAGTCGAAATACCGGCTTCTGAAACAGCAGCACCAGAAGTTTTATCAGTCGAAATGCCGGCAGTGAAAGAAGTTGCAGAACAGGATTCGACAGTCGAAATACCGACAGTTGAACCAGTTGCAGGAGAGGTTTCAGCAGCAGAAATATCCGCTGCTGAAACCGCAACACCGGAAGTTTCACCAGTCGAAATGCCGGCAGTTGAACCAGTTGCAGCGGACGATCCAGCAGTCGAAATACCGGAGGTTGAATCAGTTGCAGCACAGGTTCCAGCGGTCGAAACACCGGCGGTTGAACCAGTTGCAGCACAGGATTCAACAGTCGAAATACCGAAGGTTGAACCCGTTGCAGCGGCAGTTGAAATAGCTGCTGTCCACCAACTAGAAACTAATGCGAGTGGAGAAATGACTACATCAAACGAACCAGAAACAACCGTTATCATTACTGAAGTTTCTTCGGGAAATGACTCAGATAGTTCGATCGGTGCAACGAAAGTTACCGTGACTGAAGAAACGCCGAATCAGGCGCAGCAGATCAAAGAACAAGTTATCTCAATTTTGTCAGAACTTCCTGCTTACATCGGCAGTTTTTACGAACAATATAAAAGTCCCCTGACAGTTGTCGGCGTAATTCTTGCCTCAATTGTCTCTTTGAAAGTGCTGTTCGGTGTTGTAGACGAACTCAATGACATTCCCCTGCTGGCACCTACATTCGAGTTAATTGGCATCGGATATACTGTGTGGTTTGTCTATCGGTATTTGCTGCGATCGTCCAACAGGCAGCAGTTGGCTCAAGAAATTCAAGCTTTGAAAGAACAAATTCTCGGCAAGAAATCCTAATTTTTTGCTAGCAAGCTGTTAATTTAAACCCGATACTGACAGTTTTGTCAGCGTCGGGTTTTTCGCATCAAACTAAAACGTAAGGCGCGCAGTGCGCAGGCTACATACTTTCAATGAACATCGGATCGATCGATACTGTTTGATTGCTCGCGATCGATTTTCGCATATTGTCTCACTGCAGGCGATAAACTGAACAGCGCTCGATCGCCCGCTTCTAATTTTTCTATTAATCCTCTCCTTCCCAAAGATTGCAGCGCGTCGAATAATTCTAGGGGCGATATTTGCACTTTCTCTAGAATTTGAGAAATAGAAACAGCATCGATTTCAGTGGCGATGCAGCAAATTACCTGTTTCTCTAGTTTTGATAGGCGATCGAACTGCTGTTGCAATATGGCTTTCAATTCTTCTCCCAAGAATAGCGTATCGTATTTTAAGAATTCCGCAACTCTGCTGCTAAATAATTCTTGAATCGCTGCTGCAACTATTTTTATCCACAGCGGATTTCCTCGGTAAGTGTCAATCAAGGATTCCCATTTGTCTTCATCAAGCAAACCTTTTTCTCTGAGGATTTCGCTGGCTGCTGCACCCAAACCGCCGAGTTGCAAGCTGTGACAGCGGCTGTTTTCCCTGCTTGAGGCGACAATCTCTCTAGGTGGTTCCCAGCTATTGAGGATTAAACAACTGTTGTGGTAAGTTTCGCCGATAAGTTTGAATAAGGTACTGTAGTTTTTATATTCAGGTCGATAATTTCCAGCTATTTGTTCGCTGCTGAGAATTGTTTGTACGTCATCTAGGATGATGAGACAGCGGTGCGATCGCAAATTTTCCATTAGCAGCGATAGCAGTTCGTCGGTACTGGCTGGCAATTCGGTTTCTGGTAGGTTAGATAAAAATTTAATTAAGCTTTTTAGGGTTGTTTGGAGGGTTGGGGACGTGCCGAGACTTCGCCAAATTACATACTCAAATTGATTCTGAATTTGCAGGAGTAGCTGAAGTGCGAGATGGGTTTTGCCAATGCCACTGATGCCTAATATTGCGATGGTGCGACAGCGTTCTTGTATTATCCATTGTTCTAGGGTGGCGAGTTCGGATGTGCGATCGTAGAATGAGGCGGTATCTGGTGCGTCTCTTAAGTCAAGTCGCGGTTTCTGTTGCGTGTCGTCTTCATTTGAGCCTTGTGTTGAAGGTGAGTTTTGTGGAGTTTTAGGAGGATGCGAGGTTTCTGTGCAGAAGTTTATATTCCCTTTTTGGACAAGGTTAAAATGACCGGAATTTGAAACTTGAGAAATTTCATACCTTTCCATAGCCGAACAAAAATTTGATTTGTTGACATTTTCCTCTAATACTTGTGAAAGTAATTGCCATAACTTTGAGGCAACATTTCTGATATGGCGTGAACTAGAGTAGGATTCTTTAGCTATTTGGGGGTAAGTTTTACGTTGCCAAGTGCCTCGTACTACTGCCCGTTGGTGATCGTTCAACCGTTTGCCCGTCTTAGCAAAAACAAGGTTGTCAGCAAATCTTAAGATTTCTTCAGCATCCATTGGTCAAATAGTCGTAGGTTGTAGGAAGTTTTTCCTATTGTATCAGACTTTTATGACATTTAGTGACACATCGAGCAAAAAGTGACAATTTATCACCTGAATTATCAATTTAAATTGCTGACACTTTAAGTCATTTTATGACATTTAATAACTGGAATCACAGACTAACTTGTGTTGTTATAGAGAGATAGTTACCTAATATTTTTACACGGGTATAAATATATGGATGAATTTTGGGAAGAATTTTGCAATGGTATAGCTGGTGTGCTTGGTGAACTTTTCGCCAGAGCATTATTTACTAAAACTGGGTTGAAAGTAGCAATGTATGTTCTAGGTTTAGGAATACCATTTGTTTATTATGGCAACTTGTTGATGGTTGAATCTCAAGCAATAAGTATTATAAAATATCAGTGTCGCAATTCCTGGTCTTTTTACCACAAAAATGCGAGGATGTCTTATACAGCTATAAATTTGGGGAATAACAAGACTTACAATTTCGGGATTGTACCTACACGGTACAGTAATGCTTCAATAATAGTCGCGCAGTCTCTCAAGTCAGATTTCAGCAATTTTGTTGGCATTGCTTTTGGCCCGCCGACCCGAAATCAGGGTTATGCGTGCACGATTTGCAAAAGCAATAGCTATTCTAATAGAAATATATCACCCATATTAACAAATGGTATCCTTTATTGCCCTAGTGGATATCGTCAGGTGGAAATAATCAAGCCATAATTTCTAGGAAATACTAGGTAAATCCCAAATCATTATGCAAGTATATCCTAAGTATTGACTGCAAAAGAGCGATCGCCCTTCGTTTCCTGAAGCGCGATATTTTTTTGAGTATCGGTAATTCTGTTTCTCAAACACCCTAAAAAATTTTTACCGCTTTGACAACCATTCATAAGACAAGTTAGATTGCCAATATGTCTGATTTGACATACGATCTAAAAAAACCTACAATGTAGATGGTAGATTCAGAAAGTAAACCCCTTGTCTGGCTTAGTGGGGCAGTAAAAACACCGCCCTTTGCTACTGATGCGCGGATTCAAGCCGGATTTCTGCTGCGAAAGCTACAAGATGGCGAAAGCCTATCCATGCCATTCTCTCGCCCTATGCCCAGTATCGGAGCTCATTGTCACGAGCTCCGTCTGGCCGATTCGGAGACAAAGAAGGATTGGCGCATCATTTATCGAATTGATGTAGATGCTATTATTATAGTGGATGTATTTAACAAAACCACGAACAAAACACCGGATGCTACGATCGAAAAATGTAAAAAGCGTTTGAAGCAATACGATCGACTTTGAATTGATATTAGGAAAATATTTTTATGGACGAAGCTAAACGCCAACGCTTAGAAACAGCAGGATGGACTGTCGGAACAGTAGAGGAATTTCTCGGACTTTCACCCGAAGAAACAGCCTTCATAGAAATGAAAATTGCGCTGAGTAAAGCCATCAAACAAAACCGGATTAGCCAACAGATGACTCAGCACGAGCTTGCTAAAAGAATTAAGTCTAGCCAGTCAAGAGTTGCTAAAATGGAAGCTGGCGATCCTTCCGCTTCCCTCGATCTCCTGATTCGCACCTTGCTTACCTTCGGTGCTACACGCCAAGATATTGCTGAGGTAATTCTGAGAGGTAATTCTTAACAGTCGTTCCTCACAAATATTTTATCTTAATTAAAAAAGTAACCAAATATTGATGAATGCAGTAACTTTGACCGATCGCCAAATTTGCTACGTCAATCCTACGCACGATCGCCCTTCGTTTCCTGAAGCGCGATCGCATCAAATTACTCCCTACAGATTTCTCAAAAAATCTTCCACTGAAATCCCAGCCTGATTTAAAATACTTCCAAGGGTTCCAACTGCCAAAGTTTTTCGCTGTACCGGCACAACACACCCTACTTCGATCGTCCTTTGCGGATTTTCCGGATCTTCGGCTGGTATTTGTTTCTTCAAAATAACGTGACTTCCCCGCTGGCGAAACCGGACAAACCCCAAGCGTTCTAAAGCACGGATAGTCTCTGCACTACTAACTCTGGGAAGTCTAGGCACTTAACACCTCAAATGTGGTTAGTAAACGCGGAGAAGTTTTCGGTAAAGGGAATTCTTCTAAATAGAGTTCTGTTGCTTCTTTCAGATTGGCGATCGCTTCTTCAATTGTTTCACCTTGGCTGGCAGTTCCCACTTCAGGACAGTCTGCTACGTAAACATCGTCTTCCCAATAAACGATTGCTGTAAAAATACGAGGCATATTTTTGGCAATACTTACTTAATTTTTACTCTAATTTTTATTTTAGCATATCTGCCGATCGCATTTTTAAAAGTTATAGCTACTAACGATCGCACCCTGCTTTTTAAGTGCGATCGTCTTTGTCCTCTTCATAAACCAATAAATCCCCTGGTTGGCAGTTTAATGCTTTGCACAGAGCATTGAGAGTTGATTCGTCAATTCTCGTGAGGCGGCGGCGGGTTTTGAGTCTAGAAAAGGAAGTTGGGTGCATTCCAATCAAAGCAGCCAATTCCTTGTTGCTGATGTTGCACTCGGCCATCACAACTGCTAATTTCCAACGGATCACTGTTGATGTTCAACTACTGGGAACGACTTTGCAAACTGATATTACCATCCTGTAACGTTCGCTTCCAACTCTTGTTTAAAGATTCATTTTCACAAATCGGCCGACTTAAGTCGGCACTACTAACCAGCGCACTTTTTTAAGTGCGATCGGAATTTTCCTCCTCGTACACCATTAAATCGCCCGGTTGGCAGTCTAGCGCTTTGCACAGAGCATCGAGAGTTGCTTCATCAATTCTCGTCAGCCGGCGGCGGGTTTTGATTTTTGAAATTGATGTTGGGTGCATCCCAACTAAAGCAGCCAATTCCTTGTTGCTGATGTTGCGTTCGGCCATCACAACTGCCAATTTCCAACGGATCACTGTTGATGCTCAACTACTAGCCTTTGCAAGCTGATGTTACCATCCTGCAACCTTCACTAACAGTTGTTTTGCCGTATAGGCAATATTTTTTGTCGTATCGCTTGACGTGATGGAGAGAATAAACTATACTCAGGATGTCCAAACGGAAAAGCGATCGCCCCTGGGCCTGGAAAACTTGAGGGCGATCGCTATCCGACTATTGTTTAGTTAACACTCATGATATCACAACCAAAGTCAGTTCCCGAACTGCTTCGAGAAGAAATTCCCGGCGCACCCACCGACAAAAAACCCATCCGATTGTTGATTTGCGGGATTCCCAAAGGAGTGGAAAGCATCATCAATTTACTTCACGTTTTGGGTTTGGCAGAAGTCGGGGAATGGAGTCAGCCTTTACCGTCGCCGATCGCGGGTGAAATAATGCGGATTTTAACCCGCTACTGGAAAGAGTAATTTTTAAGGGCGATCGCCCTTTCTGCTAATTTAAGAAAAAAGCGATCGCCCTTGCTTGAGTGAAGTGCGATCGCATCAAATTACTCCCTACAGATTCCTCAAAAAATCTTCCACTGAAATCCCAATTTGGAACAATATGCTCGGGCTGCTCAACCGAGCCCGGACACAGAGGGTTAACCCGGCCGTCGCTCCCCTAGAAAGTGTCAACTCGCTGTCCGGCTTTGTCGGGTTTTTAGATAGCAGATAAATCTATATGCTTCGCCCCGGCCCTCACGCAAGATCTACAACCGGGAATAGATTGAATGGAAAGTTGACAAAAAATTAATTAGGAATATAATTAAATTATCCGAACTAAAAGAGTCGGGTAGGGCGGGTTTATTTAACTTATTTGCTACGTTTAAAGTCCTTGGCGAACCCGCCCCTACAACTTCTTGAAAATGCTGCAATATCTGCGTTATTACCGCGACGGCAATAAACGGCAACATCATACCCCATAATGCTAGCTAAATCAACCGATAAGCAGATCGATCGCACAATGGTAGCAATAGCAATTTTAGCGGCTGGGCGCGGCACGCGCATGAAATCTGACTTGCCTAAAGTTTTACACGAATTGGGCGGTCGATCGCTCGTCGAACGAGTCCTTTACAGTTGCCAAGAAATTCAAGCATCCAGGCGGCTTGTCATCGTCGGTTATCGGGGCGAATTGGTTAAAGAATCACTGATTGCCAGCAGCGAAAAAGAGCAAGAAAATTCTCAACTTCCTGCTTTAGAATTTGTCGAACAAACCGAACAATTGGGAACCGGTCACGCCATCCAACAACTGTTGCCTCACTTGCAGGGATTTCAAGGTGATTTGTTGGTGTTAAATGGCGATGTTCCTTTACTCAGGCAGCAAACTCTCAAACAGTTGATGGAAATTCACAAGCAGCACAAAAACTCCGCGACTTTGCTGACAGCTAATTTGCCAAATCCTCAAGGGTACGGGCGAGTATTTACAGACAGTCAAAATTTAGTCAAAGCAATAGTAGAAGACCGCGACTGCACTCAAGCCCAAAAGCAAAATCACCGAATTAATGCCGGAGTTTATTGTTTTCACTGGCCGCATCTAGAGAAAATTTTGCCGGAATTGAAGGCGGACAACGACCAAAAAGAATATTACTTAACTGATGCGGTAAATTTCCTCGCACCGGTGATGGCCGTCGATGTTGACGATTATCAAGAAATTTTGGGAATTAACGATCGCAAGCATTTAGCAACTGCTGCCGATATTTTGCAAGTGCGGGTCAAAGATAAGTGGATGGCAGCGGGAGTAACGCTGATCGATCCTGACAGCATTACGATCGACGATACTGTAAAATTGCAGCCGGATGCCGTCATCGAACCGCAAACGCATTTAAGGGGAAAAACTGCGATCGGATCTGGCAGTCGCATCGGTCCGGGAAGTTTGATTGAAAACAGTCAAATAGGAGCGAATGTCACCGTACTTTATTCAGTAATTTCTGATAGTATGGTAGCAGAAAATTCGCGCATCGGTCCTTACGCGCACTTGCGGGGACACGCAGAAATCGGCGCTAATTGTCGGGTCGGCAATTTTGTGGAATTGAAAAACTCCCGAGTGGGCGATCGAACTAATGTCGCTCATTTATCTTATTTGGGCGATGCGAGTTTGGGAGAGAAAGTCAATATCGGTGCGGGAACAATTACGGCTAATTACGATGGGGTGAAAAAGCACAAAACTACCATAGGCGATCGAACTAAAACAGGTTCTAACAGCGTGTTAGTTGCGCCTCTAACTTTAGGGGAAGATGTTACTGTAGCTGCGGGTTCTGTGGTGACGGAAGATGTACCGAATGACTGTTTGGTAGTTGCCCGTTCCCGACAAGTTGTCAAACCTGGTTGGAAGTTGAAACAGCCGAAAACAGTTGATAGTTGATAGTTAGTAGTTGATGGTTGGTAAGAAGTTTTGAGTTGTGAATTTTGAGTTTTTAGTTAAAGACAGTTTTTAATTCACAACTCAAAACTTAAAAATCAGAACTTCCCCTCTCCCCTCTTCCTTCTTCCCTCTTCCTTCTTCCTTTTAATATCGGGCGTTCAAGTATTTGACAGTGAGCGTCTTCCCAAAATGATGTTCATTTTTTGCAAACAGGAATTCGCATCACTTCTGCGGTTGGGTTGAAGAATGAAACCCAACAACTTTCAACTCTCAATTCTCAACTCTCAGTTTGGCAAGCGCGTTGCGGAGGGTTCACTTCGTTCACCCTCCACTACGTTGGGTCCAACCTACAAAGTGGTTTAGGTTTTTACTAATTGCCGCATTTCTTGCCAGTGCGATCGATACTGTTCGATTCCTGCATTTGGTAAAGGTAGCAAAAACTCGCTTTGAGCTATAATTTTGGCATCAGGTAACAATAGAGGATTAGCGCGCAAACTTTCCGGCAGCGCAGCAGAATTCATGCCAACAATTATCGGCGAACTAGCCTTACTCAGCAAAGACAATTGAGTCGCAATCCGAGGTTCCCAAGTAAAATCGATCCATTTTTCCATTAAAGGTACTTGACTTTTTGACGCCGGTTCTACCCACAAATCCGTCCAAAGTGCGGTTCCCGAAACGGGAATTACCGCAGCAAGCTCCTTCTGACTTTGCAGCAGCGGCAGGAAGTCCCCGGAGTAACCGACGGCCAACCAAGTATCGCCTAAAATTAAAGGTTGCAAGTAAGCATCGGAACTGTAAAGTTTAACTTGTTTGTGCAGGTTGGCGAGTTCTGTTTTGAGATTGGGAACTTTATCTAATTGCTGGGTGTTGTAAGATTTTCCCAGTTTTTTTAAAGTTAAACCGATAACTTCTCTAGCATTATCTGGCAAAGAAATGCGATCGCGCAATTCTTCCCGCCACAAATCGCTCCAATCTTTAGGAGTCCAGCCCAAAGTTTTAAATTTATCAGTTCGATAAGCAATTAATGTAGTTCCCCAGCGGTAAGGCGCGGCCCAAATTTTACCTTTAGCATCTAATTGACCGGCATCGTTGCGCCTCACCAACGCTTGCCATTTTTGCGGCAATTGCGACCAATTAGCAAGTTTAGCAGTGTCGATCGGCTCGATCGTTTTTTGGCGAATTGCCTGACTCAACCAATAATCTCCCAGCATTACCAAATCGGCTCGATCTTTGGTTTTTGGAAACTGTTTCCATTGCTGCAACAGGGCAAATAATTCTTGCAATTGCTCTTGCTGAGTTACCTGTAAAACTGGAGGCGGTTTGATGTCTCGACTGAATTTGCTAACTATTTGAGCGGGAATAGTATTTTTGAGCGATCGAATTTTGAGAGGCTGTCTCGAATCGCACCCTGCTGCTAATTGACTTAATGTTAGGGAGGCTGCTCCCAGTAACAAAGACCTTCTTTTCACTTGATTTGACGTGCTTTTCTAGATATGGGTCGATCGGGAAGCTTACCTAAGTTGATTTTTTGCTGGTCGCCGTCATTTTCTTACGGTAACTGACACTAATTTACCACATTTGGCTGCAAATGGCTAGAATTTGAGTGAAGCGCGATCGAACCCCGATTCAGCAGGGACACAGCAGTGTTCGTTGGTGTCAACAATCTACCTAAACCCACAGCAATCTCGTTTTTACCTGAGTCTAGATCCCCCTAAATCCCCCTTAAGAAGGGGGACTTTGAGCGTTTCCAATCTCTCCTTTAAGAAGGGGGACTTTGAGCGTTTCCAATCTCTCCTTTAAGAAGAGGGACTTTGAGCGTTTCCAATCTCTCCTTTAAGAAGGGAGACTTTGAGCGTTTCCAGTCTCCCCTTCACGCACCAAGTAAAAAATCCATAATGCCGCCCTTCGATCGAGATATTTTGAGTGCTGCCTATGCCTCAAATCTTGATGATTTTGTAGCAAAATCCGGTGCTCAGCTATGGATTCACGGTCACACACACACACAATTCGATTACACAATTGATGCAACCCGAGTAATTTGCAATCCTCGCGGATATCCCGACGAACCAAACGAGCGATTCAACCCGCAATTAGTCGTAGAAATTTAAAGTTCCGCCCGCAAGCACAAAACTTGCACAAAATTTCTCAAAGTCAGTAAATTTAACTTGTTATATCGTATCCGGTCGATCGACCGCAATAAAATTCGTTTGTAGTGCGGACTTTAGTCCGTTCTTTTTGCGGACTTTAGTCCGCAAAAAGAACCGTTTCTCTTATGGTAATCGACAGGAGCAGTTTTCTAAGCAATAAAAATCAACGTTCCCTTGTTCAATTCCAAAGTATCGCCCATTTCCATTCCGTTGTGAAAAGCAGCCAAAAGCACGTCGCTAGTTTTGCCGCAACCGATCGCACCGCTAGCATCAATTGCGATCGCGCCAAAATCCCGTTGGCGATTGCGCCGATTCCCGTACAGCTTACCGCAGCACTTCCCGTCGCGTAATTTCCCGCAGGCATTGCCGAATCGCTGACTCGCCCGATGCGTTCAAAACCTTTGCCGCCCGTGGAAGTTCCTGCAGCCAAACGCCCCTCGGCATCCAAAGCAACGACTCCGATCGTCCCCATACCGGCGGGTTCGGCCACCACATCAGCCATCGCCTTGCTAAAATTGCCTTGCCTCTCCTGCATCCACTCTTGCAAGCGTAAATCAGTCATCGGATCGTAAATCGGCAACTGAAGTTCTCGCAGCAATTGCGTCGATCCGTAATCCGAAAGTACCCGATCGTCCGAATTCTGCAAAAATTTAGCAAGTTCGATCGGATTTTGGACGTGAGACACGTTAATCGCCCCACTGAAGCGCTGCACGAAACCGTCCATCAGCGACGCACTCATCCGAATTTGCCCGTCCGACTGCACCACAGAACCCGTACCCGCATTGAATCGCGGGTCATCTTCCAACAACTGACAGCCGCGCACCACTGCATCTACCGCACTGGCACCGCCTTCCAGCATCGGGTAAACTTCTTGCAAAACTTGATAAAGCGATTTGCGCACCGCATCAATGCCGCCCTTGCTGTGTAGAGAACTGCCTGCACCGCCGTGAATAACTAACTTTGGTTGCACCTGTTGAGATGCCATATTTTCTAACCTGAAATTTTTCTTTAGCAATCTTAGCCTCTGTCAGGCAAACTGCAAGCAATTCTTAATCCGGGCTGCTGTTGCGGCGGCGACGGCAGCGATCCGAACAATATTTCACCTCATCCCAGCAGTCGGCCCATTTTTTGCGCCAGGTGAAAGGTCGATCGCACACCGGACAGATTTTTGTGGGGAAATCGGATTTCGATCGCTGCTTCGCCATGCTATTTTTAACGCTAGATTATTAGTTAAATTTTACTCAAAATTTTTATTGGCAATCGATCGGACACGATAGCGAATCCGGTAGCATCAAAACTATATGGTGCGAGCGTCCCCGCTCGCTACAGGAGACCGCGAGCGGAGACGCTCGCACCCACCGACCAAATATATTGGAAAAACCACCGAAAATAATTCGATCGAACACCCAATTTTTGCTAAAAATATCCCCAACAAAAATGCTAGAAACAGCATTAACTAACATCCGAATAGTTTTGGTGGAACCTGCCGGCCCTTTGAACGTGGGTTCTGTTGCTCGCATCATGAAAAATATGGGTTTGCATCCATTAGTTTTGGTCAATCCCCAGTGCGATTATTTAGGGGAATCAGCCCGATTGATGGCAGTTCGCGCCGCCGATATTTTAGAAACTGCTAAAGTAGTCGAAAGTTTGCCAGCAGCTTTGGTAGGATGTACCAGAGCGATCGCGACTACAGGAGACAATAGTCGATCGCTGCCAACACAGTTAGAATCACCAGCATCCGCCTTGCCTTGGCTCTTAGAAGCCCCCAGCGCCTTAATTTTTGGTCGCGAAGACTGCGGCTTAACTAACGCCGAATTAAACTACGCCCAGCGCCTGATCCGGATTCCCACCAGCGACGCCTACACTTCCCTAAATCTCGCCCAAGCTGTCGCTATCTGCTGCTACGAAATTTATCAAGAAGGAAGAAAGAAGAAGGAAGAAGGAAGAAGGAAGAAGGAAGAAGGAAGAGGGTTTGTGAAGGAAGAAGGAGAAAATAATCGGCAAGAAAAAAGAGAGAATCAAGAGCAAGAAAAAATTCTCCCCCTCCCCCCCTCCCCCACTCTCCCCCTCCTCCATTCTCCCCCTCCCCCCCTCCCCTCAGCACCCTTGGAAAATTTAGAGGGATATTACGGACAACTAGAAAGTTTGCTGTTAAAAATAGGATACTTGCACCCCCACACCGCAGCATCGCGCATGGAAAAATTTCGGCGCTTGTACAATAGGGCCTATCCGACTGTTGACGAAATAGCCATGTTGCGGGGCATTCTGAGGCAAGTAGAATGGGCGATAAAATTACATCCGATTGCGCCTGTTTCTGATACTGTGGATGGGGCGTTGCCGGATAATCCGAGCGAAACTCAAGAATAAAGCTAGCAAGCGATCGGAAAAACCTTAAATTTGCAGTCTATTTAGTGCTAAAGGAGTCAAGCGTGGCAGAGAGATTTCCCCAGCGATCTACATTTTCAGCGATATCCTCTTCCAAGTCCGGCTCCCAGTCGCCGCCTCCTGGCAAACCCAGTCAGTCCGGCAACAGGGAACGGCGTCGCCGTTTGGAATTGCCGCGCCCGGATGCGACAATTCCAGAACAGCCAGAACCTTCAGCTTTACCTCAAAAACCCGCAAGTCGCACCAGAATTAGAGCTAATTCGGACGCTGTTCCTCCCTCACCCGCCGATACCAGAATTAGAGACAATTCGGACGCTGTTGCTCCCTCACCGATCGACCCTGCAGACTTTTTATCCAATCCCAAATCAGCAATCGCCCGCCGAAACTCCAACATCCGACAACTACCCCGATCGATCGACCGCAAATCCCGCAACACCAAACTCGGTCAAGTCGATTTATTCGATCCGCGATCGAACCAAGAAACAGTCAGTTACCCCCCCACCCAATTGCGCGAACAATTTCGCGAAGAATTCCGCGAAGAATTGCGCGAACAATTGCGCGAACAATTTCGCGAGACGAACCTATCCCCCAGGGAATCACCAACTACCCCTGCACCCCGTCCCAGAAATCGCTTCGGTTCGCCTTCAAATGGCGTTAGGGACACCGAAAGACCTTTTGATGTCAAAACACAACCCGTCCCCAGACCGCGCCCTCAAGCGGACAAAAAACCGGGCAAAAGAAACACCGAAATATCTGTAGATGCCAAAACACAACCCGCCCCCAAACCGCGCCTCCAAACTGACAAAAAACTGGGCAACAAACCGAGTAAAAAACCCGCGCCTCAGAGCTTGCCGCCGCTGGTGTACGCGACTCGGTTGCTGATTTTGGGAGTCGGGATTGCGGTGATTTCTGGAACCGTGCTGTCAGTTGCCAATGCTTGGAATCGATCGGCCGTAGTCGCGCAAGAACAAAGCTTGGCTGCCGCTGGAGAAAACCAGACGGCAAGCGCTCCCGCAACACCTGCCACCGCAGAAGCCTTGCAATTAAACCAAGAAATATCAGCTATCAAAACGCAAGTTCAAGTTTTAGCAACAGAAAATCCTAATTTGACTGCGGGAATATTTCTCGTCGATCTGGATACGGGAAGTTACTTAAATTTTAACGGCGATGTTACTTTTGCTGCGGCGAGCACGATTAAATTACCGATTTTAATCGCTTTTTTCCAAGCAGTAGATGAGGGAAAAGTGCAATTAGACCAAATGTTGACGCTGCAACAAGAACATATTGTCGGCGGTTCTGGGGACTTGCAAGACCAAGCTCCAGGAACGAAGTATTCAGCTTTGGAAGTGGCAAAAAAAATGATTGTTGTCAGCGACAATACGGCAACAAATATGATGATTGAATTGCTCGGAGGTAAGGAGGTTTTAAACCAGCAGTTTGCTGCTTGGGGTTTGCGATCGACTGTAATTCAGAACAATTTGCCGGATTTGGAGGGAACTAATACTACCAGTCCGAAGGATTTAATTAATGCCCTCGCCCAGGTCGATCGGGGGAATTTGGTATCGGTAAAATCGCGCGATCGCATCTTGCAAATCATGCGCCAAACTGAGAACGATTCTTTGTTGCCGAAGGGTTTGGGGGAAGGAGCAATTATTGCTCACAAAACGGGCAATATTAATTCTTTGCTGGCGGACTCGGGAATGGTGGATCTGCCCAACGGCAAGCGTTATTTGATAGCCGTAATGGTGAAACATTCGCCGGAAACCGAGAAGCCCGCTCAAACTTTGATTCGAGATATTTCTCGCCTCAGTTACCGTTATTTAAACGGTGGAGAAACAGCGGCTGATTCGCAGGTAAAAATTAAAAAAGATAACTAGAAGGAAGAGTTGAGAGTTGATAGTGCGAGCGTCCCCGATCGCGATCGAGAGAGACGATCGCGCTCGATATTTTATTTGTATCCTTCCTGATTCCGATCTCTACACTCATAATATAAAAAGATTAGGGGAATATGACCGCGCGATCGCCAATTACGATCGAGCCATCCAACTCAATCCCAAATTAGCAGAAGCCTTAAAACAATGCTGAATTTATGGCATTTTTGAAACAGCTATCTCAAGAGCAAGCAACAATCTTATTGCGATCGTTGCGCGAAGAGTTAAAATTGTAAGTGCGAAGAAGTTGAGAGGAAACCAATACTGACATCCTGCGCAAAAAATGGGATAAATCACCCCCAAACAAAGGAGTTCCCGTCATGACAATTACCCTAGACAAGACAAAAGACCAACGGCTAGTACACTATGGAATGAGCTGGCAACAGTTCAAGTTACTTCAAGAAAGCTTTGCCGACTCACCTGGAATCAGACTGGCTTACTATGATGGAGAGATTGAAATTGTGACCGTTTCCGCAGACCACGAATCAATCAGCCGCATGATTACTGCATTGCTGATTGTATATTTTTTGCACAATGATATCGAGTTCAACCCATTAGGTAGCTTTACCCAAGAACAGGAGGAAAAAGTTTCAGCTCAAGCTGACGAATCTTTTGCTATTGGTAGCTCAACAGCGACAAAACCTGACCTTTCTGTTGAAGTAATATTTACCAGTGGTAGCGATCGCAAATTGATTCGCTACCAAGTTTTAGGTGTTCCTGAAGTCTGGTTTTGGGAAGATGGTTTGTTCCGGCTATACAGCTTGCGAGAATCTGGTTATGAAAGAATCGATCGCTCTGAAGTCCTGCCAGATTTGGATATTAACCTGTTAGCCCGATGTCTGATGATGGCTTCTAAAATTGAAGCACTGAAAGCATTTCAACAAGCATTTCAACAGGGTGTATAATAGGGGTAAACTCGAATTTGGTATAAGTCCAGCAGCAGCTCGATCGCGCGCAGTATTTACGACAATTGTTTCTGACATCGATCGAGATAAATTGCAGCTACTTTATCAGCAGGATTTCGGCACAGACAATCCTCAAACAGCCCTGCTGCTGTGCAGAAATCTCCATCTCGGTAAAGCATCCAGGCATTTTCAAAAACTGTTTTCGTCGCTGATTTAGCCGATCGAATTTCCACTGGATCGGCATCGAATACTTCATAAACTGTCACTAACTCGGATTTTCCCTTAACTTTAACTCGATCGATCGGGCGAATTTGATAATTGTCAGGAAATGTCAGGGATGAAAAAGTATGGTGGCTGATTAACAGCGGTACGCCGTAATTTTTCGTCAATCCTTCCAAGCGAGATGCTAAATTTACAGCATCCCCGATCGCAGTTCCATCCATCCGATTTTCGCCGCCTACAGTACCCAGCATTAAAGTACCCGTATTGATGCCGATACCAATTTCGATCGGGTCATAACCTCGGTCTTTCCGAGTTAAATTGTAGGCAGCAAGAGTCTCCAGCATGGTGATTCCCGCTGTAACAGCATCGTCAGCAACGCCACCGAATAAAGCCATAATTCCATCGCCAATATATTTGTCAATAAATCCATTATTCGCAGTAATACAAGGCTCGGTTCGCATTAAATAATAATTGATAAATTTAAAATTTTCGTGAGGCGTCATCCTTTCCGAAAGCGAGGTGAAATCGCGAATATCAGCAAACAATACCGACATGGTTTTCTGTACTCGATCGCCCAATTTAACATCGACAATACTTTCATATCCCAGCAAATCCAAAAATTGATGCGGTACAAACCTGCCGTAAGCGTTTGTTAGCTGTAATTGAGCCTCTAACGCTTGTTGCAAATGGCGGTTGAGTTGCGATAATTCTTCAGTAAACTTTTCGCGATCGGCTTCAATTGCGCGGCGTTCCGAAATATCTTGAAATGCAATAATTGTATAAGCAACTTTACCGCGATCGTCAAAAATCGGCGTTCCCCAAGCTTCTAGGGGAATAATTTTGTCGGAACGGCGAATTTCAATATTATCAGCATTGGCAGTTTCCCCTCTCAAAAGTTTCGGAATAGTAAAAGTTTCCAAGTTATAATTTTGCTCTGTTCCTGCTATATAAATTTGATAAACTGCCACTAATTTTTCAATAGTATCTGCTGGTACAACTCCTTTTCCAAGCAATTGCTGGCCGATGCGGTTGACGTAGTAAGGTTGACCTTGACCGTCAGTTACAAATACGCCAACGGGCATTGCCTCTAATAATTTCGACAGCCTGCTTTCGCTATCGCGCAACTGCGCTTCTGCCGACAATAAAGCTGCATTTTTCTGTTCCAAACTTTCTGTATAGTTTTGCAATCTTTCAATCATTTTATTGAAAGTATCTGCTAAATTTCCCACTTCATCCCTCGATTCAATAGGAACCCGACAACTCAAATTTCCAGATTTAAATTGGGCTACTCTTTTAGTTAAATTAATAATTGGTTTAGTTAAACTTTGCACTAGCAATAGGGCTACTAAAGTAACGACGCTAGCAATAACTAAAGAAAGCAAAAGTGTGGTGCGGGTTTGGGCTTCTATAGGGGCGAGAAATGCAGATTGCGGCTGCACGAACAGCACGTACCAAGGCTGATTTTGTACGGGCGCGATCGCTACTGCACTCAATTTATCTTCGGTTCCTATCAATCGCAGCATCGCAAAAGGTCGCACCCTAACATTATCTACAGCCTGTTTTAGTTCTGGTAAATTAGTTGATAATTCGTCAATTGACAACTTCGGCAAGCGTTCCTCGGCTTGCAATTTTTTTACTAAAAGCGGGTCGATCGGAACTACAGATTTAAAATTTAATTCTGGTAATGTTCCGTGGGCCAAGCGGATGTAATGTTCGTCTAATAAAATAGCAAAAGATTCCGGGCCAGCTAAACCAGTTTGTTGGACGATCGCGCGCTCCAAAGCAGTAGCATTGTAACAGAATCGCAAAATGCCGACGACAACTCCTTTGTTGTTGCGAACGGGACTGCTAAAATAGATTTTAATCAAACCGGGAGATTTTGAGGATATCTTCAAGCTAGAAACATAGGGCAAGCCAGTTTTTAAAGGCTGTTGAAAGTAATCGCGGTTCGATTCATCTTTACCGATATCCCGGGTGTAAGTGTCTAAAACATTTTGCCCTTTGGGATCTAACAGTGCATAGGAAAAAATATTTACAGTATCTCGGCGGCTCAGACTCCGCAAAGTATCTCTAGCAATTTTTTGTTCGGCACTTTTATCCCTAATTTTTGGGGGCAAATTCAAGTATTTCGCCAATCCCGGCAAAATACCTTCAACCCGGACATTATTGAGATTAAAAGTCAGAAATGTGTCGATACTCAAAGCTGTTTGGGAGGCTACAGCTAGCAGAGATTGTTGGGCATTTTTGGTTAAAATTTGTTGGATATTGTATCTGTCGATCGCCGCCAGCAACATCAGCGGAATCAGCGCCACTATCAAAAAAGAGACGATTAATTTTTTACGTATAGTATAGAGTTTGGGTAGTGGCATCCTGAAAAATATAAGCTGTCATCCTAAGGAAAAAATTAGGTTTTTGCTCTATCGATAAATTCTGCTGTTTGCTATCGCAAAAAGTAGTTATTCGCTGCCAACGATCGGGATTATTTAAGAAAAGACGGATCGAGCAATCGATCGATATCTGGCGGGCGAGTTACACCTCCACTGCGGACAAAAAAATCGGCGTACAATCGAGCAGTATAGTAAATCGACTTGGTGTCAGTGCCGGGAGTAAATGCTTTCAAATTATCGCTCAAACTAAATAAATTTATCCCCTCCAAAGAAATGGTATCCGCTCCTACATTCAGCAATTTAGCAATAATAGCATTTCCTTCAGCAGGATGAGCCTTCCAGTAATCTGCTGCTTGAAACCAAGCCCGGACAAATGCTTTAATATCCTCGGGGCGATCGCGCAGTACCGAGCTTTGGAATGCAACGACATCGGGAATCAACCCCGGTGTTTGGGCGCTGGAAAACAGCACTCGCGCGCCAGATTTTACGGCACCAGAAACGTAGGGTTCCCAGGTTTGTCCTGCTTGAATGTCACCTTTTTTTAACCGCCCCGGCACTTGCTCTCCATCCATATTGACAAGATTGACATCTTCAGAAGTTAGGTTAGCAGTTTCTAACATTTTGACAGCAAACAATTCGCCAAATCCGCCAATCCCAGTTCCTAATGCTTTGCCTTTTAAATCTGCTACTTTACTAATAGAGGGCGAGGCAACTACAGCATCAGCCCCAGCAGATTCGTCGCTGGCGAAGATAATCTGCACGTCGGGATTTTTGCTGCTGATGATAACAATACTGCCTAAAGCTAAGGTGGCTCCATCGTATTTACCGGCACCCATATCTGCCATTTGCAATTGAGTGTCTTCTAAATAGGAAATCTCGACCTTTACTCCTTCTTTGGCAAAAAAGCCTTTTTCTTTAGCAATGACTAAAGGCAAGAATCCCGGCCAGGGATTGTAGGTAACTTTCAGCGGAGGTTTTTCTATTTTGGCGGGGGATATGATATTGCAAGTTGCGAGGGAGATCGAGAGTAAGAAGCAAATAAAAGCACGGAATAAATTTTGTAAATTCATAGTCATTAGTCATCAGTCATTATAAATTTGTAGGGGAGAAGCATTCGGACGACAATTTTTGATATACCGCCAACCATATTGTATCCGAATGCTTCGCCCAGCCTCACGCGCAATCTTGATACACGATATTCACGAATATTTTGCACATCCAAAATTTCTGGTGGTTATTGCCTTGCGTGGGGGAGGGTGAAGCATTTGGACGGGAGATTGTTGGTTGAGATTAATATATTGTCGCCCAAATGCGAGAGTCCCTACGAGTAATTCGATGGATTTGAAGGGGGGCGATCGAATTTGGGGAAAAGGGCGCTCGACTGCCCTTATTTCTCAATCATCCGATCGAGCCTTTCTCTCACTAACAAATCTAACAAAGAACGCAATACAAATAAGCCTCCCAATCCCGACAGCACAAAAACCGCGATCGCCCCTGTTTTATAACCTCCAATCGACAGTATCGCACCCGACACCAACACCAAACCCGTGATGCAGGCATAAATCAAAGTTTTTAGAGCTAAATGAATGCGTTTTAACGCTCGATCGCTCTCGATATTTCGCACCCTAATTTGCAATTCCCCATCTTCAATTCGCTTCTCCAAACGTTTGAGAGCGACTTCTGCTTTGCTCGGTTGCTGTAACTGGTATTGCAGAAATTTTCGTGCTTGCCTTGCCAGTTCTCCCACCGCATTTTTGCGCCCTTTCGTAACAACCAAACTCTTGACAAACGGCTTGGCTGATGCTAAGAAATTATAGTGCGGGTCGAGAGTTCTCGCAATGCCGTCGAGAGTTGTCAGAGATTTCACAATAAACATCATTTGCGCGGGCAATCGAAACGGCTGCTGCTCGAACATGATGTAAAGTTCGTTCTTAATTTCATTTAAAGCTTGAAAGTCGATCGGCTTGTCAATAAACTTATCTAACAGAAAAGCAATCAGCCTGCGCACCGGCATCAGATCCGGCATTCGTTCCACCAAGCCGATCGAAATTAAAGTCTCGATTACTGCATCCGTATCCTTTCTGAGCACGGCAAAAAAAGTCTTCACCATTTGGTCTTTATCCAGAGACTTAACCTCTGCCATCATCCCAAAATCGTAAAAAATCAAGCTGCCATCTTCGGTAACAGCCAAATTTCCCGGATGCGGGTCAGCCTGAAAAAATCCGTCAATTAACAATTGTTTCAAATAACAGGTAATTCCTAGTTGGTTGAGTTTCGGAATATCGACTCCGATCGCCTCCAAACTGATGCGATCGTCCACTTTGATGCCGGGAAGGTATTCGACAGTTAAAACCTTTTTAGTCGTGTACTGCCAGTATACTTTTGGTACAATAATCTGATGGTGTCCTTGAAAATTGCGAGAAAAGCGATCGGCATTTTTCCCTTCTTGCACGTAGTCGATTTCTTGAAATAAAATCTTAAAAAACTCGCGATAAATAGCTTCCAAGTCATACTTGCGCGTCCCAGGGAAATAGCGATCGCACAATCGCATCACTTGGTGAACCGCCTTCACGTCCAAATCGAATAACCTTTGCAATCCGGGGCGCTGCACTTTAACAATTACATCTTCCCCAGTGTGCAGCCGTGCTTTGTGAACCTGTCCCAGACTGGCAGCCGCGATTGGAAACGGGTCAAAATCGCGGTACAAAGCATAAATATCCTTGCCCAACTCGGATTCTATCAGGGCGATCGCCTCTTCGGAACTGAATTCAGGAACCCGATCCTGCAACTGTCCCAACTCCTTGATATATTCCAGCGGCAGCAAATCCGCGCGAGTCGAGAGAGACTGTCCGATTTTAATAAAAGTCGGGCCCAAATCCAATAAAGTATTGACCAACCAGTGAGCGCGCAGCCTTCTAGTATGAGGCGAATGATTTTGCCACAGCCCGTCCCACCACAAGTAAAACAGAAATTTGCCCGCCGCTGCAAAAACATCTATCTGTCTGGCGAGCGGCGAATATTGAGAACGTTGCCAGCGCAGGGGTTTGGGTGCAGCTTTTGTGAGCATGATATCCGTCGCGATCGTTTTCCGTGCACCGCAACGATTTTAACTGGAAATTGCAGAATTGGGAACGGGCTCGAAGCAGAACTACTTCTTTCGGCAGTAAGTTTACTTTGGAGCAAGACGCTGGCGTTTTTGAATCAACCATCCAATTCCCAAAGCTAAGCCGGGAATTACAGTCCCCTCCGGTATCGGTACGGGTGCCGAGTCGTCAGCTACGCGGTAAACCGCCCCTCTGCCGACGCGAAACATATCGGAGTAACCGCACTCAATCCCAGGTGGCGCAAACGGCGGACATTCTATGGGAAGATAGGCCATCGTGAAGCCTTTACTTTCTGGCATCATTGACAAAGTTGCGCCTCTTGAGTTTCTTGCTTCAAATCTTAAGGCTGATAAATCGGGATCTGAAGGGTGGGGTCGATCGATTTTCAGCGGGTTGTAAAAAAAACTAAAGTTTAAAAGATCCTGCTTGCTCCAGGTTCCTTCTTCATAGGAATCTGGTGAAAGAACGTAGCGAAATCTGGCTTGGAACGAATCAAGATTGTCAAGTCCCACAGACGCTTGATTTACCCCATCGAAACTTACATTACCAGAAAATTGAATAAATAGTTTGCTGTTGGGAGAACCGAGTGCGAAGGAAGCAGCTTCGGCAGGAAGTGCGTCAAGGGCTGCAAAACAGAGCGCAGTAGTTGCGGCAGCGACGGCAACTTTTTGACAGATGTTTTTCATTTGCGTAACGACTTTATCAAAAGTCGATCGATATGTCTGAACTAATTTGGTTGGTGGGAACCCACTGACTAATTACCATCAATTCG
Organism: Oscillatoriaceae cyanobacterium Prado104; assembly: GCA_025454405.1. Classification (GTDB taxonomy): domain Bacteria; phylum Cyanobacteriota; class Cyanobacteriia; order Cyanobacteriales; family Microcoleaceae; genus Microcoleus. The sequence goes on along the minus strand of JALOON010000056.1, from coordinate 47,662 downwards.
CGGTTAAGCAAATCGGGCTTCGCCTGCAAAACACCCCCAATTGACGCCATCCCTGCTAGCTAATTGCCCCAGCTAGCTGCGGATTGTGCTCTATTTCCAGCACATTGAGACCTGCCAGCGATCGGGTATCCCGCCTCAGGAAAGCCATAATTTTTGACCTAAAATGCTGAAAATATATTTCTAAATTTTGCGACTTTTGGTATCAAACCCTCGATGAGAGAAGCTTTTTACCCAACTAATGGAGTAGGTGATGGCGCAAACAATAGACTTATCTTAACTAATGCTATTTACCCTCGTAAACTGAGTAAAGATTAAAATTTGTTTATTTTTTGGCATAGTATTCGACGCAAATCGGCAATTATGGCTGTGACAAAATGTCAGTTACTGCCAGCTATGCTCGTAATTTATTTATAGTTGAAATTGCTTGTAAAAAAAATAATTACCTCCACGATGTCCTTCGCAAGTGTCACGTGGAGCGCGCACCGTGGAGGTATCTACCAGATTTCTGAAGTGCAAATGCTTGCTTAAAGCGATCGCAATCGATCGACCAAAACATCTACATAACCTTCGCTGTTGTGATACTTCATGACCATTTCATAGCCTTTCTGGGCTCGATATTCTGCTTCTTGAGGGTTGTTTAACAAATGGACGATCGCCTCGCGCAAACCAGCACGATCTCCTACATTTACTATTTTGGCAATATCTGGCTGTACTAAATAATCTACCATGCCCTGAGTGCGAGTAATTGCGACGGGTCTTTGGCAAGCCAGCGCTTCTAATACACTCTGGACTCCGGCAGCATATTTATTCTCTACCAAACAAACTGCTACTGCGTCTGCATCGCGGTAAAGCTGCACTAAATCCGACCATTCATAGAATTGGCGCGACATATTTGCCGGCATAGTTTCGGGAAAAGCTTGCGCTAATGCTTTGGCATCTTTGGAAAAACCGCTAATTTTTACATCTACGTCTAAATCTGCTGTTGCTGCAGCTAGGAGTCCGTAATCCCGCTGTTCCAGTCCGACACTAACAATAGTTTTTCGTTGTTTGTCGGGCGAAGCAGGACCTGGGGTAAAAAATAGCGTGTCTGTCTGTTCTAAAAGCAATAAAATCTTGGATTCGGAAAGATTTAAATAACTCGACAAAAAATTAATTTGAGGACTCGAACAGGCTACGAACAAATCGATTTTGTTTGCTAAACCGAACAGTTTCAGAGCGAGGCGGCCTCGCAGCCGATCGATATTGTGGAAATATACAACTATTTTCGGGCGATCGCGCAAGGCTCCGCACATTGCTGCTACGGGAATGCCAATGTCTTCTCCAGAACAGAATATGACATCTTTGCTGCTGACTTGTTCCGACAATTTGCGGGCGAGGGCCCAATGCTGCGGCCAGCTCGAAATTTGCGATCGCTGGTTGTCAGTCCACAGTATTGTCTCCCCCTCTGGAGCGCGTACTTGGGCCTGCAAACGGTCTCTGATGGCGCGCAGGACGTGGCGGGGGCTTTTACCCATGCAAGCCTTGCGATGGATGCCGTCTAAATCTATTTTGCGCCCCAATGCTAAATAGTACGTCAAAGTATTCTCCTGTGTTGTCTTCCAAGTTGTATGCCAAAAACCTCTGGTTCGGTATTCTAGAGGGGTATTTTTATTTGGTGTGTTCCAGCAGTTTTACCGCAAAATTAAGATGAGATTGGGATTTTTTTCTGTTATCGAATGCTGGGATAGCAAGATGTAAAATCCTCACTCTTGACTTCGAGAGAACTTTGGATCGTGCAACTGCCATGCCTGGATCTTTGTTGGATTAGGCTAATGATTTAGGCTAATGATTAAGATGCTGGTCTCTTAGATCTAAAATGGGTTCTACAACATCTCTCATTCAATCCAACAAGGCTGTGCCCAGAATTTACTAACACAAAAATATTGGTTCGCCTATTATTAGCTTTATGTACATTTCTCCCGATCGAGACCAAAAAATTCGCTCCACGCTGCACGAGTGCGGCCGGCAAGCTCTCCAACTCGCAGCCCGACCCTTTGAAATTTCCGAAAAGGGACCGGGCGATTACGTGACGAGCATCGATCGATACCTAGACGAAAGGCTATCGACAGTATTCTGTACTCTGTTTCCGGAAGATGGCATCATCACAGAAGAAAACGCTCCCTCCAGAGATGCCTACAACGCCGATTACCGCAGCCTGTGGTGCATCGACCCCCTCGACGGCACCGAAGAATTTATGCAGGGAAAACTCCACTACGCTACGATGGTCGGTCTGTTGCAAGACAAAGAACCGATCGCGGGCTGGATCTACGCCCCAGCCTTCGAGCAAATGTACTTCGGGGGCAAAGATTGGGGATTGTTCCAAACCCTTGGAGGCGGAGACCCGCAGCCGATCGCCATTCAGCAACCGCCAGCCCCAACCTCCAACAACTGTAAAATTGTACTCGGAGATAAGGACCAAAAAAACTACGGTCGGGCGATCGCCCAAAGCATACCGGGCGCTGAGTTTTATTCCCTCGGCAGCTTCGGCTTAAAAGTGATCGAAGTCATCGCCGGTCGAGCCGGCTTGTACCTGTACCTCAACGGCAGAGTCAAAGTCTGGGATACGGCCGGCCCTTTGGCCCTAGCAAAAGCAGCCGGATTGGTCTGCTGCGACTTGCAAGGTCAACCCCTGAGATGGACGCCCGATGCCTTAAATCCCGAAACCCTGGCCCATTTTCAGCCGATCGCGATCGGCTGGCCGAATTATATAGATCCCCTGTTGGAGAAAATTCACCAGGCAGTAGGATGCAGTTAAAATCGTTTGCAATTTGAAGAATCGGCCAATTTTACGCGAACAGCGCCTCTGCACCCTTATCATCAATAATTAAAGGAGCAAGCGATTGTTTGTTTTCTCAAACAACGATCGCTCCGGAGGCTATTGGCTGTCGCCTAATCATAATTTCCCACGCTTTGCGAGTTTGCATGAAGACAGAAGCTTTCAGTGAGCTGTTCCCCCTATTTAAGGGTGCTAACCCAGAAACCTTGGGAGGGCTGCTATCAAATGCCGTCAAGCACGAGTATCCCCCCGGCCGAGCTGTAGTGATGGAAGATTCGTGGGGCAATGCAATTTACTTTGTAGTGTCAGGCTGGGTCAAAGTCCGCCGCCTGTCAAACGATCGAGCCGTATCGATGGCTATTTTGGGACGGGGCGCATTCTTCGGCGAAATGGCCATTCTCGATGAATCTCCGCGATCGAATGACGTAATTGCCCTGTCGCCCGTGCGACTGATCAGCGTTACGGCCCAGCGATTTATTCAAACCCTGTTCAAGGACCCGCAGTTGCACCACCGAATGCTGCAACTGATGGTGCGCAGGCTCCGCCAAACCAATCTCCGCTATCAACTCCGCAACCGCCAGCCAGCAGTTAAACTAGCCAATACTTTAGTCGAGCTGGCAGAAAACTACGGTCAGAAAACTGCACAGGGCAAAGAGATATTTAATATCCCTTATGAAGATTTAGCGGACGTGACAGATATCGCCCTAGATGAAACCAGCAAAATTATGGAAACGCTGGAAAGCAAAAACTGGATTAAAGTCGATTCAGAGCGCCAAACTATCCATTTGATCAATCTCAAACACTTGATGAATTTGGCAAGCAAGTGAACGATCCACCGCTAAATCGGAATGCCGATTGTAGCGGGGATTTTTCCGATGGAGCTGCAAAATTTTGGGATTTCTTGGGGACAGGTTGCAATTTTAAGTTTCAATTTCGCCGAGGTAATTTTCAATATTTCCACCGACAAAAGGCTCGGGCAAGGCATGAGTTGCAAATGTCGAACCGGGCGCGGTTCGAGGCAGCATCTCAACTCAATCTATTTGTTAGCAAATGTTAGCGAAAAAATATCAAAATTCAAATGAAAGATGTCACTCGTTTTGATGCCTCGGAAGTTGCCCGAGACCTGCCGGAAAAATTAACTTCACCGACCATTGATTATGTGGTAGTGATGCCCAATCCTGAATCCCACCTGTTTGAAGTGACTTTGCGAGTCCAAAATTGGTCGGCGTCAGTTTTGGATTTAAAAATGCCGATTTGGACACCGGGTTCTTATTTGATTCGAGAGTACGCCAAACACTTGCAAGATTTTCGATCGCGCGCGGGCGATTCCCTACGGGATAGCTTCGCCGCGCGTGCTTTGCCTTGGCGAAAAATCAGCAAAAATCACTGGCAAGTCGATACGGATTCTGTTTCGGATGTAACGGTAAGCTACCGCATTTTTGCCAACGAACTGACGGTGCGCACCAATCATTTAGATGGGACTCACGGTTATTTCAACCCGGCGGCTTTGTGCTTTTTCTTGTCAGGATTCGATCGCGCTCGTTACACCGTAAAAATTGTGCCGCCCCGCCCGGAATGGCGCATTGTGACGGCTTTGCCGCCCGTTGCGGGGCAAGATAACACTTTCGCAGCGGCGGATTTTGATACTCTGGTCGATAGTCCTTTTGAGATCGGAATTCACGAAGCCTGCGATTTTGAGGTGATGGGAAAACCTCACCAGTTAGTTGTGTGGGGCAAAGGCAATTTAGATGCCGATCGGGCAATTCGAGATATCCAAAAAGTTATCGAAGTTGAAGCAAAAATGTTCGGCGGTTTGCCTTACGATCGCTATATATTTTTGCTGCATTTGTCCGGCTCCGGTTACGGAGGTTTGGAACACAAAGATAGCTGCACTCTCAATTACCCGCGCTTTGGATTTCGCTCTAAAGACAAGTACGAAAGGTTCGTGCAATTAGTGGCTCACGAATTTTTTCACCTCTGGAATGTCAAGCGCATCCGACCGAAAGCTCTGGAAGTATTTGATTACGAACAAGAAAATTATACTACTTCTTTGTGGTTCTCCGAAGGCACGACCAGTTATTACGATTTGGTGATTCCATTTCGAGCTGGGTTTTACGACGCTAAGGGTTTGTTGCAACATTTAGCTAAGGAAATCACTCGCTTGCAAACGACGCCGGGGCGAAAAGTGCAGCCTGCCAGCGAGTCGAGTTGGGATGCTTGGATCAAGCTTTACCGCCGAGATGCTAACAGCGATAATTCTCAAATTTCTTATTATCTGAAAGGGGAAGTTGTTTCGTTTTTGCTCGATTTGTCGATCCGGGCGCAACACGGAAACGAACGCTCGCTGGATGATGTGATGCGTTTGATGTGGCAGAAGTTCGGCAATGCTAATTCCGAGCAAAACGGCAAGTTAAATTCTCCGGCGCATCCAACAGAAATTGGCTTTACTCCAGAAGAGTTAAAAGCTGCGATCGAGTCGGTTGCAGGCGTCGATTTAAGTGACTTTTTTGCCCGTTATGTTGACGGCACTGAAGAGTTGCCCTATGACGAATATCTCGAACCTTTCGGCCTGAAAATTTCGGTAGATGAAACTAGCGAAATACCTCGGCTCGGTTGGACGCTGACCTCGGAACACGGACGGGAAACTATTAAGTTTGTTGAAGCAGGATCTCCCGCACAATTGGCGGGAATTGACGCAGGAGATGAGTTGCTGGCGATCGAAGGTTTTCGGGTAGCAAATACAGAACAAGCGAACGAGAGGCTGAAAGATTACAAGCCTGGAGATACTGTAGCGGTGACAGTGTTTCATCAAGACGAACTGCGGACTTGCACGGTAACTCTGGCAGCGCCGCAACCTACCCGCTATTCGATCGTACCTGTTGATGCGCCGAGCAAAATTCAGCAACAAAACTTTACCGGATGGCTGGGAGTTCCTTTGTCAAACTTGTGAGATAAAAGAAAGAGAAGGAGCAGGGAAAGGTGCAGGGCAAAAGGAAGAAAAATAAAAACAGGAATCCGGCTCAATTCCGAATACCCCATTACCAATTCCCCATTCCCCATTACCAATTCCCCATTCCTAACTTTTATGATCCAACCCCCACCCCCTCCCTCTATTTCGCCACGCCAAATGAACCTGCTGAGAATTGTGGCTTCTATGGCATGGGCTGATGGCGAACTAGCAACTGAAGAAGTCGATTTAATGCTCGATCGTTTTTGCCGCTTGTTTGCCGGCGATGCCGAACAGCAGCAAATGCAGCAAGAATTGCGCGATTACATCATGCAAAATATTCCCCTTGAAGAGTCGATCCAGCAATTAGAAAGTCAAGCCGAACGGGAATTAGTGCTGCAACTCGGCTATGAGGTAATTGCATCGAGCTCTCGCACTCCCGAGGAACCAAAAATTAATGCTGAAGAAGCCGCAGCTTATCAAAAATTAGTGCAGTTGTTGGATCTTCCCGAGGATACTGTAAAGCGCATTGAAGCTGAAGCATCGGCAACCCATACTTCGGGCGGCGTTGTGGACAATCTGGCTCACAAATTAGAACGGTTTATCAAAGGCTAGTTTTGATGATTTCTGTTGTTTGAGTGCGGGGCGAGCGATCGCGCTGTTTGTAATTTGTAGGGTGCGCAGTGCGCACCTTGCTGCAGATCGATTAAATTCAATTTGTCCTCATAGCCCTGTACGATCTAAAAATTATTGTTCAATACTTGTTACACCTTTCTAATTATCAGCCATCGATCGATCGCCCGTCAATAAATCAGTCAATAAATCAGTCAATAAATTTTCTTGCCTCCATTTAGCATCAAACTTCCGATCCGTTTGCAATTCTAAAACGCGGATGCCCTTACTTGGCAGCGGGTTCAATTTTTGTTTTAACTGTTCCCAAGATTCAATGATTTCGCGATCGACTCCGTAAGTCGCACACAATCGATCGAACTTAATATTTTGCGGTGTAGCAAAAAACTCTTCAAAGGGCGGGTCAAATTTAGCTACTGGCAGCATTTCAAAAATCCCGCCGCCGTTATTATTAATTAAAATAACAGTCAGATGACCGAGAAATTTATTGCTAATTAAAAACCCGTTCGTGTCGTGCAAAAGTGCTAAGTCGCCTGTCAGCAAGATGCTGCTTTGATGGCGGTGGGCAATTCCCAAAGCTGTTGATAAAGTGCCGTCGATGCCGTTAGCCCCGCGATTGCAAAAAGGCTGAACTTTTAAGTTATTGGGCCTCCAGAAAAATTCTACGTCCCTGACGGGCATACTGTTAGCAATAAATATTGGTGTTTGTGGGGGCAAAATTTGGGACAGCAGCCAAGATACTTTGGGTTCGATTATGCTGTTAATTCCTGCCATTTTCTGGTCAATTGTTTGTCTGATTTTGGCTTCGGCGTCGCACCACAATTGCAGATCCTCCCCTAACCCCCCCTTAGTAAGGGGGGGGACTGGAAATTTTTCTGGTTCTCCCTTATTAATATTAATTGAGGGGATTTGAGGGCAATCTGGAAAGATGGCGGCGAGATTTTCGATGGATGTTCTCAGGTGAATTGTTTTGCCGTGCAGGGGGTCTAAATTGTGGTGGCTGGGGTCGATGATATATCGTTTTGGTTTGGTTCGTTCCAGCCACGATCGCAGTTCTTTACTTGTTGGTAAGTCTCCGATTTGAATGGCGATTTCTGGGGTTAATTGTTGCGCTAATTGTTGGTTTCGCAGGATTAAATCGTAGGTAGAAATGAGGTGAGGATTGAGGGCAGCGTAGTTTCTGAAAGGGGATAATCCTTCTGCTAACACCGGCCAGTTTAATAATTGAGAAATCCGACCGATCGCCCTGCAATACTCCTCGGGAAACTGAGGCTGGGCAACTCCTGCAATAATAATTCCCCGCTCGCATTTTTGCCAGATTTCAATTATAGTTTCTTCTCGCGAACTGTCTTCTCTCTCTTGAAAAATTGTATTTCTTGCTTCCCCGCTTCTGGGGTTGAGTGGGGTAAAATTTTGTCCGGCAACAATGCGTTTAATTCCTAAAAAAAAATCATCAGTATTAAATTGGGATTTTAAAGATTCTACAGCAATATCCGGGATGGGAATGAGGGGGTCGCGCAAGGGAATGTTGAGATGAACCGGGCCGGGAGTTGGCAGGCGCGATCGCTCCCAAGCAAAAACAATAGTCTGGCGCAAATAGCCTAACATTTCCGTATCTGAAGATGGCATGGCTAACTCAGCTTGCCAGTTGGGATAATTGCCGTAAATTTTAACTTGATCGATCGCCTGTCCGGCATGGCAATCGCGCAATTCTGGCGGTCGATCGGCGGTGAAAATTAGCAGCGGAATCCTGCTTTCTCTGGCTTCAATTATAGCAGGAAAAAAGTTAGCTGCTGCGGTTCCAGACGTGCAAATCAGCGCGACTGGCAAACCAGATTTTTTAGCAATTCCCAAAGCAAAAAAACTGGCCGATCGCTCGTCGAGAACGGGAATCGATTCTATTTGACTGTTTTGGGCAAAAGCAATAGTTAGCGGGGCCGATCGAGAACCGGGACAAATGACCGCTACAGCCAATCCCAAGCGCTGCAAAGTCTCTGCTAATATGGAACACCAAAGAGTATTTGTATTGCGAAAATCCATCATTTTTTCTAAACTAAAGCATCGAGCAGTGCCTGCAATTTCAGTTGAATTTCTGCTAATTCTTTGTCGGGTTCCGAACCGGCAACAATTCCGGCACCAGCATAAAGTATAGCCCGATTTCCGTCGATTAAAGCCGAGCGAATGCCGACAGCAAACTCGCCATTTCCCCGCCGATCGATCCAGCCCAAGGGCGCTGCGTAAAGAGAGCGATCGCAGCTTTCCCAGCGGCGAATTTTTTCTAAAGCAGTATCTCTCGGCAATCCCGCTACTGCTGGGGTTGGATGCAGTTGAGATAAGATTTCTAATAGATGAATGTTGGCGGGAATTTTAGCTGTTACGGGCGTCCATAAATGCTGGATGTTTGACAGTTGCAGCAGTCTTGGTTGGGGAGAAAATTCGGGAGTTATACCGAGATTGTACAGGCGATCGGCAATAAAATCTATGACAACTCGGTGTTCTCTAATATCTTTTTCACTGTTGAGCAAACCCACTGCTAATTTTGCATCTTCAGCTTCAGTTCTGCCCCGCGGGCCCGAACCAGCTAAAGCATCGGTTGCCAGCCGATCGTTGTGAATGCTAATCAAGCGTTCTGGACTGGCACCAATAAAATTTTGACCTTTGCCGTTGCTGGTGGAAAATACATAGCAACCCGGATAGCTGATGCGCAAATTATTTAAGGAATCTATTAAACTAAAAGGAGTTTGGGAAATGACATTTATTGCTTGGGACAACACAATTTTACTCAAATCTCGATCGGCGATCGATTCTAACGCCGACTTGACCGATGTTTTAAATTGACGGGCATTATTAACTGGTATTTGTTTCAAAGAGAGTGAAGTGTTGGCAGCAAATGTTACTTTACTAAACTTGCGAGACGCAATTCGATCGAAAACTTGCCAAATATTTTCAGTAATTATTTTCAGATTTAGATCTTTCCTGACAATTTCATTAGCCACAATCGTACAAGTATCTTGCAGTCGAGCGATCTGCCATTTTGGTAAAAATACAGTGGCGGGCGGAAAGTAAGAATTGGCAGAGATATTCTCATCAAAAAAAGCAAAACTGCAAAAAAAGTGCGGTCCGCTGAAGGGCAAGCTATCTGCACCGATCGCAATTGTACTGGCAAGGCACGATCGGATAAAATTTTGAGCGACGGCAAATCTATCCGTGCCTGCTGCTGTAAGGTGGATTGCCGAATCAAGGGCTGCGATCGCAAAACCTTTACCTGCAATTAAGTCTCTTTTTTCAAAATAAAAGTGCCGCTGCTGCGGTGCAGAAATTTCTTGCAATAAAGCTAGCGGATCGGCGGGGTAAATTTCCTGAGAAATACTAACTATTTTTGTTGGCTCTTTTTCAGTTAAAGATTGTTGGCAATCTAACAGAAACTGATGCAGTCGATCGCGGTCTAGCAAAAAATTAGCGCGGTGCGGTGTTACAGTCATGAAATGGAGAATAGCAGATTTGTTAGAAAGAGTGCGGGTTTTTCCGGCTAAAACCCCTATCTCAATCTAACCACGCTCCGGGCAATCGCAAAACATGGCCCTTAGCGTTTCCTTCCCTGTTTGGGATCGATGGACAAACCGTTGACAGTTGACAGATCGGGCAAGGTTTATCGCCCAGCAGGTATTATAAAAATTTATTAAGTTTGCAGTCAATCGGGGTCAATTATAGTAAAATGCCATCAAAAATTCACTGAAAATTTGCGGCTTCAGCTATGCAGCTAACCCATGCAGCTAATTGAAGGGCACCGTCATCGATCCCGATAGTCGGTTCCACCTATCTATTGAGAGAAGCTGAAATACTACAGCGATCGAGCAACTAAATACAATTAAAGCAAGAGCGCGCGAGATATTCGATCGAACTCATATTTTACTGTTGCATAATTACTATCTAATTATCAAACGAGAAATGTTGTTGATTATTGCGAGCAAATCATCAATCTCTTCTAAAGCTTTAACCATTGCCGACTCGGTAACAGGGGAAAAAGATTCTCCTAACTCAAAGTTGACAGCAGGTACTGCTACCATCCAAGCCTGGGGCAGGCGATCGTACAGTTTTTGTGCTAATCCTAGCAGCGATCGCGGATCGAGAGAATGAGCAATTCCTTGAGTTAATTCAGAAGCTGTGAGCTCGATAACTTTAACTGCTGTTTCTTCTCCTGCCGGGTAAGCATCTGCAAATATAACTGCATCGACTCGGGCAATAGTTTCTGCTAACTCTGGTGTCAATTGATGTACGGCGTAAGTTTGCAGGTTTTCTAATCCCCAAGTTGCAACTGTATTGGCAATTTTTTGACCTACGCCGTCATCGCTGCAGAGGTCGTTACCGTATCCAATTAGAGCGATCGATTTTTTGATTGCAGCCATTACTATTCAAATTTCAGTTATCTAACTTCAATAATATACGTAGGTTGGGTTGAAGAATGAAACCCAACTCTCAAATCTAACTTCAATAATATACGTAGGTTGGGTTGAAGAATGAAACTCAACTCTCAAATCTAACTTCAATAATATACGTAGGTTGGGTTGAAGAATGAAACCCAACTTACAGATCTAACTTCGCCCTATACAATCTTATAGTTTGGCGATTGTCGGGGTTGAGTTGGGTTTTCACTTCGTTCAACCCAACCTACAATAATTTTTAACCCCGACTGACTTCTTTAATCACTGTGCCATCTGCGCCGACAAGTTCGACTTGCAGCGGCATTTGACCGAAAGCATGAGTGGAACAACTCAAGCAAGGATCGAAAGCGCGAATTCCTGCTTCTACTCTGTTTAACATTCCTTCGGGAATTTCCGAACCGTGAATGTAATGCTTGGCGATTTGCGCGATCGTTTTGTTCATTGCCAGGTTATTTTGTCCCGTAGCAATAATCAAGTTTACTTTTTGAATTAAGCCGTTTTCGTCCACTTGGTAATGGTGAAATAAAGTGCCTCGCGGTGCTTCGCTGACGCCGATTCCTTCTAAACAGTTGATGCCAGCTTCAGCACGAACTCTCGGAGAAACTATGTCTGGATCGTCCATTAACTGCTCGATTTTTTCCAGACATGCTACGATTTCAATCAGTCGGGCGTAATGGTAGAAAAATGAGGAAGTCGGCACTCCGCCCGCCCGATCGCGCATTTCTTGCAATTCTCGATCGGCCATTTCTGTTCCGATGCGATCGCACACGTTTAATCTAGCTAAAGGTCCGACGCGATAAATGCCATCGGGATAACCTAAGGGTTTGTAGTAGGGGAATTTGAGATAAGACCAAGTTTCTACTGCTTCTCCCAGAAATTCTTGATAATCATCCTCGCTTAAATTATCGGCAACAATATTGCCTTGAGAATCTTTAAAGCGGAGGTGCCCGCCGTAGTGTTCCCATTCTCCATTTTTGCCGACTAACCCCATGAATAATGAGGGAAATTCACCGAAAGCCGCGACTTCTTCAGCAAATGTATCTAAAAGCTTTTTAAAAAGATTTAGCGCTAATTCTGCTGTAGCGCGAGATTCTGGAAGGCGATCGCGAATCCAAGTTCTGCCTTCTTCCGACAGGGGCGATCGAACTCCTCCAGGTACTGCCCAAGCTGCGTGAATTTTCCGGGCTCCTAACAATTCTATTACTGTTTGACCGAACTGCCGCAAACGAATTCCGGCTCTTGCTAAATCTGGATCGGCATCTATTAAACCGAATACATTTCGCTTGGCCGGATCGCTATCCCATCCTAACAAAAAATCGGGGCTGCTGAGATGGAAAAAAGATAGCGCGTGGGATTGAGTAAGTTGTCCTAAATTCATTAACCGTCGCAGTTTTTCCCCGGCTGGCGGTACTTGAACTGCGAGAATTTTATCTCCGGTTTTTGCAGCAGCTAGCAAGTGACTGACGGGACAAATCCCGCAAATTCTAGCTGTAATTCCTGCCATTTCTGTAAAGGGACGACCTTCGCAAAATTTTTCAAATCCCCGGAATTCTACGACGTGAAATTTAGCATCTTCTACTTCGCCGGCATCGTCTAGATAAATAGAGATTTTGGCGTGACCTTCAATCCTGGTAACAGGATCGATAACAATTGTTTTAGACATATGGTTTCTCCTTCTCCTGATTTCCGATATGTTCGTAGTGAGGACTTCAGTCCGCAATTATTGTTTGTAGTGAGGACTTCAGTCCGCAATTATTGTTCGCAGTGAGGACTTCAGTCCGCAATTATTGTTCGCAGTAAGGACTTCAGTCCGCAATTATTGTTCGTAGTGAGGACTTCAGTCCGCAGGGTGATTTTGCCAGGGATCGGGCGGGTTTATTTAACCTGTCTGCAAGCCTTAAAGCTATTGGAGAACTCGCCCCTACAGGTTCCACTCGAATGGTGCAAGATGTTAGTTAGAACAAGGATGAGGTTCTCGCATTTGCGTCCAAGGTTTCTGGGGATTCCAAACTCCTAAACCTGCTTGTTTGGCAGAAGATTCAGCGGCTAAATAGGAGGCGCGATCGCCCGCACAATTTTGCTTTAAATACTTGCAGTAATTAACTGCATAACCTTCCCGAACCATTTGCAAGCTCAACGAGCTATTGTTTTTAAATATTTCAGCCACAATTCGGTTGTAACTCGTATCTCCCGTATCTCTAAGTGTAACTGATGCTCCCACTGGTAGCAACTGTTCGATCCGGTTTTTAGCATTGTCAAAAAAAGGCTTTTGTCCTTTTTCTGGGGTATCGATGCAAGCAAAACGCACCCGACAAATTTGCGGATTGCCTTTCCACGGTGTCCGACATTTTGATACCTCGACATCGACGGTATCCCCATCTACGATATGAACTACCTTTCCTTGCTGCAAGGAGTTAGGAACTGAGAGTCTTTGCGATAAACTCGGGTAGGCTACTCCAACAACAAATATGCCAAGTATTAGGGAAGCGATCGCGCTCAAAATTTGCCGTCTTACTTTCATCATTTACCTCCAGGTCGCCTGTCACTCATTTTGCTATTGCTAGAAAAGTTAGCAATAGTTAGCAGTCGGTTGTGGCCTCTCTGTTGCGAGATAAAGATGCGACTCAAAGATAAGTTATCGGCTACCTCGCAAAGAGCTAACCAAATTTTATCATTTCTCGTCCCTCCATTACAGGTTTTTCTCCCCTGAGTAGCGGTTCTAAAGTTGCCTTAATGCGACTGGCGGGTGGCGGGCATCCCGGCATAAAAATGTCAACTTCTACAACTTCATGAACTGGCCGTACTTGGTCTAACAATTCAGGGACAATTCCCGGACAATGAGGTAATTGAGGGGTAACATCCCCCAATTCTAAGTAACAGCGTTTGAGAACTGGTTCGGTGCCTCCTAGCATATTTCGCATCGCCGGTACGTTAGCTGTTACCGCGCAATCGCCAAAGGAAACTAACAATTTGGTGCGTTTTCTAACTTGTTTAATTAAGTGCAAGTTTTCTTCGTTGGCAACGCCGCCTTCAACTAAGCAAACATCAACTCCTTCTGGATATTCTTTGAGGTCCGATCCGACTGGACTGTAAACAACATTAACGTGCGCTGCTAGTTCAAACAGCCACTCATCTAAGTCGAGAAAAGACATATGGCATCCCGAACATCCGGCCAGCCAAACAGTGGCAAATTTGATCTTTTCCATTCTGATTTTCTCCTATTTACTGAATTCGATCGCCCGCGATAGATTGACTGCGGTTCTTTAATTCTCGGTTTTGGGTGTTAACTTGAGATTGCAATTCATTAGAAATCGCGTTTCTGAGTCTCGATCCCCCTAAATCCCCCTTAAGAAGGGGGACTTTGAGTTGACTGGAGTCCTGCCCTTTTACCTGAGTCTCGATCCCCCTAAATCCCCCTTAAGAAGGGGGACTTTGAGTTGACTGGAGTCTCGCCCTTTTGCCTGAGTCTCGATCCCCCTAAATCTCACTTAACAAGGGGGAATTTGAGTTAACTCCAGTCCCCCCCTTCTTAAGGGGGGCTAGGGGGGATCGAAATATCATAGTCTTGCCAGCATATCGATCGCCTGCAATCTTAGTGAAGATCGACCGCCAATAAACCCTTGAATTCTGGTTTGGTAATTGCGGATTTTCACAGCAATTAATTTCATCAACGCAGCCATTGTTTTTTAGTTCTTGCTGTTACCAAAAATTCCAGTTTTTCGCGATCGCCGTGTTTTTCTCCTGTAGTAGTTCCCTTGCGGAAAATCGTCCCCGTCGGACAAGCATCGACGCATTTGCCGCAAGAAGTACAAGCGCTGACTTCTCCCCAAGGTTGGTCTAAACCAGATACAATCCGGGCTTCTGGCCCCCGCAGTCCCACATCCCAAACATGCGCACCTTCAATTTCGTCGCAAACGCGCACGCAGCGAGTACAAAGAATGCAGCGATTGCGATCGATTCCGAACATTGAGTGAGAAACATCGATATCGCGTACCGGAAAGCGGTAGGGAAATCGACTGCTATCCATTCCTACTTGCACCGCTACATCTTGCAATTCGCAATTACCATTAGCCACGCAAATCGCGCATACGTGATTGCCTTCAGCAAACAGCAATTCAACTGTCATGCGGCGGTATTCTTGCAGCTTTGCAGTATTAGTATGCACGACCATTCCTTCTGCTACTTTCGTCACGCAAGCAGGTAACAGTTTGTTTGTTCCTTCCATTTCTACCAAACACAACCGACAAGCACCGATATCAGCAATTCCCTCCAAATGGCAAAGAGTAGGAATCGGAATTCCAGCTTCTTTAGCTGCGTCGAGAATGGTCTTTCCTTCTTCCATAGCGATCTCTTGACCGTCAATAGTTAAGGTTGTGACTGACATAAATTGTTTCCCCTATCTTTGCTAATTAATTGCAGGCACTTTGCCATTAGAGTTTTCTTCAATTAACTCTAAATACTCTTCCTGGAAATAGCGCAAGGTACTTAAAATTGGATTGGGGGCGCTGATTCCCAAACCGCACAAGCTGGTTTCCCTCACCATGTAGCAAAGTTCTTCCAGTTTTGCCAAATCTTTCTGGTTGGCTTGCCTGTTCAGAATCTTGGTCAGCATGGCATATAGTTGTACTGTTCCAGTCCGACAAGGGATGCATTTACCGCAGGTTTCTTCGCAACAAAATTCCATGTAGAATTTGGCAACTTCGACCATGCTGGTAGTTTCATCCATCACTACCATCCCACCCGATCCCATCATTGAACCGGCGCGAGTTAGGGATTCGTAATCTACAGGAGTATCTAACATGGAAGCTGGAATGCAACCGCCGGAAGGCCCGCCTGTTTGTACTGCTTTGACTTGACCTTCGGGAACTCCGCCGCCCATTTCTTCTACTATTTGACGCAGGGTAATTCCCATCGGTACTTCGATCAATCCGTTGTTGCGGACTTTACCTGTTAGCGCAAATACTTTGGTTCCTTTGCTAGTTTCGGTGCCGATGCTGGCGTACCAATCGCCTCCTTCGCGAATAATTGCGGCAATATTGGCAAAGCTTTCGACGTTGTTGATTAAGGTAGGACATCCCCACAAACCGGATACGGCGGGATAGGGCGGGCGGGGACGGGGATTCCCGCGGCCTCCTTCGATCGACTGAATTAGGGCGGTTTCTTCGCCGCAAACAAATGCGCCGGCACCAACTCTAATGTCTACTTTGAAGTCAAAGCCCGAGTTGAAAATTTGACTGCCCATCAAGCCGTATTTTTTGGCTTGAACGATCGCAGTTTGCAATCTTTTGATGGCGAGGGGATATTCTGCTCTAACATAAATGAAACCACGATCGGCTCCGATCGCGTAACCCGCGATCGCCATTCCTTCTAACACTCGATGGGGGTCGCTTTCTAATACGGAACGGTCCATAAATGCGCCGGGATCGCCTTCATCTGCATTGCAAATTACGTATTTGCGATCGCCCGGCATTTTGGCAACGGTTGCCCATTTTAAACCTGTCGGATATCCGCCGCCTCCTCTCCCCCGCAATCCACTGCGTTTGATTTCTTCTACGACATCGGATGGTGTCATGTCGTGAACGGATTTATAGAGAGATTGGTAGCCGCCGACTGCAATGTATTCTTCTATTTTGTCCGGGTCGATTTTGCCGCTAGTTTCCCTGACGATTTTTACTTGTTTGGTAAAGAAGGGAATGTCTAAATCTCCGGTTGCTGCTGTTGCTGTACCGCCGTCAATGGCTTCAATAATGCTGGCAGCTTCTTCGGGTTTGACTTTTTCATAGAGCTTGTTTTGAGCGTCTATTTCTACTAGCGGACCGTTGCCGCAAAATCCCATGCAGCCAACTCCTACTACTTGAATGCGATCGCTTCCTTTTGCTGCTTTTTCCATCTCTTTTTTGACTGCTAAAGAGTTGGCTGCTTGACAACCTGTAGAGGTGCAGCACAAAACGCGGATGCTTTTTTGGGATTGTTTTTCTTTCTCGCCAATTTCCAATAGTTCTGCTAATTCCATAGGGTTCTCCTGCTGGCTGTTTGCCGTGCTGTTTTTATGCTTGGGGCTGCCATTCTTTAAGGCGTTCCACTGCTGCTTCTGGGGTTAACTGTCCGACTACTTTGCCATCAAATACGAAAGCTGGGGCAATTCCGCACGCGCCGATGCAGCGGGCTGCTACTAAGGAGATTTCACCGTCTGGCGTGGTTTCTCCCGATTTGATGCCTGTATGTTGTTCTAGGGCTGCCATCGCTTTATCGCTGCCTTTGACGTAGCAAGCCGTTCCCAAACAAACTACGCAAGTGTGTTTGCCGCTGGGTTTGAGGGAAAATAGGTGATAAAATGTGGCAACTCCGTAAACGCGACTCAAAGGTAACTTCAAACCTTTGGCAACGTAGAGTAAAACTTCTTCTTCTAGATAGCCGAAACTTTCTTGGGCTTTGTGCAGTATTTCAATGAGCGCGTCTTGACGGTATTGATTGCGCTTCATGGTTGCGTCTAACACTTTGAATCGCTTGTCTGCGCTGGCATTTTTTGACGCCGCCGTTGGCTTTTCTTTAGTTGGTTTTTCTGCTGTTGCTGTTTCTGCTGCTGGTTTTTCTGTGGGTTTTGTCGTGACACTAGATTTTTGCATGGCTGTTTTCCTTTTGCTGCCGTTACATAAGGCCTATTCATAACTACTCACAATTAGACAAATCTAATCATGGGTAGCTTGATGCTTACTTCCTGCTTCACTCTGGTAGTGTCGGCACTTTCCAGTCCACAGGCTAACTCCGCCTAACTGACGGTTTTTGACAAATTAATTGCAGCGTTCAAATCGCGGTCAATAATCAAACCGCAATGACTGCATTCAAACACTCGCTCGCTAAGGGAGAGTGTTTCTTTTTTAGCTGCACATCCAGAGCAAGTTTTAGAACTTGGGAACCATCGATCGACTGCGACCAATTTAGAGCCATACAATTTACACTTGTAGGTGAGCTGGCGGCGGAACTCGTAAAATCCCATGTCTTGAATGCTTTTCGCGAGCTTGCGATTTGCCATCATCCCGGATACGTTCAAATCCTCAATTACTATCGTGCCGTGGTTTTTAGCAAGCAGCGTCGTGAGTTTGTGCAATGTATCTTTTCGGATGTTGGCAATCTTGCGGTGCAGTTTAGCTATCTCGAAGAGAGCTTTTTTCCAGTTGCTTGAACCTTTTACTTTGTGACGGTGCAAATATTGCAAGCGCGCCAGTTTTTTCTCGAACTTGCGGTAAGATTTCGCACCTTGGAACGCTTCACCAGTACTGAGGGTTGCTAGGTTCTTTACGCCCAGGTCTACACCAACAATGCTGGTATTTGCTATAGTTTGTTCTGCCACCTCCAGCCTAAAACTGATAAACCACCTGTCTGCTTGACGGCTAATTGTCACAGATTTGGGTTTAACTTGTGGCAGTCGTTCGTAAGTTTTCAGAACGCCAATTACAGGTACTTGAATTTTACTGTGCCCTAAAATCTTCACTGCTCCTTCCAAAGTGAAAGAGTCCAGCTTGCCTTTTTTCTTGAACTTGGGTCCGCCAGCAGTTTTGTTAAAGCAGCGTTTCCACGCTTCGCGCAGGGCCATCAAAGCTTGTTGCGGTGCAGATTTGCTGCACTCGTAATACCATTCATTCTTTGATTTCACCAGGGCTACCAACAATTTGTGCAAGTCAATAGCGCTAGGAAACTTCAATTTTTCTTGGGGGTTTTGTTGGTTGTGGTCGAGAATGTTTTTGGTGAGCCATAAACCCCAATTCCAAGCGTGACGCGCTACCCCGCAATGTTTGGCGAAAAGTGTCCGTTGTTGGTCGTTTAATTTGAGCTCGGTCTTAAAACCTAGCAACATCAAGCCACCTCCTTAAAGTTATTATGGATACCCATGCTCTTTCGGCAGCAGCCTGTCTGGTCTGAGAGTTGAGTTTTCCAGCGAACGGAAACTCCTTCCCCAGTACAGCGCAATAAGCGCTCAATTCATACCGTCCAACGACTTTGTTGTCCATCCAGTATCTGATACAAGAGTTGCGCACAAAACGAGCAGTACGAATAGCTTCATCTAGCCGTTCATATTGCTGTTTTTTTCCCTCAAGTTTATCTTCAAATACTAACATTTACGTTCCCGTGTTGGAGATGAATATTTTAGCACATTACTAACTCAATTAAAAGCCGTCCTATAAGAACGAGGCTTTAGACCTAGTTTTTTGGTAATCGCTTTTTTTCAGGGTGCTAAAATTAGTTTGTAGCTCAACATTTAGCAACAATTTTTTAAGGTTACTCCTCTCAACATTAGCCTGTTTCTTTCAGCTACATAAGCAACACCAATGTTGTTTTTGTGTTGTTTTGATTTGTTGGATCTGGTGACTGAGAACTCTGTCTGACAACAAGATACACTATAGCTTGAAATAGATCGTTTGTAAATACAGTTACGAGAGTGGCAGCACCAGCAAGCATAGATGAAAAGTTTGGGATGCCAAGAGTTTCAAGCCTGAAAGCGTTCGCTGGGTTGCCGATCGCTAGTTTCCGATCGCTCGCGGCTCATCCCCATCCTGTTGCCTGAATTAACTTCAGAATTTAGTTGTCAAAAAAGTTGCATAGTAGGATATACTATTAAACAGAAGGCAAAGCCTGCAAAACCGAATAAAGTATTAAGCAATGCAGTGTCAGCTTGCTAGAAAACTTGTTAGAAAACAATGACATTCAAGGAGGCGATCGCGCCGGAAGTACCACCAGAAACCCCAACAAATCTCCAAAAAGCAGTCTTCCCTTTTATTTCCCGACTCTTCTCTTCGCGTTCTCCCCTACGGGAAGGTTTCGCCTACTGAGTCTTCGCGGTTCAATAAAAAAGGATTCTTCAAGCAGATTGGGTCTCAAACACTCACACCAACAGTGCTTTTGTCAATCTCTTTTCCCGAACTGATGCTCGAATAATTTTCTCTAGAAAATCCTAGTAAAAAGGTTAAGCAGCGGTAAAACATCAAGAATTCAAGCTCAGAAACATTACAGGTAAAATCAAATCGATCGAGTAAAATAGATCGAGTAAAATTCGCAGTAAAATTCCCTGTCAAGTTCCCAGTCAAATTAGCAAGTCAAATTAGCAACAGTAGAGGAACCACCAAGTTTGTGAAGATACCAACTTCGGCAACAGTAATTCCCATCAGTTGACCCATCGCAGATAGCAAAGCTCGATCGCGCCTGAATGTTACTTCCTTCCCATGAAGAATTTGTATTGAACGAACCGCGAAGACGCAAAGAACGCGAAGAGAAGAAGCAGAAAGAAGTACATAAATCCCCAATCCCCAATTCCCCATTCCCCATTCCCAATTCCCAATTCCCTCTTCATTATGAATAACAAAACTTACGCAACCATAGACGGCAACGAAGCCGTAGCTTATGTAGCCTACCGCTTAAACGAAGCGATCGCAATTTACCCGATTACTCCTTCTTCACCGATGGGAGAATGGGCGGATGCTTGGGCTTCAGAAAACAAACCGAATTTGTGGGGAACTATTCCCAGCATCGTCGAAATGCAAAGCGAAGGAGGCGTCGCCGCCGCCGTCCACGGAGCTCTACAAACAGGGGCGCTGACAACAACATTTACAGCTTCCCAAGGCTTGCTGTTAATGCTTCCCAATATGTACAAAATAGCGGGGGAATTAACACCAACAGTATTTCACATTGCGGCGCGATCGCTCGCGGCTCAAGGACTATCAATTTTCGGCGACCACAGCGATGTCATGTCCGCCCGCGGTACGGGTTGGGCAATGCTGTGTTCCGCTTCCGTTCAAGAATCGCACGACTTTGCCTTTATTAGCACTGCAGCTAGTTTAGATTCTCGCATTCCGTTCCTCCACTTTTTCGACGGTTTCCGCACTTCCCACGAAGTTCAAAAAGTCGAATTGCTAGCAGACTCCGAGATGCTAGCGATGATAAATAAAGAAGCAATAATCGCTCACAGATCTCGCGCCATGACCCCGGACAAACCTGTGTTGCGAGGTACTGCCCAAAACCCCGACGTTTATTTCCAAGCCAGAGAAACTGTCAATCCTTTATATCAAGTTTGTCCCGATATCGTGCAGCAAGCAATGGACAAATTTGCCGAAATTACAGGACGGCAATACTCCTTATTTGAATATTACGGCAGCCCCACGGCAGAAACCGTCGTAATTAGCATGGGTTCTAGCTGCGAAACCATCCAAGAAACGGTAGAATACCTCAATGCCAAAGGCGAAAATTTAGGACTGCTCAAAATTAGATTGTACCGTCCCTTTGACAACAAACGCCTGATAGAAGCACTGCCAGCCTCAGTGAAAAATATCACAGTTCTCGATCGCTGCAAAGAACCGGGCGCCGGCGGCGAACCGCTATATTTAGACGTAGTAACGGCGATTCAAGAAACCTTGTTCGGCAGCGATGCCAATCTCAAAGCTAAACTGCAAAATCTCAAATCAGTTGTCTGCGGCCGCTACGGTTTATCTTCCAAAGAATTCACCCCCGCAATGGTGAAAGCCATCTTCGAGAATTCCGCAGCAGCAGCCCCGAAAAATCACTTTACGATCGGGATTAACGACGATGTTAGCAATACCAGCCTTGAATACGACGCAGCATTTAACATCGAATCCGATGAAGTCGTGCGGGCAGTATTCTACGGTTTGGGTGCTGACGGAACAGTAGGGGCAAATAAAAACTCGATCAAAATTATTGGCGAAGAAACCGACAATTACGCTCAAGGTTACTTCGTTTACGACTCCAAGAAATCGGGATCGGTGACAGTTTCTCACCTGCGCTTCGGACCGCACCCGATTCGATCGATTTATTTAGTCAGTCAAGCTAACTTTGTCGCTTGCCACCAGTGGGAATTCCTCGAACAATTTGAAATGCTGGATTTAGCAGCACCGGGAGCAACATTCCTGTTAAACAGTCCGTTTGCTGCTGAAGAAGTTTGGGGAAAATTGCCGCAAACAGTGCAAGAAACTATCATCAGCAAAAAGCTGAAACTATACATTTGCAACGGCAATAAAGTTGCCAGAGAAAGCGGCATGGGCGGCAGAATCAATACCGTCATGCAAGTTTGTTTTTTTGCCCTATCGGGAGTTTTGCCCAGAGAAGAAGCGATCGCGCAAATCAAGAAATTTGTCGTTAAAAGCTACGGCAAAAAAGGACAAGAAATTGTCGATAAAAACATCAAAGCGATCGACAACAGCCTCGACAATCTCTTTGAAATAACAGTACCGGAAACCGCCACCAGTACCGTTCAAATCAGGCCGCCCGTACCCGATGCCGCACCTGCCTTCGTCCGCGAAGTTTTAGGTAAAATCATTGCCAAAAAAGGCGACGATTTACCAGTTAGCGCTTTGCCAATCGACGGCACCTATCCAACAGGAACTGCCAAATGGGAAAAACGCAATGTCGGTCACGAAATTCCTGTTTGGGACCCTAACGTTTGCGTGCAATGCGGCAAATGCGTGATGGTTTGCCCCCACGCTACAATCCGCAGTAAAGTTTACCAACCGCAGGAATTAGAAACAGCCCCAGCAACCTTTAAATCTGCGAATGCGAAAGATCGTGAGTGGCGCGATTTGAAATTTACCATTCAAGTAGCGGCGGAAGATTGCACCGGTTGTGCATTGTGCGTTGATGTTTGTCCGGCGAAGAATAAATCTCAACCTTCGCGCCGCGCAATTAACATGGAACCGCAATTGCCATTGCGAGACAGCGAACGAATTAACTGGGACTTTTTCCTCAACTTGCCCAACCCCGACAGGCGAGAATTGAACTTGCAAAAAATCAGCCACCAGCAAATGCAAGAACCGTTATTTGAGTTTTCTGGTGCCTGTGCCGGTTGCGGAGAAACGCCCTACGTTAAATTAGTATCGCAACTATTTGGCGATCGCGCGATCGTGGCGAATGCGACGGGTTGTTCTTCGATTTACGGCGGCAACTTGCCGACAACTCCTTGGACTGTAAATGCCGAAGGCCGCGGCCCAACTTGGTCGAACAGCTTGTTTGAAGATAACGCCGAATTTGGCTTAGGTTTCCGCATTTCTCTTGACAAACAAGCCGAGTATGCCACTGAATTAGTACGAGATTTAAAATCTCAAATTGGGGAAGATTTGGCTGATGCAATTCTGGGCGCGACACAAAAAACCGAAGCCGAAATTTACCAACAGCGGGAAAGAATCGCCCAACTCAAACAAAAATTAGAGCAACTTTTGAGTGCGGAAACTGACAGCAACATCAAATCCAAAATCGAAAACCTCCAACCTCTCGCGGATTATTTAGTGAAAAAGAGCGTTTGGATTATCGGCGGTGACGGCTGGGCTTACGACATCGGATTTGGAGGATTGGATCACGTTTTAGCATCGGGAATGAACGTAAACTTGCTGGTTTTAGATACCGAAGTTTACTCGAATACGGGCGGACAAATGTCGAAATCCACGCCTAAAGGTGCCGTTGCCAAATTTGCGGCTGGCGGGAAACCGGCAGGTAAAAAAGACTTAGGTTTAATCGCCATGAGTTACGGTAATGTTTACATTGCCAGCGTGGCAATGGGAGCCCGAGACGAACAGACATTAAGGGCGTTTTTAGAAGCAGAAGCCTACGACGGACCCTCAATAATTATCGCTTATTCCCACTGCATCGCCCACGGCATTAACATGGCGACAGCAATGCAGCAGCAAAAAGCAGCAGTTGAATCCGGCAAATGGTTGCTGTACCGCTACCATCCAGACAGGGCAAAAAATGGGGAAAATCCCTTGCAATTAGATATGCGATCGCCCAAAATACCTGTAGAACAATACATGTATGCTGAAAACCGCTTCAAGATGCTTAAAGCTAGCAAGCCGGAACCAGCAAAATTATTGCTCAAACAGGCGCAAGAAGATGTTAACGCGCGGTGGCAATTGTACCAGCATATGGCGGCGCGGCAGCTAGAAACAACTAATGGCAATACGCCTGTTCCGAATTAAATTATGTTCGGTGTTTTGCGGGTGTTTCAGAATGGAAATGTTGTTTCATAAACCTTTCGATCCCCCCTAACCCCCCTTAAGAAGGGGGGGACCGGAAACTTCTTAAAGTCCCCCTTTTTAAGGGGGATTTAGGGGGATCGAAACTCAGGTAAAAGTGCGAGACTCCAGTTAACTAAAAGTCCCCCTTCTTAAGGGGGATTTAGGGGGATCGAAACTCAGGTAAAAGTGCGAGACTCCAGTTAACTCAAAGTCCCCCTTCTTAAGGGGGATTTAGGGGGATCTAGGACTCAGGTAAAAGTGCGAGACTCAGTTAACTAAAAGTCCCCCTTCTTAAGGGGGATTTAGGGGGATCGAAACTCCGGTAAAAGTGCGAGACTCCAGTTAACTCAAAGTCCCCCTTTTTAAGGGGGATTTAGGGGGATCTAGACTCAGGTAAAAGTGCGAGACTCCAGTTAACTCAAAGTCCCCCTTTTTAAGGGGGATTTAGGGGGATCTAGACTCGGGTAAAACTGACATGTACTAATGTCGATTGGGTATTTTTCGTGGGGTGGGGCGGGTTTATTTAACCTGTCTGCTGCGTTTAAGACTGTTGGCGAACCCGCCCCTACAGGATTGTGGAAAATGGTGCGAAATGTCAGGTAAAAATGAGATTTTTGGTGGGTTTTAGTCTGAAATTGACACGAATGGAGGGATAATTTATATATGTTCGATCGCGACGCATACAATTGCTGTAATGGTGGGTTCGCAACTATCTATAATGAAAACGGGCAATCTCATAAACCCGCCCCAGTGAGATATTGATTGCGCTCGATCGAACAAAATATTAGAGTTGTTTTGCGTTCAAAAATAGCGGGATTTGTAGGAGAACACATGATGAATTTAACGACGAATTATTTAGGATTGGAGTTGCGATCGCCCTTGGTTCCATCAGCAGCAGCACCTCTCACAGAAGACATAGATAACCTCAAGCGTTTGGAAGATGCAGGGGCTGCCGCTGTGGTTTTGCATTCCTTATTTGAGGAACAAATTAGACTGGAACGCTACGAACTAGAACATCATTTAAGCTACGGTACTGAAAGCTTTGCCGAAGCCTTAACTTACTTTCCCGAACCAACAATCTTTCACGTTGGCACTCAGGAATATTTAGAACACATCCGCAAAGCCAAAGAGATGGTAAATATTCCAATTATTGCCAGTCTTAACGGTTCTACAACAGGCGGTTGGGTGGAATGTGCCAAACAAATCGAACAAGCTGGGGCAGATGCGATCGAATTAAATATCTATTACGTGCCGACGGATATGGACACAACAGCGGCTCAAATAGAGCAGAATTATATTGATATTCTCAGCGCTGTCAAATCCGAGGTCAAGATTCCCGTAGCCATTAAAATTAGCCCGTATTTCAGCAACATGGCAAACATGGCTAAAAGATTAGTTGATGCGGGGGCAAGTAGTTTAGTTTTGTTCAACAGATTTTATCAGCCGGACATTAACTTAGAAGCGCTAGAAGTGCTGCCCAACGTGCTGTTAAGCACGCCGCAAGCCCTGCGCTTGCCCATGCGGTGGATCGCGATTCTTTACGGGAGATTGGCAGTTGATTTTGCGGCTACTAGCGGCATTCACAAAGCCCAAGATGTCATTAAAATGCTGATGGTAGGTGCTAACGTGACGATGCTTTGTTCGGTACTGCTGCGGCACGGAATTGAAAGTATTCGAGAAATCGAGCAAGGAATGTGCCGCTGGATGGAAGAAAATGAGTACGAGTCAGTTAAACAAATGCAAGGCAGCATGAGTCAAATTAACTGTCCCGATGAAAGTGCTTTTGAACGGGTTCAGTACATGAAGGCAATTCAAAGTTATGTGCCGCGTTGAAGAATAATTTAGGAGTCAAAGTCACTCTTTGTTGGAGGTTTAAAGTCGCGATCTTTTCTGGTTGTGTATTTTTAAGTGCGATCGAGCGTTGTTAAAAGTGTAGCCAAGTTTGATTGTCCTTGCGGTTAACTTTGATGATTCAGAAAAACCCCCTGTTTTCTCTAATTGGCGGTATTTTTTCGATCGCCCTTGGCACCACCTGCGGGTTATTTGTCCTCAAAAAATCCGTGCAGTCTGCACCCCCAAAACCCGCACCTGCAGAAATTGTACTAGCTGGTGAAGTGCGATCGCTTCCCGGACAACTCGACAACATCCCCCTGTTCAACAGCGACAGTCCCGAATGGGTAAAAAAGGAAGGGATTTTACTTTCAACTCTGCCCCCTGAAGGTAAAAAAAATCCCGCCGCTCACCTCAATTTTGCCTTTCAAGGGCAATTTAATTTGTTTGCCCACCACTTCTCTCACACTCCCGCGCAGTTGCAAACATTGTATATCGGAGCGCTGCTTTACAATCCCGGCCCGCAGTCCGTTACGGTAGAAGTATTGCAGGCAGGCAGTTACCTGATGGAACCCGACGCGCCTTTCAAACAAAAACCGGAACAGAGTGAGAACACTAATGGCGAAGTATATTCCGGACCGGGAATTCGGGCTGTCGATAGCGTGTTGCGGGGCATTCGACAGCCGGATTTTCCTGAAAAACTGGAAATTGCGCCCGGAAAAAGCGCGCTGCTGATGAATCGTCCGATTCCGGTGCGGGGGCTGGAAAAGCCGATTAACGGGCGTTCTACCTTTGTGCGGCTGAACGTTAGGGGCAAGGTTTATGCAGCGACTTTGGCAATGTATGCAAAACAAAACGCCGATGGGAGCGATCGCGCGCCAACCCTGCAAGAATGGCAGGATTTGCTGCAAAATGGCGCTTTGGCGGGCCCGCGCGACAAAACCCCAACCCCTCCAGGCGCTGCTGGAAATTTGGTTTACGGGCGCGTTGCGGGGGTGCAGCAGGGTTCTTTGTGGCGGGCTGTATTGAGCGATCGCGGTACGCCGGATCTCAAAATTCCTGACAGCGGCAAAGGTATATCTTACGCAATTTCCACTTTGCGCGGGGGGACTTTCGGCACTGGACAAGTGCAAGCAGCCCGATTGTTGGCGCGCTATCCCGATACCGCCTACGAAGCGCACGGCAATTACGGCGTGCATTACGATCTCGATTTGCCGCTGTACAATAGCGCCAACAAACCGCAAACGGTAGCGGTGAGTTTGGAAACACCTTTGAAAGAAGAAAAACTCTCAAAAAATGGCCTGCGATTCCGCAAACCGCCGCTGGATTTTCCCTATTTTCGAGGTACGGTGCGGTTGCGGTACAAGGACGATCGCAATTTAGATGTAATTCGTTACCTGCATTTGTGGCACCGCGTCGGTCAAGTTGTGGAACCGATGGTAAAGTTAAAGCTAGCAGCCGGAGCAAGGCGATCGGTAAAAATTGATTTTATCTATCCTCCCGATTCCACTCCGCCGCAAGTTTTGACAGTGAAAACATTGGAATAGTTGAGTTATCAGTTTCGATCGCGCCTCTCCCAAAAAAATCTGCGATTTAATTGGCAAATTAGACTGTTAACTATCAACTACCAACTGTCAACTGTCAAACGATTTTGGATTTTGGATTTGGGACTTGGAATTTGGGATTTTCGATTTTCGATTGAATATTTTTCATTGTCAAGGATCAACGATGCTTTCGTCAAGTTTTAATCGATCGAGTCTTCCTTCTTCCTTCTTCCTTCTTCCTTCTTCCTTCTTCCTTCGTGACAACTATCAACTCTTTAAAAGTATGTCTTCTTCACAGCCCCCGACTAGGGAAAAAAGACCTCTAGGATTTGATGACTTAATTGCAATCGTCATTGCCTTCGGCGCGATCGGCGCAATTTTCTTTTGGGTAACTGGCAGAAATCCCGATCGATTCCGCACCGGAAATTTCCAGTTTCCAGCAGTTTTCTCCCAACCCGCGGCAACTTCTCAGAGCCCAACAATTCTAACACCCGCAGTGCCGAATTCGGAAGTGCGATCGCCCGCTACAACTGTGCTGCCCTCTCCGTCTCCCGCAGCGCCCGTTGCACCTGTAGCGCCAGTTGTTCCTCCCATTTTGCCGGTGCTTCCTCCGGTTAGCGTTAATCCCGAACAACCTGTTACTACTCCCATTCCTGCTACTGTAGGCCCAAAAACTGTAGGTCCAAAAACTGTAGGTCCAAAAACTGTAGGTCCAAAAACTGTAGGTCCGAAATCTGAAGCTGAAAAACCCGCTGCCCTGCCCAAAGGTCGATCGGAAAATGCTCTCCAACCTAACGCCAAACCTAAGGCAGATCAAGCCCAAGTCGGACCTGTCAAATTCACCGATGTTTCTAACCAATATTGGGCGTATCCATTCATTATCGCATTAGCCGATCGCAAAATTTTTGCTGATTTCACCGACAGCAAATTCCGCCCCGACGAACCGATGACGCGCGCGGAACTAGCGAAGTTAATCCAGCGAATGTCTGAAGGCGAAACGCGCCGGAAACCTGTTGATTTTAAAGATGTCAAAGACGGCACTCCGACGGCTGAGGCAATCGATCGCAGCGTCCAGACTGGATATCTCAGGGGATACCCAGACAAGGCATTTCGTCCCGATAAAGAGGTTCCCCGAGTCGAGGCGATCGCGGCTTTAGCCAGCGGCTTGAATCTGAAACATTCTGCGAAATCGAGCCAAATTTTAGGGGATTTTACAGACAGAAAAAAAGTGCCGAAATGGGCTGTTGACAAAGTAGCAGCCGCCACGGAAGCCGGGATTGTTGTCAATCATCCGAATCCCAAACTTTTGCAGCCGAATCAAATAGCAACTAGGGCGGAAGTAGCGGCAATGGTTTATCAAGCAATGGCGAAAAAGGGCAAAGTACCTGCTAAGGCTTCTAAGTATGTTTTGAAGCCGTGAAATAGTCTGCTTGTTTGTAGTGAGGACTTTAGTCCCCTTCAAAGCGAGGACTTAATGAATTGGTTGAACGGGTTGAACTGGTTCCCAGGCTGTGCCTGGGAACCCATGTCTAGAGGCTCTGCCTCGCGAGCCTCGCGAGGCAGAGCCTCGCGGATCTGCGTTACCAGGCACAGCCTGGTAACGAGCAAACGAGCAAAAATTCCGCTACTGCTGCTGCAATTGAGTCAACAACCAAGCACCTACCTGCGATTGGTCTTGAGTGCGACTGCGGCGCAAAGCTTCTTCCAACAAAGCAATAGTTAATCCCGGCAAAACTTCCGATCGCGCGATCCGGCGGCTGCCATTATCAGCAATAATCGCAAAGGCAATAATTTCGCATTTCTGGACATCTACCACCCAATATTCAGCAACTTTTAGCTCTTCATAAAGCAACCGTTTTTCACCAATATCGTCAGCTAAGGTTGAGTCAGCAACTTCTATGGCTAAATCTGGTGGTGGAGTAACATCAAGACTGGCGATCGAACTTCCACGCGGTGCTAATTTTGCTCTTTCTCCAATGTAGTAAGATACGTCGGGCTGACACTCTCTGACTCCTGTTTTTCGGTAGCTGCAGTTATCCAAAGCATTGAGAGAAATTCCTTTGATAGTGCCAAATAAGTTAATTGCAAAAACAGTAATTGCATTATCGCGTGAATGGTCCGGTCCTACTGCCATCGTTTCAATCCTCATTTGTCCGTTGCGATAGTAGCATTTGGCTTTTTTGTACGTTGGACTATCCGCCATCTCAATAAATTCTTCCCAGCTAGCTACTACCCAGGTATCTGTTGGCAATTTTGTTGTTAGTTCGCTCATAATTTTTTTGTTATGCCAAATATCTTGATTATATCTAAGATCGAGTCACTGTGGCTCATCCTGAATTAGATTGTCTTGAATTTTACTAATCGCGATTCTCTTTCCTGTTTCCAGTTCGATCGAATATGAGATTTAGGGGTGCGCACCGCGCACCTTACATTGCTATCAATCCTGAAACACCATGATGCTGCCCGAATAGCAAGCTACCCAAACTCGATCGGTTTGCGGATCGTAAGTAATTCCGATCGGACTTGCATTAACCCTCACAGTATCCCGCACTTTCATGTCACTGGTGCGCACTTTACTCACAGTATTCGAGAAATAATTGACAACGTAAATATGCTTGCCATCATCGGAAATCGTCATGCTGCGAGGTGCTTCGCCCGTAGTAACTTTATCTACAACTTTGCCCGTTGCGATATCTATCTTTGCCACATTTCCCTCACCGTTCAAAGTAGCGTAAAGATACTTGCCGTTAGGGTCGATCGTCAAATGTCGCGGCGCGTTGCCGATATTTCTCAGCCATTTTACCGAATAATCTTTGAGGTTAACTCTGGCAATATTGGCAGAACCCATAACCGCAACGTAGGCAGTTTTTGAATCGGGAGTAACAACAATCCCGCGCGGATACGCACCCAATTTCACTCGCTTGATTTCGCGGTTTTTCTCAGCATCTACTACGCTCAAATCCCAACTGCACCAATTGCTCGCCAGCACTAAACGATTGTCCGGCGAAACTGCATTGAATTTGGGAACTGCACCTACTTCAATTATTTTGTCAATTTTTAAAGTTTCGGTGTTGATGCGGTACATGAAACTTTCGTCGTGTTTTCCCCTCGGAGAACACCTGTCGCTGCCGGGATTGTTAAACCCAGCACCGTACATTTGATAGTTGGATACATAGGCGTATTTGCCATCTGTGGAAAAAGCTGCTTCCACCGGCGCGCCTTGATAATTGCCCTTGAATTTGGCAAAACCGTAGTTTGCTAATTTTACTGTATCGGGAATGGTTTTGACTAGGTTAAAATTTCTGTCGTAAACAGTAACAGTGTGGCTGTACATCATGTTTTGAGCAAAAAACAAACCGTCTCCCGAATAAACTATTGATTTCGGCGAAATTTTGCCGTAAATAGTTTTGACGAGCTTCATCTCGCGATCGTTAATTTCCGGTGAATTGACCAGTTTTCTCGGGCGTTTTCGATCGCTATTTTCTGCTGTTTGCGGGGAGTGGCGATTTTGAAATAGCGGCTTTTCGGGAGTTTCCTTATCTGTGTCTTTGATGCGATCGGGACTTTCGCTTGCTGCAGGAAACGGAATATTATTATCCAGTAAAGTCGGGAGTTTTACCTGTTGTCTGTTTGGATTTTTTGCCGGATCGGGCTTGGCTGGTGCTGTAGAAGGTGAAGCAGCTCGATCGACCTTTGGCGATATGTTAGCATCGGGTTCCGATTTAGCATTTTCCGGCCCAATTTTCAGCGCCGATAAGGTTTGAGGGCCGACAATACCGTCAATTTTGAGATTGTTGTCTGCTTGAAACCTTCTCACCGCCGCCGCAGTGAGGGAACCGTAAAATCCTGTAGCCCTACCGCGAAAATATCCTGCGTCTTTCAGGGTTTTCTGAAGTTGGGCAACTTCCGGGCCAACATCGCCTCTTTTGAGCGCGAATGCGGGAATGACTGAATTGGTAATTATGAGAGCGATCGTCAATAAAAGTAAAGTAGCAGCAGCGGAATAATTTAGATGAGTTTTCCAGTTAAGCGTTGGAGTTGGATTTGCAGGTGTTGCCCAACTTTCAGCTAAATGCAGGTATGCCAATCCGTCCATAATTTTACCCCGATAGTTTTGGTGATATGATACACCAGCCAATACAATTTTCGATTTTCGATTTTCGATTTTCGATTAAAGAATTGTGAACGATTGTCAACGATCGATAACCGCAGACTTGGGCTGCTTGCGGTTGCATAGCTGTCATGCAGGTAAACTATCAACTGTCATGCACGTCAACTGTCAACTCAAAACTCTCAGCTCAAAACTCATACTTGCCCCAATCCGCTCAACTCAAAACTCAAAACATACTTGCCCCAATCCGCTTGTCCCAATCCGGTTGTCTCAATCCGCTCTCAAAACTCCCGAACAACTATCAACTGTTTGCTGTCAACTGTTTAACGATCTAGCTTTTTGAAACTGGTATGAAGTTGATGAAAGGGAAAATTTTATTATAATTTCGGGTAAAATCTCCGATAGGTTTCGATCGGTGTGAGTACAGAGGAGTGAATTACAATGTTGAGTGAAGAACAAACGCCCGCAGAAACAGCAACAAAAGCAGCCCGTCAAACGGTGCTGGGCGGTTACGACGGATTGTGCGATCGGGCTTGGGTAGAAATTGATTTAGCAGCTTTAGATAGCAATGTAAAACAGGTTAAAAGTATCTTATCTCCTCAAACACAACTAATGGCAGTTGTCAAGGCCGATGCTTACGGACACGGTGCGATCGCTGTCAGTCAAACTGTTTTGGAAGCGGGTGCGAGTTGGTTGGGAGTGGCAACAATTCCCGAGGGAATTGAACTGCGGAAAGCGGGAATTGAAGCGCCAATTTTACTGTTGGGGGCGACGCATACATCGGAACAAGTAAAAGCGATCGCGCACTGGCAATTGCAGCCGACTATTTGTACTCCGAAACAAGCTCTAATTTTTTCGGAAGTTTTGGGCGATATCGATCGATCTTTGCTAGTTCATGCTAAGTTAGATACGGGGATGTCTCGTTTGGGAATGCCCTGGCAAGAAGCAACACAATTCGTGCAGTTAGTCAATCGATTGCCGAATTTAAAATTAGCCAGCATTTACTCTCATTTTGCCACAGCCGACAGTCCCGATCGCACCGTAATGCAAGAGCAGCACGCTCGATTTGAAATGGCAATTTCTCAAATTAAGCTAGCAGGAATTAACCCGCCGCGCTTGCATTTAGCTAACTCTGCCGCAGCCCTCACTGACGCCAATTTGCACTACGATTTAGTGCGAGTTGGTTTGGCTACCTACGGTCTTTATCCAGCCGCGCATTTACGGTCGATCGTCCGTTTAAAGCCAGCAATGCAAGTAAGAGCAAGGGTAACGCAAGTGAAAACAATTGCAGCAGGAACTGGGGTCAGTTACGGCTATCAATTTATTGCCAAAAAGCCAACGCAAATAGCTGTAGTTGGCATCGGCTATGCTGACGGAATTCCGCGCAATCTTTCCAATAAAATGCAAGTTTTAGTCAGGGGTAAATTTGTGCCGCAAGTAGGTGCGGTGACGATGGATCAATTGATGTTAGATGTGTCGGCGATTCCCGATTTAGAAGTTGGAGAAGTGGTGACGCTGTTGGGAAATGACGGACAAAATCAAATTACTGCTGACGATTGGGCCGAGACTTTAGGAACTATTTCTTGGGAAATTCTCTGCGGTTTCAAACATCGATTGCCCAGAGTAGCTGTAAATAGTTGACAGTTGACGGTTGACATTTGGTAAGGAGTTTTGAGTTTTGAATTTTGAGTTAAAGACAGTTTTTTATTCAAAACTTAAAACTTAAAACTCAGAACTTCCTCTGACAGTTGTCGTAGGGTGCACCGCCACCAACAATCCCAAAAAAAACCGACAATTTAATAGATCCGCACCTTACCAGTTGACGTGCATGACAGTTGACAGTTGAGGGTGCAGTTTTTATCGCGATATAGTGCGTTGCTATGAGCTATTTGTAAATAGCTATAATTATCACAGAGACGCGCCCTACTCTAATTGCCAGCAACCAGATTAAACTCGCATTCCGTCAGTCCGGCAGGGGTTTAAACCCCTGCCTCACAGCTAAAGTCGGTTAAAAACCGACTGTTAATTACGAGGGGAATTACGCTCGATTTTAGTCCTCTTCGAGAGGACTTTAGCTATGAGACAGGGGTTTGCAACCCCTGTCGGGCTCTCGGAACGATCGACCGACTCCCGGCACAATCGACCGATTCTCCAAAAGATCGACTAACTCTCAAAACGATAAGCTGTTTTGCATCTAAAATCTTTTGCAGAGGGAGGGAACAGGCAACAGTCAATAGGCAACAGACAAAGATTTCAGGGAACTGGCAAGTTTGGGTCAAATCCCAGTTTAAAGGCGAAACAGCTTATCGAAAACAGCATTAACCAACTACCAACAATTGACATGACATCCCTCAGACTTCTACTAATAGCCCAAACCTTGCCAGTGCAGTTAACTACAGAAAAAATCCAAGCACTGCAAGTAGCCCAAGATTTCTCAACAAAACTGATAGATTTGGGATTTAAAATAGTACCTCAACTGTTATGGGCGATCGGCATTTTATTAATCACCAGATTTGCGATCGGCATTGCCGGCAGCGTCACTCGCAAAGCCCTCAGTCGCACCCAAACAACCCTGCGAAAATTCTTAGTTCAAGCTGCGGAAATTGCGATTTTAATAGTGGGAGTAATCGCCGCTTTGAGTCAGTTGGGAATTCAAACTACCAGTGTAGTAGCGGTAGTTGGTGCTGCAGGTTTAGCCATCGGTTTGGCTTGGCAAAATACGCTGTCGCACTTTGCCGCTGGAGTCATGCTGATTAGTTTGCGACCTTTTGAAGTGGGAGATACTATAGAAGCAGCAGAAGTAAAAGGAGTGGTGGACAGCATCGGCATTTTTTCCACAACCGTATTGACGGACGATCGAGTTAAAATTATAGTACCCAACAACCAGCTATTTAACGGTACGCTGAAAAATACTACCGCAATGGGGACACGGCGGGTAGATATCAGGATCGATATCGGCAATCGAGCGATCGCTCCAACTGTAGCTGAGTTTTTGGAAATTGCCAAATCTCATCCCCTGGTTTTGGACGAACCCGCACCTACTTGTTTGGTACTGGAAATTACCCCAGATTCAACTATTTTATCTCTTCGCCCTTGGTGTGCAGCGCTGGCTTACGAACAAGTGCGATCGCAAGTTCAACAGCACGTTAAGGAAGCAATGGATGCTAAAGGGGAGTTTTGAGTTTTGAGTTTTCGGGAGTTTTGAGTTTTGAGGAAGTTGAGAGTTAACAATTAACAGTTGAGAGTTTTCGGGAGTTCTCAGTTTTGAGTTTTGAATTTTGAACAGTCTTTAACTCAAAACTCAAAATTTAAAACTCAAAACTCCCGCTCGATTACCAATTACCAATCTAAAATCCCATGACTAATTGGCATCCGCAGCAAATTTTGCAAGAACCAGGCCTCAGGATTTCCGAAGCTGAGAGAAGAACAATTCTCAGCAAATTTCCGCCACCTGACGAAAACGGTCAAATTTACGCCGACGGCGTTTTTGAAGGCGGAGGCGTGCGCGGAGTCGCATTCCTAGGAGCACTCCGCTGCTGCAGCGATTTGGGCATCCGCTGGCGAAAATTGGCAGGCACTTCTGCAGGTGCAATTACTGCCGCTGTACTCGCAACAGATTTGTCATTTGACGAATTAGAAGAATTGTTGGCACAGCTCGATTACAATATATTTTTAACTCAAAAAAACAGCCCTCTAATTTTAAATGGCGACCCGGCAGATGACTTGCAATCTCCGGTGTGGACGCTGCTGTTTTTAACAGTCAGCCGCCAGATGGGAGAATATTCTTCCCTGCCTTTCCGCCTGTGGCTGGAAGAAACCCTCGCTAAAGGTAAATTGCGAACGTTTGCAGATGTCAAAAAACTGTCAAAAGACCGAGAATTAAAATTAGTCATCTCCAATTTAACCAGAGGTGAAATGTTGGTAATTCCCGACGATTTGCGGCGGCGAGAATCGGCAGATTCCCCAGCATTGCACGAAGAGTTGGGCTACAGAAACCCTGAAGATTTTAGCGTAGCTGAAGCTGTGCGCCTGTCGATGAGCATTCCGCTGTTTTTTGAACCGGGAAAACTGGGTAACGATTTGATTGTTGATGGGGGAATTCTCAGCAATTTTCCGCTGTGGATTTACGACAGGCAATCCGGTTCCACGCCCATCCCGCCCCGCTGGTTTACTTTTGGCTTCCGGTTGGTAGATACTGGAATTGAAAGTCAAATCAAGATTCAACATCCGGTATCGATATTGTCGGCAATGTTTACTACAATGATGAGAGCGAGAGACCGCTATCACCAGCGAGAGATGGATAAAGGCAGGGTGATTAACATTGACGTGACTGAAGCTAAGGTGACGACGACAAATTTTAACCTCGATGCCCAGCAAAAATCTCACCTTTACCGCCTGGGATATTTGCAGACAAAAAGATTCTTTTTGAGCCCCAATTTCAGTTGGGAAAAACACTTGAAAGCGAGGGGCTTTGGGGAAGAAGCAGGCAGTTAATAGTTGATAGTTGATAGTCAATCGTTGGTAAGGAGTTTTGAGTGCGTGAATTTTGAGTTTTGAGTTAAAGACAGTTCAAAATTCACAACTCAAAACTTAAAACTCAGAACTTCCCCTCTCCCCCTTTCCCCCTCTCCCCCTCTCCCCATCTCCCCCTCTCTCCCTCTTCACCTGAATTTAAATCGCCGATCGCGGGGCGAATGCTATAACTGGTATGGGATTGGGGATTTTTTGGTGTAAGGGTTTACAAACGCGGGGAGCGCGTGCTAGTATAAGATACCGTCATCTTGGAGAGGTGGCTGAGTGGTCGAAAGCGGCAGATTGCTAATCTGTTAGGGGTGTTAACATCCCTCGAGGGTTCAAATCCCTCCCTCTCCGTTTAAAAACTAAGTAACTAACTAATACTCTCGATCGAAACGGTTCGTAGTAGGGACTTAAGTCCGCTGCTCTCATTTTGCTCAGAGATCTCGGCGAACCCGCCCTTTGTATATTTTCTGTTCGATCGGATCTCTTGACAAAGCTCATCTTTACGGGTAATATTTAGGTTCGCTTTTTACGACACATAATAACGATCTGGTTTCAAAAAAATTGCGCCAGCAAGCCGGGAAACAATCGATTTAGGTAGCTTGTTAGAGGGTGGCAGGGGTTGGCATAGCAAAACTATTTTTCATGGGAAATTTAGGTGCATCTACATGGGGCAAATAATTATTAACGAGTTCCGAAGAAACGGGCAATTTCAGAGCAATGAGTACGTCGAATTGCTGTTAACTGAAGATTTAACCGCATCGCAACTTCAAAGTTTTTTTGTCGGCGATTCTAGTGGCGCACTAACAAAGAAAAATTCTGCTTATCAGTTTACCAACATGGCGAGCATTGCTTCTGTATTCAAAGCAGGAACAATAATTGCGATCGGGGGTTCCGATGTATTTTCAACCAACGATGTTGCTTACAATCCCGTACCGGACGGAAATGATGCTGATTGGAACATTCAATTGCTGATAAATAACGGTACTGGCGGTACGTATCTCAATAATGTTTTAGTCGGTTCCAACCCTTTGGGAGGGGATTTTGCAGCATCGGATGTGGTGTGGGTAGATACTAGCAGTACGGGAACTACATCTGTTGATTCGATCGGCTGGCCGACAAATGTTTCAGGAGCATTTGGTTTTGAATCTAAAGTTAAAATTGCCGCTCCGAATAACGGTGCGAATGTCGAATTTCCCAGCGCGATCGGCGGTCTCAATCGAACAGCTAATTATTCTGTAAATAGTGCGGGTTCGATCGGTCTGCCCAACGGCGGAATTAACACTATTTATATTAATAGTCTGAGAAACCCACAGGTTAACAGCGCTCCAATTGTGGATGCAAATGTGGATATTTCTAGTCTTTTTGCGCCGATATCCATAAACGAAGATTCACTCGCTGTAAATAATGGGGGATTTCCTTTTCAGGTGTATCTTTCCGAGCTGGCAGCCGATATTAATGGATATCCTTACGGTATTGCAGTCACCGAAACAGACACTACTAACGGCACTTGGAAATTTTCAACTAACGGTGGCAATACTTGGACGGATTTCGGTACAGTTTCTGACAGTTCAGCAACTGTACTCGGTCCGACTGTTTTTTATAATAACTTAGCAGGCAACACTCCGAGTTCTCAAGGTTGGCTGGATTTAACCAACTTAAATGCTGTTTCTCCCACCACTACAGCTTCAGAAATATATAGCGGTAAAGGAGCTAATTTAAACAGCACTGCTGCTAATAGTATCTATGCGGGATACAGCAACCATACTGCTTTAGGAACTCTTGTAAATCCGTCATTTCCCGTACTCGATCGCAATGCTGGCTCTACAAGTCTTGGATTTAACATATCTTTTAGTCTTCAAATTATTTCAGAATCGCGGAGCAATCAGAATGAAGCTGGTTTTAGTATAGTTGTTGTTACGAGCGATCGCAAAGCAATTGAACTCGGTTTCCAACAACTATCTGCAACTACGGGAAATATCTTTGCAAAAGGAGACGGCATTACTCCCAACCCAGGCGGACAAACGAACGGCTTATTTCTGCCAGCCGAAAATATTTCTTACGATATCAACCGCGCTACTATTTACACTCTCACCATTGAAGGAGACAATTACTCTCTTTTTAGCGAGGTTAACGACGGCAGCCCGATGTTTGGCGGTGCCTCCGTATTAAGCGGCCCGCTGCGAGATTATTCTGCATTTACAGGTGCGATAGACCCTTACGAAACCCCTAACTTTCTATTCCTTGGCGACAATTCTACTTCAGCCCAAGCTAACATCAACCTCAGCCAAGTTTACTTAGAGATGCGGATGCTTCCGAGAGTCCGCTTTGTACCCAATCCAGACTATTACAGTACCCTCGGCAGCGAACCAACAATTACCTTTCGGGCATGGGATGGAAGTAACGGCGTCGCTAGCGGTACAGGGGGCGTTGATGCTTCTATTACCGGGGGAACAACACCTTTTAGCACTAATGCGATAACATCGACCTTCACGGTCAATCCAGTCAACGATGCACCATCATTTATCAAAGGATCGGATGTTACTCTCAACCGCAATTCCGGCGCGCAAACTTTCCCCGGATGGGCGACGGCAATTTCTCCGGGACCCGCTAACGAATCAACACAAATTATCAGCTTTCAAGTAGTAGGAAATGACAATGGTGCTTTATTTAGCGTATCGCCCGCGATCGACCCTTCAGGACAACTAACTTTTACCCCCGCAGCAGGTGTTACCGGCACGGCAAATATCACCTTAAACCTCACAGATAACGGCGGTACGGCTAACGGCGGTGTCGATACTTCGGCAAATCAAACATTTGTAATTAACATTACGAATAATCCGCCGATCGGCAATCCCGACACTTACAATATCCGTCCGAATACAGTTCTCAATGTACCTGTAGCTGACGGAATTTTAACCAACGACAGCGACTCAGACGGCGATTCATTAACAGCAAATCTGCTAACAAATCCTAGCAGCGGGACGCTTTCATTTAACAATGACGGCTCTTTTACTTATACTCCCAATCCGGGTTTTATCGGCACCGACAGCTTCACTTACAGCGTCAGCGACGGGGTTGCTACCGCACCGACAACAGTGAATATTAACGTTACCAACAACATTCCAATTGTCCTCAACGATAGCTACAATATTATTCACGATCGAGTTCTCAATGTTCCTGCTGTGGGAGTTTTAGCTAACGACAGCGATTCAGATCGCGATTTGTTAACTGCAAATTTAGTGACAAATCCCAACAATGGTTCGATCGCGCTCAACAGCGACGGAGCGTTTAGTTATACTCCCAATCCCGGTTTTGTAGGACAAGACAGCTTCACTTACAACGCCAGCGATGGAGTTGAAACAGCCTCGGGAATAGTAAATATCGACGTTACTAATATCCCGCCGATCGCCCTCATTGACACCTACAATACCCTTCACAGTAGAGTTCTCAACGTACCTGTAGCTGGCGGAGTTTTAGCCAACGACAGCGATTTAGACAGCGATGTGTTAACTGCAAATTTAGTAGCAAATCCGAACAATGGTTCGATCGCGCTTAACAACGACGGCTCATTTAGTTATACTCCCAATCCCGGAT
Source organism: Oscillatoriaceae cyanobacterium Prado104 (assembly GCA_025454405.1). Taxonomy (GTDB): domain Bacteria; phylum Cyanobacteriota; class Cyanobacteriia; order Cyanobacteriales; family Microcoleaceae; genus Microcoleus. Next base: position 8,218 of record JALOON010000056.1, on the reverse strand, counting down.
TTGCAGGACTCGATAGCTTTACCTACAGTATCAGCGACGGCATTGCTACCGCACAAACAATAGCGAGTATTAACGTTACTAACAGTTTGCCGATCGCCCTCATTGACGATTACAACACCCCTGAAGGTCAAACTCTTAACGTACCAGTTGCTACCGGAGTTTTAGCCAATGACAGCGATTTAGATGGCGATTTGTTAACTGCAAATATAGTAACAAATCCCACGAACGGCACTCTCAATTTTAATAGCGACGGTTCATTTAGTTACACTCCCAATCCCGGTTTTAGCGGACTCGATAGCTTCACCTACAGCGCCGGTGACGGCGCGGAAAGCACGCAGTCAACGGCAAATATTAACGTTATCAAGGCAGGTACGTTTAACTTTAGTGCCACCAATTATAGAGTTGATGAAAATGGAGGTTTGGCGACAATTACAGTTACTCGCGCCGATTCTGCTAGCGAGGCTGCTGTCAGTTACAGTACGATCGATGGTACTGCTAATGCTGGCAGCGACTACAACTCAACATCGGGAACATTAAATTTTGGAATTGGCGAAAATTCTCAAACTTTCGCAGTACAAATTATTGATAATTCGGAAATAGAAGGCGATGAAACTGTTAATTTAAGTTTCAACAATCCCACTAACGGATTCGATTTAGGGGCGGTTTCTAGTGCTGTTTTGACAATTGTTGATACCACTCCAACGCCAACTCCAGAACCGACGCCAACTCCAAGGCCTTCAGAAACTCCAACTCCAACGCCTTCAGGAACTCCGACGCCAACACCTTCAGGAACTCCGACGCCGACGCCTTCGGGAACTTCAACGCCGACACCTTCAGGAAGTCCAAGTCCAACGCCTTCAGGAAGTCAGAGTCCGACGCCTTCAGGAAGTCAGAGTCCGACACCTGCCGGAAGTCCGAGTCCAACGCCTTCGGGAACTCCGAGTCCGACACCTGCCGGAAGTCCGAGTCCAACGCCTTCGGGAACTCCGAGTCCGACACCTGCCGGAAGTCCGAGTCCGACACCTTCAGGAAGCCCTACTCCGAGTCCAACACCTTCAGGAAGTCCGAGTCCGACACCTTCAGGAAGTCCCAATCCGACGCCTTCAGGAAGTCCGAGTCCGACGCCTTCAGAAAGTCCCAATCCGACACCTTCGGGAAGTCCGAGTCCGACGCCTTCAGAAAGTCCCAATCCGACACCTTCGGGAAGTCCGAGTCCGACACCTTCAGGAAGTCCGAGTCCGACGCCTTCAGGAACTCCAGCGGGGGCGGGCACGGGGGCACCGCCCCTACCAATCGCCGGGGAAACGCCCACCGGCACAACTTCCGATCCTGTCGGCGAAACACCAACTAATTTGCCAATTTCTGCTGCTGAAGATTGTATTTGCGATCGCCTAAATTTACCCGATCGCGCTTCTATTATCAACCCAAATATTGCTGAAAATACCCTCACCGGAACTGATGGTAAAGATACTATCATTGGCAGCAATACTAATAACAACATCAACGGTTTGAACGGCAGCGATTTGCTAATTGGCTTGTTCGGCAGCGACAATATTTACGGCGGTATTGCGAGCAGCGTTTCTATCGGATCGGATGCCGATAGCGACACCATATTTGGCAATGAAAATAACGACTACATCCTCGGTCATGCAGGGAATGATGTTATTTATGCAGGAAAAGATGACGATCGGGCGATCGCTGGCAAAGATAACGATTTAATTTGGGGCGACAAAGGCAGCGATACTTTGCTTGGTGATGAAGGAGATGACAGTTTGTTTGGCGGAAATTCGGACCCGGCTGAAGGCGATTTTACAGGCAAAGATTTGCTATTTGGCGATAACGGTAACGATGTTTTATACGGGGAAGAAAGCGAAGATACTCTTATTGGTGGCGAAGATAACGATCTCGTGCATGGCGGCAAAGATAGCGATTTAATTTGCGGCGATGCAGGCAGCGATTTGCTGTTTGGAGATTTGGGCAGCGATACTCTGTACGGCGGCAAAGGTGATGATAGTTTAACTGGGGGAATTGGGGACGATTGGTTGGCGGGAGATGGGGGAAATAACACTCTGCAAGGAGGCAGCGGGCGCGATTATTTTGTCTTGAATGCGGGAGAAGATATCGATATAATTGCTGATTTTATCAAAGGCGAAGATGTGTTAGTTTTAACTGGAGGATTGACGTTCGATCGACTCCGCATCGTGCAAGAAAATAGTGCAACTTTAATCGGGATAGCTGGAACAAATCGAGTTTTAGCTGTGTTGAATGGAGTGGAAGTAAGGGCGATCGAACAACAAGATTTTACCGCTATTTAGTGCGCTCGTCCCGATCGCAATTATCGATAGTCTAGATCCCCCTAAATCCCCCTTAAAAAGGGGGACTTAAAGAAGTTTCCGGTTCCCCCCTTAAAAAGGGGGACTTAAAGAAGTTTCCGGTTCCCCCCTTTTTAAGGGGGGCTAGGGGGGATCTGCATCTAAGTTTGCTATGATGAAGTTACAGGAAGTTTTGCCACTTCGATTGGGTGGTACTCGACACATTGGAAAGCCCAAACAACCCACCCTCTCTATCTGTATTCTAGTGGATGGAGAGTATGAAATTCAGCAGTTTCGAGGCGATCGAACTATCGTCTCTCCAACCTTTCCAGGATTGAAACTAACCGCTGAACAAGTTTTGAGGGCTGGTGTTTAACGATATGAGGGAGGCAGAAACCGGATTTTTTATTTCAAAAATAACTAAGTCCTTCTTCCTTCTTCTTTCTACTTAGCAGAAAGCAAAACCGATGCCGCACCACGGGCGTACTGGGCCGCCGCAGGCCCGCCCTCCATACTTGCCATCACAATTGCTCCCCCAAACAAAATTACAAATTGCTGCGAAAATTCTTGTGAATTAGGTAAGCCAGCTTCCTCCGCAAGCTGTTGAACGTAAGTGCGAATTGCGTGTCTGGGCCCGAGTGCGGCCCGGTGTGCCGGATGTCCTGCGTCGGCGAGTTCCGCCACGGCATTAATAAAAGGACAACCGCGAAACTCGGGACTGCCAAACCACTCTTCCAATACATCAAACATCCCAATTAAACGCTCTTTGGCACTGCTTCCCCGCTGTTCGACTGTCCCAAAAAACCAGCGGCACCACTGTTCGTCTCGATACTGTACGGTTTCTAAAATTAGTTGGTCTTTTGATGGGAAATGCTTGTAAAGCGTCATCTTGGCAACTCCAGAAGCAGCTATCACCTCATCGACGCCAACATTGCGGATGCCTTTGCGGTAAAAAAGCTCTGAAGCTGTGGACAAAATCTTTTCCCGAGTATTGCTAGATTTAGCTGACATAGATAATATACAGACAGGTCTGTCTAGTAAGCAGGCTAGAAAAAATAGGACTCGTGCGGGCTGAGGTCCTCCGGCGGACAAATTGCAGTGGCAATTCAGCAATTGCTCCTGCAAACGGAGCCTGATGCGCAAGTCCCAAACAAAAAAACAAAAACTATTTCCATTATGGCAACAACATCGAAAAAACCGGATCTAAGCGATCCAAAATTGCGGGCCAAGCTAGCTAAAGGCATGGGTCACAATTACTACGGGGAACCAGCCTGGCCTAACGAACTGCTGTACGTTTTTCCAGTAGTAATGCTGGGGACATTTGCCCTCTGCGTCGGCTTAGCAGTTCTCGACCCCGCAAGTTCGGGAGAACCGGCTAACCCCTTTGCTACCCCGCTAGAAATCCTCCCAGAATGGTACTTGTACCCAGTTTTTCAAATCCTGCGCATCGTTCCCAACAAACTGTTAGGAATTGCAGCAATGGTTGCGATTCCCATAGGATTGATGCTAGTTCCATTCATCGAAAGTGTCAACAAGTTTCAAAACCCATTTCGCCGTCCAATTGCGATCGCAGTTTTCTTGTTTGGCACTTTAATTGCCATCTGGCTGGGAATTGGCGCTACTTTCCCCATTGACAAATCGCTGACTTTAGGCTTGTTCTAAATCACAGGATTTGCGCACTCAACCAAAGAAACCGGGTTTGTTGTCCGATCCGCAGGCGAGAACGAAAGATGTTCTTAAAAAAACCTGGTTTCTGACCGTCGGTGCGTAAGTCCTAATCATTTACTAATTAGGGCTTTAAACCCCTCTCTCGCAGCAAAGTATCAACCCAAACAGCATCAGTTTCCGACAGAGGCGGGACTACATCTGCCGTATAATCTATTTCAAAATCGTAACCTCCCCGATCGTACACTTCATCAATTAGCGCTTGTAAATCCACAACAGGTGCCGCATCTTCTTGACGCAAAGGTAAGGTAAATGCAGGAATTGCATCCGGCAAATCGAACAAGTATAAATCCGCGATCGGACGCAGATCGCTGCGACTGACTAAAATGCGGTAGTTGCTTTCACCAGCATCGCCAAAAACAGGCAAAGGTTCGCCACCGCGCAGCAAATCTATTTCAACTAAATGGGTACTGCTATCAAATATTTTATTTCGTTTGCTGTCATATTTTTCTCGACCTTCACCCCGACGTTTATTAGCCGGCGAAAGTACTTCGATAACTGTGACAACTTCTTTAGTTGCGCGATCGATTACTTCTAAATAGCCTTCACGAAATTCCGCTGCCGTGGGAACTCTAACTTGTCGGGGTTGCACAGTTGGATAAGCAACAGCAGTATTAGATGCGATCGGACTTGTTGCGTGACCTTTCTGTTGGATAGAAACATCAGGAATTGCTACTAATAGAGAGGTGTCACCTTGAATTTCGTAAATTCGCTTTTCGATCGCGACGCGGTATTTAGGTTGCAATAGGGGAGTTAGCGACTCTTTAATAATGGCAATCAGTAAGTGATGGATTTCCGGCCAAAAATCGGGATGTTCTAAATAGGGATTCATTCCCGGAAAAGGGTTAGGCATGAGAGCACCTTCCGTTTACTACAATTTTAGGTTTGCGATCGATAAGAAGTAGATCGTATTCTACTGAGAAGGAAGTAAACCCCTCTCCCGCAATAAAGTATCAACCCAAACAGCATCAGTTTCCGACAGAGGTGGAATTATATCAGCATTGTAATCGATCGAAAAATCGTATCCCGCGCGATCGTACACTGCATTCAACAAAGCCTGTAAATCGACAATGGGTTCCACATCAGGTTCGCGCAAAGGCAGCGGAAAAGATGGAATTGCATCCGGTAAATTAAATAAGTATAAATCCGCCCGAGGTCTGCGATTTGCCCGACTCACTAAAATTCGATAACTTCCATCAATATTGTTCCCAAAAACAGGCAGAGGTTGGTAAATTCGCAGCAAGTCAATTTCCACTAAGTGCGATCGACTTCCGAACACCTTATCTCGCTTTTCCTCATACATTTTTCGCCCGTCTCCCGGACGTTTATTAGCAGGCGACAGCACTTCAATTACCGTAATAACTTCCTTAGTCGCCATATCTACAATCTGTAAATACCCTTCTCGAACCTCTTCGGACATGGGTAAAGTCACTGGTACGGGTGCGATTGGCGGTGAGGCAACAGCCACATTAGAAGTAATGGGATTCCTGACAGCCGGATTGCGCTGTACGGAAACATCAGGAATCCCGACTAACAGAGATTCTTCTCCCTTAATTTCATAAACTCGCTTTTCAATAGCAACCCGATACTTTGGCACTAATTGAGGGACTAAAACATCTGCGATCGCGACTATCAATCGATTGTGTACTTCCGACCAAAAATCGGGATTTTCTAAATAAGGATTCATCCCCGGAAATGGATTGGGCATCGATCGAACTCCTGTTAATTTACTTGCTTGTACTATTCTCTCAATCCTCTCTCGCGCAGCAAAGCATCAGACCAAACAGCATCAGATTCCGACAGAGGTGGAACTATATCAGTATTGTAATCGATCGAAAAATCGTAGCCCGCGCGATCGTACACTGCATTCAACAACGCCTGTAAATCCACAATTGGTTCAGTATCTTCTGGGCGCAAAGGCAAAGGAAAATCCGGAATTGCATTTGGTAGATTAAATAAGTATAAATCTGCCCTCGGTCTGCGATTTGCCCGACTCACTAAAATTCGATAACTAGCTGCAAAATTAGCTCCCAAAACAGGCAAAGGTTTCCAACACCGCAACAGATCGATTTCCACTAAATTAGTGCAACTGCCAAAAACATTATCCCGCTTTTCTTCATACATTTCGCGCCCTTTTCCGGGGCGTTTGTTAGCAGGCGATAGTATTTCAATTACAGTCACAACTTCCTTAGTTGCCATATCGACAATCTCCAAATACCTTTCTCTCACCTCTTCGGACATGGGTAAAGTCACTGGTACGGGCGCGATTGGCGGTGAGGCAACAGCCACATTAGAAGTAATCGGATTCCTGACAGCCGGATTGCGCTGTACGGAAACATCAGGAATCCCGACTAACAGAGATTCTTCTCCCTTAATTTCATAAACTCGCTTTTCAATCGCAACGCGATATTTTGGCACTAATTGGGGAACTAAAGACTCTTGAAGGATAGCAATCAGTAAAAGATGTACTTCCGACCAAAAATCGGGATTTTCTAAATAAGGGTTCATTCCCGGAAATGGATTGGGCATCGATCGAACTCCTGTGAATTTAACTAATTATATTATTTTAACCCGTCAACGAGCATCCTGAATGCAATTTTCAAAATTAGTAAACTGACCGAAAATCCAACACGAAACAATCAACAAATAACATCCCATAATATCGAAGAAATGTGGCGATCGAAATTATTCATTACTTCACCTATTTCTCTCCCCTTTCTCCCCCTCCTCTGCGCCCTCTGCGGTTTAAAAATGTCAAGTACGCAGCGCGCATCCTACACATACAGCAAGTCCAAATGAGTGTAGCAATTCGATCGAACTCAGTAACTGTAAGGTGCGCACCGCGCACCCTAAGTATCTAGTTTGCACGTCTCTCTTACCCTGAAATACTAATAAAAACGCAGACAATATCAAACTATCATCTGCGTTAATCAACGTTAATCCGCCCCCATCAGCGGTTGCAAAAACCTAAAAATTGCCGTAACTCGCAATCGCCCCCTGCAACCTCTCAATAACATCACCAACCGAAATCGCCCCCAACTCTCCAGAAGCCCGAGTCCGAATATTCAAACTATTCGCCTCAACTTCCTTCGCACCCACAACGCCCATCACCGGAATTTTATCCTTCTCCGCATTGCGAATTAACTTGCCCAAACGCTCGTTACTTTCATCAACTTCCGCCCGAATATTGAGCATTTTCATCTTCGCCACCGCTTCCCTAGCAAACGGCAAAAACTCGCTGCTGACAGGTAACAACCGCACTTGAATCGGCGCTAACCACAGCGGAAAATCCCCCGCATATTCCTCAATCAAAATCCCGATCAAGCGTTCCAAAGAACCGAAAGGAGCGCGGTGAATCATCACCGGGCGCTTGCGAATACCGTCTTCAGCCACGTATTCCAACTCGAAACGTTCCGGCAAATTGTAATCAACTTGAACGGTTCCCAATTGCCATTCTCGATCCAAAACATCCTGGAAAATGAAATCGAGTTTCGGTCCGTAAAAAGCCGCTTCTCCAATTCCCTCAAAATAATTCATGCCCAAAGTTTCCACAGCGCGGCGGATGGCACCTTGAGCCTTTTCCCAAGCTTCATCGGAACCGATATATTTTTCTAAATTGTTCGGATCGCGGAAACTCAAACGCGCCTTAAAATTCTTCAGTTGCAAACTCTTGAATACTGACAGAATCAAATCCACCACATTCAAAAATTCTGCATCCAACTGTTCCGGCGTAACAAATAAGTGGGAATCATCCACCGTAAAGCCGCGAACTCTAGTTAAACCGCCCAATTCTCCCGATTGTTCGTAGCGGTAAACCGTGATAGGAACGCAGTTCGCTTTTGTAAATTTGAATGTGAAAAGGACAGTTCATCGGTTTCATCACAAAACCCTGTTCGTTTGCTGCCGCTTCCTCATCCTCAGCCATCAGCGGAAACATATCTTCTTTGTATTTCTGCCAGTGACCGGAAATTTTGAACAAATCGACTCTAGCGATGTGCGGTGTAACTACTTGCAAATAACCGCGCTTGATTTGTTCTTGTTTCAAGAAGTCTTCTAAAATACTTCTCAAAATTGTGCCTTTCGGCGTCCACAAAGGCAAGCCCGGACCTACCGGATCGGCAAAAATAAATAAACCCAATTCTTTGCCGAGTTTGCGGTGATCGCGCTTCAATGCTTCTTCT
>JALOON010000127.1 GCA_025454405.1 Oscillatoriaceae cyanobacterium Prado104 | reverse complement strand
CTAAGTCCCCTTAATCTGAAGTTTTCGATCGCTCGTCTTTTTGTGCATTCAATCGAAAGTAATGCACCTCTTTGTTTTGTCTTAGTCTAAACTCCAGTTCCCAGAATTATCGCTGACAGCCGAGCAAGTTTTGGAAGTCGATAGTTGATAGTCGATAGTCGATCGTTGATAGTTGACAGTTGACAGTTAACAGTTGTCAATTCTTTTTCTCCCCATCTCCCCATCTCTACCCAATGCCCAATGCCCAATGCCCAATCCCCAATTCCCAATTCCCAATTCCCAATTCCCAATTCCTAATTACCAATTATCGATCGATAAGCCATCACTTTATTGTCAATTCCAGTAATATCCGTCCCGACAACAACAGCAGTCGCTCCTAAATCCAAAGCTTTTTTTGCCATTTCCGGCGCGGAAATCCCGCCCTCACAAATCACCGGAACCTGCAATTTTTCCACCATTTGCGCCAGCAATTCAAATCCCGGAGGTGCAAAATTTTGCGTCTCGGGAGTGTAGCCAAACATCGTAGTTGCTACTGTATCCGCACCAGCTTCCGCTGCCTGAATTGCTGCTTCTATTGTATCGACATCTGCCATCACTAATTTGCCCAATTCGCTGTGAATTCTGGCAATTAATGTTTTTAAATCTTCTCCGGGCAGGCGATCTCTCAGAGTAGCATCAACGGCAATAATATCAGCTCCTGCAAGGGCGATCGCCCGCGCGTCTTCAAATCGAGGAGTAATGTATATTTCGCATCCCGGCAATACCTGTTTCCAAATACCGATAATCGGCGCGGATGTCTGTTTTCGCACTGCTGCAACGTGCGCGGGAGTATCAATTCGCACGGCAGCAGCTCCTCGATTTATGGCGGTGAGAGCCATTGCTGCAATGACAGTCGGATCGTGCAGCGGCGAGTCAGCAGGTGCTTGACAAGAAACAATTAATCCTGTAGGAATTTGACGGTCAATCATAGCAAATAAAAAAGCTGTTCGTAGTAAAGACTTTAGTCCTTTAAATTTTACGACGATCTCTCAATATTTTATGATGCGGACTGAAGTCCACACTACGAACCTATTTTAAATACTGCTCATTAAAACCATAACTTTATCCAGCAATTGCTGCGGGTGAATCGGTTTGACCAAACAATCATCCGCTCCCCCCGTCGCTGCAGATATTTCGCCGGCTGGAATTTCTCCAGCGGTTAAAGCGAGAATTTTAATATTTTGAGTAGCGGGTTTTTGGCGGAGTTGGTGAATAATTTCACGACCGCTCATACCGGGTAAACGCATATCGACAATTGTCGCATTCGGCTGCAAAAGTTCGATTTGCGCTACCGCCGCCGAACCTTCAATTATCCAAACTACTTGCATTCCTGCTGCTGTCAAAATGTTGCAAATCAGCATCGCAGTTTCTTCATCCGCTTCGACTAAAACGATGCTGCCCCGCAAGGCAGAATGACTCATCAGAGGTGAATTTAAATTTTCATGTTTATCCCTGGAAAGCTCATCTTTAACTAGACTTTGCGCGGGTATAAAAACTGTAAAAGTTGAGCCAACATCAACTGTAGAATTTACTTCGATCGCCCCGCCGTGAAGTTCGACTAACTGTTTGGTTAAAGCCAAACCCAAACCCGTGCCGCCGTGTTGGCGGCGGTAGGGCGAATCCAATTGCTGGAATTTTTGAAACAAGAGCGATCGCTGATTTTCGGGAATGCCAATGCCTGTATCTTTGACTTGAAAAATAGCGGTACAGCCCGCATTTACAGTACCTTGCTGCCGCCCTGGAAGCATTTTATTTTCGCCGTCTGCAATCCAAACTCGCAAGGCAACTTGCCCGCCTTTAGGGGTAAATTTGATGGCATTTCCTAATAGATTGAACAGAATTTGTCTCACGCGGCGTGGGTCGGCGGTAAAGCGATCGCGGTGCTGTTCTATCTGCTGGTCTAGCACCAGATCTACTTCTTTAGTCGCCGCTTTTTCTTTGAAAGCGCGCAGGGATTGAATCGCCAATTTAGATAGAGAAAATTCGCTGATTTTCAATACAGTTTTACCGGCTTCTACTTGGGATAAATCTAAAATATCGTTAATCAATTCTAATAAATGGTCGCCGCTGTCGCGAATAATTTGCAGGTACTGTCGCTGCTTTTCCAAGGGCAATTTTTTGCTGTCAACTTTGCCGTGACACCAGCGCAGCAGCGTATCGGAAATACCGATCACGCAGGTGAGGGGAGTCCGCAATTCGTGGCTCATAGCTGCTAGAAATTCACTCTTGGCAAGGCTGGCAGATTGAGCGGCTGCAAGGGCGTCGCGCAGTTCCCGAGTGCGCTCGATGACCCGCTGTTTGAGGGTGTGCTTTTGCTGCTGCACTTGGGCGTAAAGTTCGGCTTGATAAATTGCGATCGCCAAATGTTCTGCTATGTGCTTCAAAAATGTTTTTTTGCTGTCTTCCCACTCCTGACAAGTAGACTGGTGGGCGATTAGCAGCCCCCACAATTCCTCTTGAACTACGATCGGCACTACTAACTTTGCCCGCACCTGAATGCTGCGCATTAACTCTAAAAAACATCGGTGGGCTGTGTAAGTTTTTTCGACATCGGCAACGCTGAAGGTCATACCTTTGCGGTATTTTTCTTGGCGAAAAACTTTTTGGGGAAAGCAGTGCGCGCCTTCGCTAAAATTTAGGACAGAAGCAATATTGCTGCTGGCTAAAGCTTCGTAGGTAACGCGGCCTGCTTGCAAGCGACTTGAGGTATCTTCTCTGAGTTCTTCCGAGTTAGGAACTAAAGCAATTTCTACCGTTGCTTCTGATTCGCTGTCTGGTTTTGGAGATTTCTCAAATTGGTAAATTAACAGCCGATCTACTTCCAAAAACTCTCGCACCCGCTCGACTGCTTGCGATAAAATTGTTCGCAATTCCAAACTTTGGCGGATTTGACTTATTACCTCATTTAAAAGCTGCTCTTGTTCTAGCTGCTGCTGCAAAGCATCTTCGACAGGGCGACAATATGAAGCGCAGGAACTAGCAATTTGTTGTTGGGCAAATTCATCTGGATTCTTGCTGTTTGAGCCTGCCAAAGGAATTAATTTGAACGCGGTATTGTCTGCTATTTTTGTTGCGGATAGCACGGGTAGCTCGCTGTTGGCATTGCCTTCAACAGCCAGCATTTCCAACAAATTTAGGGTAAATTCGCTTTGAATGTCAGCGGAGTTCGGCTTGAGATTTTTAATTCTGTATTTGAGGGCGCTAATATCGATCGCCCGTGCCGGGACTGGGGTAATTTCTGTCAGTTTTTCGGCAATGGGAGAGAGGAAATTGGCGATCGTTTCCGGGTCGAAACTCAATTCCACATTCAATCGATCGCTGCCATTTTCTGCCTGCGGTGTTTCTCTCTTTCTTGGCGATTCATCTAACTGTTTTCCTCGCAGCAGCGCGCTAAACTCCTTTGACACTACTGCTGCAAACCTTTGAGTCCGATCTTTCCCTCTATTTTGAGGGCCGGATATCGCCTCGTCTCCCAAGAAAATCGCCCCCGGTAGTTCAGCCATTTGCTCCAACAACCGATAAGCAGCCTCAAAGGTTGCTAGGGGTAAAATTCGATGTAAAGTTTTTGGTTTCAATCTAAGTATTTTCCCGGTTGTTTTAAAGAACAATATATGAATTACCCTGCGATCGGGAACCGAACTGAGGAACAGACACGGATGCTCCCAGAGACTGGAGGTGGGACGATTGAGGCACGAGGGAGGAAAAGAAATCAAGGACGCTAAGCGAGGTAAGGTTAGCTAAGGGAGGGTTGAGAGCGAACAACCTGAATTTACCCGTATAGTTCCGATTACTTTAAATAATCTTATTTTAGTATAATATCAATATACAATTTGTTAACTTCTATTTAACACTCCGATGATCGATGAGCAATCCAACTCACCTAGCCCCCGATTCCACAATCGGACATCTCCCGTCTCACCGATTCCAAGTGAGCGCGAAAACTTTAGGACAAGTCGTGGCTGAAAAATTCGGACAGGAACCAGATTTACCGGGAGTGATTATCACTCGCGATTCGCAAGTGTCGGGAATGATTTCCCGCGCCAAATTTCGAGAGCAAATGAGTTTTCCCGATCGCGTCCAACTCTATTGGAACAGCCCGATCGGAGCGCTGTTAGATTTTATTAGAACTCCGCCTCTGCAGCTTGGTGAAAATTGGAAAATTGACGATGCAGTGCAAGCGTGTCTCAACAGGCAAAAAGATTTGATTTACGAACCAATTGTGGTAGTAATGCAAGACCGCAGCCTCCGCCTTTTGGAGGTGCAAACTTTGTTGCTGGCGCAGTCTCAAATTTTAGCGCAAGCTAATAAAAATATTGAAAAATACCGTTCCGAACGGCAAAAATACGTTGCTCGGATTCAACAGGAACAAGCAAAATTACAGGAATGCACTCAGCTTTTAGAGTTAAAGCAGCGCCAACCTCCAAAATCTAATACGCCCAGTCCCCAGCAAGTTGCACTTGCCAAACAAGCGCAGGAAGTGGTTCAAATGAACCAAAGATTTATGCGAACTGCTCAACTAATTTCTTCGGAAAGCCGCCAAGCTTTTCAAGCTACTTTTCAGGGTGCTAATTCTATTTGTAACAATACAGAAAAAATTTTGGGTGTTGGCAAAGCCATCGCTAAAGATTTAGAAACAGTTAACCAAACTTCCCGAACGATCTCGGAGGCGATCGAACAAGTCAGACATTTAGCTGTACAGGTAGCAGTAGTTACCAATCAAATGGGAAATCGACCTAGCGGTCTGAGTCAAGTAAGTGTCGAAATTGCTAGGTTGGCAAGTAAAACTTTTGAATTGGGAACTCAAATAGAGCAAATTGCTAGCCGATTTAAACTTCGCGTTCACGAACTAACAGAAGCAGCAAGAGGAGGTGCAAATGTAGCTAAATCCGTTACTGTAAAAATCGAACGGGCAGAGATGGCACTATTGGAATTGGAGGAATTAATTTCTGATAAAAATTTGAATGCTCTGGCGATCGAACAGCCAACGATCGAGAAGAAAGACATTGGCAGCGCTCGGTCTTTAGTTAAAGAAATAGAACAAGCTGAAGCAGCAGTGTCGGAGTTAGAACATTTAGTTAAACAGCGAGATTCATCTCAGTATCTAATTGAAAAAATTCAGCGGGCGCTCAAACAAAAACAAGGAGGAGATTCAAACAATTCTAATTAGTAGGAGATGAAACAACCCACCTATAATGTTGCGCGACAGTTAATGCCGGGAACCTTCAAGAGAATGGTTCCCCCCTCGCCCGCCCCTTACCTATCGGAATGCCACCTTCAAACTTAACGCCACCGTACTCTGCGATCGACAGCCTGCTATTTGACTGAGGATTTGGTTTGAATCAAAGAACGCGACACAGGTTACTTAAACACGAAAAACTCCTCTAAAAAACTGAAAAATAACTGATTTCCAAACAGATGCTTATGAAGATTTTGTTGGTCGAAGATGACAAAATTACAGCGAATATGCTGGCACAAGCGCTGAACGCTCACAATTACACCGTGAATACCGCAGCAGACGGCGAAACGGGTTTGCAGTTGGCGCAGCTATACGATTACGACCTGATTCTTTTAGATGTCATGATCCCCAAACTCGACGGCATTAGTTTGTGCCGGGAACTGCGCGCGCGGGGCAGTCAAATGCCGATTTTACTCCTGACAGCCCTCGACAGCAGCAAAGATCGAGTTCAAGGTTTGGAAGCGGGTGCAGATGATTATGTGGCTAAGCCATTTAATTTGCCCGAATTGATCGCTCGGATTCGGGCGCTGCTGCGCCGGGGCAAAGCAACTTTATCGAGTACAAATTTGACTTGGGAAAAACTGCAAGTCAATGTGGATACAACGGAAGTAACTTATGGAGAAAAATTGCTGCATTTAACTCCCAAAGAATACAACCTGCTCGAACTTTTCCTCAGAAATCCGCGGCGCATCTTCAGCCGCAGCGCCATGCTCGATCGCGTTTGGTCTGCGGGCGAATTCCCTCAAGAAGAAGCCGTTACCGCTCACATCAAAGGACTGCGCCAAAAATTAAAAGCAGCCGGAATGACTGTCGATTTAATTGAAACGGTGTACGGTTTAGGCTACCGATTGAAAAGTTTGCCGGAAGAGATGGAGAACAAAAAGGTCGATCGAGAAACACCGCAACTCCCTCAAAATTACAACAGATTTTCCGATAGTTCTCAGCCACCAAGAGAGAAACTCAACGGCGACTCCAAACACGCTAAAGTTATGGCTGTAGTAGCCGAAATTCGGGCAAAGCTGGAAGCAAATTTTGCAGAAAAAATAGAAATATTCGATCGGGCAATCGCTAATTTGAAAGCCGGGAATTTAGACGGCGAACTGCGACAAGAAGCCCAAGCTCAAGCTCACAAATTAGTCGGTTCTTTGGGAACTTTGGGAATGCCTGAAGGTTCAAAATTAGCGCTGCAGCTCGAAAAATTGCTGCAGGTAGAAAGAATTACCGAACCGGGAGTAGCGCAGCAACTTGAGGTATCAGTGAATTTGCTCAAACAGATATTCGACCAACCTCCTACTCCTGCCGAGCCTGTTGTTGCGGTGCCTGTGCCCCCAAACAGCCGTTTGCTAATAATTGACGACGATACGGTGGTGAGTTCGCGCATCAAACTTGAAGCCTCAGCTTCAGGCTTCCAAGTAGAATTAGCTAACTCCCCGCAAGCCGCCAGAAATGCGATTTCTCAACATCCCCCCGATGCAATTTTGCTGGATTTAAGCTTTCCCGAAACTAAGGAAAACGGACTGACTTTCCTGGCAGAAATCCGCCATTTCAAACCGGAAATTCCAGTGATGGTTTTTAGCGGTCACAACCAATTGAGCGAGCGGATTGAAGTTGCTCGTTTGGGAGCTTCTGGCTTTTTGCACAAATCCATACCCCCGGCAGATATACTCAAAGCAGTCGCTCAGGCTCTCGACCAAACCGGCCCCGTGGAAGCTAAGGTTATGGTAGTAGACGACGACGTGCATCTCTTAGCCTCGCTGCAAGTTATTCTGCAACCTTGGGGATTTCAAGTAACAACATTGGAAGAGCCGCAAAAGTTTTGGGAGGTGCTCGAAACCACTTGTCCCGATTTACTAATTTTAGATGTAGAAATGCCCGGTTACAGCGGTATCGAACTGTGTTTGGCCGTGCGCAACGACTTGCGGTGGAGCAAACTCCCAGTGCTGTTTTTGACCGCTCATTCCGAATCGGAAACAGTACGCCAAATGTTTGTGGCAGGTGCTGACGACTACGCGAACAAACCGATTGTAGAACCTGAATTGATCGCTCGAATTCTCAATCGCTTGGAACGCACGCAACTCAGGCACAAGCTAGCACAGAGGCAGGGCTGAATCGAACGAAGCAGTGCGAAAATTTCTTGGGTTTGCTTCGCTTCCCACTACGGTTCGACCTGGCAAATAAGAATCTTTTTTGTAAAACCTTTAATTATTCACCTCGGTAAAAAGCGATGTTATTGCCATCAGATACAGGCACTTTCGAGAATAAGCATGCTGAATCGGTTTACGCTCCCGGATCGATTCAATTTTACGGAATTCTGTTTGTCTTGCAAGAACCGCTGTTAAAAATTCTCCAAGTTAGCGACAATACTTTTGAGGATTTCGGTTTTTATCCTCGGGAAATGTTGGGCAAATTTTTAGATGATTTTTTCTGCGCCGAACAAGTTGCAGAAATTAAAAAAACTTTGTTAGAAGAGGGAGCATCTTTTCAATTTTTAAATATTTTTCTAGAAAGCCAACCGGGAAAACGCTGTTTTGAGGGGAAGCTCCACCGATCGCAAGGAGCGGTAATTGTTGAACTCGAACGGACTGCAATCGATCGAGCTAGCAATTCGAGCGGGGTCGATCGGGCTTTTAAAAAAGCGTTAGACAAGATTCAAACAGCACCAAATTTGCAAGATTTGTGTCAAGTGGCAGCCGAAGAAGTGCGAAAATTTATCGGGTTCGATCGAACGCTTGTCTATCGATTTGATGGGGTCGGTGCGGGGGCTGTGATTGCCGAATCCAAGCTAGAAAATTTGAGTCCTTTACTGGGGCTGTACTATCCAGCTAGCGACATTCCCCAAGCAGCAAGACGACTGTTTAGCGAGAATTTAGTGCGGTTTATTCCCGATGTCAATTTTCGCGCTGTACCGCTGATTCCCAGTTGCAATCCACTGACCGATCGACCCTTGGATCTAAGTTTCAGCTTTTTGAGAACTGTTTCCCCCTGCCACATTCAATACCTCAAAAATATGGGAGTCGGTGCGAGCATGACTCTGAGCTTAATCGAGGATAAAAAACTGTGGGGGTTAATTGCTTGCCACAACCAAAAACCGCAATATGTCAGCTATGAAGTACGCAACGCTTGCGAAATTCTAGCGAAATTTATATCTTTAGAAATTAGCAACAAAAAAGATCTCAAAGAGCGAGAATATGAAATTTATTTAAAATCGATTCTTGCTAAGTTTGTCAGAAAAATTTCTCCCGAACGCTGTTTTGTTGAAGGTTTGTTAAAACACCAAGCTAACTTGCTAGAATTAGTGGGCGCGACGGGTGCAGTTTTGTGTACTAAAGAACACTTACATTTTATCGGCAAAACCCCTGGATTTGCCGATATTGAAAACTTAATTGAGTGGGTAGAAACTCAACTAAAAAATGAAATTTACTATACAGATTCTTTGCCGGAAGTGTACCCTGTTGCTGAGAAGTTTAAAGAAGTAGCTAGCGGTTTGCTGGTGCTGGCAATCTCTCAAATGCAAAAGAATTATATTTTGTGGTTTCGTCCCGAAGTCATTCAAACTGTCAACTGGGCGGGCCAAGCTGAGTGGCCTGAAGAACTTGACTCTGGCGGCAGCAAACTTCTGTCGCCGCGCAATTCCTTTGAATTGTGGCAAGAAACTGTGAGATTCAAATCTTCGCCTTGGCAGCAGTGTGAAATTGACATAGCTTTAGAATTGAGAGCAGTCCTCGTCAGCATAGAATTGCGGAAAATCAACCAGCAATTAATTTTGGCTTTGTCCGCTACTAAAATGGGATTTTGGGACTGGGATATACCCAACAACCGCATTATTTTGTCGAGGGAACATGAGGATTTATTTGGATTGCCAGCGGGAAGTTTTCAGGGAACTTACGAACATTTTGCGTCTTGCATTCACCCCGAAGATTTAAAAGCAGTTAATCAAGAGATCGATCGAACGCGAACCGAGCAACAAGATTTATATCACGAATACCGCGTAATTTGGCCCGACGGTAGCATTCACTGGATCGAGGGAAGAGGCAAGTTTTTTTACAGCGAAACCGGGGAAGCCGTGCGGATGGTGGGTACAGTTATTGAAATTACCGATCGCAAAGCTAAAGAACTGCAGTTGCGACTCCTAGAATCGGCAATTACTACCACTAACGATGCAATTTTAATTACAGAAGCCGAACCGATTGACGAACCGGGTCCGCGGATTCTTTATGTCAACCCAGCTTTCACGCAGATGACCGGATATACCTTAGAAGAAGCATTGGGCAAAACGCCGCGGATCTTGCAAGGAGAAAAAACAGATCGGGCAAGTCTCGATCTAATTCGGACGGCTTTGAAAAACTGGCAGCCGCTGCGCATAGATTTGCAAAACTACCGCAAAGACGGCTCGCGATTTTGGGTCGAACTCAGCATTGTTCCGATCTGCGACGAAACAGGTTGGTTTACTCACTGGGTAGCCGTGCAGCGCGATATTAGCGATCGCAAACTTGCTGAAGCCACCCTCCAACAGCTCAACGAAGAGTTAGAAATACGAGTTTTGCAGCGCACGCAAGAACTAGAATTATCTCAATCCGAACTGCGGCAAAGCGAGGCTTTGTTTCGCTCTTTGAGCGAGTGTTCCCCCGTCGGCATTTTCAAAGTTGATGCTGAGGGACAATGTATTTATACAAATCCCCGCTGTCAAGCAATTTGCGGCTTCACAGCCCAAGAAGCTTTAGGAAGCGGTTGGATGCAGTTCGTTCATCCCGAAGACCTCAATAACTTTCTGTCTCTGTGGTCGGCTTCAGCAGCGCACAATCACGAGTTTAGCTGCGAGTTCCGCCACATTTATCGAGACGGAACTATCCGGTTTTGTCGGATAAAAACGGCTCCGATATTTTCAGCTCGAGGTAAACTGATAGGCCACGTCGGCACCGTTGCCGATATAACAGAAAGTCGGGCGATCGAAAAAATGAAAAATGAGTTTATTTCGATCGTCAGCCACGAACTGCGAACTCCCCTTGCTTCAATTCGCGGTTCTTTAGGTTTGCTGGCGGCTGGAGTGCTCAAAAACAACCCGGAAACTGCCCGACAAATGTTAGAAATTGCCTCCAGCGATACCGAACGTTTGGTGCGTTTGGTCAACGACATTCTTGATTTAGAGCGGCTTGATTCGAGCAAGATTACGCTAGTCAAGCAGCGCTGCGATGCTGGCGCTTTAATGCGACAGTCTGCGGAAACCGTGCGCTCTATAGCTGCCGAAAACCACATTAATTTGTCGGTTTTGCCTGCTGACGTGCAAATTTGGGCCGATCCGGACAGGATAGTTCAAATGCTAGTAAATTTACTGAGCAATGCTGTTAAATTTTCACCACCCGCAAGTACGATCGCAGTCAAAGTTGAAGATTTGGGCGATCGAGTTCTATTTGAAGTAAAAGATCGGGGGCGGGGCATTCCTGCTGATAAACTAGAAACTATCTTTGGTAGGTTTCAACAGGTAGATGCTTCTGACTCCCGCCAAAAAGGGGGAACGGGTTTGGGTTTGGCTATCTGTCGCAGCATCGTGCAGCAGCACGGCGGCAGAATTTGGGCAGAAAGTACGTTGGGAGAAGGCAGCAGTTTTTACTTTACACTACCTGCATCTTTTGAAGAGTGACATCCTCCTGGGTTAAATTTATGTACTCTTTTTTAGAGAATATCGATCGAACACTTGCAACTGTCACACCAATCTTGAGATAAGCAAAACAAATTTATTCCGTAAGTAGGCTGGCATAAATAAAAATTAAATCACACAAGCAAACCACAAAAGCCGAGTCCCTGCATTTAAGGAACTTATGGTTCCGGGTATGTTTTTTTTAATTACTGGAGTTTAGACTAAGACAAAACAAAGAGGTGCATTACTTTCGATTGAATGCACAAAAAGACGAGCGATCGAAAACTTCAGATTAAGGGGACTTA
>JALOON010000126.1 GCA_025454405.1 Oscillatoriaceae cyanobacterium Prado104 | reverse complement strand
ATTAATAATGATAATCGCGCTTGGGTGAGAGAGTCCGCCACAGGCGGACTCTCTCACCCTTTCCCCTATTTGATTATCATTATTATTCTCTAATATTTCTATCCTAAGAAGTATTGACAAAACCTACTCCATTCTAACTTGTTAGCAATGTTAATTAAGTGACATCCTCTCGCGCTAAATCGCAGCAGAAGCTTTCTCTAAGGATCGCTTTTGTGGCTGTTGCAACATCACCCTTGTCCGTTGCCGCGGCTTCGTTGCTGACTTTCTAGGTACTGCCAGATTTGACGGATTTCTGTCTGCATCTCGCGCATAACTGCACGGTCAGCAGCACCTTCTCGAGCTAGAACTTCCACTGTTCCTGTTAGTTGGTCTACCCGACCTGTTAGTTGGTCTACCCGATTAGCAAGCGATATTGTTTGCTGCGACAGTTCCCGCAGACCCTCCATCATCGCGCTTGTTTGATTCGCAAACAATTCTTCTATTCTATCCAGTCTGGTCTCAAATGCTCCTAGACGTTCCGCCGTGTTATCATTGGCTTGAGTCATTTGTTTTCTCCATACAAAAACTTCAACATACTTCCACGAAGTGCTGCTGGCATCCCGTGCTTCTCCTAGTTTGGGTGATGGTCGTTTCAGTTGTTTGATTTCACTATCAACTATCAACTATCAACTATCAACTATCAACTATCAAATATTAAAACATCGGCATCAACTGCAGCGGTCCAATTCCCAAATCTTTCGGTGACATCCACCGCACCTCAAACAAAGCAATCATATCCTTAAATTGAGGCTGACCGCGAGAAGCACCCATCAAACCTTTAGCAATAATCAAACCGCACCAACCCTTAGTTGACTGACAGCGGCGTTCCCATTTTTTGCGGGCCTCCTGATGGATCGGATCTGTTTCAATAAACTCCCCAAATAAATACAATTCCCCGTTCAAAGCTTGCAAAATACCCAAATCGTATTGTTCCTCTTCAAACGGATCTTCTCCCGGATTAAAACAAATTGCTTTCACCCCTCCGGCGTCCTTCAAATCCTGAATCATTGTTTTTGCTTTGGGATTTGAAGTTTGAATTAAAACCACGGGCAAACCCTCTCCCGTCGCGCGAATTTCTGCTTCCGCCCCTTGATGAAACTGAGCGTTTAAGCGCAGAAACTCTACTGCTTCCCACGGTACGACACCCAGACTTAAAAATGAATTTGGAGGCACCCAATCATCCCGCAGCAGGGGCATTTCAAATTCATCATCCCCATCATCGCCGCTATCATCATCCTCCTCGAGCATATCCCACAATTCATCCGACACCTCAGGCATCGTAGAAACCTTAACCGATACCTGCTGGTTTGTCCCATCAGCCTGCGGAACGGGAATGCGGTAGCGACTGCTGAGGCTGGGGAATAAATCTTGTGCAAATTTGCGGCGGCTGTTGCGGAAAAAGCGGTGAAATGCTTCTAGGGCAACTAATACTGTCAGCGCTTCTTCATCGTAAAGGATCGATCGCAAGCCTTCTAAAGGATGCAAATTGCCAAAATTCGGTTCTATTTGCGACGGTGGCAAGTCAGCCAAATCGATCTCTTCTTCATCGTCACCATCATCAATATCGTTCGCGCTTTCAAAGGTGAGAAACAAACAGTCTTGACCTAAAAAAGCCTGTTCCAAATCTTCAAAAGAGCGATCGTTTACCACTCGCTGGCGAAACAGCTTCAAAGATTCCAAAGAACGGTACAGTAAAATTCCGTAATCCATTCTCCCCTGGCCCAATACAGACACGTAGAGGCTGGCAATATCCCACTGATTGATTTCAATAGAAATAATTTGGTGTTCTGCCAGCATCTCCCACGGTGAGTCTTGCCAAATTTGAGCCGCTTTGGCAATTAAAACTTCAGCATACTCCGGAGGTAAGGAAGGAGGGCGGTTGACGGCTACCTCTTGCATTCCCCGAAATATTTCGTCAATTAGGGGCAATTCCGGCACGTAGTCGATCGCAATCCCTAAATCTTGGAGCACTCCCCGCAGGTAAAATTGAATTTCGCGGTTTTTGACTACTATTTTTTGGGGGCGGGCTGCTGGAGTCGGACTTTGGGGGTGCTCGATCGCCCGCAGCAGAGCTCGGACGATCGCCTCCGGTCCGGCATCTGGCCCCACTACGTCCATCGCCCTTACCACTCCTTCAGATCCGTCCACCCACAGAATGCACTCGCCCCCAGCTTCTGACTCGTTCTCCACCATGGGATGCGAGTCA
Source organism: Oscillatoriaceae cyanobacterium Prado104 (assembly GCA_025454405.1). Taxonomy (GTDB): domain Bacteria; phylum Cyanobacteriota; class Cyanobacteriia; order Cyanobacteriales; family Microcoleaceae; genus Microcoleus. The sequence continues at coordinate 10,084 of JALOON010000126.1, read as the reverse complement.
CCATTAGACAAGGGTCTGCGGTCTCCCTCCCACACGCTGGGAATTTGAGGCAATTTTTGTAGTCGGCGAAGAGTAGAGCGATTCAGCGCTGCCATAGAGTAAGCCTGTTGAGTTAAGCATTTATGCGGTACCGATCGGTCAACCGCTGCTTTCTCATCATAAACCTTTTGACACTGTTCATGCCATTTTTAAAGGGGGAATTTTTGCTGGGCTTCATTGTAGAGGTGCATCGCTAAATCGCGAATAATTTCTTCGCTTTCAAATGCTGTTCCAAACTTTTGTTTTGCTGTGTCGATGCAAAGTTTCATCAAGTCGGCTGAATTTTCGACATAAAGGGTGATTTCCCTTGGCTGTCTGTTTGAATTTACCTCGATTTCTCCAAGTATTGGAGTCGCTTGAATTTTGGCAGTTCGTTCTAAATTAGCGACGATTCTTTCTTGCTTTTTCCTCTGCACTTCCTCAGCAAACCCCGAAGCAATAATCCCCGCAGGCAAAGCAAAAATTCCCATCCCCAAAAATGCCAAGATCGCTCCCAAAAATCTTCCCAGAGGAGTTATGGGATAAATATCGCCGTAACCGACAGTAGTTAAAGTTACAACTCCCCACCACATCGCATCGAGGATGCTCCCAAAAACATCGGGATGCGCCTCATATTCTACAAAGTACATGAGGCTAGAGGCAAAGATTAATAAAATAAATACTGCAAATGCTGTAGCAATCAGCTCATCTTTTTTTCTGTACAGCACTAGACCCAAATGTCTTACAGACTCGGAATACCTGCTAATTTTTAGCAAGCGCAACAAGCGCAGCAAGCTGATTAAATTAAAAGCGTTTGAACCGGGAAACAGCAGCAACAAGTAAAAAGGCAAGATTGAAACTAAGTCGATAATACTCAGTGGTGTTATAGCGTATTTAAGTCTTCCCCAAATAGGGTGTGCGTAATGGCGATCGAGCGTGCAAACCCACATTCTCAGACCGTATTCTAAGGTAAACAGCAGCGACGATACAATTTCTATCCCTTCAACAATCAGCTTTTTTTCTGGCGGCAGCGATTCCGTACTAGCAATAAAAGCTGCTATGTTTAAAACAATTAAGAATGTCACGATGATATCGTCAGCAAAACTGTATAAATTCTTGCTGTCGGAGGTATTCAAAATCGTGTAAAGTGTCCGTTTGATTTGTAGATGCATCCGATCGACTCCTGAAATTACCTATTGGTATTGGCAATCTAAGACTTACGCAAAAGTAGAATCATCCGTATAATTTGAGATGAGAGATTTGAGATTTTCAAATTGCCAATCTCAAATTATACGGGTAACGTACCATCCGATCGCAGCGGGATCGTTGCGTCCGTAACTGAACGAGTTACTCCGGTCGGCTGCTGGTTTGCAAGTCATGGGATCGCTACTGAGAACAGTTTAAAAAAAATCCTTCAAAAAAATAAGATTTTAGAGGTAAGCTGGAAAAAATTTCCAAATCAGAGTGGATTTTCAGGCAAAAATTATGAAGGTCGCCGTATTCAGTACCAAATCCTACGATCGCGCATTTCTCGAAGCAGCCAATGCCGATCGAACTCATGAATTGGTGTTTTTTGAACCGCGTTTGAACCTCGAAACCAGCGTTTTAGCAGCAGGATTTCCCGCAGCCTGCGTCTTCGTCAACGACTTGTTAGACGCCAAAACCCTCAAAGCAATTGCCCAACAAGGCGTCCGGTTGCTGGCCCTGAGATCCGCCGGCTACAACCATGTTGATGTAGCAGCCGCCGCCGAATTAGATTTAACCCTGCTGCGAGTTCCGGCCTATTCTCCCTACGCAGTAGCCGAACACGCAGTCGCGATGATTTTATCCCTCAACCGCCGCATCCACCGGGCCTACAACCGCGTCCGCGAAGGCAATTTTGCCCTAGACGGCTTGTTGGGTTTCGACCTCCACGGCAAAACAGTAGGGATAATTGGTACGGGCAAAATTGGCGCAATTACTGCCAAAATCCTGCACGGATTTGGATGCCGCCTGCTGGGATACGATGTTTTCCCCAACCCCGAGTGCCAAGCTATAGGCATGGAATACGTTGCGCTTCCCGAACTGTTTGGGGCCTCGGATATTGTCAGCCTCCACTGTCCGATGACAGCAGAAACTTACCACTTAATCGGCACGCAAGCGATCGACCAAATGAAACCGGGAATCATGCTAATCAATACCAGTCGCGGTCAATTGATTGACACCAAAGCCGTAACCGAGGGACTAAAATCGGGTAAAATAGGATACCTCGGTTTAGATGTTTACGAACGAGAGACCGACTTGTTTTTTGAAGATTTGTCAAATGAAGTAATTCAAGACGACGTATTCCAACGCCTGCTGGCATTCCCCAACGTGTTAATTACGGGTCATCAAGCTTTTTTCACCGAGGAGGCTTTGAAAAATATCGCTGAAACCACGATCGCCAACATTACGGAATTTGAACGCGGAGGTCCTTGCCACAATCAGATCTCTGTCGAGCGATCGCACAAAAGATAGCGCCCGTGCTTAAAATCGAAGGGGATCGTTAATTTTTGCTTGCAATTTGTGAAGCTCTGCCTTAATCTCTTCCTTTAGGCCTTGACAACAATTTTTATGCGGCAGGCATCGTCCCTGCCTGCAAGTCGATCTTTTAAGTGAGGAAGTATTCAATGACACAATCTAACTTTTCGGACGAAACAGAAACAAAAACCGAAGTCGCCAAAATAGACTTAGCGATCGAGGAACCGGGCAATATTACAGTAACAACGCCACAAACAGCTCAATTCCAGCAAGTTAAAGACCAAGTTATTACCGTTGTGTCGGAATTGCCAGAATTGGTGTCTAATTTTTTTACAGAATACCAAAAGCCATTAATTAATGTTGGTTTGGTTGTGGGAGGCGCGATCGGCATTAAACTATTGCTGGCGGTACTCGATGCTCTGAACGATATCCCTTTGTTGGCTCCAACTTTTGAGCTGATCGGAATTGGATATACCGCTTGGTTTGTTTACCGCTACCTGTTGCAAGAATCTACCCGCCAAGAACTTTTAGCGGAAATTGAATCTTTCAAAGACCAAATTGTGGGGAAAAAATCTTAAACGAAGGAAGAAGGAAGAAGGAAGAAGAAAGAAGGAAGAAGGAAGAGTTGACAGTTCCCAATCCCCAATCCCCCCTCTCCCCCAGGGCTGTTTCATTCTTCGTAGGGGCGGTGCCCCCGTGCCCGCCCCGATGCCCCAAATGACGGAAAATCGTCGCTGGGGGGGGTAGGCACGGGGGCACTACCCCTACCTCATCCTCGTTTTTCGGACAATGAAACAGCCCTGCCCTCTCCCCCTCTCCCCCTCTCCCCATCCCTCCTCTCAATTCCCCTGGCAAACTTGTTGCAAAGTAGCGGTAAAATCAGGGTAAGAAATAGCAGCAGCTTCGGCTCGGTGAATGTTAGTAATTCCGCTAGAATTGAGAGCTGCGATAGCCAGACTCATCGCGATTCGGTGGTCAGTATAACTGTCAACATCCGCCCCAGTTAAAGGAGTTCCCCCGGTAATTTCCAAACCGTCGGGCAACTCAGTAATTTGAACTCCCATGCGGTTGAGTTGGGCTGCCATTACCGCCAGCCGATCGCTCTCTTTTACCCGCAATTCGGCCGCATCTCGAATTACCGTAGTACCTTTCGCAAACGCTGCCGCTACCGTCAAAATCGGAATTTCATCAATTAATCTAGGAATTAAATCGCCCGCGATCGTGCATCCCCGCAGTTGCGCAGAATTTCTCACTAAAATATCCGCTACCGGTTCCCCCGCAGCCTCCCGTTGATTTTGCAGTTCAATGTCCGCCCCCATCATTTCCAAAGCTTCCAAAACCCCGGTACGAGTTGGATTGATACCGACATTTTCAACTACTAATTCAGAATTCGGAACGATCGCCCCAGCCACCAACCAAAACGCCGCCGAACTGATATCTCCCGGTACGATGACATTTTGCCCTTGCAATTTAGCCGGCCCGGTAACTGTAACGCTGCAAGTTTCCGGATCGACGCTCAATTGCGCTCCAAACGCCCGCAGCATCCGCTCGCTGTGATCGCGAGACAAAGCAGGTTCCGTAACTGTTGTTTCGCCCTCCGCCATCAAACCGGCCAGCAGAATGCAGGATTTAACTTGAGCCGAAGCGATCGGAGAATGGTAGTGAATCGGTTTTAATTGCTGTCCCAATACCGCCAAAGGTGCCAAAGAATTGCCCGCCCGCCCCCAAATCTGCGCTCCCATTTGTTGCAGCGGTTTAATGACGCGGGACATCGGGCGCGATCGCAGGGAACTGTCCCCCGTTACCGCAAAAAATCGCCCCGGATGGGAGGCTAAAATCCCCAACATCAGGCGCATTGTCGTGCCGGAGTTGCCAGCATCCAAAATATCGATCGGCTCCGTTAAATCGCCCAGTCCCGCACCCCGCACAGTCACCCGTTCCGCGTTGAGTTCAGAAATACCTGCTCCTAATAGCGAGAAACACTTAGCAGTGCTGCGCGGATCTTCTCCTAAAAGTAGCCCCTCAACAGTCGTTTCCCCGCGAGCGAGGGCACCCAACATCAGAGCTCGGTGAGAAATCGACTTGTCCCCCGGAACGCGAATTCGACCCTGCAGCGACAAGCCAGAGGCGGGTTTTTCAATAGTTAAAGTTTGACTTTCGCCGATTTGGTTAATCTTGATGGTGGCAGCTTGCATTGAGGTAAACTGAGATGGGATGGCGTTAGCTATACTACCTCTGCCAGTTGTTTTTTACCAGGGGGACAGACTTTTTACCGACAGCCTGCTGTTAATTCAAAGGCTAATTCAACTCGCCAAGACACTGAGGTGCCATAGGGAATTTACTGAGATATCGCGCATTTTGCACGGATTTCTCAAATATTGTCCGTAGATATGCGTAGATAGCGCAACGTGATGTGAGGCAGCTACCAACTGTTAGCTTTCGATCGCACAATTACCAAAAATCAAGGGCTCTTCCCCCCGCCCTCAAACCGAGAGATTGTTCGATCGCGCAGGATTTAATTACCTGTCTTAGCTTGCACTCAACAGTCAACTGTCAATTTGTTTAAAGATTTTGGACGCCCATTTGCCTATTGTTTATTTTTAAGCAAAAGTTCCCGATCTTTTAACCTAATCAATCTAAAATTAAAGATATAAAACTGCCCCACCCCCAACAAATCATACATTTTTTATTATGCTGACGCACCACCGCAAGCCAGTAAGTCTATCGCTAGTCTCCACAGATTTACCTATGTGGTCAGTCGTAGAAACTGCTGGTACGCTATATCAAAAAGACCGCGATCGCTTTCATTTGCTATTGCACGAACCAGCCATACTCGATCGGGAAATGATGGGAAACTCTGCTGAAGAAATTGCCATCTTGCCAAATTCTCAAAAACCCCGATTGCTGTGGCTAGAAGTTTCGCCGTATCGAGTCATCATGACTATGCAAGGAAATGGTAAATACAGTTACCGACATTTTTGGGAGCGGGGAATGTACGGCTTAAGTCGCTATTGGCTTCAGGGCGAGTCTTTGGCAACTCCTTCGCAGTTGCGCCTCCGCAATTTTACCCGCAATTTGACCCTGACGGGACACCCCGAACCCGAACACTTGCGTTTAGAATACGAACTTTGGTCAGAAAAAGTACAGCTCGGCCGCTATGTTTTAAATTTAGAAATTCATCAGTGAATAGTCGATAGTTGACAGTTGATAGTAGATCGTTGATAGTGTTCTCCTGAGTATTAAAACTCCGCCATCTTGCATCAACTATTGAACAACTTCGCTGTCAACTGTCCGCTGTTTAGCGATCGCCTTTGCAATAATTAATCAGTTGTTCTGTCACAGCATCTTGACTCTCGGCAGCCCGCTTTGCAAGCTTTCCAGCTCGCTCGTGATCCGCCAGAGCTTTTTGAATTTGCTCTCGACCTTTGATACTTGTAGTAGCTCGATTTCCTGCTTCACGGGCTTTACCTATATCGCCGAATGCTTGACTCATTTCCCGAAACGATTTAACCGACTGTTTCTGAAATTCTTTAAGTTTGCTATCGGTCAATTTCACATTTTCCAGTTCTTTAGCAGTTAGATTGAGATGTTTAGCTAACTTCTTAGTAGTTGCCAGATCGTTGATAGTTTTATGAGAATCAATTAGAGTGTTGCCTTTATTGACAGCTTCAGTAAGTTTACGACACTGAACCTCTCGGCTTTCGCTGCAGCTTACCGCCAGCACGCAGCAACAAATAACTACAAAGATCGGGGCGATCGATTTGCGTAAAAATTTCATGAAACCTCTATAGCATAAGTTTTTGATTTTGGGAATTACATCGTTTGCCAGAAGTTGAGCTGCGATCGGGAAGGGTAATTCCGCATCCCAGCAAATGCCGCGTACAATCTATATATTATTCAAGTAAACGAAGCAATCGCGATCCTTGCAGCCTAACTTAGGAATCATGGTCAAAAACACCAACAACCCACAAAAGGTCAGCATTTGGGCATATCTTACCCTACTTTTGCCGATTTCCTTGACGGCGGTTGCCAGTTTCGAGTCGGGAGGGATGTTTTGGACGATCGCAGCTACAGCAGGCCTCGGCTGGGCTTACAAACTATACCAGCAGCAGCAAAAAAATAAGCTAGCTCGTTTGGATGAGGTTTTTTACCGCTTAATTCAAGAAAATCAAGGACGAGTTACGGCTTTGGATTTGGCGATGAGTGCCAAACTTCCCGGCGAAAAAACTCAACAGTATCTGGACGATCGCGCCAAAGAATTTGCAGCGGATTTTGAAGTTACCGAACAAGGCGGAATTCTGTACTATTTTCAAACAGCAAAACCAGCAGAAAAAGCCGAAATTATTGCGCAGCAACCAGCAGTGCAAAAAATAGAAACCCAGCTACAAATAACAGAAAAAAGCCCGCAATTATTTCCGATCGCCAAACCCAATGTCGCACCAAATCCCAAAATCTCTTTTACCCAAACAGAACTGTCTCGCAGGTTCAAAGTTCACGCCAACACCATCAGCAAGTGGAAAATCAAACCCGAGTTTGCTGAATGGAGCCGCCAAAAAGACCCCGAAGCGATCGCCTGGGAATACTCTACAGAAAACAAGAGATTTTATCCCAAAGATTGAAATATTGACTAATTAACCTTTTTCAGTTATTCTCTAAAAAATCAATACATTGCGGGAATTAAGATTCTCGCTTGTCGCCCAAGTTTCACCAAATTAAAATAACAAAGATTCCCTGTTTCCCATGTCCAAATCAACCCTGCACGTAGTCGCACGCCTCACTGCCATTCCAGACAAAGTAGAAGAACTTAAATCTCTACTGCTGAGCGTCATTGAGCCAACCCGCCGAGAAGGAGGCTGCATCAAATACGAACTATTCCAAAGTCAAGCCAATCCGGCAGATTTTACCTTTATTGAAGAGTGGGAAAGCGAAGAGTTGCTCCAAATACATCTCGCCTCAACACACATTCAAGCAGCCCTGTCACAACTAGAAGGTTTAGCAGTTGCGTCGCCCGATATTTGCCGCTATCAATTGCTAGCTTGAACAGGAGAATGCTCCTTGTTACCTCAATGTAAACTATGGGTAATGGTTCGATCGCGCAAAATAATTTCCTCCAAAGTCGATCGCCCGTTGTGAAGAAGTCGATCGTCCGTATTCTAAACAAGTGCGATATCCCGTAATTTCAGAAAGTTCGATCGCCCCTAATTTAAGCAAGTACGATCGCCCGTAATTCAAAAAGTGCGATCGCCCCTAATTTCAGAAAGGACGATCGCCCGTAATTAAAAAGTACGATCGCCCGTAATTTCAGAAAGTGCGATCGGCCGTAATTTAAGAAAGGTCGATCGCCCGTAATTTAAGCAAGTGCGATCCCCCGTAATTTAAGCAAGTGCGATATCGCGTCCGTAGCTCAAGCTAGATCGATCGAACTTTTACCGTCATTCTTGAAAGAGGTACGCAGCCACTCCAGAAAATCCTTATCTAAGGTTTTTGTTTCCTTCAACCTTTGCAAATCTTCGGCTTCTTTAGCCATTTCTCGAACTGCAAATGGATGACTGGCTATTGCCAAACAAAACTGTTCTTCTCCATCTTTTTCCCAGGTGATATTGAAAGAAGTGTCTTTGTAAGGTATGTAGGCTTCAATGGTATGTCTGGCAGATTTGATGGTGTGAACAATGTTCTCTACAGTAGGATCGACACAGGCTGTCAGAGTAGCGCGGAGCGCGACCAGAGCTTCCTGCGCTTCCAGAGAATCATCTCCAAACTCAAGACAATCTGGAAATACATCTTCCCTACCGCAATCCTCTCTTAATTGATTGACTTTTACAGGATCTACAAGCTTTCCTTGGAGGATTTGCCAAACTTCATCTAATGCAACTCTCGGCACTTCAGGCACTCCCCAGTCAACTATAGCCTTTCTCATGTAGATGAGGTACAATAACAGCAGTGGGTAAACCAATTCTCTAAGTCTGACTCGTCAACCTGCTCAAAGGCTATCTTGATTGCTTCGGATAATCCTTGATAAGTTCTCGCACCCAAAGTACGGAGAATGCTTTTTACTTTAGACCAAAAATTTTCAATTGGGGAAAAATCTGGCGAATATGGAGGCAAAAATATTAACGTTGCCCCGGCTTTTTTAATAGCTTTTTCGATCTCTTCACTCTTATGAATACCATAGTTATCCATAATTACGCAAGCACCTTTCCAGAGTTGGGGGACGAGTTTTCTGATAATAAAAGCCTCAAAAGTAATACCATCGATTGAGCCTACTAAATTAACCGAAGTCAGAACTTTTTTGACCGAGATTGCTCCCAATATTGACACATTTCTACCACGCCTATTTGGTTTGGGTCCCCGTGCTCTTGAACCTTTTAACGAGCGGGCATATAACCTAACCATAGCCAAATTCACCCCGGATTCATCAATAAAGATTTAAGTCCTCTACCTTCAGCTTGTTAACTAGCTTCCAGAACTCATATCGGAGGTTTTGAACCCTTTCGGTGCCTTTACCCGACGGAAAGAGCGTTTTTTTTTGACAGTCATGTTCAAGCGCTGTGTCATTCTTCCCATTGTCGCTCGGCTGATAGTGACACCGACTTTTTCGTGAAGTAACTTGCAGAGTTCTTCGAGGGTTGCATCATTATTTACCTCAATCAATTCAGCTAAAATTACCAGTTGAGATTGAGGTGAAATGTCTTGAGTTTGGCGATATTGTTTGAGCAATTTTTGCACGAAGCTTAAAGCTACACAAAATCGCTTGGCTATTTTCCTTTGTGAGATAGGTTCTGTTTCGTAAACGTTTATTATTTTTTGGCGCAAGTCAAGAGAATAAGATTTCATTTTCAATCGATGTCTGATGTTTTATGTAATTATTCGATCGCCAGCATCGGTTCGATCGCCAGCATCGGTTCGATCGCCAACATCGGTTCGATCGCCAACATCGGTTCGATCGGCAGCATCGGCTCGATCGCCAACATCGGTTCGATCGGCAGCATCGGCTCGATCGCCAGCATCGGCTCGATCGCCAGCACCAGCTCGATCGCCAGCATCGGCTCGATCTCCACCACGATCGCGCGATCGTCCGCACTGTCTCGATTGACGACCGAATAGCTCGTCTTTATCGAGGGCGAGCAATTAGCGTCCGCACTCTTGAAAGCGGGGCGCTTGCCTCACCAATTAAATCAAAGATTCCTGATGAAGTTTGAGCTACTATTTTCCGCTTAGTTTAAGTTAGTGCTATTGTACCTCATCTACCTGAGAAAGGCTATAGTATTTGTGACTTTTGCTGCTGCTATTGATGTGCCTTGTTTGGTTTCGCTTGTTGGTGTTTCTGCTGTTTCGGGAATGTCGCCCGGTGCTAAAATATCCAAACCTTCTCCGTAGCTGGAATATCCGGTACGATCGTTGTTTTCGGCTGCGCCGACAGTAATGATGTTATCGAATTTGAGTGATGCTTGTCCGAGGGCAGAGATCGGATTCCCTTCATTGCCGGCCGCTGCTACAATCAGTATGTTGTTATCTTTGGCGTATTGCAATGCTGCTGTTTCTTCTGCTGTCAATTTGTGCCGTGTTG
>JALOON010000125.1 GCA_025454405.1 Oscillatoriaceae cyanobacterium Prado104 | reverse complement strand
GTCTTACATGGGTACGTGTTTTCTGGTTCGCAAGCTGAAACACCAAGCAGCACAAGGGTTTTAACCCACGTGTCAGTATTTCTACGGGGGGAACTTCAGATTAGAGCAGAAGGCATCAGAATGTTATCCGTCTTGGGAACCAGGACGGCTGCTGATGGAGGGGATGTGAGACCGAAGCGAGGATGTAAGTCTAAGCTGATGCATTCCCCCATGAAGTCAGAAGCCTAAGCTGTACTCGGAGAGTCAGCGTAGGTAGTTCACCAGGTATTTTTGAGGTGCGCAGCAGTAAAGTATTGTGGTGCTGTGCTGCGAAGACCGATCGGGCTGTTGCCGAGACTGCATCCCACAGATAGTGGAATCGACCAACAGAAAAAGTGTTAAATCAAATTATTAAATTTTCCCAGACGAGTATCAGATTGTGAGAGGAGCTTAATTGCTGAAACCGTTGGTTTTATAACTTATTCCTAGTTCTTGACATGGGTGGCATCTGTTAAGTCCGTTACATCCGCTGTCAAACTTTCTTGTTGCTTTTGCCATATCTTCGAGTGACGCCCCATCACCCCCAACTCCTTTCCGCCTGAGGGAAGAGAGTAAGAGACGGAGGTCGCCGACTGCGACGCTAGATTACTCCACACCCGGATTCGGTTCTAAGCCCCAGTGGTGTTTGAGAAAATGGCGGTACATGGTTTCGCGGATCATCATCTGCTCGTAAAGCTTGACTAAAAACTCTTGAGCTTGCTCGCGGCTCATGTCGTTTACCTGGGTTTTGAAGGAACACAGGCTGAATTGTTGCTCCAGGGACAGTTCTGCTGGTTGGTTCATGACTCAGACTCCTTGACAAGTACAGGTGATTTGAAACTCAGAACCCGGATCGATCGGGTTTATTAAGTTCCTTCAGAGATGGCCAGTCGGTTTCGGGATAGTCCCAAAAACGATCTAACTCTAGCTCTATATTACAGAAGGTAACAATTGTTTGACAAATTTACTATCATTCCCAAGAAATAACCTAGGGATACAGATAGCAGAGGCCAAACCAAAGTTCCTCCTGCTGGCATATACCTGTTCTATCAACTTGCCAAAAGAAAAAAGGCTCAGTATGAACGAAATGAGGGGGAGGGGGGAGAATGGGGGAGTGGGGGAGGGGAAGAGTCTGCTAGTTGGAGCGTGGGACTTGTTGCGGAGTTGCTACTCCCGGCTGAAAATTTGGAGTTGCGGGTGCTGTTAAATCTAGAGGAGCGCCTAAAACTCCTGAGTTATTTGACCCTCCGGGGGCGGGTAAAGGCGATTGCAACTGATTCGGATTGAGCTGCTGCCCTCCGGGAGCGGGCAGGGGAGATGGAAACTGATTCGGATTGGACTGCTGGTTTGGTATGGCTGGCAGCGCAGAACCGTTGGGATTGAGTGGAGTTGCTGCTGGAGACGGTAGGGGTCGATCGAGATTGCCCGCTGGAGGTACTGCAGGAAAGCCGGGACTGGGTAGCGAAGGACTCGGCGCGGAGGAAGCCGAACTGGGCAGAGTTGCTAGGGCCACGCGATCGCCCCCGACTTCTCGCAATTTGTCCAAAACTTGAACGACTTTGGCGTATCTAGCATTTTGAGGTGCATAAAGTACCATTAAACCCCCAGGGTTTTTGGTGCGGTAATCTTTGAGAACTCGATCGAGCTGTGACTCGTTAACTGGCAACTGGTCGATATAAGTTTGACCGACATCATCCAGGCTCACGATCAGCATCTCGCGCATCTGCGTTTGTCCCGTCTTTGCCTTGGGCAAATCCACATTAATTGCTTGTTGGCGAGTTAACTGCAAAGCCGCCAGCAAAAAAAATGTCAAAATGCAAAAAATTACGTCAATTAAAGGCACCAGTTCGATCCGAGTCTCTTCAGCAGGAGTATCTAGATTAATTTTCATCGGTAAATTGAGTTGGAAATCCCGCCCTCAAAGGACGGCTTGACTGCGCGGGGTCTACTCTCGATCGCAGTACGATCGCGATCTAGAACTTTGAAAGTAAGGTATCAATACAAATTCTACCGGAATGTCCCAGCAACGACCCTGCCTCGTTTAATTGTTTGGTGGCGATCGGGTAGTTTGGAGCAATGTTGTTTGTTTGTGCGAGTCCGCTCTCCAGTGGTTAAACAGAAAACAACTTTCTGGATTGTTAACTCGGGATCGAACAACAGAAAATAAACAGGTCGGAGACTGCTCTTTCGTTCTATTTTATTACTTCCATTCTTAAGTTTAATTTTTTTAATTACACTGGTTAGTTTAATTAGGTATCCTACTTTTCGATCGATCCCAAACATACCTCATGTTGTTGGTAATGCTGGATTTTAAAAACCAAAGTTCGCCGTTTAATTCAAAACTCTATCGACTCAATGATTGCAGAGAATGCATTTTTTGACAATAGCGCCTTTCCAGTGAAGGTAAAAATTAGTTACAAGCCGATTTAACTAACGCAATTAACATTATTTGCTTCATCAAAATTTTACATTAATTGTATCCTAGAAAACATGGCAAATTTTCATCGTAAATATAAACTTTAGCTCAGCAGAGAACTTGTAAAATTTCTGACTGAGTTATACCTATTTCAAAAAGTCAAGCTGCCTGCAAGAATTCTGTGAGGGTGTTGCTCTATTTTCGGCTTTCTTAGTAGTCCAGCAGCTCTAGCTTTTCCGAGGTAGGTAAGGTACAGAAAAATACTCTTAAACCCTGAATGTAGACTGCAAACTCAAGGAGAACAAATCACTATGGCGATAATTACGCGCTGGGACTTTAATTCTAATCCTGCTGACAGCAATACGGCTACTGGCATTACCACCCCCAGCATTGGTAGCGGAACCTTAGCCCTGCTTGGAACAACCGCTACTTTTGCCAGTGGCGATGCAGGCAACGGTTCTTCAGATCCAGTAACAGGAGACGACTCTGGATATAATCTTACAAGTTTTCCAACTCAGAGTACGGGAGATAAAAGCGAGGGTATTCAGTTTAATGTCTCAACGGTAGGACAGCAAAACATTACCATTAAATTTGACCAGAGACATAGCAATACCAGTTCCCGTTATGTGGCATTTCAGTACACAACTGATGGCACGAATTTTATTGATTTTGGTTTGCCATTTGATGGTAACGCAGGCGATACTTGGTTTAACAATCGCACTGTAGATTTGAGTAGCATTACAGCGGTCAATAACAACCCAAACTTTGGTTTTCGGATTGTATCGACCTTTGCGCCCTCGACAACCAGCTACGCAGCCAGCAATTCCGCTAGCAGCTACGGTACGACTGGAACATGGCGGTTTGATTGCATTACTGTTGAAAGCAATACAGCGGCAAGCCCCACCGTTAATCTCTCCGTCAGCCCCAGCGCCGGTACAGAAGCAGGAACAACCGCTATTACCGTTACCGCTACTGCTTCCAGTGCGGTTGCAGGCGACCAAACCGTTAACTTGGGTGTCAGCGGTACTGGAATAACTGCTGGTGATTATACCTTGAGCAACACTACTATTACTATTCCTAACGGAGCAACTACAGGTTCCGTTACCTTCACAGTTGCTGACGATGCAGAGGTTGAAGGCACAGAAACGGCAGCATTAACTATCAGCAACCCTAGCGCAGGAATTACCCTTGGCACCACAACTTCTCAGAATATTACCATTACTGACAACGATGTTGCCGCTGGCAATCCTCCCACTATTCAGGAAAGCACAACTGCCTCTTTTGTCAACCTCAATGCGACAACATCCGGCGCAGTTAGCGGTGTCATTAACGATCCTACAGATCCGGCGAGAATCTTAGGAATTGATTTTACAATTGCCGATACCGATACTCCTGCGGGAAACTTAACAGTAACTGCTACTAGCAGCAATCAATCAGTAGTTCCTAATGCCAACCTCAACTTAACAGGAACTGGTGCCGATCGCAACCTGAAAATTACGCCAAATGGAGTAGGTTTAGCAGACATCACCGTTACAGTTAGCGACGGCACAAGTACAGCTAATTACTTAATTAATTATGCGGCTTCTGCAGCGTCTGTCAATCCAACAACTACTCGGTTTCACACTGGAACCAGCGATGCCAGTAGCGCGATCGCGATCGATTCTGATTATATGGTAGTTGCTGACGACGAAGATCAAGTTATTAGATTGTTCGATCGCAACGACTCCGGATTGTCGCTGAAAAGTTTTAACTTTACAACCGATTTAGGATTAACTCAACTATCCGGTGGCTTTCCCAGAGAAGTTGATATCGAAGCATCAACCCGCCTGGGAAACACCATTTATTGGATGGGTTCTCACAGTAATTCTAGCGGTGGCGCTGATAGACCTAACAGAGAGCGAATTTTTGCTACAAATATCTCCGGTTCGGGTATTGGTACGACTCTCACTTATGCCGGACGTTACGACTTTTTGGAAGACGATTTAATCGCTTGGGATAATGCTAACGGACATGGTTTAGGCGCAGGTTTTCTCGGATTTAGTGCTAGTGCTGCTGCTACTATTTTACCGGAACAATCCAACGGTTTTAACATCGAAGGTTTAACAATAGCCCCCGATGGAACTACTGGTTATGTTTCTTTCCGCGCGCCTCAAACCGATACAACGGCGCGCGATCGAGCTTTAATTGTTCCAGTTACTAATTTTACCACTCTCCTCTCTGCAACGGGTGGCGGAACTGCCGGATCGGCAACTTTTGGTGCTCCGATACAACTAGATTTAGGCGGCAGAGGAATTCGCAGTATCGATCGCAATGCTAGCAATCAATACTTAATTGTTGCAGGTCCTGCAGGCGCGGCAACGGGAACAGCACCTAACGATTTTCGCCTGTATACTTGGACTGGAAATGCTAGCGATAAACCCTTGTTGCAATCAGCTAATTTAACAGCATTAAATGCAGACGGCAGTTTTGAGTCGATCGTTGAAGTACCCTCTAATCTTACCAACGCCAGCCCGATTCAACTATTAGTTGATAATGGCGATAGTGTTTGGTACAGCAACGGCACAATTTCCAAAGAATTAACCACCGATAACTTCCAGAAATTCCGCAGCGAAACAGTCACTTTAGGTCTCCGCATCCGCGACATTCAAGGAAGCGCTCACGTTTCTCCCCTTGTCGGTCAAGCAGTTAGCAGTATTCCCGGTATTGTCACTGCTAAAAGAAGCAATGGGTTTTACATTCAAGACCCAACCTCCGATAATAATGATGCAACTTCAGAAGGAATTTTTGTTTTTACTAATTCAGCACCGACAGTTAATGTTGGCGACTCGGTATTAGTTAGCGGTACTGTTTCGGAATTTCGTCCGGGAGGCAGTGGCGGTACTAACAATCTTAGCATTACTCAGATTGGCGCTTCTCCAACAATCACCACTTTATCTACTGGCAATTCCTTACCTGCAACAACGATTCTTGGGAATGGCGGTCGCACTATTCCTACTCAATTAATTGCTAACGATGCTGCTGGCGGTAGCGTAGAAAATTCTGGTACGGTTTTCGATCCGGCTGAGGATGGCATCGACTTTTACGAAAGTTTGGAAGGGATGTTAGTACAAGTCAACAATCCTTTCACAACCAGTCGAACAAATAACTTTGGAGAAGTTTGGGTGTTAGCAGATAATGGTGCAAATGCCACTCAACGTACTCCTCGGGGCAGCAGCATCATTAGCGCAACTGACTTTAACCCAGAACGCATTCAAATTGACGATACTTTGCTCAATTCTACAAATCCTAATTTCAACGTTGGCGATTTGCTGAATTCAGTAACTGGGGTAATAGATTACAGCTTTGGTAATTACGAGTTGTTGCCAAGCGTGCTGCCAAGCCTTGCTACAGCTAGCACTTTAACTAAGGAAGTTACTAGCTTGGTTGGCGACAGCAACAAATTAACTGTTGCTACCTTCAACGTAGAAAATCTCGACCCCAATGATGGCACTGCTAAGTTTAATAACATTGCTACCACCGTTGTGAATAACTTGAAATCGCCCGACATTATTAGTTTGGAAGAAGTTCAAGATAATAACGGTGCTACTAATGACGGTGTTGTTGATGCTAGCACAACTTACCAAACTTTAATCAATGCGATCGCTGTTGCCGGAGGTCCTACTTATCAATTCCGCCAGATCGATCCTGCTGACGATCTAGACGGTGGCGAACCGGGCGGTAACATTCGAGTTGGTTTCTTTTTTAATCCCGATCGAGTGACATTTGTAGACCGTCCCGGCGGCAATTCTACAACTGCAACTGCGGTTAATAATGTTAGTGGCGAACCTCAACTTTCTGCTAGTCCCGGTCGCATCGATCCGACGAATGCTGCATTTAATTCCAGTCGCAAACCGTTAGTTGGCGAATTTGTATTCAATGGCGAAACAATTTTTGTAGTTGGCAATCACTTTAATTCTAAAGGTGGCGACCAACCTTTATTCGGACGGTTCCAACCCCCGACTTTAACTAGCGAAACTCAGCGCAATCAGCAAGCTACTTTAGTTAAGGATTTTGTGCAAAGCATTTTGACAATTAATCCAAATGCTAATGTAATCGTTGCTGGCGATTTGAATGATTTCGAGTTTTCCAATCCGCTAAGTATTCTGAAGAGTGGCGGATTGAATGTTTTGAGCGAAAATTTGCCCGAGAACGAGCGCTATACTTACAATTTTGAAGGTAACGCGCAATCTCTCGACCACATTTTAGCTAGCGATAACTTGAATAATTCTGGTGCTGCGGAATTTGATGTAGTTCATGTTAATTCGGAATTTTTCGAGCAAGTTAGCGACCACGATCCTTTGGTATCAAGGTTTACGATCGCCAAACCAACAGTAGCGATCGCACCTGCTATTACTCCTAATGAAACAGGTCTAATTGCTGGTACTTTCAACTTGACCCGTACTGGCAATTTAACTAAATCGCTTGCGGTTAATTACACGCTGGCGGGAACAGCAACAGTAGGTACTGATTACACTGATTTTGGTAGCGGTATAGTTACTTTTGCTGCCAATTCTGCGACTGCTACCGTTACTTTACCAGTCAATGACGACGATTTGTCTGACCCAAATGAAACAATTATTGCCACAATTACTTCCGCTGCTAACTATGACATTGTTAGCGGTTCGGAAACCGGGAAATTAACGATCGTGGATAATGATTCGGCGGGCGTTACTGTTTCCGCAACGAGTGTTAGTGCAGCGGAAGGCGGTGCATCTGCCAGTTATACCGTACAGTTAACATCCCAGCCGACATCTGCTGTTACTATCAGCTTTAATACTGGCACACAAGTAAGCGCGATCGCCGATCTTACTTTCAATTCTACTAACTGGAATGTTCCTCAAAATGTAACAGTGACAGCAGTTGATGATAGTGTTGTTGAAGGGAACCACACGGCAACAATTACAGCTAATGCTGCTAGCACCGATCCTAATTATAACGGCATAGCAATTGCTGCTGTAACCGCAAATATTGCTGATAACGATACAGCGCCTATCGGGAATATAGAATGCAATTGTCCGCCGATGCCAGAACCGCCGCAAATTCCCGGCAATTCGCCCACCAGACCAACTCAAAACGGCGCGATCGAAGGTACAAACAATAATGATGTACTAATTGGCAGCAATCGCCCCAACTTAATCTTTGCCCTCGGCGGTAATGACACAGTTATAGGGCAGTCTGGAAGCGATACTATCTACGGTGAAAATTCCGAATTAAATAGCAGCAACTTAACCGGACGCGATTTAATTTACGGTTCTGCTGGCAGCGATATGCTGTTTGGCAATCGAGGAGAAGATAGTATCTCTGGAGGTCAAGGTAATGACATAGTTTATGGAGGTCAAGACAATGACTTAATTCACGGCGATTCAGGTAGTGACTCTCTCTATGGCAATCTAGGTAACGATAGCATCTGCGGTGCCGAAGGAGAAGACTTGATTAACGGTAATGAAGGTCAGGATTATCTCTGCGGCAGTCAAGGCAAGGACACCCTTTATGGAGGTAGCGAAAATGATACCTTAATTGGGGAAAATGGGAAGGATTGGCTGTTTGGTGGAGCAGGTAGCGATTTACTTGCAGGCGGTAATGGCAGCGATTGCTTTGTTCTTCAACTTAACAGCAGTACAGATACGATCGCCGATTTCCAAGTTGGTACGGATCGGTTAGTATTAGCTGGGGGTTTAACATTCCAGCAACTTAGGATTACCCAAGGTAATGGCGGTGCTTTAATTAGTGCGAACAGTCAAGTTTTAGCTGTACTTAATGGAGTAAATGCCAGCCAAATTACCGGACGGAATTTTGACTTGCTAGTCTAGCGGCGATTGTGGTTTAAGCCAGGTATTATCAACCGTTTTAGAATCTGGATCGGCTTTGCCAATCCAGATTTCGATCGTGAAATGCTGCATCTTTTTGCCAACTTTACGGCATCGTTTTGTTTGCTAACGGGACTTATGAAAATATTTAGGGCTTGCTGAAAAAATCCAGGAAGCAAAAAAAGTTCGATCGCTAATTCAAGCAAGCAAATAAGTTAAGAGAGCGTTATTTTTATCATTCCAGAATATAATTTTTGACAAATTTCCTGTATCGCCAGTTGTTATCGATCGCAATTAAATGAATTATTTTCTGACTCTTTTTCTTGAGGAAGGTTATGGCGAATTTAGCGTTCGCCTAAATTTATACCCTCCCCGAAGTCACAAAATAGAGATTGCTTTTTGCCACCATAATGACCAAATTCAGACAGAAGTTTTCCGATAAAAAACAAACGGTTTCTAACCGGACACCTGTCAAAAACCGTCATTTTTCAATTGTTAGAAGTGGAATCTTCCGCAGGATCGGACCCTTTCAATTTCGGTTCTCGATTTCGCTCTGCAGATTCTTGAGAATTGAGAGAAAGCCTGTTCAAACCATCCGAACCAAAAGCAGAACTGCTGTATTCTACATTCGACGTTTTGCCCTTGGTATTAGCAGCAGGCCAGTATTGCCTGTAGAGCAATTCCAGTTCGTTTCCCGCCCTGCGAAATATTTTGGCTTGATTGAACAAAAAAGCCTGAAATATGCGATAAAATGCCAATGTAAAAATTGCTACTACCATCCCCGAAGCAGTAGTAATCAGCGCTTCGCTAATCCCCAAAGTTACCCCGCTCGTTGCTGCAGTACCGATGTCGCCCAGACGGATGGAACTGAGGGAGTTAATCAAGCCTAAAACAGTTCCCAGCAGCCCCAACAAAGGAGCCAGAGCGATTACGGATTCTAATATTTTGTCGCCGCGGCGCATCGAAGCCAATTCTTCATCGGCTGCAGCTTCCAGCGCCAGCCGAAACAGTTCCGGTTCGGGATTGTACAGCCGCAGGGGTGCAGAAAGAAATCTCCCGATCGGCTGTCTGTTAGCTTGTCGGGCAATTTCGCTCGCGGCACCCCAATCGCTGCGGGCTGCATCGAGAACGCGACTGACTATCTGCTTTTCTTTGGTAAGCAGGCTCGCCCAAAACCACAAGCGCTCGATAATCGTACTTACAGATAAAATCGATAACATCAGCAGGGGCCACATTGCCGGGCCGCCTTTTTGAAAGAGTTCTTGAATATTCACGGTTTTTTACTCCTGCATGACCCTACTAATCTTCGGTTTAATTGTACTTTTACCAACAAATTTCAGGCCATTTAATTTTAGCTACTTATGCACTGCGATCGACTGCTCGCCGCTCAAAATTCGTCTAAATTTTGACACATATCTTGCAGCGTCTGGTGTTCGAGGCGGCGGGAAGAGCGGCGGTATTTTTTAGCTTGCAACTTCGGTTCGTACTGCTGCGTGCCGTCGGATTTGGTTTTTTGCTTCAAAGTCGCTTCGGCTGTGGTCGAGTTTTGCAGAGCTTGCTGGCGGTCGATCGCCTCTTCGAGAAAGTTCAAATAATGCTCGTAGCGTTCCCAATCGCCCCGCACGGCGCAGTTAGGTTCGTCTCGGTGCAAGCAGTCGCTAAACTGACAGCTAGCAGCAGCCAGACGCTGGCGGGCTTCCGGGAAATAAAGAGCTAGCTGTTGGGGTTCGCATTCGAGGCTGGGTCGATCGAACCCTGGAGTATCGGCCAAGAGTCCGCCGCCTGGGAGTTCAAACAGTTCTACGTGACGGGTGGTGTGACGCCCGCGGCCGAGTTTCCCAGAAACCTTGCCCACCCGCAGGTGCAGCCCCGGAATCAGTTGGTCGATCGTGCTGGATTTGCCGACGCCGGAAGGGCCGCAAACTACGGTGATTTTTCCCTGAAGCTGCCTGTAGAGAGCGGTGGCGGAAGGCAATTGAGAGCGATCGATTTTGTTTGATAAATTCGGGTTTGCCACTAAATCCGCACAAACTGGGTGCTGGCTGTCGGCTGCTGTTTGCTCGATGTTAATTCCGTTGAGGACGCTGATGAAAATTGGTTCGTAGCCCCAGCCGCCAAGCCGATCGCGCCATTTTACCAAATGTTCTGGCGCTACCAAATCACACTTGTTGAGGCACAAACTCACCTCTAAACCTGTAGATTCTGCTTTGACTAAAAACCGACTTAATGCTATGGGGTCTAAATCCGGTTCAGCTATGGCAAAAATCAGCAGAAAGCGATCGACATTGGCAATAGGCGGGCGATCGAGTTCGGTGCGCCGGGGCAACACTTGGGAAATAGCGCCCCGCCCCCCCGCCCAATCTGGTTCTTCGACGAGCGCGCGATCGCCCACCATCACCTGTTGGCCGATTTTTTTCAAGCGAGTGCGGCGCGTGCACAGCAGAGTGGCAACTTCGATCGGCTGTTGGTCGTCCCCGCCAATACTTACCTGCGAGTCTAACCTCACTTGGTAAAAATTAGCTTGAACGGCAACTACAGTACCGACGATTTCCGGAGAATTCATGTTTGATGCTCTGGCCGCTGAACTTTCAGAGCAAAAAAGCCAGAATCATCATTCGCTGCGAGTAATTGAGTTTCCAGAATCTCGTAGCCTTCCATTTTCAGGCTGTCGGGAACTTGTTCGATCGGTTCTCCAGCATCCAGCCACACCTCTAAAACCGCTCCCGGCTGCATTTGTTGCAAGCGCAGTTTAGTGCGGATAAAATTTAGCGGACAGGGAGTACCCCGCAGATCGAGTTGGGCATCTGGGGCTTGGGGATTTTCAATTTTTGATGTGGAATTCACCATAGTTTTGTCAATTTTAAATCTCAAATCCTCAAATCCTAACAGATTTATTCCCGAACGCATCGGCCCGAAGAAATTGGTTTTTGAAGCGCCTGCTGAGTAGCGGTTTTTCTCTCCTAAATTTTTGTGTCCAATTGGACACATTTCGCGGTGAGAGAAATTTTTGTCGCACTTTGAAACCGGAAAAGTTGACACCCAACGGTTTTTCTGTTTTAAATTTTTGTGTCCAATTGGACACATTTTGCGGTGAGATAAATTTCTGTCGCACTCTGAAACCGGAAAATTTGACACCCATAGGTGTCAAAAATTCAGTTATTTCTGAAACAAGCCGCCCAGAAAGCCTTCTATTCCGCCTTTGCCAGTCCGATCGCCCTTAAGTTTAGCAAGCTGCAACAGCAATTCCCTCTCCTCAGCAGTTACCTTAGTCGGAATATCGATCGACACAGCAATCAAATGGTCGCCCCGACTCACCGGATTGCCCAACCGAGGTACGCCTTTTTTCTCCAACGTC
>JALOON010000055.1 GCA_025454405.1 Oscillatoriaceae cyanobacterium Prado104 | reverse complement strand
TGACCATCTCTATGCCATAACCTGGCACTAAATCGATCGCAAAAGGCTCTAAACCATTGCTCTCGGGGGCTGAGAGTTTTATTCAGCAAGCCCTAATTACTCGGGCTTTTTAGTAGGCTTAAAACCCTGCTTTTGGAAATAAGTTCGGAATACTTCTTGAGCAATTGGTGCCGCCGATACAGAACCAAATCCACCACCTTCAACTATCACCGCGATCGCCACTTCCGGTTTGTCAGCGGGAGCAAAACCCACATACATAGAATTGTCAGGACGGCCGGGCATTTCCACGGTTCCAGTTTTGCCACCGCTTAAAGGAATTGTACCGTCATTCAGGCGTCGGCCCGTACCTTTTTGCACCACGTCAATCAATCCTTGACGCACTACTTTCAAAGTTTCCGGTTTGATCCCTGTTTGGATTTTTTTGGTAATAGGTGTATCAGTTTGAGAAGCCAACAAATGCGGCTGTACCCGCCAACCGCCGTTAGCAACAGTCGATACCATCACTGCCAATTCTAGGGGAGTGCAAAGTACCAAACCCTGACCGATCGCCATTGTTACAGTATCGCCGACGTACCAATCTTCCCCGTACATTTTCTTTTTCATTGCCGGCGTCGGAACTTGACCGTGATTGGCAGATTCTAACCCCAAGAGCTCTAAATTTATACTACCGCCAATACCCATTTCTTTAGCCCATTTCGACATTTGTTCCGGTCCTGCTGCCATGCCTACTTGATAGAAAAACGTATTGCTGCTGTAGGCTAAAGCATCGCGAAAACCGATAACTCCGTAACCGCCGCTGTGTTCGTGAAAAGAAATACCGCCGATCGTAATTGCTGAAGAAGTTCCCAAAGTAGAATCAGGAGTAAACTTGCCAGATTCCATCCCCGCTACAGCAGTTACAATTTTAAAAGTGCTGCCGACTGGATAGCCTTGAACTGCCCGATTTAAAAATGGTTTTTCCGGTCCTTGCAGCCGTTCCCATTCTTTTTGAGTCACCTTGCGGGTAAAAATATTGGGGTCAAATGTCGGCCAGCTAGCCAGGGTTAACAGAGCTCCGGTTTTCACATCGATCGCCACAACGGCCCCGAGGCGATCGCCCAAAGCTTTTTCCGCTGTTTTTTGCATATCTAAATCTAAAGTTAGCTGCACGGGTTTGCCCGGAATCGGATCTTTGACACCTAAATCTTGCAGTTCTTCTCCCTTAGCATTTACTTCAATCAAGCGGTTGCCCCAAACGCCCTCTAGATTTTCATTTGCTAATTTTTCAACTCCCATTTGACCGACGATCATTCCCATCGGATATTCAGGATTAGCTTTGAGTTGCTCTAAAGTAGCTTCGCCAACATATCCCAAAAGGTGAGCTGCTAATTGGTTGTTGGGGTAATCTCGGTTTGATTCGACGCGGATCTCTACCCCCCGCAAACTGTTTATTTGTTCTCCCAAAGCAACAAATGTAGCAGCATCAATATCTTTACTAATTCGGATCGGTAGCGCCGATTTGTAGCCAGCAGCAGTAATTTTTTTGACGATTTCTTCTGCAGGCAGTTTTAAAAGCGGGCTGAGTGCATTGGCTGTCTCTTGCCACTTCTTGACTGATTGCTCTTTCGGCCACAGATAGACCGATCGAGATACGCGGTTTGCTGCGAAAATTTTGCCGTTGCGGTCTAAAATTTGACCGCGGTTTGCTGCTACTGAAACTGGGCGAATCCGGTTGTTTTCCGCCCGCTGGCGGTTGTATGCTCCTTGGATCAGTTGCAGTTCAGCTAAGCGAAATACCGGCAGCGTCACTAAGATTGTTGCCAGCAATAGAAAAATCAGGGCTTGGAACGATCGACCGCGGCGGAGTGCGGCATTTTCCAAGCTATTTTTGTCGAAGCGGACTTTAGAGTTAAAAGAAAAATCGCCAGCCATATTACCGAATCTGCTCTTTTTATTCAAAAAACAGGTTAAAGCGGTTCCCATCCGGAAAAATTCTCTGCGTATATCGAGAATCAGATTTATCGGCACAGCCGAGGTGACGCGAGTCGAGCGTTTATTATAATTGCAGAAAATATTTCTTGTAAAACCTACTTCTATATTAACTAACTCTTTAGTAATAGAAATGCACTATGCCGATCGGTAGAAGAATCATCCAAAAGTTTTGACTAAAGTTTTATTAAATAGCAATATTTTTTACAATTCAAAAGTTTTGGAGGTATTGGCTCTATGGAACCGATCGATATTCTGATTGCTTGGCTGGTAACGGGCAGCAGCTTGCTGCTAATTTCTCAATTTCCGATCGGCGTCGAAATTGACAGTACGCCGAAAGCGGTAATTTCGGCTGCGGTTTTAGGAATTTTGAATGTTTTAATCTTGCCAATTCTGAAAACCTTTTTTTTCCTGCCGAACTTGCTGACATTGGGATTGCTGTCAGGATTGTTTGCGTTTGTGATGAATGTAATAATTTTTGCGGTGGCGGCGAAAGTGGTTGAGGGTTTTCGCTTGCGGATGGGAATTTGGAGCGCTATCTTAGGGGCGATCGCTCTGGCTGCTGCGAGCAGTCTTATCGACGGCGTGCTACTTTAAATTGGGTTTTATAGTGCGAGCGTTCCAGGCCAGCCACGAGCCGGGACGCTCGCACTGTCGCAGCTTCCCAGGCCAGCCGCGAGCGGGGGCGCTCGCGCTGTCGCAGCTTCCCAGACTAGCAGCGAGTTTGGTTAGAAACGGTTTCAAACACCTAATTAATCCTGCATTCGCACCCTTCACTGCGAATTTAGTGTTAGTTTATTTTAGGGCGATCGATCGCCATCAAAATCGATCGCGAGCGCAGAGGACTCCATCCCCCACTCCTAACCGATCTCTATTTTTTTAACTGGCATGATATTAATCGATCGAGAAACAACGGTTAAATTGAAATTAGCAATGCTCGCAGCTCAAACTCCCGCTCAATTAGCCGCTATTATTATTGATTATACTCATGAAGAAATGATGCTCGTTTTTCGCGAGTTAGACTGGGAACAGCAAGCTAGAATTAAGGATATTTGGTATGCTATAAATTAAATCGATCGAGAAAACTTAAGCCCTCACTGCGAACTCGAAAGAACTATAGCTAATATAAAATACGCACGCCCTGTCAAAAACCCGGTTTCTGCATCAATATTTCTCAGATACAACCAAAATTATTCAAAGAAACCGGGTTGTTTTGTGTTGCTTGCTAGGTTAGCGATTCCAGGCACAATTCGCGGAAACAATCGCCCCGATGCTCGAAGTTTTGATATCGATCGAAACTGGCGCAAGCTGGCGAAAGCAGCACTACTTTAGCGTTATTCTGTTTCCCTAATTCTGCTGCCCTCGGAACAGCTCTTTCCATGGTTTCGACTATTTCCCAAGCATTGTAATTAGCTTGTTCCAGTCGATCGGCAAAAATGCCCGCCGCATCTCCAATGAGCAAAACTGCCGCAGCTTTGGCTTTAATTGTCTCGATCCAAGCGCGATCGTCCCCTTCTTTTGCTTCGCCTCCCGCAATTAAAATTGCCGGTGCGCTTACAGAAGCCAATCCGACTTGAGCGGCATCGTAATTAGTAGCTTTGCTGTCGTTAATAAAGTCAATTCCTTCCCAAGTGCGGATGTGTTCGAGGCGGTGGGGAACGCCGGGAAAATTAGCAATTGCACGGGCGATCGCGCTGTTATCTATCCCCGCCAAACGAGCCGCGGCTACCGCCATTAACAAATTTTGCAAGTTGTGTTCTCCCACCATCCGCAAAGTATCGGCAGGCAGAATTTTATCATTTTGAGCTATTACCCAACCGTTGTCGATGTACGCTCCCAAAGCAGTATCTCCCAACAGTTCTGTTTTGCCTTTCACGCTCGTCCAACACGCATCGGGCCAAATGTCAACTCCTTGCTGTCGCAAATAAGGATCGTCGCCGTTGATTACTTGAAATTGCGAATTTTTCAGCAAATGCGCTTTAATGTTGTAGTAATTTTCTAAAGTTTTGTGGCGGCTGAGGTGATCCGGCGTGAAAGTCGTCCAAACGCCAATTCGCGGCGCTACTGATGGCGATGATTCTATCTGATAGCTGCTGATTTCTGCGATTACCCAATCCGGCTGTTTTTCGGCTAAAGCTAATTCGCAAGCAGCATAGCCGATGTTGCCGCAAGCGGGCGCGTAAAGTCCGGCTTCGGCAAAAATTGCAGCAATTAAAGCAGTGGTGGTAGTCTTGCCGTTAGTGCCGGTAATTCCCACCCAAGGAGATTTGAGGTAACGCCAAGCGAGTGCCATTTCTCCGATTGTTTCAATCCCTAATTCTCTGGCTTTTTTTAATGCGGGAATATCCCAAGGAACGCCCGGACTTACTACTATTAATTCTATGGATTTGTCAGGTTCAAAAGATTTACCTAATTCCACTGCAATCCCTTCGCTAGCGAGTTCTTGTTGCTGTGCTAGCAAGTTTGGGGAAGATGAGCGATCGCTCAATGTTACTTCCCATCCTTCGCGTTTTAGCAGTCTGGCGGCGGCAATTCCTGATTTTCCTAGTCCAATGATATGAGCGATCGGCATATGTTGTGTTATGGAGCGAATTTCCCTGGTTTTCTTAATTTTAGATTTTAACCTTTTATCGGTTATTAGTGCGAGCGTCCTCTATCGCGATCGTTATTAGTCATTTACACATAATTCCTGTAGGGTTCAAGGTCATACTCGAATATGCTACGCTCGTTATTCGATTATCACCTTGAAAGGGTTCGCCGAAATCTCGATCGCCAGTCCAACAATCTGAGTAAACCCGCCCTGCCTCCCCCCAATTTTACATCAACATTGTTTCCGGTACATTTGCATTTTTGGTGGGTTGGGGCGGGTTTTTGAGCTCGTTCATTTTCCCGGTATATTGTTGGCGAACCCGCCCCTACAGGTTGGTAAAATTCGTTTGATTTTTATTGGTATGAGAGCTGTTTCTGGGTCGATCGCATTCCCGCAGATCTCATGTAGTTCTAACTTTTAACGATCGCCCCAAAATCCGCCAATACCCGCGCGTGATTCCGCAACAAACCGAGTAAATTCAAGCGATTTTGTTTGATTTGGGGGTCTGAATCCATTACTAAAACGCTTTCCGGGCCGTCAAAAAAGTTGCTGACAGTCGGAGCAATTTCAGTTAAGCTATCTACTAATTGTTGGTAATTGCGAGTTTTTTTCGATAGTTGAGTTTGCGGTACTAGCTGCACTAGGGCATCGTAAAAAGCTTGTTCCGATGACTTTTGAAATAACTCCGATCTCGCGACTATTTTCGGATCTAATTCGATTTTATCCAAATCTCCTTGCGCTGCCAAACGAGTCGATCGGTTGACTGTCTCGTAAATTAAATCCAAAGTTTTGTTGTTGCGGATTTGTTGGAGGAACAGCGCTCTTTCTAAAGCATCCAACAAATCTTGCAATGCGCGATCGGTATATTCTGGGTCGTTTTCTCCCAAAATTGCATTGACCAAATCGTAATCTACGTTTTTTTCTTCTTGCAGCAAAGTCCGAATTCTTTGTAGGAAAAACTCGAATAACTGCGACAGCAATTCCGGCGGCGCTTCCGGGCGAGTTGCTGCAAACTCCGCTACCGTTTCTGCAAGTAACTTGTGCAAATTAACTGGCAACTGAGCAGCCCAAATAATGTTAATAATTGCGTTTGCCGATCGGCGCAAAGCAAAGGGATCTGAGGAACCTGTCGGCAGCATTCCCAAGCCGAAGATGCTGACTAAAGTATCTAATTTGTCAGCGATTCCGACAATTTGACCTGCGAGAGTTTCGGGCAAACTGTCCCCCGCACCTCTGGGCAAATAATGCTCGAAAATTGCGGTGGCTGTAGCTTCCGATTCGCCGCTAGCCAAGGCGTATTTCTGCCCCATAATCCCCTGCAATTCGGGAAATTCGTAAACCATTTGAGTTACGAGGTCGGCTTTGCACAGCAAGGCTGCCCTTTCTACCTGCACCCGCTGTTCGGCTGTAACTTGCAATTGACTTGCGATAAAAGAAGCAATTTTGCAAAGCCGATCGACCTTGGCTCGAACTGTTCCCAAATCTTCCTGAAAAGTAACTGTTTCCAATTTTGGCAAATAATCTTCTAAATGTTTTGCCAAATCGGCTTTGTAGAAAAACTGACCGTCGGCCAATCTCGCCCGCACTACTCGCTCGTTGCCGGCTGCAATAATCTGGGATTTTGTCGGATCTCCGTTAGAAACTGTAATGAAATAAGGCAAAAGTTCGGGAAATTCAGGACTTTTGAGAATCGGAAAATACCGCTGGTTGCTCACAATAATTGTGGTAATTACTTCCGGTGGCAGCATCAAAAATTCGCTGTCAAATTTGCCGACAACTGCCGTCGGCCATTCTACTAAGTCGGTAACTTCTGTTAGCAAATCCTCGGTAATATCGGCGTGACCGCCTTGTTTGGTAGCCGCTGCTGCTACTTGAGCTTTAATTTTAATTTGTCGCTGTTGGCGATCGACCTCTACAAAAGCCTCGCGCATCTTTTCCACATAAGCCTCAGCTTGGGGAATCGCAACAGGTTCCGGGTGCAAAACGCGGTGTCCCTGGGAAATTCGATCGCTCTTCACAGTATCCAAATTGTTTGCCAAAGCAATCGGCAGCACCGCATCGTCTAACAGCGCGACGATCGATCGGATCGGCCTGGGAAACCGCAAATCTCCGTCAGCCCACCGCATGAATCTTTTGCCTTCTAACTTGTTAATCCACTGCGGGACTAATTCTGTCAAAATATCCGCTGTCGGGCGTCCCGCAATTTGTTTGAGGACAAACACAAAATCGCCTTTATCGGTAGCTTTAACTCTCAAAGCTTCAATTGCTATGCCCTGCTTTTTCGCAAAACCTTCTGCTGCTTTAGTCGGCTTGCCATCTTTAAAAGCCGAACTTGCGGGCGGCCCTTTTACCTCTTCCTCTCGATCCGATTGCTTGAGGGGCAGTCCTGTTACCAAGACAGCCAGACGGCGCGGGGTAGCGAATACCTCGATCGACTCGTTGAAGAGCGATTGTTCGGCAAGTGTTGCCGGTATCAGGCGCTGCCACTGGGCGGCGCTGTCGCCAACAAAAGAGGCGGGCAATTCTTCCGTACCGAGTTCTAATAAAAAGTTAGCCATACAACATTAATTAGGTATTTTGTCAATAGGTATTTAATCAGTTCGTGCGAGGGTGATACAAATTGTCGATCGGCAATGAAAAAACCTGCAATTGTGTTTTGACCAGAATATTGTCAGAAACATTGTCAGACGTTCTGACGATCGCAGAAGTATTTTGCCTCTACGCGAGTCCGATTAGAGCCAAAAAAGACTCAAAACATCAGCATACCACGTAAAATCGGGGTTAAAGATATTCTCATCAGCTCATGACTTTGGCCCAAAAACTGGCACAAGATTGGAAGTCGCGACTCGAACAAGATTGTCCAAACGAAAGTTCTAGCACTCGCGAGAGCGTTGTCCGCTGGCTGTTGGGAGAAAAGCCAGAAAGATTTGACACTCTAAATCCCGCTCAACTCGCGATCGCCTCCAGCGCGATCGACTTTCAATATCGAATTTTGCTGTCTCGGTATCTCGGAGTTCCCCCAGAAAAAGCTTATCGCAACTTGATCGGCCGGTTGGCGGGTTTGGTGGTGTTGCGGCAAAAAATCCAAGCCTGGGTGGCTCTGAGTCGCGACAGGCAGCGCAGTGCGGTAGAGGTTCTGCAAGAAGTGATTCAGGAAATGCTCAATTCCGATCGCTACCTGCAGCAGCAAGTCGCCTGGATTGCCGAATGCACGAACTCGAGGCGCTTGCGCAACGCGCTGCTGCTGGCTGCCGCTGAAGAATACTGCCTGCGCCCGATCCGCAACCAGCCGCTGCTGGTGTACCGTTTCGTCAACTACCTGCGGCGCGCCCAGCGGGGCGGCTTGACGCAAGTTCCGGCGGGAGATTGGGTGCGGCTGGTGTCGGAACAAGTTGTTCCGGAGGATGCCGACGAACCAATTAGCCTGCTTGACGAACGGGCGTTAACTCAATTTCAAGAAGATCGGGCTTGGGAAGAACAGCAGGCACAGCGTCAGAAGGTGCAGCAAGATTTTGAGAAATACTTGGCCGCCGAAGTCGAGCCGCTGGCGGCGCAGTGGCTGCAGCTTTACTTGCAAGGGCGATCGCAAGAGGCGATTGCTGAAGCTTTGAAGGTGCCGGTCAAGCAAATTTACCGCTTGCGCGAAAAAGTCAGCTACCACGCGATCCGGGTGTTCGCGGTCAAACAAGCGCCGGAATTAGTCGCTAGCTGGCTGGAAACTTCCCTCACCGAACACAGTTTGGGCTTGACTCCCAGTCAGTGGCGGCAATACTGGGAAAACTTGACACCCCTCCAGCAGCAATTGATAGAATCGCTCAAAGCAGGGAAAAATGTCGAGACGATCGCCTCGGAAATGAAACTGAAAACCAATCAAGTTATCGGCGAATGGAATAAGCTGTATTTAGCGGCTCAATCCATCCGCAACAAGTAGATCGGCAAAGAGTGGCGTGCATTTGCTAATTGTTAGTGGGTGGCAGCATTTTTCAGAACGCTCGCTACAAATTAATTCCCAAATAGCCCGATCGCTCGCGAGTTGCTGCGTCAAAACCGGGCGATCGCCCGCGATCTCGGCTAGATTAACCCCGATCGCAATAACGCTGGCGATCGGGCTGCGCTCGCGAGGGCTCAACTGTATGGGATAAGATACTATTAGCACGATCGACTTCTGGTGGATTTCTTACCCAATCCTAAATTAAATATTAAACTTCACCTATCTAGCGAGTGGTGCGGTTGTTGTCTCAACTTTGCGCTGCTGCCAAATGCGGGTCTTGACAAATGCTGCTGGGAACTCTCTTAAAGCAGTTGCACATAAATTAATTTCGGTGTGGCTGCAAGACTTGCAGATTAATGGCAAAATTCTGTCACTGCCACCCAGGGAAAGCAAACTAAAAGCTCGATCGTAGATCGAGAACGCGCGTCACGATCTGGTTGTCAATCTTTTGGCAAAATTTAAACAGGCAACATCACGATCGAGAAACTTCTTGAAAGAGCTTTTTATTTGATAAAAGCATTCAATTTTCAAGTTTCAGCCTCCGTCAGAGAGATGACAGCGTTAGGTTTAATAAATGAGGTTGGTGCGTCAAAAAAAGTTGAGCGGCCAATGGTACACACACTTACAGACCCGACGGCTAAAATGGACTCCGATCGAATATTCCAACTGATCGATACAGTTGTCCCCTTTGAAGCCTGCCTTTACTATCAAGTTTTACCTTTATCTCTAGAAGGTAATATGTTTAAATTGGGCGTAGTGGATGCAGAAGATGACTCGGCATTGGACTACGTACAGCGGATTTTAGCTTACATGAATTGTTCTGTAACTACGGAGCAAATTTCCCCGGAAACTCAGCGCTCGATGCTCTCAGCATACTTGCTGCACGGCAACCAGGTAACAGAACCCAATCCCACAGGCTCTCCCGCGCCAGCGAATCCAGTCGGGACTCCCGAAACCGCAAGCAAAGCGGAAACAGCAGATTCGCGACTGCCAGCAGAAACAGTGCTGCAGCCGCCACCACCAGAAACTCCCAAACCCAAGCGGTCAAAACCTTTGCCCCCAGAAGATTTAACAGTTACTGCTGAAGCTGCCCCCATACCTAGCGGGCTGCCGGTTTTGGAAGTTAAAGCGTTACATTTGTCAAGTCCTGTGGAAGTTTTAATAACTTTGCCCGCGCCGCAACTGCTGCAAGAATTGCTCGGTAGAGTGCTGCTAGAAGGTATCGGCCGCCTGTTTTTCGAGCGGCAGCCGTTGCAAGGCAGAATTCTTTGGAGTCAGGACGGCGTTTTAAAATCAATGGTCGAAGGTATCGAACCTCTGCTGTTCCAAGACGTAATCGACGAGTTGAAGCGGCTGACAGATATGCCTTTGGCTAGGGTAGAACATCCCAAACAGGTAGAAGTCGAACGAATTTACCGCAAAACTCATTTGCTGCTGCGCTTGCGGGTAATGCCTGCTAACGGCGGGGAAGAAGCAACGCTTCAGGTATTGCGGGGGGCAGCTTTGAGGTTTTACCAAAAGCAGCAGTTGTCTAATTTGAGCCGGGATGCCCTGCGATTGGCGGAGGAATTGCAGCGCAAAGTCAATGAAATTCGCGATCGAACTCGCCTGATGCCTGTACCTCTGGAAAATTTACCAGCTTTAGGAGAAGTTGTGAGAAATGTTGAGGGTCAAATTGAAGCTTTGATGTGCGATCGGAATTCGGGAGATTTGGAAAATTAGCAGTTTAAAGTAGCAGTTAAAGTAGGGTGCGCGTTGAGGTACAAAGAAACCGGGTTTCTTAAAGAAACCCGCTTTCTGGGGTGTACTTGGGATCGATAACCCGGAGTTGGTATAAGGTTTGTAGTGCGGACTTCAGTCCGCTCTATTTTGCGGAATGAAGTCCGCACTACGAACAAGCCTTTTTGATTGCTGGTAGCAGTTTTCAACTATGCTCGAAAACATCTTTGTACTGCAATAAATCCAAACTGACAAACACCGGCAAACACTCGAAACATTGTTGCGCAATTTCCCAGCGTTCTTCTCGCTGTAACATCGCAGTTAACTTTTGTTTGGCGCTCAGCAAATAGCGGACATCATTCGCAGCATACCGCAATTGTTCCTCTGAAAGATTTTCCGAATTTCCCCAATCCGAACTTTGAGAAGTTTTGTTTAATTCTACTTTTTCCAATTCGAGAATTAAGTCTTTCAGTCCGTGTTTGCCCGTGTAGGTTCTGGCAAGCTTGCTCGCTATTTTCGTGCAGAAAACAGGCGCAATGTCAATACTTAAATTGTAACGCATTGTTGCCATATCGAAGCGCGCAAAGTGAAATACTTTCTCAATATTTTCAGCTTCCATTAAGGTTTTTAAATTCGGCGCTGCTGTTTGGCCTTTCGCAATGCGCACGGCCGCAACTTTACCAGCAGCGTCGCACAACTGAACCAAACACAGTCGATCGCGCCAGGGAAGCAAACCCATTGTTTCAGTATCGACGGCGATCGCTCCTGCTGTCAAATAGTAAGATAAGAGAGAATCGGAAAGGTCTCGATCGCACACCTGAAAATCTGGAATTTCCACCATATCGATTTTAGATTTTAGATTTTAGATTGTAACAAGCTGCGGGCAATTTTCATCGATTTTAGATTTTAGATTTTAGATTTTAGATTTTAGATTTTAGATTGTAACAGGGAGCAATTTTTGATTCTTGATTTTAGATTGTAACAGTAAAGGAACAATTTTTGATGTTAATTTTTTGATTTTTGATTGATGTTGACAGTTGTCACGCGCTTCTGGTGTCAACTGTCAACTGTCAACTGTCAAATTATCGACTGCGGACAAAAAGCTGAGTGAAATAATACTCGCCTTTGGCATTTTTGGCAATCCCAATTCCGGTCAAATTAAATTGACCCTCCATATTCTTGCGGTGGCCTTCGCTTTTAATCCAACCTTCGACAGCATTGCGCACCGGGTCGCTGTAGCCCATATTGTAAGCCACATTTTCCGCTACGCTTTGATAGGGAATCGCGATCGACTTTGCCCGCCCTTCAAATCCATCGTGACTGAAACGTACTTTACCGCTAGCCATATTTTGGCTGTGAATTCTTGCTTGCTGGGTAATTCGCGGATCGACACTCAGCGGCGGCAATTTTTTAGAGGCTCGATATTGGTTTACCTGTTGGTTAACGGCTTTTTCTAAGTCAGCAAGGGAACTGGGAGCAAGGTTAATATTCATTGGAGTTGGTTGGGGCAAATTCGCCGGAATTAGATTAGCACAACTAGATAGAGTTGCTAGAAATCCTAAAGACATCAAAACCCAAGGTTTGTACATAAGCTAAACCGGACTATAAACTATTGTTACCGATCGCTACAGTGCGATCGAACTCAATTCCGTGAAGGCGTGTTTTTTTGCTTCGATACTTAAATTCAGATCCCCCTAAATCCCCCTTAAAAAGGGGGACTTTGAGTGCTGGAGATTTCTCGTTGTTCTCTGAATTTCGATCCCCCTAAATCCCCCTTAAGAAGGGGGACTTTGAGTTTATTGCTCCCACCTTTAACTCAATTTGACACTCCGGCTCCCCCCTTCTTAAGGGGGGCTGGGGGGGATCTGACTAACCCAAATCCATAAATTTAGCCACAGTATTCACATCTTTGTCGCCCCTTCCCGAACAATTGAGAACAATGCGCGGACTGCCTGTTAATTGCGGGCAAAGAGTCTCTAAATAAGCTATGGCATGAGCAGTTTCCAAAGCCGGAATAATCCCCTCCAATTGCGAAAGCCGTTGAAAAGCCGCCAGTGCTTCCGCATCAGTTACACTGTAATATTCAGCCCTACCAGTATCCTTCAAATAACTGTGTTCCGGCCCTACACCCGGATAATCCAAACCCGCACTAATTGAATGCGGCTCGATTACTTGACCTTCATTATCTTGCAACAAATAACTCATCGCCCCGTGCAGAACACCCACGCTTCCTTTAGTCAAAGTAGCAGCGTGTTTCTCCGTTTCCACACCTTCCCCGGCCGCTTCTACACCGATCAATCTAACACTTTCCTCGCCCACAAATTCGTGGAAAAGACCCATTGCGTTGGAACCGCCGCCCACGCAAGCTAATAAAATATCCGGCAAACCGCCCCATTTTTCCTGACATTGAGCGCGAGTTTCTTCACCGATAATTGCATGGAAATCGCGCACCATCATCGGGTAAGGATGCGGGCCAGCTACGGAACCGAGAATGTAATGAGTTGTTTCAACATTTGTCACCCAATCGCGAATCGCTTCCGAAGTTGCATCTTTGAGAGTTCCCGTACCCGCAGCTACCGGCCGCACTTCGGCACCCATCAAGCGCATTCTAAACACATTTAAAGCTTGTCTTTCCATGTCGTGAACGCCCATGTAGACAACGCATTCTATCCCGAAACGAGCGCAAACTGTGGCGGTAGCAACGCCGTGTTGGCCGGCACCAGTTTCAGCAATTACCCGCTGTTTTCCCATGCGTTTTGCTAGCAATGCTTGGGCTAAAGCGTTGTTAATTTTGTGTGCTCCAGTGTGGTTTAAATCTTCGCGTTTGAGGTAGATTTGCGGGCCGGTTCCGTCGGGTTTTGCGTAGTGTTCGGTGAGGCGTTCGGCGAAATACAACGGGCTGGGGC
The DNA here is from genome assembly GCA_025454405.1 of Oscillatoriaceae cyanobacterium Prado104. Lineage (GTDB taxonomy): Bacteria > Cyanobacteriota > Cyanobacteriia > Cyanobacteriales > Microcoleaceae > Microcoleus. The sequence continues at coordinate 54,151 of JALOON010000055.1, read as the reverse complement.
GGCCGACATAATCTTTGAGTAATTGTTGGAGTTGCTGTTGGAATTCCGGTTGGCTGCGGTACTTGTGAAAAGCCGCTTCTAACTCGAACAAAGCGGGCATGAGGGTTTCGGGGACGTATTTGCCGCCGAATTTGCCAAATCTGCCGAGGGAGTCGGGACGTTGGGCTGCGGTTTCTGCCGTGAGATTCAGGGGTGTAACTGTCACTGATTTGCGGGGATAATGGGACAAATTTTATTATATCTAGTGGGTGTAGCGGCGGTCGATCGATCGTTGTAGGGAAACGGTATTGCCGGGGCAGTTGAAACCGCGTCTCGACAAACAAAACCCGCCTCCGCGGGTTGAAGATAGGGCGGTTGAAACCGCGTCTCGACAAACAAAACCCGCCTTCGCGGGTTGAAGATAGGGCGGTAAATAGTCTGTGAAAGAAACCCGGTTTCTCCCACAGGTGCAATATCGTTTTTCTGCTATTTACCAAAGCAGAAACTTGCGGTGTTCTTTCGCAACTTCGCGAGATTTGTCAGTCAATTCGCTGTTGATTTCTGGTTGAGTTACCGACTGGACTTCATGACCTGTGACAGCGTGAGTGACAACGGTTTGAACGCTAATTAAGGCTTTTTGGGCTTCTTTTGGTAGAGATGCGCGATCGTTTTGCCTTGCATTTGTAGCTTGATAAAGTTCTTTTGGCTGACAGCCAAAAGTTTCTTCAGTAATAGCAATCGCCGTATTGATAAAACAGTCGCGATCGCCCCCTTTCTGCTTCAACGCTTCATTTAAATCTCTGGTTGACGTCCTGACATCGACTACCTCATGAGGTGTAATATCCTGGGAGTTTCCCAATAAGTCCAGTTGCAACGCTTCCGGCTCCGGTTGATTGTTCTGCCACCATTTTAAGAAGCTCATTGGCTTTTTCCTTATCTTCTGAATTGTTGTATTGAAAGATTTGTTCCAAACCATTAATAACACATTCCAACCCTCCAGGAAGCATTAAAAATTCTTCCATTATTTGATAGCGAAACTCGTAGTCCCACTCGTCATTAGGAAAGCTAAGATGCCAAATAATCAGGTTGTAGTTGTCTAGGTTGGCATCAAAGAAATTTTGAGCGCGAAATGCTGCTACGGCTTTTTCCCAGGTAGATTTTTTGCGCAAATCGCCGTAGCATCTCACTTCGGATTTGAAGTTTTCTGGTTGTACTACTGCGCCGTTAAATGTGTGAAGTCGCACCCAAGCTTCATAGACATAGCTTTTGAGTTGTTTGATATTCATGGCGGCAGGTCGATCGCACTTTTTGCTGTTGGTATTGTAGCAGAATATCAAAAAGTAATATAAAATATACAATCAGCTCACCGAAAAAGAGAGATAACTCACATGGTCTTAACTTCTACTCAAAAACTGACCTGGGAAGAATATCTAAACTATCAGGGAGAATCAGGTGTTTGTTACGAATTATATCGGGGACAGCTCATCGAAATGCCAACACCCACCGCATTACATATCAAAATCTGCGAATTTTTGGTTTACCAATTCCGGCGTTTCTTTGCAGCAAATAACCTGCAGCTAGTCGCAGTTGTCACTACTGCAGTCCGAACAGAAGAAAATTCTGCCCGCGTTCCCGATGTGGTAATTTGCACTCGCAGTTTGTGGGAACAAGTCTGCGCGCAACCTGGTTCTGCAATATTGGATTTTGAAGAAAAACCGCTGTTAGTTATCGAAGTTACCAGCCAAAATTGGCGGGAAGATTACATTCGCAAACGGGCAGAGTATGACTTTATTGACATTCCTGAATATTGGATTGTAGACCCAAATAGACCGAAAATTCGATTGTGCAGCCGTCCTGAAAATGAAAGCAGTTATTTCGATCGAGAATTTTTGCCGGGAGAGCAAGTTCAATCCGTGCGGTTCCCTGAATTTATTTTATCGGTTGATGAAGTGCTGTGCCCGCCGCAAGTCGAAGATTTAATTCAAGAAGAAGCTGCACAACTACAGCAGTTAGGACAGCAAAATCAGCAACTGGAACAGGAAAATCAGCAACTAGGACAGCAAAATCAACAACTGGAACAGCAAGCTAATTTAGAAAGGCAGCGTGCCGATTTAGAAAGTCAGCGTGCCGAAAGATTGGCGCAGCGACTGCGAGACATGGGGGTAGAGGATGCAGAACTTTGAATTTTGACATACATCATTTTTCAAGTTTATTAAGTACGGGCTAGAAACCCGCTTTCTTTAAGAAACCGGGTTTCTGAAGCAGGTTAAGGTCGATCGCCCCTAAAAGCGATCGCTCTTTAACTTTCTAATTCTCCCAATTTTTTCTGGGCAAATTCGCAGAGTTTTTGGTCGCGATCGCACTGAAGATCGATTCCATTACGATACGATCGCAGGTCTTGTAGGGGCGGGTTCACCAACCATCTCTGTTAAAAATTAATAATCTCATAAACCCGCCCCCACCCAACGACAAATCCCTAAAAACCCAGCTAAACATGAGTGGATTGTTGGAGATTATTGAAAAGATTAAAGCTAGACCTGGGATGTACATTGGAAAATCTTCGGTTAGCGATTTGTTTGTGTTTTTGGCTGGCTATAAAACAGCTAGGCGAGAATTAGGTATTGAGCCGACGGAACAGGAAAATGAGTTTTATGGGGAGTTTCAGCCTTGGTTGCAGAAACGGTTTCAGGTACAGTCGGTGAATTCTTGGGCAAAAATCATCATGCTTTATTCGGTGGATGAAAGGGAGGGATTTGAGTATTTTTTTCAGTTGCTGGATGAGTTTTGGCGGCGGGATGAAAGTTTACAAGTTGATGGGGTTGATGTTAAGGAAGAAAGACCGATCGCCCCTAAAAGCGATCGCTCCTTAGCGCTCTAATTTTGCCAATTCTTTCTGGGCAAATTTGCGAAGGATTGGATCGCGATCGTTCTGAGCGCGATCGCGTACAATTTCTAAAGTTTGAGGGCGATCGGGATATAATTGAATCATAGTTTCAAGAGCTGTTTGCCGTGGGTTAGTTTGAAAATTATACTCGCGATCGAATGGGTGATTGATAGCAACCTCGTACAATAATTCAAATGATTTCTGGTCATATTTCCAGCCCCATGCTAATTTTTTAACTGCTGTTTTTCGCACCTCAGAATGCTCTTTCCACCCCCGTGCTATTTCTTGGACTGCTGCACGTCGCACATTCCAATTATCATCAGATTGAGCGCGTTGTTTGAGGAGAGGTAAGGTTTCCGGGTTATCTTTCCAGCCCCGTGCTATTTCTTGAACTGCTGCTTCTCGCACCAACCAATTACCATCAGATTGAGCGCGTTGTTTGAGGATAGATAAGGTTTCCGGCTCATCTTTCCACCCCCGTGCTATTTCTTCGGCTGCTGCACGTCGCACAGCCCAATTATCGTCAAATTGAGCCCATTGTTTGAGGATAGATAAGGTTTCTGGGTCATCTTTCCACCCCCGTGCTATTTCTTGGACTGCTGTTTGTCGCACATCCCAATTACCATCAGATTGAGCGCGTTGTTTGAGGAGAGGTAAGGTTTCCGGGTCATCTTTCCACCCCCGTGCTATTTCTTGGACTGCTGCACATTGCACAGCCCAATCATCGTTAGATTGAGTCCATTGTTTGAGGAGAGGTAAGGTTTCCGGGTCATCTTTCCACCCCCGTGCTATTTCTTGGACTGCTACTTGTCGCACATCCGAATCATCATCAGATTGAGCGCGTTGTTTGAGAAGAGGTAAGGTTTCCGGGTCATCTTTCCAAATTGTGACAACCGCTGCTACTGCTTGACCGCGAATTTCATAAACTAGCAAATCGTATTCTGATGGTGTAGAATCAGTGATATTTCCGTATCGAGTTAACTCTTTAATTCGATCGCGCAACTTACAACCAATTTCATCAATACTATTTCTATTCCTGACTTCATCCAAACACTGCGCCGCCAAAAACAGATTGCTAAACTTTTCTGCTTCCCCATTTTCACCAATCAGGTATTCGAGAATTTGACCCGTAAATTTAGCATCCAGCATTCCCGCCATTAAACGCAACACTTCATGCCAAGACTCATCCCGCCAGTGTTCTCGAAAAACTTGAATCAAACCATCTAATTCGATCGTTTTCTCTTTCTCAAATTGCCGCACAAACTCCCAAGCACAAAAATATTCCAAAAACGTGCGGTGGACAAAAGCATAATAATCCTCATTGTATCCGCCCAAGAAACACAAAATAAAATTGCGCTCCCGCAGTTGCTCTACCATCAACTTAGCACAAGCACTGGCCCCAGTTCCCATCAACCCCGTTAATGACTCAGTTATAGTCTGCCGCAAATCCTCGCGACTGATAATATTTCCCGCTAATCCTTTGCCGCTAGACTGCATTTTGTAGGCAATTTTACCGCAAATGCTTTGTTTAACTTCTTCATCAATTAAATAAGGGTCGAGTTTGTCATTATTGAGTTTTTCTTTCACTTCAAAATCCCATTTATGCAACAGCACTTTTGAAGCTTCTTCATAGAGTTTTGCCCGAAAGCGCGGTAACTCCTGATTGCGATTCAGAATTGCCATCATTGTCAGCAACAGCGGATTTCCGGCTAACTCTCGAATTGACTTGGATGCCGCAATCGCTTGCTGCAAGCGTTCCAAAAGTGCTGCTTTTTTCAAGCTGTCTGTCAGTGTCAAATCGTGCCACTTCTGGATAAAACCTTGAATCTGTTCCAGTTCAAAATCTTGCAGCATGAAGTGATGAAATTCAGCATTTTTTAGCCGTTGCTGCTGGTAGCCAATGACGCGAGAAGTGACAATAGTTTTCACCTGCGGATAGGTTTGAGTAAAGTTATGAATTTGGTCAACAATCCGATTGCGTTTTTCCACCTCGAACACTTCATCTAGCCCGTCAAACATGACAACAGCGCGGCCGGCTTGCAGCCATTCGTGCAGGATATTTTTGTCTAACTTGTCGATCCGACTAGAATCGCATTCGATAAATTCCAGAAAATTCTTGCAGTCTTTGTCATCTTTGCTGCGACTGTATTTCCGCAATTCAATCAATAAGTGAATCGGGTGCGATGACAATTCATTAGCCGATAATTTTGCCCACTGAAGCGCCAGATATTTTAACAGCGTAGATTTCCCAGAACCCGGATCGCCGAGAATTACTAGATAGCGATAATTAACATCATCAATTATTTCGATAATCGATCGAGTTTGCTGTTCGTTGTAAGCTTGCTGGTAGCGTTGCAAATCTTCTGGACTGACTTCATCTGCTATTTCTCCCCGTTCCCGCAAGCGCTTTTGAATCTCCTTGGGCAATTCATAATCTCTAGGCAAATATTCTTGACACGATCGCCCGTTTTGAGCAATGAATATTTCTTTAACAGTCAATCGCTGTTCGTATTCTCCAGACCTAGTATCTAAATTAGCTAAATCCAAACATTCATATTGTTCTCGCAGACCTTCTTGATAACTTGCTAAATTAAATTCAGCCGCGATCGGAGCAATTGTTGCGAGACTGCGCTCCATGCTGGTAAATTGATTTGTGTTAAAAATTGCTCGCAGTTCGGCATTTTGCTGTACAATTGATTTAACACTTTCCAGATATTTCTCTGCCACTCGTTCCCAACTAAACGCATCGGGCAGCGCGCTAACAGCTTGCCCTTGAAGCAGATTAGCAGGTAAGATTTTAGTCAAAGTGGGCAAATTCCGCCGCACCGGATGTTGTAAGGTCAAATTTTGCCAAGAATCAGCTAATATAGCAGTATTTAAAACGCGACAACTTCCTGGGAATGCACTTCCCAAAACTTCGCGTACCGGAGATTGTTTAATAAATTGTTTTAAAGATGGCAGATATTGCTCGATCTGTTTTTTATCTAAACCAGAACGCTTTAATTCCTCCTCAAACAACTTTGCAAAAGATTTTAAGGATTCGCGAACAGCATTTTGAGCGAAAGGTTTTTTCGCAAGTCCTTCAACATCTTTAATGCAGCCTTTAAAAAAATCTTTAACGTAGTCATCTAAAGTTGCTTTAGCCAATTCCGTCAAAATAGGCCCCACCAATAACCAACCCGCGCTGACTGGATCTACCATTGCTTTTTGCTCGATCGACTTTAATTTTGCATATTATAGCGCGGTCGAAAAGTTGACAGGCGATCGAGGACAGGAAAATGCGACGGGCGATCTGTTTTTAATAGATCGATGGTAAAAATAAATTAAGCCATTCGGGCGCGATCCCCCTAGGGCGTGTTTTCAAAGTCTTCGATCCCCCCCAGCCCCCCTTAAAAAGGGGGGAGCAAGAGTCTTAAAGTCCCCCTTCTTAAGGGGGATTTAGGGGGATCTAGACTCTGCTACAAATGACTTTTTTGGTGGGTTTCAATCTTAAGTTGACACGAATGATTGTTGGTCCTCGGCGTACTCCCTACATTTATCGCAAAGTTTGAAATTATTTCGATGTCTAATGCAGATTTTGTAGGTCGATCGAATAATTTCCTTTCATTCAGCATCACATTATGATATCATATCAAATAGTATCATGCTTGTTAATATCACTTACCCCAAAATTACCTAGTCCCTGTTTGTCGCAGAGATTTTTTTAGTTAAAAGCTTAAAAACTCAAAACCCCAAACTGCTATGAGTACATCAAAACGCAAAAATTCTGACAGCAAAACCACCGACGGCAAACGCATAGTTTACTCCGAGTTTGGCAATGTTGACAACTCAGCAGCCCTCGAACGTGCAGTACCGGAACTTCCGCCAAACCAACAAAATTTAAAAGTCCAAGCATCCCGCAAAGGAAGAGGCGGCAAAACAGTTACAGTCATCAGCGGATTTCAAGAAAAACCCGAAACTTTAACAGCCTTAGCAAAACAATTAAAAGCCCAATGCGGCACGGGCGGAACAGTCAAAGATAATGAAATTGAAATTCAAGGCGAACACAAGCAAAAGCTACTCGAACTGCTGACGAAATTGGGTTATAAAGCTAAAATTAGTGGAGGTTAATCTCAATCCCAAGTTCGTAGTGAGGACTTTAGTCCTTTCCAAGTTTGTAGTAAGGACTTTAGTCCTTCCGATTTAAGACTAAGCAAGAACGGACTGAAGTCCGCACTACGAACAAATAACTTCTTCCCTCTTCCTTCTTCCTTCTTCCTTCTTCCTTCTTCCTTCGTTTTATGTATACTAGACCCTTAGCCCGTTTGATCGAACAATTGCAGCGCTTGCCCGGAGTCGGACCAAAAACAGCCCAGCGTTTAGCATTACATATTTTGAAGCGATCGGACGAAGAAGTACAAGCTTTAGCTCAATCTTTAATCGATGCCAAACAGCAAGTAGGTTTGTGTCAGGTATGCTATCACTTATCAGCAGAACCTGTTTGCGAAATTTGCCGCAATCCCAACCGCGATGATTATACCATTTGCATAGTATCAGAATCCCGCGATGTTATAGCTTTGGAAAAAACGCGAGAATACCACGGCAAATATCACGTCATCGGCGGCGTTATCTCACCTATGGATGGAATTGGGCCGGAACAATTGAACATTCAACCCCTAGTAAGGCGCGTCAGCCAGAAAAAAATTAAAGAAGTAATTATCGCTATCAGTCCGAGTGTGGAAGGCGAAACTACTACACTTTATATCGGCAGATTGTTGAAACCTTTTACGCGGGTGACGCGAATAGCTTTTGGTTTGCCGATGGGGGGAGATTTGGAATATGCAGATGAAGTAACATTAGCTCGCGCTTTGGAAGGCAGGAGAGAATTAGAATAATTAAACACTCGATCGCCGACAAATCAGCAAATTGCTGAGTGGATAAATCTTGAAAAGTTTGAGTCATAAGTTTTATCCTTTAAAAATATCGTAATTTCTAAAGTACCCCGATCGTAAATCGTAAGTAAAACGTGCCGATCGATTCTCGCCAATTGCGCGGACAATTTGTTGGTAAGCTTGCCAATTCAAATTGTGGAAAATTACCCGTTTTTCGCCGAGCGATCCTGATGTATTTAATAATAAAGGAGTAGTTACCATATCCGTTCGATCGCTCTCTTAAATTGATATGTTTAGTTGAAGATTGATATTGTATCAGACTCGATCGAGAGATTGGTGCGGTTCAGGTGGCAGTTCGATGCGAATTGAGTTGCCGGGACTCACTTCACTGCTAACCAAAACAATCCCCATCACCCCAGCCTTACGAATGAGTTTGCCGTATTTATCGCGCCCCAAAACTGCCGCCATCAACCCCGGCTGAAATCCATCTAATTGAACGCAGGGATTCCGCAAACCCGTCAATTCAACAACTGCTGTTGCGCCGAGATGTAGCTTGGTTCCCCTTGGCAAACTTAGCAGATCGATACCTCGTGTAGTAATATTCTCACCCATTTGTCCGGCTGATATATCAAAACCAGCATCGCGCAATTCATCATGCAATTCGGCGTGAATTAAATGAACTTGGCGTAAATTGGGTTGGTTAGGATCGACTGCCACTCGCGATCGATGTTTGACAGTCTTGCCCATGTGTGAATCACCTGCGACTCCTAGCCCAGCTAGAAGCTGAATTTTTTCTTGATTCAGTTTCGTGAATGCGTGTTTGGCACTGCGGCTGACTGCGATCGCAACAGGATTCATCTCGATCGCCTCACTATTTTCAAATTCTACCATAAAAATCTCACTATTGTTGACAAACTTTCAATGTTTCGATCGGGAAATTATTCGGTTGTTTGGGTTTATAAAATAATTATGCTGTCATAATATCATTTCAAACTGCCTGCATTAAATCGCAAGCATTTAGACCTCAGCTAACGCACGATGCGAGCTACTATCGGTTTGCGTTATGCTGGTAAAAATAAATCATTCCCCGATCGAAGGAACAATGGTAGCTTTATCTGACGATCGCCTCTTGATGAGCGCGCAAGAATATCTGGTTTGGGAACCCGCCCAAGAAGGACGCTACGAGTATTGGGATGGAGAAGTGGTGGCGATGAGTGGCGGCACTCGATACCACAATCGTGTTTCTCTCAACTGCTCGAAATTGCTTGATGATGCCCTTGCCGATCGCCCTTGCGAGGTTTACATTGCGGATGTGAAAGTGCAAGTCCAACCGGGGCGAAAGTATTTTTATCCCGATGTGGTAGTCACTTGCGACGATCGCGATGTTGACGAGCAAATCGTGCAATTTCCCTCCTTGATTATCGAAGTATTATCGCCTTCAACAGAAGCTATCGATCGAGGTACAAAGTTTGCTCGCTACCGCAAATCTTCAACACTGCAAGAATATGTACTCGTACAAGTCGAGGAACCGGGTGTGGAAGTTTTTCGGCGCAACGAACAGGGGAAATGGGTACTGTACGAGTATAGTTTGGAAGAGAGTTTGTTGCTCGAATCGGTGGGTGTGGAAATTGCGATCGCCGATATCTACCGACAAGTTAAGTTTGACGCACGGGAGGCAACTGATTGAACAAACAGTCGCGCTGCACAGTCAATTCGATGCTCGCAATAAGTAAGGTTCGTAGTGCGGACTTCAGTCCGTTCTATGTTGCGGACTGAAGTCCGCACTACAAACTCTATCTCAATTCTTTAATAGAGTGGACTGAAGTCCGCATTACAAACTCTATCTCAATTCTTTAATAGAGCGGACTGAAGTCCGCACTACAAACTCTACCTCAATTCTTGAATCGAAAATCGAATCATTCCCATTCGATCGTTCCGGGCGGCTTGGAAGTAATGTCGTAAACCACGCGATTTACGCCTTTAACTTCATTCACGATCCGGTTAGAAATTAACTCCAACAAATCGTAAGGAACCCGCGCCCAATCAGCCGTCATTCCATCTTCGCTCTTAATAAATCGCAGGACGATCGGGTAAGCGTAAGTCCGCCGATCGCCCATCACGCCGACACTGCGAATTGGCAACAAAACAGCAAAAGCTTGCCAAAGTTCGCCGTACAATCCTTGGCGGTTAATTTCTTGGCGAACTATCAAATCCGCATCCCGCAAAATATTCAATCTTTCAGCAGTAACTTCGCCGATAATCCGAATTGCCAAACCCGGACCGGGGAAAGGCTGGCGGTTGACAATTTCTTCCGGCAAACCGATCGACCTGCCGACTTTTCGCACTTCATCTTTGAACAATTTGCGCAGCGGTTCGATCAGCTTAAACCGCAAATCTTGAGGCAACCCACCAACATTGTGGTGGCTCTTAATCTTAACAGCAACTCGCTCGCCACTTTGCGGGTCTACATTAGTATCTGCAGACTCAATTACATCGGGATAAAGAGTACCTTGAGCCAAGTAATCGAAAGGTCCGAGGCGTTTCGATTCTTCTTCAAATACGCTGATAAATTCGTGACCGATCCGCTTGCGTTTGAGTTCGGGATCGGTAACGCCTGCCATTTGAGCCAAGAACCGATCGCGGGCATTTACATACTCAACCGGAATGTGAAATTGCTCTCGAAATAACTTCACTAACCGTTCCGGTTCTTGCTTGCGCATGAACCCTTGATCGATAAACATACAAGTTAATCGATCGCCGATCGCCCGGTGCAGCAAGAAAGCCAAAGTTGAAGAATCTACGCCGCCCGATAGGGCCAGCAACACTCGTTTGTCTCCGACTCTTGCCCGAATTTCGCGAATAGATTCCTCGACAAAAGCAGCCGTCGTCCAAGTCGGTTCGCACTCGCAAATATGGTAAACAAAATTGCGAATTAAAGCGATACCGCAGGTCGAGTGTACCACTTCCGGGTGAAACTGAACTCCATAGAGCTTTTTATCGTGGTGGGCAATTGCAGCGCAGGGAGTATTTTCGGTGTGCGCGAGGATTTCAAAACCTTCCGGTAACTCGGTACACGAGTCTCCGTGGCTCATCCACATCGTGCTATTTTCCTCTACATTAGTCAGCAAATCTGTCGGGTCATCAATAAATATCGATGCCTTGCCGTACTCGGCTAATTTAGCCCGTTCGACAGTCCCGCCGAGTTGCTTGACCATCAACTGCATCCCGTAACAAACGCCCAGTATCGGTATTCCTAAATTCCAAATTTCCGGGTCGCAGTGGGGTGCTCGTTCGTCGTATACAGAACTCGGACCTCCTGAAAGAATAATGCCTTTAGGATTGAGAATTGCTAACTGTTTGGCAGTAGTGCGGTAAGAAATTACTTCCGAATATACTTGAGTTTCGCGGATGCGTCGGGCAATCAATTCTGAATACTGAGAACCGAAGTCGAGGATCGCGATCGTCTGGCGATCTATTTGCCCGAGTTCGGAGTTTTCAAGGGCTGATTCTGTTTGTATTTGAGTAGTCACGGTTAGTGCTTAATTGGTAGTTTATACTTGGTAATTTTTGCGTTCGATCGGCAAACTTTTTGGGAGATTAGTAATATCCTGGCCGGGGTGAGTTTACAGAAGCTGGGTTGTATTGGATATTAGGGCAAACCTGCTTCAGAAAGTCGCGGGCAATCGCTAATTAACTTCTACGTGAATTAATTGTGCTGTTTCGTCAAATCTCAACCCGGCATAATTAGGTTCTGGGACTAAGAATTACTACTGATTACCCTTCTGAGATTTCTTTGAAATCAAATCTCAGGATATGCACACTACATTAGCAAATTTGGGTGAGAAATGTATCTGCAATTTCAGTTTTAACAATTATTTTGCGATCGCGCCCGAACATCACGGAGCCGACGGAAACGCGGAGCTCGCTATGATTAAAAATATATTCGGACGATCGCGCATCTATCTGTCGGGCGATTTCGCCGTAAACTCGATCGACCCAATTGCTTCCAGTTTCTGCATCCACAGCCCGCAGCCGTTTGAGAGCGTCTTGGGCCGTCGCTGCAGCAAAAATTGCGGCGCACTCAGCAGCAGGCATTCCCGCGGTAGCGCAGTAGGCTGTTAGAATTTCGCGCCGCCCGTCAGCGAGGTGGTGGTGCGTGTGAAAAATCCCCGCTGCCAATTTCATCAGTTTTCCGTGATACCCGAACAGCAAAATTGACTGTACGCCCAGAAGTCCCGCTTCTACCAGCATCGGACCCAGCCAGTTAGCTGTTTTGACCAGCCTTTCGGGATCGATGCCCTGCTGTCGCGCCAAATCCAAGCCGTTTTCGCCGATGCAGAAAACCAAACAGTCGAACAGTTGGGCTTTTTGTTGCAGTTGTTCGCGGTAAATTTCCAACTGTCCGGGGGCGCTCAGGGGCTGAGAAATTCCCGTCGTACCCAGCAGCGACAGTCCTTCGACCACACCGAAAGCTGCATTCGACGTGCGGGCAGCCAGTTGCCGTCCGGCGGGCATAATGATGGTGACGGTAATTTTTTCATTTAATTGGAGTTCTCGGCTCAGATTCTCTCTCAGCAGCCGTATCGCGTAATCGTAGATTGCCGCCCCGCCCCCGACTGCGTGACGCCCGATACCTTCACCCCCAAGAATCGCAATCCTTTCCTCCTCTTCTCCCTCACGCCCCCTCTCCCTCTCACCCCCTGCCCCCCTCTCCCCCAAGGCCACCATTGCCCAAACAGGAGTATCTTGAGTCAGATCTAGGTTGTCCCCCGGATCTGAGCGAGCGATCGCTAAAGCCGTATGTGCTGTGAGGGTCGCCACTTGCTCGATCGGAATTTCTGCTGCGATCGCGGGTTCTAGTAAATCTACTGATACGGTATCTGCAAATGGAATACCCGCACGCAAGCACCGCAGGGCTGCTAAGGCAGCAGCACAGGCAAATACTGGTAGTGTATACCCCGATCGAGGTTGAGTTTTTGTCATAGTACGGTCTACAAATAGGTAAATTTGCTGGCGATCGAAATCACTTGACAATAGTGACAGCCCTCAAATATTTAAGCTTGATTTTAGGGTTTGATAGTGTTAGCAGCTTTTGTTATTTTTGTCAACAGTCTGTTGGCAGTCCCGACGCTGTTAGATCCCACATCAGTGCATGTACGCAGTAGCTGGAACAAATGCTACTAAGTTTACCCTAATGATAATGACAGCAATGTCTTGCCAAATCCGATCGAGACTGAAATATTTTTAAGGTTCCAATAAGAAAGATGAAGACCGCCTCTATCTCAAATCCCAAAGTTGCTTGCAGTTTTAGCATCAAACTCGATCTAGAAACTACCGCACCTAAAACCGTTGTTTTGCAACCCAAGGGCTGTCTTTGTGGCATCGCGGTTCTGGATTTCCAAACTTCTTTAGAACAAGCCCTCGAAACAGCTTCAGAGAAAGTAGTCGTCGATCTCCGACAAGTGGAAACCGTGTCTGCCGATGGAATTGCAGCGCTCGCCGGCGGACTGGAGTTAGCCGCCGTGCTGGGTAAGTCGCTGATCTTTTATGCTATGGATTTAGCTAGCCGTAAAAGTTTGAGAGCGGAATGTCGGCGATCGCGCGAAATTTGTTTTGGCCCGTGGGGCGATTTGTTCGAGGGCGAATTCGAGCAATTTTTTGGTGGCGAATTTGGCAGTGAATTGCTGCGATCGGTAAGTGTCTAAACAGTTGAGAGTTGGTAAGGAGTTTTGAGTTTTGAGTTTTGAGTTTTGAATTAAGAAATGTCTTTAACTGAAAACTCCCGATCTCCCAATCTCCCAATCTGCCAATCGAAAATCGTTTGACAGTTAGTAGGGTGCGCGCTGCGCACCTTACGCCACAACAATCTGAGGTTAGTAGGGTGCGTCGCTACCAACAATCCAAAAAAAATCGACAATTCTCAAGCGACGCACCTGACAGTTGACAGTTGGCAGTTGGCAGTCGATCGTTGTAATTGCAAGCCTCAGAACTCGCGATCGTTGACAGTTGGCAGTTGGCTGTTATTAGATACCCCAAACGGTTGATGCGCAGCGAGAAACTTTTATCTAAAGTAATAAAAATTACCCGGATGCGCCAGTCTTGCTTTCGAGCTAACCTTTTGAAGGCGAGACTGGCTTTACATTGATGTAAATTAATGTGACGATCGCACTTGCTATTTTTGCTCGGACGATCGCCCTTGAGGAATTGCGACCGACACAAACACAAAGACCGTACATCCTTATGGTAAGATTCATCAACAAGATAGTTGGGTTGTTCGGCTTGTTTGTACTTTTGTCGCAGCTAAACTCAGAGCTCGGACAAAAAATTTTGCGATCGCCAGCGAGATGATTCGTGCTGCTAGTTTTGTCAAAAATAGTAGTATCCTAACCGCAAACGCAGCGCGCAAAAATGTCAGACGATCGAATCAGTTTAAATCAGTTTAAAAATTGCAGATACCAACACCTTTAAATAAATATGATCGAACAGGTTGGGGACTTCAAAGAAACTCTATCCCTTCAGACCCCAGACATACTAGAACAGACAATATCCCAGCTAGTTCAGCCTGCAAAAACAGAGCCGAAAATTTCCAAACAACGCATTCGATCGACCCTGCGAGCCTCAACTCTAGACGGCGTTTTTGCCACTATATTCTCCTTTACCACCGGAGGGGTACTGCTGAGCAACTTTCTCCTGGAACTGGGCGCTACCAGCGTGGAAATCGGCATCCTGTCGGCAATTCCCATGCTGGTCAATTTGCTGCAACCTTTGGGAGCCTATCTAGCAGATCGCAGCACCAGCCGCCATTGGTACAACCTGTGGATATTTGGTGCGTCGCGACTGTTGTGGCTGTTACTGGTAGGGGCGATTGCGGCAGCGAGTTGGCACTATACCGACGGAAGCGGGCTCTTGGAGTGGACCCTGGCGATCGTATTTGTAACTAGCCTCTTGGGGGCTTTTGCCAGCGCTAATTGGTTTAGCTGGATGACGGCGGTAGTTCCCCACCGCTTGCGCGGCAGGTATTTTGGGTTGCGCAACAGCGCTACCACTTTAATTAGTTTGTTGGGAGTGCCGCTGATGGGAGCCGGAGTGTCTGCCTGGGGTGCCGATCCGGTTGTTGGCTACGGTGTAGTTTTATTGTTTGGGGTAGCGGCTGGAATGTTCAGTTTGGCATTTCAGTTTTGGATGGTGGATGTGAACCCGCAGGCGAGATCGAAACAGTTTAGCAACGGGAAAGTTTCAGAAAAAACAGCAGAAAATCACAAAAATTTTGTGCCTGCGGTGCTTAAAGATGTCAATTTTCTAAGATTTATCGCCTACTTCACCGTCTGGACATTTGCTGTTAATTTGAGCGCGCCTTTTTTTAACATCTACCTGCTAAAAGATTTAAACCTCGACGTAAGTTTGGTAACAATTTACAGCAGCTTGAGTGCGGGAGCAAACCTGCTATTGCTGATGTTTTGGGGCAAATTGGCCGATCGCCTGGGAAATCGCCCTTTACTGATTGCTGTGGGGCTGCTGGTAGCGGTAACGCCCGTGTTGTGGCTGGGTATCGGCAATCGCCCGATCGCCCTGTGGGTGTGGCTTCCCCTGCTGCACTTGCTCGCGGGTACGACTTTAGGGGCGATCGACCTGTGTACTAACAACATTCAAATGGAAATAGTGCCGATCGAAAATCCTTCAACATATTTTGCGATCGCCTCCGCCATTTCTGGAGTTGCCGGGGCTTGTGGAACTACCGCCGGCGGCTTTCTAGCAGAATTTCCGGGCATGAGTTTGGGAGGACTGTTTGCGATTTCCACAGCAGTGCGGCTGCTTGCTTTGCTGCCTTTACTATTCCTCAGAGAACCCCGGAGTTTGCCTTTGGGAACTCTCGTACCTGCATTTTTACCTTTCAAGTTCGATCGGGAATCGAGTACCCCTAATAAAAACGTTTTGTAGTGAGGACTTCAGTCCGCAACGATCGGGACTGAATTCCCTACTACAAACCTGTACGATCGAATCTCAGAAACCGAGTTTTTACGAAACTACTCGATTTGAGCCTTGAATAGTCGTGAAAAGCCCGGTTTCTAGGTCTTCAATCGCCATACTAAACCACGAAAGATTTAATAATTAGGGCTTGCTGAATAAGTCTTTTGGTGAGGGGGGAATAGGGAATAGGGCATTGGGCATTTGACCATCTCTATGCGATCGTCCCGCACTAAATCGATCGCAAAAGGCTCAAAACCCTTGCTCTCGGGGGCTGAGAGTTTTATTCAGCAAACCCTAATTAAGAATCTCTCAATTGAGCTGTTTGAACTGCCAGCACTTTACTCTGAGAACCGCGAATTACTTTCAATTTCAGAGTTTGACCGATTTGGCTGTTTTCTACCAAATTTTGCAACTGTTCGGCTGTAATGACTGTCTGGCTATCAATTTGAACTATGACATCTCCTTTGCGAATCCCAGCTTTTTCAGCAGGAGTATTTGGCAGCACTCGCATTACCAACACGCCCGCAACTTCCGGCACGATTAAAGGAGCATTCGGATCGGCGTTGTTTTCCCTGGCAATTTCCGGAGTCAAGGCAACCATCTGAATGCCCAAAAACGGGTGCTTGACTTGTTCTCCGCGAGCTAGCTGCGCGTAGATAGCTTTAGCTTTGTTGATGGGAATTGCAAAACCGATACCCATCGCGTCGGCTCGAATCGCCGTGTTGATGCCGATGACTTCTCCCCTGCCGTTGAGCAGCGGGCCGCCGGAATTGCCGGGATTGATGGCCGCATCCGTTTGAATGAAATCGAGCCGCTTGTCGGGAATGCCTACGGCCGCGCTCGATCGCTTGAGGGTGCTGACAATGCCCAAGGTAACGGTGTTATCAAATCCTAGCGGGTTGCCGACTGCGATCGCCCAATCTCCGACTTTTACCGCATCGGAATCTCCCAAGGCTGCGACGGGCAGATCGGTTTGCTTGGTATTAATTTTAACCACAGCTAAGTCTGTCACTTCGTCAGTACCCTGGACTTCTCCCGGAAAGATTCTGCCGTCGTTTAAAGTCACAGTTACTCGATCGGCTTTGTCAACGACGTGAGCGTTGGTTAAAATAATCCCGCCCCTATCGATAACAAAGCCGGATCCCTGACCCCGCAAACGCTCTTGTCTGGGGATTTGGCTGCGCAAATCTTCTCCAAAAAACCTGCCGAAAAATGGGTCTTCGAGGAAGGGATCGAGGTTGCGGCTGACGGTGCGTTCGGTATCAATGCGCACCACTGCCGGGCCGACTCGATCGACCGCTGCTGTGACAAAGCTGTTGCTGCTTTCGCTCTGAACCAATTCCGGGCTGCGGAGTGCTAACTGCTGGACGCCCGTGTTTTGCAGTTGCCACAATGCTGTTGTAGGATGCGATGCCAACTCTGGCGGAGTTTTGCCTGCTGCTGAGGCGGGCGCAGGATTTACGATAAGGGCGCTCAGGGCGATCGCAATTCCCAGAATAATAGTTAAGGTGCCAACAGGGATGCGGAGTGTGGGGCGAGAAAATTTGAAAATTCTCATATCTCGGTCAAGCTGAGTAAATTGGTGCAGGTGTTCTCGCGTGGATTGCTCTAGTCGATCGCGCGCGAGCCCCCAAACATATTTTGACAAAACTTGATGCCTCTGCGGGCTTGAACCCTCACAAACAACTAACGATCGACTGTCAACTGTTTAATTATTGTGTGCATCCAACTTCCTGAAGCTAGGCGGATCAGTCTTTTGGCTGAGTATTTGTTGTTGACTGTTAGCCGGGAAATGCGGTATCTGTTTTGCGGCCAAAACCCGAGCTTTAATTGTGAACTATCGTACAAGTATCCCGAGGTAAAATATTTGGCAACCTGTTTTTCAACTTGTCTGTTGACTGCGCCAAATGGGTAGGCGATGTGAGAGGCAACTGCGCGATCGATATCTAAATCTTGGGTGCATTTCCTCAGCCTTTTTTGGTCTTCGGAGAGTTCTCTTTCTAAGGCTTTGACAGAAATTTTTGTGAGATTTTCGTGATTCAGTGCGTGGGATTGAATGTCGTAAAATCCTTTGTGGAATCCTTCTCTCAGGTCTTGACATCTGACCTTTTTTATGAGTGAAGTTTGACCGCCCAAGAAGCCGGAGTTGATAAAGACAATTGCCTTATTTTTGGTACCGTACTTATGTTCTAATCTTTCTAATATCGGCAATAAATGCGTGTAGATACTTTTATTGCCATCATCAAAGGAGATCGCAACTTTCCGGCGATCGCGATATTCGATCGGGATTGGTTTCTTGGGTTTTGCTAAGAAGTAATCGTAAATATCTTGAGTTGACAAAAACCAATAATTATGGCTGACCAAATATTCTAAAAAAGTTGCCAAATTTTGCTGGCTGTAATCGCCGGGAAACTCTCGCCGCAGCGGTGGCATTTCCTGGGGATTCTGAATGTCAACTATATCGTGAAAGCCGAAAATCGGAATCTTAACTGTAATTATTTCTAAGATTGCTGTAGAGGTAATTAAAGTTAGGAAAAATGCTAGCAAAAAGTTAATGATGGGTTTTTTTCGCTTCGTAATGCCCGGTGGCAAATACTCCGGTAATTTGCGAGATAAAAAATTTACCATTGACAATTACGGCTAAATAAGGTAGGGAAATTAACTGGAAGGCGATCGCGCTTCTGACTTAAGCTGCTTCTGCATCTAGAATTGTAGATCGATCGCCCGTTGACTTCCACAGATCGGCGAGATAAACAATTGACAGTTGACAGTTGACAGTTGACTGTTTTTATGACATGAATATCAACCAAGGGCGAGAAACAATCCGCCTTTGCAGGTTTGCGGCTAATAAATTTCAATATTTGGTAAAGTTGGGGGCGAACCTCTTCGAGGGCTGTGCTAACAGACCACCAGTCGCCGTGACAGTTATAAATCTGGATGAAAAAAATAGTTTTTTCAAATCGAAATTTGCGCGTTATGTACTTGCGATCTACCTTCAGTGGTGGTAGCATATTTCCACACCAGCCCGATCGCATAACAATGATGAAAATCGCAGTAATTTTGCCTGTTTATAACGAAGCAAACTGCATAGAGCAAACCTTTGACAAAATTGTAGATTTTTCTCAGAGATACCATGCGTACAACTTTATCATTGTCAATGACGGCTCCACGGACAACACCCGAGAAATTCTCGAACATAAACTTAAAGCTTTACCAACAAATCACATCCAACTAATTGCTTACAGCCAGCGTCGGGGTAAAGGATATGCCGTCAGGAAAGGCAGCGAATGCGCAGAAGGTGACTGCATTTGTTTCATGGATGGTGACTTAGCATACTCCCTGGAACATCTCGAACCCTTAGTCGAAAAACTAGAAAAATTTGATGTGGTAATTGGTTGCAGAAATCTCGATCGAGCAAATTTCCGCAATCTTACCTTACTGAGAAAAGTTGCCGGAAAAATCTTTAATTGGATTTCTCGATCGCTCCTCAATCTCAAATATAAAGATATGCAAGCCGGAATCAAAGGCTTTAAAAAAAATGCAGCCCGAGAAATCTTTAAAAGACAAACACTTACAGGTTTTTGCTTTGATGCAGAACTGCTATTTCTCGCGAAAAAACAAGGATATACAATTGGCGAAATTCCCGCCCGAGTCTCCCAACAACACCTTTACAAATCTTCCCGAGTCAATATTTTGAAAGATTCCCTAAAAATGCTAGGATGTTTGTTGAAAATTATTTACAACGATCGCTCTGGAGTTTATGAATAAAAATTATCAATAAAATTATGAATAAAAATCATGAACTCAAATAATTCTATTTTATTGAGCTTTGACATCGAAGAATTTGACATTCCCGAAGAATACGGTCAACCCCTTGCAGAGGACATCAAATTTGAAATTTCTCGAAGGGGGTTGTCAAATGTGATGTCACTTTTGGAGAGATTAGATATTTCAGCGACATTTTTTGTAACAGCTAATTACGCGATGCGCGATCGAGATACAATTCAAAAACTCTCAAAACACCACGAAATTGCCTCCCACGGCTTTTATCACTCTCAATTTTGCCTAAATGACTTGCACAAATCCAAACAAACCCTAGAAGAGATCGCAGGCACAAAAGTTACAGGCTTCAGGATGGCCAGACTGCAACCAGTGGAGGACATAGAAATAGAAAAAGCAGGCTACGAATACAACTCATCAATGAATCCTACCTACATCCCCGGCAGATACAACAACTTATCAAAACCCCGAACAGCCTATTATACAAATAAACTTCTCAACCTGCCGATTTCCGTAACTCCTGCCATCCGATTTCCCTTATTTTGGCTGAGTTTTAAAAACTTTCCCCTGCCCGCAATCCAATTAGCAACCAAGATCACCCTAGAAACAGATTCGTATCTAAACATTTACTTTCACCCCTGGGAATTTACCGATATTTCTCAGTTCAAGTTACCGGGATATGTCAAAAAAGATGCGGGAGACAAAATGCTTGACAAGCTAGAGAAATATATTACCTGGCTGAAAACGCAAGGTCAATTTATTACTGTGTCCGAGTTCAAGCAGAACTTCATCAAACATGAGAATATTTAGTAATTAGATCGCGAAAAATTGATTACCATAACAAAACAGTTTGTAGTGCGGACTTGAGTCCGCAAAAAAGAGCGGGATTAAGTCCGCACTACGAATAAATCTTATTGTCGTCAATCGATCGAACACGATCTTACGCCTAATTAAACCAAGAGCATAATGGCTAAAAGATATAGTACATAGGCATTCTTTTTTCTTCTATCTGTCTTCCCTCTTCCTTCTTCCAACTTCGGTCTTCGGTCCTTCGGTCTTCCTTATGACGAATGAAATAATGAAATACAGATAATTCATCCGTGTATCCGTGTTATCCGTGTCGTGCCTTCCTTCTTCCTTCAAACTATGAAATTCAAACCCCTAGACTACTTTAGAAATCAACCCGGATGGCGTCAAGCTGCGATTTTAGCAGCAATCTTTTTTGCAGTAGTTTTAACTTTTAGCTTGATTCGCTATTACAGCTTTTTAGCAACCTACGATCACGGGTTGTTCAACCAAGTATTTTGGAACAGCGTGCGCGGCAACTTGTTTGAAAGTTCCCTATCTTCAGCCGCCTCCAGCGACTCATTAATAGATCGCAAACTATCATATCCATTTTACATTCATTTAGGGCAACATTTCGTCATTGACTTTGTGCTTTGGATGCCGATTTATGCCTTATTTCAATCTTCCGTTACCTTGATAGTTTTGCAAGTAGCGTTAATTGCAGCAGCCGGAATAGTGCTGTATTTCTTAGCAAGACACTATCTATCTGTACCAGTATCGATCGCGATCGTTGCCAGCTATTATGGGGCAAACGGCATCATCGGCCCGACGGTGAGTAACTTTTACGAACACTGCCAACTTCCTTTATTTTTATTTAGCTTGCTGTTAGCGTTAGAAAAGCAAAAATGGGTGTGGTTTTGGATTTTTGCAGCGCTGACATTAGGAATTCGCGAAGAAACAGGAATTAGTTTATTCGGCATTGGAGCTTATTTAATTGTCAGCCGCCGCCATCCGCGATCGGGGATAATTTTATGCTTGGTGAGTTTCAGCTATGTGGCGCTGATTACCAATACAGTCATGCCGCTATTTTCTGATGACAATTCCCGGCTTTACTTAGCTAGTTATTTTAAAAAGTTTCTCAAAACCGAGAATCCGTCAACTCTAGAACTTTTGTGGGCGATCGTCAGTCAACCTCAAATTATAATTAAAGTATTATTTACCGATTTTTTCAGGCGACTTAGGTTTATTTTAGGTTTGTGGCTGCCACTAGCATTTATACCTGCAATTTCGCTACCAGCTTGGATTATGTCAAGCTTTCCGTTGCTGGTTTTGTTGCTGCAAGTAGCTAATAAAGCTGCTACTTCTATCAACACTCGCTATACGTTGGGCGTGATTCCACTGTTGATGTACGCGGTAATTTTATGGTGGTCGAAACATCCAGAAAAATTCAAACCGAGACTGCACAGATTTTGGATGGGATGTATTGGATTGTCGCTATTATTTACCCTAACTTCCAATCCCGATCGAGCATTGTATTTTCTCTCGCCTTATTCTTTCAATCCTTTTGTTTACCAATCTTTAACAGAGCAATTGACCCATGCCGCCAACTTGCAAACTGTGCTAAAATTAATTCCGCAAGATGCTAGCGTTTCGACCAGCGGTTACATAGTTCCTCACCTTTCCAACCGCCGCAATATCATCCGCCTAGAAGTCATGCAGATGCTAGATGAAAATAGAAAAGTAGTAGATATAGATTTCGCAGTGTTAGATTTGTGGCAATTGCAGCAGCATAACTTAAAAATGCCAGTCGATCGGGGTAGAATTAGAGGAGGAGTGCGTTTTACAGACGAATCGCTGCGACAAGGAACTTACGGAATTGCTAAAGTATTGGATGGAGTAGTTTTGGTTCAGAAAGGCATCACTTCTCAACCGGAAGTTTTGGCAGCTTGGTCGAAATTGCGACAAGAAATAGAACCTTTAATGAAATAGCCTGTAGGTTGTTTTTATTGAGATCTTGTAGCAATGTCAATTGGGAATTTTTCGTGGGTGGGGGCGGGTTTATTTAACCTATTTGCTGCGTTTAAATATGTTGGCGAACCCTTTCAAGGTAGAAATCGAATATGCTGCTATTTGACCTCCAACTCGAATATGCACTCGGGCGTTATTCGAGTTGGAGGTCAAACTCGTTATTCGATTTCTACCTTGAACCCTACAGCATTGTTGAGAATGGTGAAATATCTCAGTTTTACAAACTATTTAGTTACCATTTAGCTACTATTTCTCGCCCCCTCTCCCCCTCTCCCCCTCTCCCCTTCCTCCTCTCTTCCGTAACGGGTAATTTGTACAGGCCGCAGCATATTCTCCCTGTTGCCGCGATATACTCCGAAATAGAAGCATACAAACCATTTGAAAAATCCGAAGGCTGGAGCCATGACATCTTATGCAACCTCTACAGCAAGAGCCGAGATGAGCGAGATTCGGCGCTTGAAAAACCTACTTCCCCCAGAATTGCAAAGTTGGGTCACGGTAGAAAAAACCATAGAAGTTAATCCCACCCTGATCCGCAGCGAAGAAATCGGCAAAGACCAGGTAGAAATACAAATAGACCTGATCCGTTGGGAACAGCTAGCCACAGATCAGCGCAACTTGCTATTTTGGCACGAAGTAGCGAGAATTCAAAACGATACGATCGCCCGAGATGGTTGGGAAATGGCAGCTTTGGCAATCGGACTCGGCGGCGCTGTCGGGGAGTTGTGGGTGCAAGACGGCTTGCTGTTGGTGTTGGCCCTGGCCTTGTGCGGCGTTTCCGGGTGGAGGCTGTACCAAAAAAATAACGGAGAGAAAACTTTAAAAGAAGCCATAGAAGCTGATGAAAAAGCGATCGCCCTGGCCACCCGCTTCGGCTACACTTTAGCAAACGCTTACAAAAGCCTCGGTAGCGCCCTGAAAACCCTAATCGAGCAAACCTCCAAAAAACAGCAGCGCGCCAAATACGAAGCCCGCCTGCAAGCCCTCAAACGCAACGCAGCCAAAGCTAAAGCCAAAGCCAAACCCCTAGGTCGCGAAACCTCCCAATCTGAAAACATTTACAATTCGTGAACAGTTGACAGTTTTCGTGAAGGAAGAAGGAAGAGGGAAGAAGGAAGAAGGAAAGATTTTCCTTATCTCCCCAGTCCCCAATCCTCAATCCCCCAATCGAAAATCGAAAATCGATTGACAGTTGACACTTGACAACAGTCCGGCTTCTGTCTGTCCGCTGTTAAGACGGGGATTTCAACCTAGCCCTAAAATCGCGCCGATCGCGGACGGCTGCCGATCGCCCTTAATATTTGGTGAAGTTAGAACTTGGGTGCAACTGGTGGCGGAAATTCGATCGCCCTTGTCTGGCGGCAAACTGATTTGCTTTGCCGCCCGTACTCTGAATCTGGTTCGATCGCAACGATGCAACTTCCGATCGAAAATTTAATATAAAGTTGTCGTGAAGCTAGCCTGTGGTTAACAAAAATTGTTGAATATTTGGTAAAGGCAGAGCAATTAGGACAGAATAGGCTAAAGACAATAGCTTGAAATTTGACAACAGGACTTCATGGTCAGCCAAACCCCAGAGGCAAATTTTCGGGTAACGTACTCGGACGAAATTCCTTTCGTTCACATACCCATGCGCTTGAGCATACTTGAAGCCGTAAACTTCAAAACAACTTGCCAGCAACTTTTTAGTGAAAATACCGTTCCCAGCAAAATTGTCCTAGACTTCAGCCAGACCACGTTCATCGACAGCAGCGGGATTGGCGCTTTAGTCAGCAATCTGAAATTTGCCAAGCAGCGGGGCTGCGACTTAGTGCTGCGCAGCATCAAACCGCAGGTAATGGCTGTATTTGCCCTCACCAGCTTGGATCAAGTGCTGACGATCGAACAGCCTACCACCCCAGAGGTCCCCGCAGAACCCAACCGTGCAGACAACCAGTTACCCGTCACCCACCCCTCAATACGATCGTGGGTGAAACGCACGATCGATATTGTCGGCGCGATAGTCGGTTTGATCATTACCGGAATTTTGTTCGTACCCATAGCCGCAGCCATCACCATCGACGATCCGGGTCCGATCTTTTTCGGTCAAACCCGCTGCGGCTGGATGGGAAAACATTTTCGGATTTGGAAATTTCGATCGATGTGTACCAACGCTGAAGCGATGAAAGCCAAAATCCAAAATCAGGCCTCTGGCGCGTTTTTCAAAAACGACAACGACCCCCGGATTACCAAAGTCGGGCGGATTTTGCGCAAGACAAGTCTCGACGAACTGCCCCAATTTTGGAACGTACTTAAAGGCGAAATGAGTCTCGTCGGCACCAGACCGCCCACCCCGGACGAAGTTGAGCGCTACGAAGTACCTCAGTGGCAGCGTTTGGATGTCAAGCCCGGAATGACCGGTGAATGGCAAGTCAACGGTCGCTCTCAAGTGCGCGACTTTGAAGATGTCATCCGCTTGGACTTAAAATACCAACAAAACTGGAGTCTCATGTATGACTTAAAACTAATTGTCAAGACGGTAACCATTCTGTTTCAGAAAAATAGTGGCGCTGTATAGGATTAATGAAAGACAATCAACCGCAGGCCGAGTTCCACATTCAGGTGAAAACAGACCTGGAGGCTTTAACAGAAGTTTTGGAATGGTTGGAAAATATAGTTTTGCCAGTTCTGCCGGGGGATTTGTGGTGGCAGTGCCGCCTGATTATCAATGAAGGTTTTACTAATGTTGTCCGTCACGCCCACCGCAATTTGCCCCCTGCTACTCCGATCGACATTGAGGTAGCGGTGTTTTGCTGCTACTTTGAAATCAAAATTTGGGACAGGGGTCAACCTTTTGACCTGGAAGCGAAACTGCACTCGATCGAGCAAGAACAGCGCGATCCCTTGGACAGAGAAGGAGAAATGGGTCTGGTATTCATGCACAAGCTCACGGACAAGCTGTGCTATATACGTACAGAAGACTGCCGCAACTGCCTGCTAATGCGCAAAAATATTACTTGAGGGCCCGCGCCCTCAAGCCGCAGAGGGAGGGCAACTTTTTCCGCGTCTCAGGTACTGGCGGCACCCCCTGCTGTATTGCCTTGAACCCAATCTCCGGCAATGAACGGGGTGCAACTTCGACCGACTGCGAGACAGGAAACTTTCCTTCAAACTAAATATGATGCGTATCTTGATTTATTCCTATAACTACTACCCAGAACCCATTGGCATTGCCCCGCTGATGACAGAACTAGCCCAAGGCTTAGTCAAGCGCGGCCACCAAGTTCGAGTAGTTACTGGAATGCCCAACTATCCCCAACGCCGGATTTACCCCGAATATCGGGGCAAATTCTACCTTACCGAAGAACACAAAGGCGTTACCATCCAGCGCAGCTACCTGCGAGTCAACGGCCCCCATCCCAGTCTCATAGATCGGCTGCTGCTAGATGGCAGCTTTGTCGCCTCCAGTACCGTCCAAGCCTTGAGGGGTTGGCGTCCCGACGTGATTTTCTCGACGATGCCACCCTTGCCGATTTGCGTCCCCGTTGCCCTCTACGGCTTGATTCGTGCTTGCCCGATCGTCCTTAACGTTCAGGATATCGTCTCGGAAGCCGCCGTGCGGGTCGGCTTGGTAAAAAAGAACGGACTGCTAGTTCGCATCGCTGACGCTTTAGAAAAATTGGCATACAGTACCGCCAGCCAAGTCAGCGTCATCGATACCGGTTTTGTCGCTAAATTGCACTCTCAAGGAGTACCTCCCAAAAAAATAGTCTGCGTTCCCAATTGGGTTGATGTTAATTTTATCCGCCCTTTACCTAAGGAAAATAACTCTTTTCGCGAAGCTCACAAACTCAACGGCAAATTTGTCGTTCTCTACGCTGGAAATATTGCTCTCACTCAAGGTTTGCAAACGGTTGTCAAAGCAGCAGCTCGCTTGAAACACATACCCGAAATTGCGTTTGTAATTGTCGGAGAATCAACAGCACTGGCACGCTTGCAACAAGATTGCGAAACTTACAAAGCTACTAATGTAATGTTGCTGCCATTTCAACCGCGAGAAAAATTGCCCGAAATGCTAGCAGCCGCTGATATTAGTTTAGTAGTACAAAAGCGCCGGGTTACTAATTTTAATATGCCTTCAAAAATTCAAGTAATTCTTGCCAGCGGCAGGGCAATTTTAGCTTCAGTTCCCGAAACTGGTACGGCCCACAAAGCAGTGCAGCAAAGCGGCGGCGGCGTAACTGTCCCGCCGGAAGATCCCCAAGCTTTAGCGGAGGCTGTTGAAGATTTGTATTTAAATCCCGCTAAGGTGAATGCATTGGGTGAGCAAGGTAGAAATTATGCTGTAGAAAATTACGGATTTGAAGAAGCTTTGAATCATTACGAGGCTTTATTTGCGACGGTTGCTGCTAATCGTTCTGAGAAAATTTTGGAGCCTTTGCCAAAGTAAGGTGTTAGATAGTGTCCGATGGATTAACCGCGATAAGTCAGGTTTGTAGTAAGGACTAAAGTCCGCAAGAAGATTCAGGTTTGGAGTAAGGACTTTAGTCCGCAATAAGATTCAGTTTTGGAGTAAGGACTTTAGTCCACACTACGAACCTTTTTTATTGTTGGTAATCGATCGGACACGATATACCGGACATGATATAACACCTCAAACAAAACCTAACACCTAACACCTACCCTACCACCTTAAAATACAGTCGAACAAACTCCTAACTGCTTCCAAGTTAGAGGGCCGACAATTCCGTCAGCTTTGATGCCCTTGCTCTTTTGAAAATTAATGACAGCCTGTTGGGTTTTTCCCCCGAATCCTCCATCGGTAGTTACCGAATATCCGTTAGCATTCAACAGTCGCTGGAGGTAGCGCACGTCTTCATTTTGAGTGACGGCATCGTTGCGTTGCAGTACGGGAAAATAACGGCAAGAAGGTAATTCCATCCGAGTAGTATTTGCAGTTTGCATGACTTGATTCTCCTTCAGTTGTTTGCAAGTAATTAAAATTTGATTAACGGTTTGTAGTGCGGACTTAAGTCCGCAGATTCAGAAGACTGAAGTCCCGACTACAAAACTTACTTTTTGAAGTTGTTCGAGCGGCAGGATATTCGATCGCTAACGCTTTGGCATCAAACTAGCCCTAAAAGATAGTCGAACAAACTCCTAGTTGCTTCCAAGTTTTAAGACCGACAATGCCATCAGCAACGAGCTGTTTTTGCTTTTGAAAATTAATGACAGCTTGTTGGGTTTTCGGGCCGAATCCTCCATCGGTAGTTACCGAATAGCCGTGGGCATTCAACAGCCGCTGCAGGTAGCGCACGTCCTCATTTTGGGTAACGGCATCGTTGCGTTGCAGTATCGGAAAATAACGGCAAGAAGGCAATTCCATCCGAGTAGTATTTGCAGTTTGCATGACTTGATTCTCCTTAAGTTTTTGCAAGTAATTGAAATTTGATGAAGAGAAAAAGGAAGTCGATCGAGATTTAACAGCCGATAACTTCAACTTGACAAGCCCCTAGGGCGCTCCAAGTTCGAGGGCCGACAATCCCATCAACCATGATTTTTTGTGTTTTTTGAAATTTGATGACAGCTTGTTCGGTTTTCGGACCGAACAGTCCATCAGTAGCTACCGCATACCCTTTCTTATTCAGGAACTGTTGGAGATAGCGCATGTCCTCATTTGGAACGGAGTTATGGCTGCGTGCTAGTGTCGGCAAGGAAGAGCACAAAGGTAATGGGGTGCGAATTGAATTGGTAGTTTGCATGGTTTTGATGTTCGTTAGTTGTTCGCAAGTCATTTACTTGCTATTCCCCAGTTGTAGCTGCGGGGCAAATTGCTTTCACAGTCCCTTTTTATAGTGACGCTTTGTTGAGGTAACTCAGATGAGCGACAGCGCGCTGAAGGTAGCAGAAGATATAATTTATCACACTGAATTGCTAGCAACCTCGAAAACACTAGCTTCATCAGCCATTCCCGAGCGTGCAATCTAAAATCTCAAATGTAAAATTTAATGGGACCCTGACAGTCACGGCGACTTATTGGATCGATCTGGTCCCATTGGTGTCAACTTTCTAGGTCAAACGCAGCTACTAACTGCTGGCAAGATTATGAACCGAGTGATAGATAAAATCATCACTTATCCGATCGCGATAAAGGTTGGTTAGCACCAAGCTTAATACATCGTATTTTAACAACAGAGACTTGGGTGAACAGACTTTCTCAAAGGCAAACCTGATTTGATGTCGAGGATTCTTTTAGGTATCAAGCTGACATAGGTGGTCCAACCAATTCACCGCAAGGATGGTTTCAGCTATGCCTAATATCTTCCCAAATGGTAAGAGATGTTAAGATATGTCCATAAATTATCAAACAGTTGACAACCCCGATCCCCCTAGCCCCCCTTAAAAAGAGGGGGATCGGAAGAGTTCTTAAGTCACAGCCACCCTTCGCGAGGGGAAGGACTGGAAGCGCCCTTAAGTCCCATTTGGGAAGGGGGATTGAGAGGGATCTAGATTCGGATTAAAACGATATTTCTGGTGAGTTTCATTCTTAAGTTGATACCGATCGATCGGGCCCAAAGCAACAACAGCAAATACTTTGCAGATTCGATATAATACCAGCCAAGCCGAAGAAACCGCTATGTTTTCTAGATGTGGCGCAAGAGGGCCCAAAAATCGATTCGCGCAGCCGATTGGCGATTTGAACTAACAACAGGCTGCGACTGCACAAAACAATTAGCCGATACTTAACTTGTACTAATTGCCAATTACTGATGCAATAACGGCGCGATCGCCATTCTCCGACAGCTCTGAAAACAGAGAAAATTTACCATGTTATTGAAAAATATTAGTAGGACGATCGAAAAAATATCTGGCAATATGTCCCTCCGTTTAGCGCTGACATTGCCGTTTGTGCTGCAAACTTTTGCAGTAGTAAGTATAGTTGGGTATCTGTCTTTCAAAAACGGACAACAAGCAGTTCAAGAACTTGCCGATAATTTGCAGAGCGAAATCAGCCTTCGCGTTAAAGAACACCTAACGCATTACTTATACCACCCTCAAAACATTGTCGAACTAAACGCTTCTGCCGCGCAACTGGGCAAATTGAAACCGGAAGACATACAGGGAACCGAACGCTATTTTTGGCATCAAGTAAAAACATTTTCGTCAGTGCGTCAAATCTATGTAGGGACAAAAGAAGGTCAGTTTATTGGAGTTAGCCGAGAAGACTCAGGTGAATTACTTGTGAGAGTTACGGAAAACTTTCCCAGGCGTTATTTCTGGGCTTTGAATTCTTTTGGAGAGCGAACTGAGGTTTTGCGTTCCGATCCAAACTTCGACTTGCGAACTCGCCCTTGGTATATCCGTGCAACTGCTGCAGAGTCACTAACATGGACTGAAATTTATACATTTTCTCAAGGCGATTTAGGCATTACGGCTGCTGAGCCATTTTACAATACTAAAGGCGACTTTCGCGGGGTCATGGCAGTCGATATTGTCTTGAGCCAAATTAACGAGTTTCTCAGAAATATCCAAATTAGCCGATCGGGTCAAATATTTATTATGGAGCGATCGGGCGCAATAGTTGGCAGTTCGACCGAGGAAAAACCTTACGTTGCCAGCACAGATGGCAAATTTCAGCGCTTGCAAGCAGTTAACAGTACCAATCAGTTAACTAAAGCTGCTGCCCAACACATTATCAGTAATTTCAATTTAAGATTTGTCGAACCGCCGAAAAAGCTGCAATTTCAGCTCAACAATCAATTAAATTTCGTGCATATTCTGTCCTACAAAGATGAATTAGGAATCGATTGGTTGGTAGTGTTAGTGATTCCAGAAAACGATTTCATGGAAAAAATTAACAGCAACACTCGCACCACTATTTTACTTTGCATCATCGCGCTAATTATAGCAGTAATTATTGGCGGTTTGACAGCTCGATCGCTCGCCAAGCCCATCCTCCGCTTAAACGCCGCAGCTAAAAATATTGCTGGAGGAGAATGGAATCAAAAATTAGAAATCGATCGCGCCGACGAAGTAGGCCAGCTAGCTAAATCCTTCAACAGCATGGTATCTCAACTGCACGAATCCTTTGCCACCCTCGAAGATCGGAATCAAGAATTGCAGCAACTCGACAAACTGAAAGACGAATTCTTAGCTAACACCTCCCACGAATTGCGAACTCCCCTCAACGGCACGATCGGCATTGCCGAATCAATGATTGACGGTGCGACAGGAACTTTATCAGAAATTCAACAGCAAAATTTATCAATGATTGTTGCTAGCTGCCGGCGCTTGAACGAACTTGTAGACAATATCCTGGACTTTTCGCAGCTTAAAACTGACAAACTGCAATTGCACCTCCAAAGTGTTGGTTTGAGTTCGATCGTCGAAGTTATCCTCGCCGTTTGCCAACCTTTAACCGCAAGCAAAAACTTAAAATTAATCAATGCTATTTCTGGCGATTTGCCCTTAGTTTTAGCCGACGAAAACCGCCTCCAACAAATCCTTTACAACTTAATCGGCAATGCCATTAAATTTACCCACTCCGGGACTGTAGAAGTCTCAGCAAAAATTATTGCACCCGACGGTAATTGGGATACAGATCGGGGAGAAGAATCGCATTTAGTAGCCCTCTCGGACGGTGTTTGTTCGATGCCAGAGAACCCGCAGTCAAAGTCAGACTTTCAAGTAGCTGTTACCGTCTCCGATACGGGAATCGGTATTCCTCAATCGGGTCTCGATCGCATTTTTCAACCCTTTGAACAAGGCGACGGTTCCACCATCCGGCAATACGGCGGAACCGGTTTAGGCTTAACGCTGGCCAAACAATTTGTCGAACTTCACGGCGGCAAAATCTGCGTCGCTTCCCAAGTCGGTATCGGTTCCCGCTTCACCTTTACATTGCCCCTGTCACCGGAAACAATTCACGATGCCCTACCGGAAATCGAGTTCTCTACGCTTGCGGAAATTAACAGCCTGCCACCTGCAGAAAGCACAGAAAACGCTATTGAATCTGACATTTTCAAGTTACCGGAACCGATTGCTATTTTGCCAACTCCGAACAAAACAGCAATAGAATCCGACAACTTTAAAATTCTCATAGTTGACGACGATCCGATCAACTTGCAAGTTTTAAGCAATCACCTTTCCTTGCAAAATTACAGCGTCATCCAAGCACTCAACGGGGAACAAGCACTATCAGCTTTAGAAAGAGAACCGAACTTTGACTTAATAATTCTCGACATCATGATGCCCAGAATGTCCGGCTATGAAGTCTGCGCCAAACTTAGGGAAAAATATCCCGCCTACCAGTTGCCAGTGGTCATGCTAACTGCCAAGAATCAAATATCTGACTTGATCGCAGGATTTCAATTTGGTGCTAACGACTATCTAACCAAACCCTTCTCCAAAGACGAATTGCTAACGAGAATTAAATCGCACATTAACTTATCGCAAACCAATCATGCCTACGGGCGATTTTTCCCAGATTCTTTTCTCGAATTTCTCAAAAAAGAAAGTATTGTTGATGTTAACTTAGGCAATCACGTCAGCAAAAAAATGGCAGTAATGTTTAGCGATATTCGCTCTTTTACTTCCCTTTCTGAAAGCATGACTCCCCAAGAAAACTTCGATTTTGTTAATGCTTACCTGCGAGAAGTCAGCCCGAAAATTAGAGAACATCACGGCTTTATTGTCAAGTATTTAGGAGATGGGATGATGGCAGTTTTTCCCAACGGTGCTGATGATGCAGTACAAGGGGGCATTGCCAAACTGCAACAAGTTCAGCGATATAATGCCTCGCGCGCCCAGAGTGGGTATCCATCGATTCAAGTCGGCATCGGAGTGCATTTCGGTCATATGATGGTGGGAATTGTTGGGGAAGCGGAGAGAATGCAGGGAGATGCTTTTTCGGATAATGTTAATTTAGCTTCCCGTTTGGAAAGTCTCACTAAGTTATACGGAGTATCTTTAATAATTTCTGAGGCAGTTTTGAAAAATTTAAGCCATCCCAAAAATTATCAAATCCGTTTTTTAGATAGGGTAGTAGTTAAAGGCAAACAACAACCAATTTCTATCTTTGAAGTCCTCGACGGAGAGATCGATGCAGTGCGGGAATTGAAGCTGCTAACTCAGTTAGACTTTGAAAAAGGCGTAGAACATTACCGCCAACACGATCTGCGGTCTGCTAAAATCTGTTTTTATCGAGTTTTAGCAGTGAATCCCGATGACAAAACGGCTGCATTGTATTTAGAAAGAGTCAATCATTTGATAGAAAAGGGCGTGCCGGAAGATTGGTCTGGAATTTGGACTTTAACTCAGAAGTAAGGGTGTAATAGCGTTCGATCGTCCCTGTGCGACTGTCGAATAGCTTGATAATTGAATCTACGACAATTTCCGAGACAATTGGGTTAAAGTCGCCAATAAAGTCGTCGGCGGAAATATTTTCTCTAAACAACTCTTTAGCCCGATCGCACTGATACCGCATTTCGTCAAAACCGACAATTTTTACCATAAATGTTGCCAGGGGCGAGTTTTCTAGATCGGTATTGGAACTGCTTTTAGCCCTTCCGTTTTCCAGCAAGTTCAAGACTTCTGCTTCTAATGCAGTTTTCGGTTGATACGGCTTCTCTATTGTGGGAAAAAAACTTTCCAAGCGAAAGCTTTCAGACACTAAATTGGGATTTTCACCCATGACAGTAGCTAGAGAAACATCGGCTCCTAAACCCGAAGCGAGGGATTCTAACAGGGCGATCGCAGCTAGTTTGCATCCCAAATAAAGCCTGCCAATTTCTAAATTTTTCTTTGCAGTATTTTCCCACTGCTGGTAAGTGCGATCGTCGGGGCATCCTTCAAACTGCCGGAAAATTACCTCGGGATTGAGATAATTCATAAAGCCTTCCATCTTCAGCAAAGCAAATCGGAATTCGCGAACGGTGTAAAAGCTGCAACAAGAGAGATTGTGATTGGTTTCCGGTAACAAGTTCCAAGTATTTGCCAAAAAATGAGCGGGACTTTGGTGGGCAAAACTAATGACATCCCGGTTAGCAATTCGCACGGATTTTTTCACCGTTTCCTTAATTGCTTCGTCAGTTAAACTGAGGTCAAACAGGGTATTAATTGCTTGCAAGCGATCGTGCAGCCTCTGGCTTGCGGTTATTCCCCATTCAGCAGCTCGAAATGGAATAGTTGCTTCAATACAGGCTGCAATTTCAATTAACTGCTTGAGTTGGAGAAACTTTTCTAGAGATTTTACGGCTACCAAAGCGCTGAGGAATTCGTTTTGTCCGGCGAAAGGATTCAGCACTTCCCCCGGTACAAAACCAAACACCGTCATTATCATCTCGAAGATAGCATCCTTTGGCAATTCCGACGCATCTCGAATTTGGAGCTGTTTGTTAACTTCCTTGGTGTAAGGAGTGATGTAGTAGCTGACGTTAAAATTAATGCTGCGATCGACTTGCACGTAGACGATATCGTGAAATAAAGCTGCCAAAACTTCGATCGGATCTTCATTTCCCCCGACTTCAAAAATGTGCTCTGGAGTGTGAAAAAATCGCCAGACACCTGTCATGGGCTGCACTATCAAGTCGGCAATTCGAGCTAGTTGAGTTGGTTCTACTTCTGCCTGAAGGCGATTGCTAGCCCAAATTAGCTTTTCTAAGCACTGCAAGTATGCTTCTTTGCTATCCATCGCAGTTTTTTCCAATAACGTCACTGTCATGTCACCTATCCTATTTGCTATTTGGTGTTTGCGTAGATTCACCCCCAGACGATTTGAGATTTGAGATTTGAGATTGGGAATCGATCGATATTTTGCCCGCAAGCGAAAATCATCTTAATGTCCGGTAGCAGATCGCCCGTTTTTTCCCAATTTAATTAGCACGAAGTATGACAGACAAACTACATAAATCGCCAAACCCACCAACGCTAAAAAACCTAAAAATTGAGGGTTTGTAGTGGGATGAAACATTTCTTTGTACAGCCAAGGCGGGTTGAGCCAAACGCGACAAAACGGATCGTCAATTACCGCATCTTGAGATTTAAAAGCACAGCTTAAGAAGGGAATTTGAGCGATCGATCCCAAAGTGCTGTAAACAGTAATTGCCCACCGCCAAGAGGTAAAAGCCAGCTTGAGAGGCGATTGCGGGCGATCGGCAATTTCTTCGTTCAAATCTGCCCAAAACCACAGGCAAGCCGGAATCAAAGCCCTTGCCATCACCGAGGAAACAAAACTGAGCGGCATCGCGGCAACCATTAGGTAAAGTGTAATTGCCAACAAACTCGACACCCGCCAGTAAATAACAGACAAGCGGACGATCGCCTCAGCTTTATCAAGTACAGCCCAAATTAGCAGCACCAGGGGAATCGAAACTGTCAGCAGCACGGCCAACCGATAATCCATCCAAACTAGCGGTTGAAACCAAGGCCCGTCAGCCACCAATAAAAGACTCAGCATCTTTGGGAAAATATACTTACTTATTTCTGGAAAATTTTACTACAAAACCTCAAAAACGGCAGCAACTGGGACACATTCTCAATGTTCCAGTTGCTGTTTGAGTTTATTTAGGAGAGAGGGGAGAGTGGGAGAGGAGAAGTTCTGAGTTTTAAGTTTTGAGTGCGTGAATTTTGAACTGTCTTTAACTCACAACTCACGCATTCACAACTCAAAAATCCTTACCAACTGTCAACTGTTTCCCATTCTATTCATCGTAGATGCGGCACTCAACAGCGTCAGGATTGTCGTCGCAATATTTTTCTAGGGAGTTTTTAGGTTTTTGTTGTTTTTGGTGAGCAGCTTCGGCTTGCAACTCTTCAACTGCGTCCCAGGCAGCAGCACACTCACCAGAGGCGGCTCCCTTTAAGTCACAGACAGCACGGGCGCTTTCGAGTTCTTGTTCAATTTTTTCTTCGATGTTTTCTGCGGGTGTAGTTGTCATATTCACCTTAATTAATGAAAAGGGTTTTTTTGAGTGATAGTCGGCGTTTGAATGACCGCTTCGGTCTAGAGACTCAGCTACTGCTAGCTGGAGATCTAGCGCTGCTGCTCTGTTATACATAACTGCACTGGCAGCTTGCTGTCCACTTGCTGCAGAGTGCGTTTCCCGTCGGCGGGTTTTAGCCAGCAGGTGCTAGTGGAAGTCGCATCGACCTCACATTTGAGGACAAGATACACGGAATTGGTACGTCAAACTGTATTGTGCTCGATCTTTTAAGATTTAGCTGGCAATTTTATTTGACATCCAACACAGTTGTTACAGTGTATGTTAATTTATGTTAACACAAAAACGGCTTTCTCGGAGAATAGATCGGTTAGCCTGGTGTAAAGGATAGTTTTTATAGAGAAGTTGCCAAGATGTACCCGCAAAACGAAATGCAATGGGTCAGCGCCTTATCAACGCGACCATCTCTAGAAGCAGCGATCGCGGAAGTTACCCAACAAGCGAAGCGATCGTTAGAAGGGCCGGCGGATTTGGGGCTGGTATTTATATCGTCTGCTTTTGGCAGCGAGTATTCTCGGCTGATGCCTTTGCTGCAAGAAGCGTTGCGGGTACCGGCGATCGTGGGCTGCGGTGCCGGAGGGACGATCGGGACTAACAGGAATGGGGAAACAGAAGAAGTTGAGGGAGATGCCGCCCTGAGTTTGAGTCTGGCGCGATTGCCGGGGGTGGAGGTCAAAACTTTTCACATCAGTACGGGAGAAATGCCTGATTTAGATAGCCCTCAAGATACTTGGGTGGATATGTTGGGCGTACCGGCAAATTCGCAACCGCAATTTATTTTACTGGCCGATCCGTTTTCGGCAAAAATTAATGACCTGCTGCAAGGGCTGGATTATGCCTATCCGGGTTCGCCGAAGGTAGGAGGACTTGCAGGCACAGACGGCGGAATGAGGGGCGGCGCGCTGTTTTGCGACTACCAACTTTACCGAGAAGGGACGGTAGGGGTAGCTTTGAGCGGAAATGTAGTTTTAGATACGATCGTCGCTCAAGGCTGCAGGCCGATCGGGCGTCCGTACCGCGTGACAGAGGGCGATCGGAATATTTTACTGAAACTTGAAGAAGAAACGGACGATAAAGGCAATCTGGGAGCGGGACAATCGCCCTTAGACGCGCTGCGCGAGTTGGTTCAAACTTTGAACGAAGAAGATAAGGAGTTGGCGCAACACTCGCTGTTTGTGGGCGTAGTCAGCGACGAATTTAAACTGACGCTGGAGCCCGGAGATTTTTTAATTCGGAATTTGTTAGGAGTAGATCCGAAAGTAGGGGCAATCGCGATCGGCGATCGAGTGCGCCCGGGCCAGCGCATCCAATTCCACCTCCGAGATGCGCGCACTTCTGCAGAAGACTTGGAAACTCTGCTGTCGCGTTATTCTCGGGCAAATTCTTATAGGGGGAATGCGGGCGCGCTGATGTTCTCCTGCATGGGGCGCGGCGAAGGGCTGTATGGAGAACCAAATTTTGACTCGCGGCTGTTCGGGCGTTATTTCAACAATATCCCCCTAAGCGGATTTTTCTGCAACGGCGAAATTGGCCCGGTGGGCGGCAGCACATTTCTGCACGGCTACACCTCGGTATTCGGGATTTGCAGGCAAAACTCGTGAACTACCCCACCCTGCTACTTCGCATAAGCGCGCTCTTTTCAAAAAGTTTTGAATGTTGAGTTTTGAGTTGTGAGTTAAACTCTTCTTAATTCAAAACTCAAAACTTAAAAATCACAACTCCCAAAACTTAAAACTCTCTTTCAACTCAAAACTCAAAACTCAAAACTCAAAACTCCCGAGCAACTCAAAACTCAAAACTCAAAACTCTCTTTCAACTCAAAACTCAAAACTCTCTTTCAACTCAAAACTCAAAACTCAAAACTCAAAACTCCCGAGCAACTCAAAACTCCCGAGCAACTATCAGCTATTCTTGATTTCCCTTAGGGCGCAAGTATCCATTATCTACAATCCGCCAAGCACCTGCTGCATTGCCAGTTAAATCGCAATCTTCCACCGTAGCAATACTATCTTTGTAAATCGCGATTGCCTCCGCTCCATTATCATTAATCTGGCACCGACGCGCAATCAACTTCCCTCCCAATCCGACACCGATTCCCAAACTGCCGTTGTCAAAAATGCTGCTATCTTCCACCGTGGCTTTCCCCTCATCCGAGATAAAAATTCCGTTCCATATCCCGTCGTGAATTTGACAGCGGCGAATTTCCAAATCGGCATTCTGGCCGCAAATTCCGACAACAGAATAGTCCGCCGAAGTGATGTTGCAATCTTCTACAACTAACTCCCCTTGCCGCACATCTACTGCATAAAATTTCCCCGTCGCGCTAAGCGTTAAACCCCGCACTAAAGCGCTGTCAGCTCGCATTTTAATGCAGCTTGAATCGATGCTTTCAATAACTGTAAGATCGACCTCGCCGCTGCCGCTAATTTCTACCGATTTGTCGAGAATTAAACTTTCCCGGTACACTCCGGGACGCACGTAAATCCGCGCGCCAGGAGCCGCTTTTTTCAGAGCTTCGCCAATCGTAGTGCAATCGCCTTCACCTTGTTGGGCAACCACAAATTCTGTTTGATTTGCAAATTCTCGTGCTGAAATCCCTGCTGCAATTTTCTCTAATTCATCAGCATCAAAATCTTGAGATTCTAGCTCTTTCGTTGAAGGTTTTGCCTGCATTTCCGATAGCTGCGCGGTTAGCTGCGATCGCTCTTCTTTAACAGTTTCTAACTGCTGTTCTAATTCTGTTACTTGAGATTGCAGTTGATTTTTTAGCTGTTCTGATTTATCGATTTGACTTTGAAATTCCGAAATTTGAGATGAAAGGTTCGATCGCTCTAAATTAGCATTTTCTAACTCGGATTGCCAGCGCGATCGCTCTGAATTCGCCTTTTCTAACTCAAATTGCAAGTTCGATAGTTCTTGAGAAACGGCTGCCAAACGATTTTCTAATTCCCACGCTTGAGATTGAATTTGTTGTTTGTCTTGCTGGTTTGCTGCTAACTGATTTTGCAATTCCCACACTTGAGATTGCATCTGCGATCGTTCTGCGCTAGCATTATCTAATTGAGATTCTCGTTCGGAAATTACAGACTGAAGTTGCAATTTTTCTGTCTCATTGCTATTTATTTGATCGAACAGTTCCGACACTTGAAACTGCAACTGCTGGCGATCTCGATCTACGGCATTGTACTGTTCGTGCAATTCCGAAATTTGATAGTTTAAATCATTTTTCTCCCCATTTACTGCATCTAACTGCGAGCGCAATTCGGACATTTGAGAATTAATTTGTTCTCTGTCCTGATTTACTTCCTCCAACTGCGAGCGCAATTCAAACATTTGAGAATTAATTTGTTCTCTGTCCTGATTTACTTCCTCCAACTGCGAGTGCAATTCAAACATTTGAGAATTAATTTGTTCTCTGTCCTGATTTACTTCCTCCAACTGCGAGCGCAATTCAAACATTTGAGAATTAATTTGTTCTCGTTCCCCATTTGCGCTATCCAACTGCGAGCGCAATTCAGAAAGTTGAGAATTAAGTCGTTCTCGTTCCCCATTCACATCGTCCCATTGCAACTGCGATTCAGAAAGTCTAGAATTAAGCTGTTCTCGCTCCCGATTTGCTGCATCCAACTGCGACTGCAATTGAGACAGTTCCGAATTAAGTTGTTCTCGTTCTCCATTTGCAGCATCCAATAGAGATAGCGATTCGGAAAGTTGAGAATTTAGGTGCGATCGCTCCTCAGCAGCACTGGTCAATTGCTGTTCTGATTGTAATAGTTGAGTGCTGAAAACTTCCCGTTCCCGACTCACAATTTCTAATTGATTTTCCTGTTTTAAATACTTAGCTTTAATTTGTTTTTGTTTTTGGCGAGCAATTAGCAACTGAGAATTTA
Organism: Oscillatoriaceae cyanobacterium Prado104; assembly: GCA_025454405.1. Classification (GTDB taxonomy): domain Bacteria; phylum Cyanobacteriota; class Cyanobacteriia; order Cyanobacteriales; family Microcoleaceae; genus Microcoleus. The sequence continues at coordinate 14,985 of JALOON010000055.1, read as the reverse complement.
GCGATTCGCGATCGACAGATGCGTTTTCCAATTGAGCTTGCAATTCAGACAGCCGATCGTTAAATTGCGATCGCTCTACTGCAACTAATTCTAATTGAGCTTGCAAATCCGATATTTGCGATTGCAATTGCACCTGTTCTTGCTGCGCGCGATCGAACTCTCTTTGAGTTTCTGCAAGTCGTTCTTGTAGTTGTAACTGTCCTTGACTGGCAGTTTCCAATTGACTGTCATATTCCGATATTCTCGACAAAAACTCTTCTCGTTCCGCACCAACAGATTCTAGTTCTGCTTGTATTTCTATAACTCGATCTCCCAGTTGCGATCGCTCGCGTTCTGCTATATTTAACTGATATTTAGCTTCTGCCAATTCTGATAACTGCGCTCGATTTTGTTCGGCATTTTCTAATTGAAACTGCAAGCTAGCAATCTGAGACTCAAATTGAGATCGCTCCTCCGTAATAGCAGCCAATCTTCCCGACAATTCCGACACCTGAGAATTTAACTGCTCTCGTTGGGCGCTGGCTGTTTCTAACTGAGATTGCAATTGAGAAAATTGAGAATTTAACTCATTTTCTTCCTGTTCTTTTTGGTGCAATTCGGAATTTTTTTCAGCCAACTCCGACTGCAACTGCAATACAGCCTGCTGCGCGCCCTCTCCCCGCACCAAATTGCGCGAAATTTGCTTGTTCAAAATCAGCCAGCAGACTAGCGCTCCGCCTCCAAAGCCTATTAATAAAAATAATAGTTGCATTTGTTTTTGTTGAATTTAATTCATATAACCTCACGTTAATTATTTCACAAACCTGCCCATCAGGCTTATTTGGTCTTCCAAGCAGCATCACGACATGGCAGTGCCCATTGGTGTCAACTTAAGGAATGTTGCGTGCGATCGCATTGCACGATTGTGTAACGATCGCTCGTGACGGCTGAAGTGACCTCTACCAGGCTCGTAACCTTGGAGTTAAAATCAGAACTATCAACAGTGTCAAATCGGCATTCGATTTGATGAGTCGAAAACACAAAGCTCGATCGGGCAATCCAGACAAGCGTCGAGCCACGCAAGTACCAGCACCGCTCGATTGCAGAAATCGAAGCCAAGCTCTGGTATTGGCTGAGTCCTGAAAGCTTTAAGCCGTTAAGCTTAACACCTGATGACAAAAAACGGCGCGATCGATTGTTGACCGATGCCTGTCATGATGGCAGTAGTATTGAGCTTGGTATACCGCAGGATTCCTGGTTTAAGTGAAGTGGTACGGGTATTAGAGTCAGAAGGATTGCTGTGGCAAGAGCCCTGGAAAGTAAGCAAGCAAGCCCGATCGAAACGACTTGCCTGTTTGCCAGCAGAATTATTTTGTTAAGGGGGAGAATTACAGATGCAGTTACCTATTTGGTGCAGCATCATAAAATGTTGGGTTTGATTAAACAAGAACGAAAGCGACATCGGGAGAATGCCGCTCTCGATCGAGAAATATGGGGTTCAACTGCTTAAGTTGACACCAATGGGCAGTGCCGTGTCCCTACCAATAAACTGTGAATTTACCAGTTGCTCAAAATCCTAGTTTACCGCTCCACAGTCTCCAAATTTACGGTGCAGTAGGGATAATATGTTATCACGCAAACCAGCGGTCCTAAAATCGTTCCCCGTAAATTAGCACGATCGGCCTCTGCTTGACGCAAATTAGCAGCCGCATTGATATTCGTACCGCTCAATTGAGCTCGAGGCAGCCGAGTATTTGCCAGAATCGCGCCCTGCAAATTAGTATCGCGTACATCAGCGTAAGTCAAATCCGCCCCGCTCAAATTCGCGCGGTGCAAATTAACTCGAAACAACGACGAGCCTCTCAAATCCGCATTTGACAAATTAGTTTGCAGCATATAAGACTCGCCCAAATTAGCATTAAAAAGTCTCGCACCCCGCAAATCCGCCCGCGTCAAATTAGCCCTACCCAAAAAAGCATTAGACAAATCCGCATTGCGCAAAATAGCACTGTCCAACTCAGCAGCGTACAATTCAGCATTAACTAAATTAGCGTTAGACAAATTAGCGCCGCTTAAATCCGCCTCCAACAAATTAGCTTCGTAAAGATTTGCTCCACTTAAATCCGCTCCCCTTAAATTAGCACGGTACAGACTGGCCTTAAACAAATCAGCATTTCTCAAATCGCAGCCTTCGCACTCATTAGTTTCCAGTAACTGGCGGACATCCTCTGAATATTGAGCCTTAACAGGAGCAGCCAACCAAAACGAAGCTAAAATTGCTGTTGTTGCCGTTACACTTGCCAAAAATTTAAGTTTCACAAACAAACCTCACTACCACTTCAGATCGATCGTACTCGCAAACAGAAAAATTTCAACCAATTTCCCGATCTCTGTTCTCTCTCTGCGCCCTCTGCGCCCTCTGCGGTTCATAAAAAACATATTATATGCAGCCAATAATTCAAATTCCACACACCCAGACGAGCTAGAGCCTGTTTTCTTGAGTCTTAGATCCCCCCCAGCCCCCCTTAAAAAGAGGGGGGAGCAAGAGCTTCAAAGTCCCCCTTCTTAAGGGGAGGCAGTGCGATCTTGCGCTCTCCCCAAAGGTCGCAACTGCCGTGGATTTAGGGGGATCTAAATCTCCAGGAGTAGTTTGAAAACACGCCCTAATCCCGCCCCACTTAACTCAATTAAGCCTCATCCAAAGCTGCAATTCCAGGCAAATTCTTACCTTCCAACAGTTCCAAACTAGCACCACCACCAGTAGAAATGTGGCTCATTTGTTCGCCCAAATTCAACTGTTCCACAGCCGCCACCGAATCGCCACCGCCGATAATCGTGCTAGTACCGGTTTTAGTCAATCCAGCCAAAGAACGAGCAATACCTTCTGTGCCCGCTGCAAACTTCTCCATCTCAAACACGCCCATCGGTCCGTTCCAGATTACTGTTTTGCAATCAGCCAAAGCGTCTTGGAAAGTTTTCACCGAATCGGGGCCGATATCCAAACCCATCCAACCGTCCGGGATGCCTTCAACCGGAACAATTTGAGTGCTAGCATCAGCAGCAAACTTATCAGCAACTACCACATCAGTAGGCAGCAAAAAAGCAACTCCACGTTCCTTCGCTTTAGCTTCCAAAGACTTAGCTAATTCCAGCTTGTCATCTTCCACCAAAGACTTACCAACGCTCAAACCGCGAGCCTTGTAGAACGTGAAAACCATGCCGCCGCCCAACAGCAACTTATCGCATTTTTCCAGCAGTTTTTCGATAACTCCAATCTTGCTCGAAACCTTAGAGCCTCCGATAATAGCAGCTAAAGGACGTTGGGGATTGTCGATCGCGCTGCCGAGATATTGCAATTCCTTTTCAATCAAAAATCCCGCTACCGAAGGGCTCAGGTACTTAGTAACTCCCTCAGTGGAAGCGTGAGCCCGGTGCGCCGTACCGAAAGCATCATTGACATACAAATCCGCCACAGAAGCTAATTTTTTAGCAAATTCCGGGTCATTTGCCTCTTCCTCTGGATAGAAGCGCACGTTTTCCAGCAAAATCACATCGCCATCCTGCATCGCGCCGACTGCTGCTGCGACTTCATCGCCGATGCAATCGTCAGTCTTTTTCACCTCTTTCCCCAGCAACTCCGACAGCCGCTTAGCTACTGGCGTCAAGCGCAACTTCTCCGTCACGCCCTTGGGACGCCCGAAGTGGCTGCACAAAATCACCTTAGCGCCCTTGGAAGTTAAATCGCTAATAGTCGGCAGAGCCGCCCGGATGCGAGTATCATCTGTGATATTACCGCCGTCGAGGGGTACGTTAAAGTCTGCGCGCACCAGTACCTTCTTGCCCGATAAGTCTGATGCCGATAAATTTGCTACAGTTTTTTTTGTCACAGAATCGATCTCCTAAAGTATATGTGTGTTTTTGTCTAATTCCGCTGCCAGGGCGGCACCGATCGCTCGCATTCGGGCCCCAGACACTTTAAACTGCGTCCGTACCGCAAACGGAAGATGAAACAAACTCCACTGATTGGCTCAACGTAAACATTTTATCGGAGTCCGTGTCTCCGAGATCCGCGTATGTTCAAGACTGTATTATTTCCTGTCGATCGAAGCCGAGAAGCCCGCGAAGCTGTGGAAAAGGTGGTCAATATCGTGAAAACCTATTCTTCTCGCTTAGTTATTCTGTCGGTAGTCGAACCCCCACCGGAGGATGCTGCTGCCTCGCAAGAGCCCATGAGTTCCCCGGAAGCCGTCGCCAAACTGCTGTCTGACGCCCAAGCGGTATTTTCCCAGGCGGGAATCCAAGCTGAAATCATCGAACGAGAAGGCAAACCAGCTTTCACGATTTGCGATGTGGCTGACGAAATTGGTGCCGATTTGATTGTCATGGGCTGTCGGGGGATGGGTTTAACTGATGATGGGGCGTCTGACAGCGTTACCAATCGGGTCATCAATTTGTCTCCTTGTGCAGTTTTGATCGTGCCTTAGTGAATTGATAGTCGATCGCAAATAATTTGTAAATATCTTGCTTCCTCTCCTTAATAAGGGGAGGGTTGGGCTGGGGTAAAAAATTTACAAATGATTTATGACTGCTATAGTCGATCGTCGATCGGAGAAGCAAAAAATCCCTACCAACCGCAAGATTCAACCCGCAGTCCATCAGTCCGGCAGGGGTTTAAACCCCTGCCTCATAGCGAAAGTCGGTTGAAACTCACATCTTGCACCAATGTCAATTGGGAGTTTTTCGTGGGGTTGGGGCGGGTTTATTTAGCTTGTCTGCTGCGTTTAAAGCTGTTGGCGAACCCTTTCAAGGTGGTAATCGAATATGCTTCACTCGTTATTCGATTACCACGCCGGACCCTACAGGCTTATTGGAAATGGTGCAATATCTCAGTTGAAACTGACTGTTAATTACGAGGGGAATTACGGTAAATTTCAGTCCTCTTTCAGAGGACTTTAGCTATGAGACAGGGAGGGGTTTTCAACCCCTGTCGGACTCTGGGAAATATTGACAGAATTTCAAAACGGTCGGCGGTCGATCGGAATCAACGAAAAAACTTCGCTAATCAACGATCGACTATCAATCGATTTTAGATTTTAGATTTTAGATTTTAGATTGGGGGATTTGCGATTTTAGATTTTAGATTTTAGATTGGGGGATTTGCAATTTTAGATTTTAGATTTTAGATTTTAGATTGGGGGATTTGCAATTTTAGATTTTAGATTTTAGATTTGGGATTTGCAATTTGCGATTGGGGGAGTGGGGAAGTTCTGAGTTTTAAGTTGTGAGTTGGGAACTTCAGAACTTTCTTTAACTCAAAACTCAAAAATCAAAATTCACAACTCAAAACTCCTTACCAAACTTTCTTTAACTCAAAACTCAAAACTCAAAATTCAAAATTCAAAACTCACCCACTCCCTCTCAACTCTCTTTCAACTCAAAACTCAAAACTCAAAACTCAAAATTCCTCATTCTTCCTTCATATTATGACAATTCAATGGTATCCCGGTCACATAGCCAAAGCCGAACGGCAATTAAAAGAACAATTAAAGAAAGTAGATGCAGTAATCGAAGTTCGAGACGCGCGCATTCCTTTAGCTACTCACCACCCTCAAATACCGAATTGGGTAGGATCTAAAGCCCGAGTTTTAGTAATTAACCGGATGGATATGATTTCGCCGCAAGTCCGAGATTTGTGGGCAAAATGGTTTGAGGAAAAAGGCGAAATCGGTTATTTTACTAATGCTGCACTGGGAAAAGGAATTGATGCGGTGACTGCGGCGGCCCAGGAAGCGGGGGTGCGGGTGAATCAGAGAAGGCGCGATCGCGGGATGCTGCCCCGTCCCGTGCGGGCTGCGGCGATCGGCTTTCCTAATGTGGGAAAATCTGCTTTAATTAACAGATTATTGGGGCAAAGAGTGGTAGAAAGCGCCCGCAGGCCCGGAGTCACCCGATCGCTCCGCTGGATTCGCATTTCCGACGAAATTGAGTTGCTGGACGCGCCTGGAGTGATCCCCAGCCGGCTTCGCAATGAGGAAAATGCCGTAAAATTAGCGATTTGCGAAGATATTGGGGAGGCGGGCTACGACAATCAGCGAGTAGCGGCGGCAATGGTAGATTTGCTTGTCAACCTTCAAGCTGCTAACAGCGGTTTGATTTCCCTATCTGGTTTTCAATCCCGCTACAAATTAGATGCTGCATCGATGAACGGCGAAGATTATTTGCACGAAGTAGCTAAACACAGGTATAAAGGAGATGTGGAAAGAACCGCGCGGCAGATGTTGAATGATTTTAGAACTGGTGTGTTGGGTCAGCTTGCTTTGGAATTGCCACCTACTGCATAAAGCAAAAAATTTGGTCTGGTGAATTTAAGTCGGATCGCAACCTCTAAAATTCAACAGCCTTAACCTATATGAAAGAACTAAATCTCGAACTGCAAATTAATGGAATTATCGAAAAAACAGTAGCAGTAGAAGGCGATCGATTTATTATCGGTCGCTTGCTAGAATGCGATTTGCAACTGCCTTTTTCCGATATTTCCCGCCACCACACTCGCTTGTTTAAGTCTCAGTCTGGGGATTGGCTGGTTGAGGATATGGGAAGTACCAACGGGACGCTACTGAATGACAGTCCTCTTACCAGCCCCCATTTAGTACACCAGGGCGATGTGATTAATTTGGGACAGCGGATTAATTTAATAGTTGTTTTGTTCGATCGCCCCGATACCGAACTGCCAGAAATCGGTACAATGCCTGAAGGAATAACTATCCTCGGCAACGCCAAAGAACTGCACAAACAGTGGATCGAACCGAGTACCAAAGTAGAAAAGAATTACGAACAAGCTATTTCCCGTTTAAAATACTTGGTTGATGTTGCTAAATATCTGAACACCGCAGAATCGATCGAAGCAACGTTCGATCGAGTGCAGCAAGTCGTATTTCGCGATATCAAAAATATCGAGAGGCTGGCCTTATTAATTGACTTCCGCAATAACGGTCAACTAGAAGTAGTTAAAACTGCTGCTAAGAAATCTTCTAAAAATCAGTATATGCCCGCTGACGGCAGTTGGATCGGACGCACGATTTGCCGCAAAGTATTTGCCGAACAAGTTGCGCTCAAAACAGCCGACGCGCAACTTGACGAACAATTTGACGATAATATGAGCACGATCGATAAAGGAATTCGCACCGCGATCGCCGTTCCTTTGTGGGATGAAAATACAGTTTTTGGCGTGCTTTACGGAGACGCTCAGATAGCTTCTAGAGAGTGGTATTACGGCGGAGATGAAGATTTGAGCTTTTTTTCAGCATTAGGAAATATCGTAGCTTCCAGCGTGCAGCGGTGGCTGCTAACGCAGAAACTCCGCAACGAAGAAACCATGCGCCAAAGATTGGAACGCTACCACTCTCCCGCAGTCGTGCAGCAGTTAATTAATACAGGAACTTTAATTAACGATCGCCTCCCGCCCGTAGAAAGCGAAATCAGTATTTTGTTTGCCGATATTGTCGGTTTTACTGCCATGTCGGAGCGTTTGAGTCCACCGCAAATTGCCCGTTTGCTCAACAATTTTTTTGAAGAAATGCTGCAAGAAGTTTTTGACGCAGGCGGAACTTTAGATAAGTTTATCGGTGATTGCATTATGGCATTTTTTGGCGCTCCCGAACCGCAGCCGGATCATGCCGATCGAGCCGTGGCTGCTGCTTTGGGAATGCTCAACCGTCTCGACAAACTCAATGCTACTAAAAGTTTGGGCGAACCGTTGCAACTGCGCATTTCGATTAACAGCGGCAAGGCGGTAATTGGCGATGTTGGCAGTTCAAAAAGAGTTGATTATACGGTATTGGGTTCGACAATTAATCTCGCAGCCCGCATGGAAGGAATTTGCGCGCCGGGGGAATGCGTGTTGAGCGAAACTACTTATAATTTAGCGCGATCGCCCCAAAGTTTTCAACCCCTAGGAGAGTTCCGTTTTAAAGGAATCGATCGACCGATTAATGTGTATCAAACTCACAGAAAAAACAGTCGTTAAAAATGCTAGAACAGGTAATACTTCATAACTTCAAAAGTCATCAAAATACCCAACTTAACCTAGATAGTTCTCGCCTGCACGCGCTCGTAGGACAAAATAGCTCTGGGAAAACATCTGTTTTGCAAGCATTGCATTATCTAAGTCAACTTACTAATTCAGAGCCCGAAAATATTTTTCATCATGAAAGAGCGCCTCAATTTTTGATAACAATCGGACAAAATAATATGTTTGTTACTGCAAGCGGTTTTTGGATGGATGAAAAAAATCGTAATAACTGGGAATACTCCTATGAGTGGACAAAAACTAATTATTCTGCTTCTTATCCGATCGTATCATGGAGCATTAATGGAAAACAAAAAATTAGCAATTCAACATTTATAGACGAAGTTCTCACTGATTTAGATTTAATTCCAAAACAAATTATCCAATCTTTGAAAGCAGCAGTTCATCTTAAGCTAGTAGCTACTAATCTTGCTCAAGCAACTTACAGCGATGCAATTATGCCGCAAGTTGAGTTCGATGGTTCGGGATTAGCACCTACTTTAGACTATTTGCGCGGTGAATATCCCGATCGATTTCAATCCTTACAAGAAATGTTAAAAAGGATCGTTCCAGGTGTGCGCGAGATCGGGGTAAAGCGAGCTAAAGTTACAGTCGATCGCCAGCGTTTAATCGAAGTTGATGGCAAATCTATCTCCTATGCAGAAAGTCAAGAAATAGTAGGTCAAGAAGTTATCTTAAACATGAATTCTGGCGAACGGATTCCCGCCCATGCAATTAGCGAAGGAACTATGCTCGCCCTGGGATTGTTGACTGTTTTAATGAGTCCCGATCGACCTAATTTAGTATTGCTCGACGATATCGAACAGGGACTGCACCCCAAAGCGCAACGAGAATCGATCGCTGTTTTGAAGGAAATCATTGAAACTAACAAAAACCTGCAAATTATTTTTTCTACCCATTCTCCCTATATCGTAGATGAACTTACTGCTTCGCAAGTTCACGTACTAAGCAACACGAGATCGGGTTATACTCGTTCCAAAAGATTGGACGAACATCCCGATGTTGAATGGGCAAAGCAAACTTTAACTACTGGAGAATTCTGGGATGCGGAGGGGGAAGATTGGGTGCTTGCAGGAGAAATGAATGATTGAGTTTGTGGTAATTGTAGAAAGTAGCGCAGATGCGCGAACTGCTACTAAATTAGCCGATCGCGTTTTAGTAGAAAAGATTGAATGGTTAGAACCTGAGATACTGCAATATCAATTTCAATGGAGTGGTTTAGAAGCTGGTACCGAACATTCTTGCTGGAAAAATATCAATCAAATTATAGATAATTTCAAACAAAACTCAGGATTTCGCCCTCCGAGATATTTAGGTCATGCTAAAGATCGACCGTTAAAAGCTGATGGTGCAGCAGCTATTAAAGTTCTAAATTTAATTCGATTTATCCAAAAAACACGACAGATTAAAGCAGTTCTCTTGATTCGCGATTTAGACAATCAACCCGATCGCAGGGAAGGAATCGAGCAAGCGCGTGCGGAACACATTCACCGACAACCTAAATTAGAAATAGTAATCGGTACAGCCGATTGAATGCGAGAAGCTTGGGTTTTGAATGGGTTTCTTCCATTCAATCCAGAGGAAACACGAATTTTAGAAGAGATAAAAATCGAATTAAATTTCGATCCGTGCGAGGAGTCGCACAAGTTGCGATCGAACTCGTGGGAAAAACCCGATCGCATTAGAAATCCTAAAGTTGTTGTCGAAAAGCTAACAGGCGGTAACATGAAACGCGAACAACAGTGCTGGGAAGAGACGGGGCTGGAACATCTACGAAAAAACGGCGTTCAAACAGGGTTGACATCCTATATTGATGAAATTGAAGACCGATTAATTCCAATTATCTTAACTGAGTAACTGTAGAAAATTGAAATCTTGCGGGAAATTACTGAGACATCGCAATTAGAACCGCGAGCGATCGAGAAATGATTGATGCCAATTATTCGTTTTCAGTAATATGACTGGCGCAGCTACTCAAAATACACAGCGTGCAGCGCGCACCTTAAGCGTAATATGTCTTAAGGGGGATGCGACTCTAGATCGCGCTTGATAAGCAAAGGCGATCGGTCTCCCCCAAACAGGATTGCAAAAATTACAAGGTGTGAGGTTTGTTGTGACCGATAAATTCAGCTTGCCGGACGACTTAAAAAATACCCTGGCTGAGGATCAGTGGTGGCTGCTTAACAACGGACAGACAAAAATCGGATCGAAGACCATTAGACCCGGTACAGCAGGTATCGACCTCAACGTACTGCCGCTGTGGCCGCAGTATGCGGGTGAAGGCATCACAGTCAGCGTTATCGATGATGGCGTCGATGGCGAACACGAAGATTTGAGAGACAATTTCGATCGACTGCGATCGCTGCCAGACAATTTAGGCGGGCCGTTTCCCGGACCGACCGATCCGGAGAACCCAGACGATGCAGACGATCACGGTACGGCCGTAGCTGGGATTATCGCAGGTAGTAGAAACAATATCGGCACCGTCGGTGTGGCTTACCAAGCAACAATTGTCGGTTACAAAAATAAATCTATTGGGGAAGATTCCGACGAGGAAGATGCAGCCGATAAGACTGTTATCCTGGCAAGTTTGCAAGCGCAACAGCGATTCGACGTTTCCAATAATAGCTGGGGACCTAACTCAGCCTTCGAGCAAAATACTCAAGACGTTGCAGCCATCAGAAATGCTGTTACCAACGGCCGCAGCGGCTTGGGAACAGTATTTGTCTGGTCCGGCGGCAACGAACGCGAAAACTTTAACCCGAATTTAAACAACAATCCAGGCCAGCGCGGCAGAAATGTTAACTTAGGCGATTACGAAAATAGCCGCAATGTCATCGCCGTAGCAGCGATCGACAATCAAGGAGTTGTTGCCCCTTACAGCAATCCAGGAGCACCGCTTCTCGTTTCAGCTTTCGGCGATCGCGGCAGTATCGCTACGCTCGATCGAACAGGCAACGACGGCTACAATCCAAGAGAAAACCAAAACTTTCAAGACACCAACTACACAAACAACTTTAACGGCACGTCATCAGCAGCGCCGATGGTTTCAGGGATTGTCGCTTTAATGCTGCAAGCCAATCCCAGACTCGGCTACCGCGACGTTCAAGAAATTCTCGCTTATTCGGCCCGCAAAAACGATCCCGACAACCAGGACGTTAACAGCCAAGTTATTAACCGTACAATTTTCAAAGATATTTGGGAATTTAACGGTGCTCAAAACTGGAACGGCGGCGGCCTCCACGTCAATCACGACTATGGCTTTGGGTTAGCAGATGCCACCGCAGCCGTGCGTTTGGCAGAAACTTGGCAGTTGCGATCGGGACAAAATCAAACTGAAGCAGCTACTGCCACCAACGAAAGGGTGCAAATTGCCAATTTGACCCTGCCAACACCGATCGCAATTCCTGACAATAACCCTGTTGGAATTACTCGCAGTTTCAGGATCGATCGACCCACCAACATTGACAAGATCGAACTAAATTTAGATATCGATCACGGTCAATTTCAAGACTTAACAGTCACGCTAACATCTCCCGACGGCACCGAAAGTGTAATTCTCGATCGCGTCCCTTACTTCACTCAAGTAGGTAAAGATCGAGAAGATTACGGTTTCAAAGGCACAACTATTAACTACACCTTCAGCAGTGCCCGCCACTGGGGAGAAACCGGTGTTGGCAATTGGACGCTGAATATTTCCGATAATAGCGCCACCAACGACCCCATAAATAACGGCGATTTTTATACACCACCCCAAGCAGACGAAGAGGAAGACGCCGAGGAAAACGGCGGGGCAGATGAAGAAACAGTAAAAACTAGCGGCAACAATACCGGCAGACTCAAAGGCGCAACTTTGCGGCTTTACGGCGATGACATTATTAACGACAACACCTACATTTATACCAACGAGTTCGCAAGTTTTAGCGACGATCGCGATCCGAATGCTGTCGCGCGCCAAACTCTCAACGACACCAACGACGGCAATGACGCCATCAATGTTGCTGCGATCGCAGACGGCGTTACCCTCAATCTAGCGCCCGGTGTTGCCAGCAGCCTGCCCGGCCGCGATGCCGCCGGACGTACCAGACTCAATCCCGTCACCCTCACCATCGCCCCCGGCAGCGTTATCGAGAATGCCTTCGCCGGCGACGGAGATGATTCGATCGTCGGTAACGACGCACCCAACACCCTCTACGGCGGCCGCGGCAACGACACCCTCGTCGCCGTCGGTGATGGCGACACCCTGATCGGTAACGACCCTCAAATCCCTGTTGAGGATAGCAGTGGCAACCGGATTTATAACTATCGCGATCGCGATTATTTGGTAGGAGGCCCCGGCAACACTACTTTTATCCTCGATCCCGAGAAATCCGCAGGCAGCAAGATTATCAATGTCGATCGCGGCACCACTATTAATAGCAGCGTCAATAGCACCGTCAATAATTTAATCCTCCCAGACATCACTCTGACAAACTCCCTCGCACCGGGACAAAACGGGATTGCCAGACAAGGCAGAGACTTGGCGATCGACTTAAATGCTGACGGGGCAATCGCCAGGAGAGATGATGCGATCGTTGAAAACTTTTTCTCGCCGGGGGCGGGTCGTTTCCAAACCGTAGGCAACCTTTCTGGCAGCCAGATTTTGACCAATCCCCCAGCCAATTCGGGAAAAAATGCAATTACCGTTGCCATTCCGACCCCAACTCCGGCAGCAACTCCAACACCAACTCTGACGCTAACTCCAGAGGGAACCACTCCAACTCTGACACCAACTCCAGAGGGAACCACTCCAACTCTGACGCCAACTCCAACGGGAACAAATGCAATTACCACTCTCACTCCGGCATTAACTCTGGGGATAACATTCGGTACTGCCAACGACGACATTATTGAAGGCAGTGCGGAAAACGACTCGATCGACGCCTTGGGACTCAACGATGAAGTCTTCGGCGAAGGTGGCGATGACTCTCTAGAAGGCAATACTGGAGACGACTACTTAGATGGCGGCCCCGGCAGCGACAGCTTAATCGGAGGTGCGGGAGACGACATCCTAGATGATGAATTTGGCAATAACTTGCTCTCGGGCGGCGACGGCAACGACGAAGTTTACGGTGGAAACGATGCCGACACCATCGCGGGCGAGGGCGGAAATGACTCGCTATTTGGCGACGAAGGCGACGATTCGATCGCGGGCGGTGCCGGTAGCGATGTTGCAGACGGCGAAGCTGGCAACGATACCGTAACTGGTGGTGAAGGCAACGACGCACTATTTGGCGGTTTAGATAACGACAGCCTCAACGGCGGCCTCGGCAGCGACGAACTTTACGGCGATGACGGCAACGATACCTTAGAAAGTAGCGGCGGTGTCGATAGTCTGTTTGGCGGTGCGGGCGATGATTTGTACCTGTTAAATGCTACTTTGGCAGGGGGCAACATTATAGCTGATGGTGGCGGTAACGACACTCTAACTTTGAATGGCGTCACGGTGGCGATCGGTCTGGCTAGCGGTACGGCAGGCGTTACGCGGGGCGGCGAGTTCAATACTGACTTGCTTGTCGATATCAACAGAAATGGGGTGTTTAATCCTGCTGTTGACTTGTTAATTCTCGACTTTTTTGCCGATCGAAATCTCGAACCTGGAGAGGGTTTTATCGAAACAGTCGGCAACCTTTCGGGAGATACCATTCTGGCAAGTTTTCCGCTAAAAGCCACAAGCGGACCGGATTTCTTGTCGGGTGGCAGCAGCGACGATCGCCTGGAGGGATTGCCCGGTAACGATACGATCGACGGCGATGCAGGCGATGATTCCCTGTTCGGAAATACTGGCAATGATGAGTTAAATGGCGACGAATTAATTGCGATCGCTGGGGCAGGCGGTACGGTAATTCTCGGCACGCAAGCCGGCGACGATTTTCTCGACGGCGGTAGGGGCAACGACACTATTAATGGTGGCGATGGTAGCGATACTCTGTCGGGCAACCGAGGTAACGACAGTCTCTCGGCTGACAGCGGCGATGACATCCTCAACGGCGGCCCCGGCGGGGATTCTTTGTACGGCGGATCGGGCAATGATACTGTTCTTGGCAATAAAGGCGAAGACCGGATATTTGGTAATGTTGGCAATGATTCGATCGATGCTGGAAGAGGCAGCGATATCGTTGTTCTCGGCAAAGGGGCAGACGAGGTTTTAGGCGGCGGCGGTAATGATTCGCTGTACGGCAATGAAGGTTTTGATGTGATTTTGGGAGGCAAAGGTAACGATTTAATTTTGGGAGGCCGGGGCAATGATTCGATTGCCGGCGATGGAGGAAATGACAGTATTTTCGGTCAGTTAGGCAACGATTTATTGCTGGGAGGCAGCGGTAACGATATTGTCCGGGGTGGCGCGGGAGATGATTCCCTTGCAGGTGTCGATCCGAGTGCGCCTACTACGGGAACCGGAGAATTCGATACTTTAATCGGTGGTTCTGGACGCGATCGTTTCCTGTTAGGAGATGGCGATCGAGTTTACTATGACGGTGCGGGCAATGCTGTAATTACTGACTTTAATTCTGTGGATGATACGATCGTCCTTTCGGGAACTCGGGCAAATTATACGCTGTCGGTTTCGGGGAACGTGACTAGCATTTTCTTGAGGCGGACAGGCCAGCCAGACAATCTGATTGCTACGGTGCAAGGAACGACCAATCTGAATCTCGATCGACCTTATTTCATTTTCATCTAGCTGCAGATTGTTAACAGCAGGTAAAGCATCCCCGTCCTTTTAGGGCGGGGATTATCAACTGAAGTTTAACTAATATGAAATGGAATAAAGTTTTAACCCACATTCCGCACCCTCAACTGGCACGCACAGGACTGGGTGGCTCCACTCATTCGATCGCACACCCGCCCACCTGAGTAGAAATACTTAGTCTGCC
>JALOON010000124.1 GCA_025454405.1 Oscillatoriaceae cyanobacterium Prado104 | reverse complement strand
GACATCGCGAGAAAGTTGCCACCCATCTGGGTCTTTTTTCTTCAGTTCTTCATCTCGTTCTAACGCCTTAAGAGAATCTTCAAATCTGCGGGCGCATTCAAGGCTGGATTCGTACTCTTTTTCGTTTTTTATCATGGTTCCCACCTTAATATATCTATGGCTATAATCCCTTTAGGATTTAACTCCCTGTCGCGCAGAAAGAATTCTAAAGAAGTTAATCCGCTATCCCCTACAGGCTGGTCCGAACGAAAGATTTCACCTTTATATTTGGATTTCTGCGCGCTGCGATCGAAATTATTTAGCAATCTCGGGGCATTTTTTCGGAGATAATCGTAATCCACATCGGACGGTTCCCAACAGGCATCAAAATCACCCGGTTTTGGCTTGCTGCTAACAAAGCTACCGTTAATATAAATAGTTCTACAGCCGGCTGCTTTTAATTGAGTAATTGCCAATTCCAAACCATCTATCATGCGCTGCCTCGTAGAATTAGTACCAAATCTCTGTTTAAACTCCTCCCATTCACACCAATGTACTCCCGGCGGTAAATTGCCGTTCTCATCAAATTCAGGAATCATGCGATCGCACCTTTACACCTTAACACAATTTTACTGTCAGTTTTTAATGACTGTCGATCTGCTCAGCATACCTGAATGTTTGGTAAAAAGCGATCGCCATCGTGCGATAATTAATAAGTTGTAACAGTATTGGACTTTGGACAAAAAGAAGAATGATTCGCGTCACATGGTCGCAAATGTAATTTTTGTTTGAGAGGCCAGCCGTAACTATCGCTCCCTCCTTGCCTATGAGCTAATCAATCGCGTTTCTCTGGTATAATCTCACTTTCACTATCGTAATATAAATCAAGTAAGCTGTTAGTTAAACAATTAATAGTGCGCTCAAGTTTTGCAAGATTTACACGCCAAAGGTTTAATTCAATTGAGGGTAGTGTATGTAACTAAAGAAAAAAATAAAAGATACGAAATGCAATATCGCTTTTTCAATTTATACAAATTTTTGCTTCCATCCTTCTAATTGATAATTGTATTATAATTGTGTTAGCTACGATGAGCCGCCGCCAGCTTCACCCTGTAAGCAACTTACAAGAAGAGGGAATTTACATCTACTCGCCCGAAGATATCGTGCTGCAAAAACTCAGTTGGTACAAACTCACTCGGGGCGGTTCCCAAAAGCAATGGAGAGATGTATTGGGAGTTTTGAAAGTGCAATTTGGTCGGCTCGATATTGCTTATCTGAATCAGTGGGCAAGAGTGCTAGAACTAACAGATTTGCTGGAGGAAGCACTGCTGCAATCGGGGCATTAGGAGCGGACTCAAAGAGCTGACAAGTCAGGCGAGTTGGTAAAATAGGGTTGCTCCGGCTATTGGCGAAGCAACTCGAAGGGATGGAGCAAGCGCGATGATTGAGCGGGCAAGGAAAAGTAGGGGCGATATTCCTAAAAGCGATCGATATTTCATAAACTTTATATTGATGTTTTGAAAGCTACTAAATACTTAATGGCTGGATATCTTCTGCACGATCGATTTCATCTCAGCCAACAGATTGATTTATTTCGCAATAGAACGCAATTTACGCTAGGCTGGTTGTTCTTCAGGCGGCTTTCCCTCTCTTCTGACGAAATCCGTTTTAAGGTGGCCGGATGGCGGTAATAGTTTGTACCGCAAACTCCATCAACGCCGATGCTGCCATCAGCGCAAGGTTTTTCTCCGCGACCCTGCAATCCCCATGTCATTTTTGTTCGCACTCCATCTTCCCAGCGCAAAAAGCTTGTTCCGCCTCCTGCCCAAGTAACCGATTCATAGGTACAGGTTTGGTTGAGTTCTAGCTTGTCTCCCCGAAACAGCCAACAGGGAACACGTATTGGCTCGATTCTCCCGGCGAGTGCGGGAACAGAAATGCCTGTGAAAAAAGCGGGTAAAAAAACAGCCAAAATTGTCCAGTAGATTTTCATAGTGTTAATAGGTTCAGAAGTATAAATTTACCGTCTGTTTGGCAAAGAAGTAGTACAGCCAGCCGCATAAAATTGTTGAAGTACCCTCGAAGTATTCTGCGGATATGTAGTAGATGAATGGGTAATGTTCGCCACTGGCGATCGCCCTTTCATAAATCCTCATTTTGATTGTTGATTGTTTCACCGTTGTTGAAATTCTCCGATCTTTTGCTGGATCTCTGCATCGATCGGATATCTTTGAGACTGTGCGTAAACTGATAAAGAACCAGCCGGCAATACTGCAAAATTTACTATTAAACTGAGAATCGCTCGCTCTTTCATAAACTCTTCTCTCCTTTGTCTTCGTATTAGAAACAGCCCTCAATCGCCTCAACTTCAGGAAGTTTACCAGAACGGAAACGCTCTACACGATTTTTGCTAGTCTCAAAAATTATGCGGTAGTTTTTATCAGTCGCATCTTTGGGTACAAATGTTAGATATTTTCCATTATAAGGTGAGCGTCCTTGGTAAGGATGTCTAGTTGCTTGAATTTGCCCCGGATAGAGTGAAAAAATCTTGTCTTCGGTATCCCCAATTTTAGCGCCTTTAATTGTAGTAACCCGCTTGTTGTTAATATCTATTCTGGTAATGCGATCGCTGATTACCATGAAGCTAATTCCCTTTGGCCCTCCCTGCGCCTCGAAGTAGGCACAATACTCTTCAGTACGACCGGCACTCAAAGTTTTGATTAATCTCATTCCAGCAGCCCGCGATGCTTCAGCGACCGTCATGCCGATGCGGATCGGTCCGATTCCATCAAGCGCCAGTTTCGATCGCTCCGTCAGCTTGGCTTGACCGCTAGCTGATGTTGCCCACACTGAAACAACGACAACTGCACCGATAAATAAGGTCACTAATTTGCTGAAACTGTTCGACTTTGGCATGATTGTTAATTACTTTTGAATAAAATAGTCTCTCGATCGCCGATCGATATCCCTTTAATATTTCCCTCAATTTTTCTGCTCAATTCTTTTTTGAGAACGCAGAATGCGGATAATTTGCTCGTCGGTCATAAAAGGAGCTGTTACGCAGTTAGTCCTAAAACAACCAGTTCCTTTTTGAGTGAATCTAACTTGAGTGTCATTCGCAAATCTTAAACCAGAGTTACCTAAATTCCAGAAAAACATAATAGCTTTGCCCGACCGTACATACCGATCGCCTAAATCGGCGTCAATTTCTCCAAGTCCGCCAACATTTACAGGTGGGTAGTTAGATAAACCTTGCTTGAGAATGTAAGCTGTGATAACGCTGGCTCCTTGATTGAAGTAAACATAGCCATTCCTAAACTCGTTAGGTAGGTCGTAATCAACTTGAATGTAGCGACCGCCACCTCGTTCTACAAATTCTCTCCAAGTTATAAGCTGAGATTTTGGTTGTTGAACAACAGTTAGCGATCGCCCGCTTATCACCTGAGAATTAGCTACCATCGAACGAGCAACCTCAATTAATTCATTGCGCCGAACGGTGCCGGAGTATATTTTGAAATAAGTATTGTCTTGAACCCACGATACCGTATTCCAATCAGCACCTTGAAAATGGTATCCGCGCAGGTTTCTAGATAGTTTAACGGCAGTCGCCCCAGAACCTCGCTGTCTGTCCTCTTGATAATATTTTGATGCAAGGGTGCTCGATGTAACTGAGAAACGCAGGCAAACTAGATTGTATCCTCTGGTTCCTCTTCCTCCCCTACTAAAACGTGGAGGGCAGTCCTTATCTTCAAGGGCAAGGTAAGCCCGTTCGCTGTTGGCATCAAATGTTAATTGGGGAGACATCTCTCTAGTAATAGCTCCTGGCAAACGACTTGGCAGGCGAAAGACTAAGTTACTGGGGAGCTTGTTTTTGATTTCGGCAATAATGGGTTGGAATACAGGGTCTGGTTCGGCAGTTGCAGGTATTGGTGCAAATCCTCCCGCGACGGCAATTGCCAGACTTAACGTTAAACTAAAAAGCGATTTGTATTTCATGAGTTTTTCTGCATCCTACCTAACACTTTTAATCGGAGGTTCGTCAGCCATCGAAATAGCTAAGTCAATCAAATTCGATCGATCGCGTTGCGTAACTCTGCCGTTGCGATCCAATCGCACTCCCCTGCTTACCCGATAATTCAAGCCGTCTTGCTTCCAAATTACGCTCGCCCCCGGTGGAGTATCAGCTCCTGCTCCACTTTCAACGATAAAAAGACCCTCAATTCCTTGCTTTAAAGCGATCGGCGTCCTTTCTAGGACTGCCCCCTCTGAGCGCCTGACTAATTCTTTATCAGCTTCCGTCCAAGTTTGAAAATCGCGCTGTTTAATTGCCCTGGCTCTTACAATATCCTGTTGGGAAAAAATCGGTTGGGAACGCAGGTTGTTAGCATAGGTCGAGTTTTGCGCTACCGTAATAATTCCAAATTTACAGACTTTAGCCTTGCAGTTGGGCTGTGAATTTAAGAAAACAGCAAACTCTTCGCGGATAGCCGTCGCAACTTCTGGGTAAAGTCGATTGTCGCTGATATTAACTCTTGAAGGCAGGCGCATTACCCAACCTCTAGGAAGCTGGTTTTGGATTTCTCTAATAATCGGTCTAAATATAGGTGCTGGTTCGGCACTTGCAGTTTGTGGTTTGGTTGTGCAGTAAGCTCCCAACACCGCGCAACTGAGTATAACTCCTAAAAGCGATCGACATTTCATAAACTTTGCCCTCATTTTTAACTATCTGTCTGCTAAATACTTGCTTGCTGGATTCCTTTTTTGCGATTGATTTCATCTCAGTCGGCGATCCATTGTCGGTGTTTGTTGGTTTTAAGAGGACGCAAACATTATTCTAGTCTACTGAGTAGGTGCGCTCACACTCAGATTGTATTGACCTCGACTATTGCGATCGTAACCATTAACAATTACACGATAAGTAGCATCGCTAGGTAAAGTAACTGTAAGAACTGAATTTTTAGTCGAACGATCGAAATCATCATTTTCTCCTAGCAACTTACCATCCGGACTCAAGATTGCCACATAGGTATCAAAATCAGAACTTTCTACTGAGATAGTGACGGATTGACCGGCTTTACCTTGAAATGTGTATTCATCGTATAAGCTACTATCTGATGGAAGTACAGAATCACCGCTTGCTAGGACTCCCCGTTCTTGAAGGAGAAGCGATCGCCCTGTCGGTGTCTGTTGATTTGTCGGGGAATCTCGACCTGCTGTATTTACATTCCGACCAGCTTCTAGAATCCGAGCTAGTTCTTGATTTGATACTGCACGCGAACTCATGCAAACTGTAGAAAAGCAAACCATTCCATCGTCTCTAACAAATGCTCTCCCCCTGGGGATTGAGTTTAAATAGGGGATTGAACCATTAGTAGGAGTAAGCCAAGTAATCCTCAATGCTTGACCCCGACGCATCAAATCCTCTAATGATTGCCATGACTGTTCGGCACGAAAATTTGATACACCACCGCGATAGCCGAAACCAAAACTGGGTACGCCACCACGATAGTCATAAAATAGACCGTTAGTTAATTTAGCCTTGGGTTCTATTCCATCTTTCAAAACATACGCTACATCTACGGAGTTGTTATCTTCAAAGAAAACGCAACCTTGCTTGAAACCATCAGGAAGTTCGTTAAATGCCAGCCATATTCCGCCTCTACCTCCACTCGTCGTTGTCAAACCTCGAGTAAAAGCAGGCCATCTCACGCATCGGGTTAATTGTTGCGATCGTTCTTGTGCCAAAACTGGTACTGAAGCACTACCCAATACAGCCAAGCTTGCCATTAAACTAAGAATCAAGAACTCTTTCATGATTTTTCCTTTCTGTTTACTAAAAAATAGCTTGTTCGTGGGTGAAGCGGAGCTATTCCGTAAGGATTTGTCCTGTCCGTTTTTGTTGACTTGAAAAAGTCGATCGACCCATATTACCTATTGCCCGGTCTGCAGTTTGGGTTATTCTTTGTGGGAGATACCCCATTTCGTAGCAGCGTGTACCTAGAAGATTCACACACCACCACATTTCGCTCGGGATTTGCAACAGCAATGCGAAGGTCTACTAAATATGTGACAACCTCAACATTCCAACCATTTCCATTTCGGGTACTTGCATAAAAAAAACCATTGACTTTGTTGTCTTTTTTAAAGTCGTGGATGAATTGGTACTGAGAAGTATTAATATTCACTACTTTGACATTAACAAATCTTGGTTGGGATAGCTCTAATCTTCCAGCACCATCTTGCGCTCTAACTCTAGTCACCCAATAACTTTGATTCGCAGTTTTGAAATCAAAAATTGATGCGACATCGTAACCCGCAAATAACACTTGACTGCCATCCCACAAGAAAACACCATTTATCGGTCGATCGATCTGGGTCGCACTATTCCGAATCGGTCGTTGAATAGCTTCTCTAAATGGACTTTGCAACATAACTTCTCTAGGTACTTGCAGTACCTTTTCACCTGTACTCAGTTTTCCAATCTCAAATCGTTGAAATTGGTTGATATTTTGAGCCATTTTAGGGGCTAGCTCCCCCAATTTAAGTTGAGGCTGTGCGTAGATTGGTGAATAGCTGACAGTCAAGACGATCGATGCGGTCAAAAAGCTAAATATTGACATTCTTTTCACAATCTTTCTCCTCATTTTTTACTAATTGAGATGACAAATATAAGTCTATCGTTGCTTTGGCAGGGTATGAGTGCAGCCAGCTTCTTTAAACTGTTGAAGCAACTGATTTCTCTTAGCTGGGGGAACGCCGCGCATTAATTCAGCAGGATTTTTCAGGGGTTTTGGCCATGCGTATTCATAGATACCGGGTTCATTGTTGTAGACAAATACACCTCCCAGATAATTTCCTTGATGGATGAGTATGTAGCTGTCAGTTTCGATCCTACCGTTAGATACTGTTCCTTGACCGAACCTAAATCCTATGTTATTTTCATTGGGAATAAAACCGTCAATAATGCAAACGCGACCTTTAACACTTGATGGATAAATACTTTTTGTTTCTTCTAATGCCGTCCATTGACCGAGAAAAGGTGCTGTTGCTGGATCGATTTGCGACCAAGCTTTGACAAAGGATGTTAACTGCTGAATCTGAACGCGATCGCGCCGATCTGTGCTATACAATCCGCGATTGCCACCGGGGGGGGAAGCAGCAAAACGGCGGAATTTCTCGATTAATTCTTGCAGTTCTGCATCCGTTGGAAAGCGGACAGATTGGGCAACAATGGGTAATGATGTAGCTGCTAAAATGCTTAAACTAATGGTAATGGTCGCTGGCGATCGAGCTTTCATAAATCTCCTTATTTTCATTTAGCACTTTTAATCGGAGGCTCGCTAGCCATCGAAGTAGCAATTTCAAGCAGTTCCTGTTTGATGTTAGCCGCAGCGCGTAACTGAGCCGAGAAAGTTAAACCGTTCTGTTTCCAGAAAATAGTCTGACTGCCGTCACCACTTCCACCGCATCTGATATTAGTGTAAACACCTTTAATTCCTGGTTTGATATTTACTGAAGTGGCATTAGCACACGGCCATTTAGCTATTGTTTCTAACTTAGATTTGTAATCGTCTAATTTAGAAACAATAAATTCACCAGCAAAACAAGAATTTGCTCTACATTTAGGGAAATAGTATAGGGTAATACCTAACTCACCGTTTTTTGAATACAAATATGGGTAAAGTGTATTGTTAGAATTAGCAGGTGGCAAAGAATGATAAGGAATAGAGACGGGCAATCGCATCACCATACCTCTAGGGAGTTGAGCTTGGATATCTCGAAGCAACGGTCTGAAAATAGGTGCTGGTTCAGCAGTTGCAGGTTGATTTCGAGTTAATATTCCAACCCCTAAGATTGCCAAACTTACTATTAAACTAAATATCGATCGCTTTTTCATGATGTTTCCTTTTTTTCTATCCAATTATCTCACAAAAGCAAATGAAGAGATAAGTCTCTGGAAAACCTGTTCGTCAATCGGGTGAACTTTATCTTGAAAACTATAAGCGGTAATAGCAATTATGTGTTTCTTGTTAGGAGTAAAAAAACTAGCCGTCAAGCTAATTTGAGCGATGGTTTTCCCATTCCTGCTAGAATGAAATACGTAAACAACAGCTTTTTGATTAGCAATAGTTGTCTGTTTGATATATTCAAAGCGACTCGGATATTGAACGTTACGGTCTGGAAGGAGGCGAGAGTTAGGTTTTGCTGGATCTATTCTTACTATTACTGGAGGATAGCTACCACAATCTATTTGCTTATTTTTTTGACAGCAACTTCTTAATTGTTGTTCGCTAGGGTTATTCAATAGTAGATAATCAGTATGGTGATCGCCCTGAATATCAATGCTGTAGTTAGCCGGAATATCGAACACGAATTTATATTGGGTATTCCTAATCTTTTTGCTTTCTCTTGCTGGATTGACAAGCGCTCCTATGTTACAAGGTTGACGGTTTTGTGCAGGGATTGGGGAAGTGGCAATTCCTATAAAAGTTAAACTTGCCATAACACTCACGATCGAGTGGCGCTTCATACATACTCTACTTTGCAAGCATATTTCAATAATAATTTGCCATAAGTTAGACGATTGCATTTTCATAAAATTGGGTGCTTTTTTGTGAAATTTGTTCGGAGTCAACGCAAATTTAACTCGGAATTTTAGTTTTTATTCTCAATCGGTTGTTGGGTCATTATGGATGCAAGAATCCTCAAGTTTTCCCCAGAACCCAGCTTGCTACTAACACAAACAAATGAAGAATTGAACTCATTCTGCGGCGACAGGGAACTGCAAGCTGATTCGTTTGAGTAATAAGCATTGCGGCCGTCAGACAGTTGAACTTTTGTTCCTGACTTGGCCGCGCTAATAAAACGCTCGATAAATCGGGGAGCGCTCGATCTGACAAGAATTATCTTGCCTTGTTGGTAAAGACTTTGAGGAAAGTGAGATATTCCCGGATATTTGTCTCGATCCTGAAGGGGAATACTGGGGGCAAAACTGACCGCACGAGCCGTATTTAGACCTGGAATCCGAACGCCTTCTCGCGCTACAATGTATTCTATACCGCCAGCTCCATAAACGCTTAGAGCTACCTGACCTTTGGCAAAACCAGGGGGGAAGTAAAAAGAAACCAGACGAGTTAGAGAGTTATTTCCGGCAGAATCTCTTTGTAACTCCGAAAGAATTCTCTCTAAATTATCCCACGTCCAATTTGATAGGGGATTTCTGGTATTTTGTCCGACTAATAGGGTTGGCGAATCCTGCGAACTGACGGGCAATGAATCGGCACTAAATAATAACAGACTTAGCGCCACATAAAACAGCGAGCTTCTTTTCACTTTTTCTTTCTCCTTATTTGTGAAATTGGCAAACTTTACTAACACAAACTTTTTAACGAATGTAACCAGTTTCCTGCAGAAAGTTTCGCAATCTACTGAAAAATTGCTGGCGATCGCCTCGCTGATAAGCTTCCCGCAGCCGCCGCCATCCATCCTCACCTTCACCCAAGGAATATTTATCAGCCAAGTAAGCCGCTAAGATTGCTTTACCTCCCTCAGATTGAGTTTGTGTTTTAATGTATTCTTGCCATAGCTGATAAGCGTGGTTTTTAACTTGTTGGGGATAGCGCCGCGTGGCATCTATCATTTTTCCATGACGGTACTGCCAAATTTGTAATGGATAACGAGATCCGGCATAAGATGAAAACTTATATGAAAAGCGATCGTCGTGAGTGACAAATTCTACATTCCCATCTTTATCTAAATCCTCAATTTTCGGACCGCGGCCGTTTCCCCAAAAATGAACGATCGCCGTGTATTTTTGAGTTGCATTATCGTAGCGGTAAATCAGAAATGACGTGCAGCAGTGAGCGCCGCCAGAATATATATCTAATATGATTTCCGGTTCGCTGTCTTTATCTAAGTCCCGAACTTGAAGGTCAGATAACCGACAATAGCCCACTTCTTTTGTCGGTATGTTTTGATTGAAAACTGTTTGACCGCCCCGGAGCAATCTCAGTTGCGGGTTTTGCGAACAAAGTCTGCTAATGGGTTCAAATGACACGGATGCTTTCACATTCCCAGATTCGGCTGTCTTGGTTTCAGCTTTGGCTGCTCCTTCTAAGAAACAGGAAGCAGCACCTAAAATTCCCAAACTCGCTATCAAGCCAAAAATCGATCGCACTTTCATATTTACCTCAATTTTTCTGTTTTATCGCTCTTTCAGAGCGCAGAATGCGACTGATTTGCTCGTCAGTCATAAAAGGAGCTACCAAACAACTAAGCCTCAAGCATCCTTGCCCTGGTCGATCTAAAAATCTAACTTCCGTATCTTTTCCATAACGTTGATAAGAAACTGCACCCCCTCCCCAATAAAATCTGATTGCTTTGCCCGAGTTTACATACCTATCTGCCGCAGCATAATCAATTTCTGTTATTCCACTTTTGATTGCTGGATAGCTAGATAAACCTTGTTTTAGGATATAAGCTGTAGTATTATCGGCTCCGGGATTGATGTAAACATAGCCGTTCCTAAACTCGGGCGGTAGGTCGTAATCGTAATTGACAAAACGCCTGCCACCCCGTTCTACAAATTCCTTCCAAGTGATAAGTCGAGAGTTTGGCTGTTGGGCAATTATTTGCGATCGCCCCTCCAATATCTGTTGGTTTGTTGGGGACGATCGCCCCTGTGCCAAAACCGATACCGACGCACTACCCAACACCGCCCAACCAACGATCGAACTCAAAATCGAGAACCCTTTCACGCTGTTCCTCCTGCTTTCTCAAATACCTTCACTACCTCAACCTGCTGCATCCCAGATGTTGCGCCGCATCCCCTACCTACCTATCAGCCTTAACCCGCTGCTTTTATGCAAAATGCCGATCGATTGTTACAAAGCTTTACAAACAATAGTTGAATTGGCAGGTATCTAGATGCAGCTTCTTTGCCTGGCTAGCCGTCCCAGAGTATTAATACTCATTTAGGCTAAACGCATCGCACGCAAAACTTTACGTCGTGTCCTATGCAAGCCCGTATCTCGGCTGTTCCCCGTTCGACGCTCCAGACATTCTTCGCCGATCGGATCGAGTGTGTTATTTTGTGCTATAAAAGTGCTACTCAACCTGCTGCCCCGCGCCGTTCGAGATACCAAAGGTTTTTTAGTATGCCTTTAAGGCACATTAGCGGCATACTCAGATCGACCAGCGAACACCAGCAGCAAGCACCTCTAGCAGCAGGCTCGCTCCGAGCGATCGAAAGTTTGCACGGGTTCACCTTTGCCAGCCCGTTCGGAAGCGATCTCGACGTACTTGCGCCATCAAGGCTATCGAATAGAGAGCGCCAACAATATTTGCTGTCGATTGCGGTCAAAAAGCACTCAAGAGAACGATCCTCTTCGAGGACTGCGCTAACGCCCGCAACTCAATTTCAAGCGTTTGAAGATCTTCTTCACTACGCCAAACGCGAGCAGGTTCACTGCATGCCAACCATCCCGAATCAGAAAGCTAATGGCAACCAAAAACATCAGAATTGTCGGCTACTTGCCGCCAGACTACTACCAAAAGCTGCGCGACTACATGGCCCAACAATCTCTAACTGAAAGCGCCGCACTCGTCAAAATCATCAAACAATTCTTTGAAGCCGCTCCAACACTTTCGGCCGAAACAGTAGCTTCCGAAACGAGGGAAACTTTCACCCAACTGCGAACAGAAATTGCCGAGCTGCGAGGGCGAGTTGCAGCTTTAGAAACAGCAGGAATTCAACGCCAATTCCATAAAACTTCCCCCAAAAACTTTGGAGTGCAGCAGCCTTCCATGATGCTGCGCCCCCTGAAAGCTGCCGATTTAGCAAAA